>CAVQNF010000023.1:0-78836 GCA_963713805.1 uncultured Alphaproteobacteria bacterium | reverse complement strand
GCTGTTCGGCATGGGCCTCGTCTCGGCCGTCGCGCCGATGATGGCGAACGAGCGCGGCCGCGATCCCGACGCGGTCTCGGAGCTGCGGCGCACGGTGCGTCAGGGCTTTTGGGCCGCGATCGCCATCGCGGTGCCGATCTGGCTCATTCTCTGGAACGTGAGCCGCTGCTCATCTCTCTCGGGCAAGCACCCGCGAGCGCGCGCCTCGCGGCCTCCTACATGCACCACCTGCAATGGGGGCTGCTGCCGCAGCTCTTCTACATGGTGCTGCGCTCCTTCGTCGCGGTGCTCGGTCGTCCCTTGTGGACGTTGTTCGCGGCCGGGGGCGCGATCCTCGTCAATCTCGGGCTCGGCACCTGCCTCATCTTCGGCCATCTCGGCGCGCCCGCGCTCGGCCTCGCGGGCGCGGGCATCGCGAGCGCCTGCGCCGGCTCGACCTTGTTCGTCGGACTTACGCTCGTCGTGACGCTCGACCGGCGCTTTCGCCGCTATCATGTGTTCGAGCGCGTTTGGCGGGCCGATTGGCCGCGCTTGCGCGAGCTCATGCGGCTCGGCTTGCCGATCGCCGTCGCGCTCGCCTTCGAGACCACGATCTTCTCGGCCGCGATGCTCATGATGGGCCTGATCGGAGCGGCGGCCGTCGCGGCCCATGCGATCGCGATGCAGATCGGCACGCTCGGCTACATGGTGCCGACCGGCATCGCCCAGGCGGCGACCGTTCGCGTCGGCCTCGCGCGCGGCGCGGGCGATATCGAATGGATCCGGCGCGCCGGCTGGACCGCCTATGCGATGGCGCTCGGCGCCTCCGGCGTCGTGGCGCTTTTCGTCGTGCTCGAGCCACGCCTTCTCGCGGGCCTCTTCATCGATGTCGACGCTCCCGCGAATGCCGAGGTCGTCGTCCTCGCGCTGCGCTATCTCGGTTTTGCCGCCCTTTTCCTGATGACGGATTCGCTGCAAGTCGTGATCGCCGGCATGTTGCGCGGCCTCTTCGACACGCGCGTGCCGATGTGGATCGCCGCCTTCGGCTATTGGATCCTCGGCCTGCCGCTCGGCGCGCTCCTCGCCTTCGGCTTCGGCTTCGCGGGCGCGGGCATCTGGACCGGGATCGTCTCGAGCCTCGGCGTGGTCGGCCTTGTCATGACGGCGCGTTGGGTGCGCCGCGAGAAATATGGCCTCGTTCCGCGGCGGGCCGAAACGTCAAGCGTCAGCTGAGAGCGCCGCCGACCTCGCGCGCATCGACCTTGTTGCGCAGCGTCGTCGCGACCGCGATGCGCAACGCCTCCGAGACGATCGGCACCGCGAGCGAAGGCAGGCCGGGATGATTGACGGCTTGCGCGGGTGAATAGGGGATGTGGATGAAGCCCGTGCGAAGCTTGCGCCGCCCCGTCGCCCGCAGATGGCAAGCGCCGTAGAAGATGTGGTTGCAGACGAAGGTTCCGGCGGTCTGCGAGGGTCCAGCCGGAATCCCGGCGCCGCGCAAATCACGCACGATCGCCTTCACGGGCAAGCTCGAGAAATAGGCGGCCGGTCCCTTGGGGACGATCGGCCGGTCGATTGGTTGCGCGCCGGTGTTGTCGGGAATGCGCGCATCGTCGAGATTGATGGCGACGCGCTCGACCGAGATTTCCGCCCGTCCGCCCGCTTGCCCGACGCAAATGACGATTTGCGGGTCGAGCGCCGCGATCTCGGCTTCGAGCCGGGGAATGGCCTTGCCGAAGGCGCAAGGCATGAGGCGCACGACGATTGGGTGGCCGTCGATGCGCTCGTCATCGAGCGGCCGCACGGCCTCCCAGGACGGGTTTTCCGCCTCGCCGTCGAAAGGCTCGAAGCCGGTGAGAAGGATGGTTTTCGCCATGTGGCCGCGGCAAGTTTGCGAAGAGGGGAAGCGCGATCGTGGACGCGGGCCGCGCATGGGGTCAATACATATCGGCGTGAGGCGCGCCTTTTCTCATCATTGCGCCGTCCAGCCGCCGTCGATCGAGAGATTGGCGCCCGTGATCTGCGAGGCGGCGTCCGAGCAGAGATAAAGCGCAAGCGAGGCCACCTGACCGACGGTGACGAATTGCTTCGTCGGCTGCGCCTTGAGCAGCACCTCGTCGATCACCTCTTCTTTCGTCATGTTGCGCGCCTTCATCGTGTCGGGGATCTGACGCTCGACGAGCTCCGTCCACACATAGCCGGGGCTGATGCAATTGACCGTGACGCCGAAGCTCGCCGTCTCGAGCGCGACCGTCTTGGTGAATCCGGCAACGCCGTGCTTGGCCGCCACATAGGCCGATTTGAACGGTGAGGCGACAAGGGAATGGGCGGAACCCGTGTTGATGATGCGGCCCCATTTTCGCGCCTTCATGCCGGAGAGCACGGCCTTGGTGGCGTGAAACACGGCGATGAGATTGATGCGGATGATCGCTTCCCATTTTTCATCGGGAAAATCCTCGACGGGGGACACGAATTGGATGCCGGCATTGTTGACGAGAATGTCGACCGAGCCGAGCTTCGCCTTCGCCTCCTCGATCATCGCCGTGATCTCAGAGGGTTTCGACATGTCGGCGCGGCTGTAAAGCGCCTCGACGAAAAATTCGCGCGCGAGACTTGCGCGCTCCTTCTCGATCGCGGCCTCCTCGCCGAAGCCGTTGAGCATCACATTCGCGCCTTCCTTGGCGAGCGCGCGCGCGATGCCGAGCCCGATGCCGCTCGTCGATCCCGTCACGACGGCGTTCCTGCCTTTGATGCTCATCAAAAAATCTCCCACGGGTGGAAATACCGTCGTGCCGAGCGCGGCGCTCTCAAGACCACAGGCGCGCGCCATCAGCGGCGAACGTTGCGGCTATGGCGAAAGGGATCACCTGAACGGCGGCTCGTCGAAGGAGCGCAATTTGCGCGAATGCAAGCTCTCGCGCCCGCTGCGCAAGATATCGATCGCGGTGAGGCCGATCTCGAGATGCTCGCCGACGGCGCGGTTGTAGAAGCTGTTCGCCGCGCCCGGCAGCTTGATCTCGCCATGGAGCGGCTTGTCGGAGACGCAAAGCAGCGTGCCGTAAGGCACGCGCAGCCTGAAGCCCTGCGTCGCGATGGTGCCTGATTCCATGTCGATCGCGACGGCGCGCGAAATATTGATGCGTTGGCGCTCCTTGCTCCAGCGCAGCTCCCAGTTGCGATCATCATAGGTCACGACCGTGCCGGTGCGCAGCCGCTGCTTCAACGCCTCGCCCCGATCGCCGGTGACGCGGGCCGCGGCCTCCTGCAAGGCGAGCTGCACCTCGGCGAGCGCCGGGATCGGCACGTCGACCGGCACTTGCATGTCGAGGATGCGGTCCTGGCGCAGATAGGCATGGGCCAGCACGTAATCGCCGATCTGCTGAGAGAGCCGCAAGCCGCCGCAATGGCCCACCATCAGCCAGCAGTTCGGGCGCAGCACGGCGAGATGGTCGGTGATGTTCTTGGCGTTCGAGGGGCCGACCCCGATGTTGACGAGGCTCACGCCTTGCCCGTCCTTCGCGGTGACGTGATAGGCAGGCATCTGGAAGCGGTGCCAGGGGTTGCCGGCGATGAGGGCTTCGGCCTCGCTCTCGGCCATGGCGCCGTCGATCACGATGTCGCCGGGAAGCACCAGCTTCTCGAACCGGCCTTTCTCACGTACCCGCTCGAGCCCCCAGCGGATGAATTGATCCACATAGCGATGGTAATTGGTGAGCATCACCCAGGTTTGGCAATTGCGCCAATCGCCGCCCGTGTAATGCATGAGCCGGCGCAGCGAGAAATCGACTCGCACCGCGTCGAAAAGGGCGAGCGGGCGCGGCATGCCGGGCGCCTGTGCGAAGCTGCCATCGGCGATCTCGTCGCCCACGGTCGAAAGCAAGGGTGCCGGAAAGAAGAGAGCGAGCTCGGCCGCCGTCACCCCCTCGCGTGAGAGCTCGTCGCCGCGCTCGAACACGTAAGGATAGGGGATCTCCTCGCTGCTGACGCCGACCTCGACCGTCGCCCCATATTCATTCATCAGCGGACGCAATTGCTCGAGGAGATAAGAGCGGAAGGCCGCGGGCTGCGTGACCGTCGTCGCATAGACGCCGGGCGCGGGGAATTTGGCGAAAGCGCGCCGCACCAAGGGCTGCACGCCCTCCGGCTCATAGCTCACCCGGATCTCGGGATAGCGGAAACGGGCGCGCTCATCGGGGGAAGGCGGCTCGCGCGTCTCGAAATAGCGCTCCAAGGCGTGCCGCAGCGCGCCCGTCGCGTCGCTATGCAGCCGGTCGAGCCTCGCGACCGCTTCCTCCGGCGTCTCGACCGTGACCAGCGCGGATCGCAGCGTCTTGTCCATCATTCTCCATATCGTGGCGAATTGCCGCGCCGCAAGACTTCCGGCGCGACGCCTGTCGCCGGCGTTGACATGAGCCACGCCACCGACACGAAAGTCGTGGCGGGAAGCCTGAACCGCGGTGCGTCGCCCATGAAAGGGAGAGGTCACGAAAGGGAGAATGTATGGACGAGGCACCGATCCTGGTCGAGGGCAAACAAGGCTATCGCCTCATCACGCTCAACCGGCCTTCGCGGCTCAATTCCTTCAACGAGGCGATGCATCTTGCGCTTCGTGCCGCGCTCGCCGAGGCCGAGGCCGATACGATCCTGCCGCGCCGTGCTCCTCACCGGCGCCGGGCGCGGCTTTTGCGCCGGGCAGGACCTTTCCGACCGGGTGATGGGCGAAGGCGCCGAGCCGCCCGATCTCGGCCGCACCATCGAGACCTATTACTCGCCGCTCGTGAAGCAGCTGCGCGCGCTGCCGATGCCGATCGTCTGCGCGGTGAACGGCGTGGCGGCGGGAGCCGGCGCCAATATCGCGCTTGCCTGCGACATCGTGCTCGCGGGCGCGCTCGGCGAGCTTCCTCGAGGCCTTTACGCGCATCGGCCTCGTCCCCGACGCCGGCGGCACTTTCTTTCTGCCCCGCCTCGTGGGCGAGGCCCGCGCGCGCGCCATGGTGCTGCTCGCCGAGCCGGTGCCGGCCGAGACCGCCGCGAGCTGGGGGCTCATCTGGAAATGCGTCGACGACGACGTGCTGATGGGCGAGGCGCATGCGCTTTGCGCCCGATTCGCCGAAGGCGCGACGAAAGGCCTCGCGCTCGCCAAAGCAGGCGCTCGACGCCTCCTCGACGAACACGCTCGACGAGCAGCTCGACGCTCGAGCGCGATCTGCAGCGCGAGGCCGGCCGCACCCAGGATTACGCCGAGGGCGTGCGCGCCTTCATGGAAAAGCGCAAGCCGAGCTTCAAAGGACAGGGCATGAGCGTGAAACCCGGCTTTCCACACCCGTCCCCATCGCCACGAAGGCGCGCTATCGGCGATGAGCGCCGAGAGGCTCGCGCGCGCCGCGGCGGACGCCATGTGGGCGCAGGACAAGGCGAGCCGCGCGCTCGGCATGGCGATCACCGAGATCGCGCCGGGGGCGGCGACGCTCACCATGACGGTTTGCGAGACGATGGTGAACGGTCACGGCCTCTGCCATGGCGGCTACATCTTCACGCTTGCCGATTCCGCCTTCGCCTTCGCTTGCAACAGCCATAACCAGCGCGCCGTGGCGCAACATTGCGCGATCACCTATCTCGCGCCCGGCAGGCTCGGCGATCTCTTGACGGCACGCTGCCGCGAGGTGTCGCGGGCCGAGCGCTCCGGCGTCTATGACGTCACGGTGACGCGTCAGGACGGCGAGGTGATCGCCGAGTTCCGCGGCCTCTCACGCACGGTGAAGGGGACGCTCGTGCTCGAAACCGGGGGTGTGAGAGAGCGAGTAGCGAGTAGCGTAGCGAAGTGAAAAGTGAAGTGAAATGAAAAGGGAATGACTAGCGATCTAATCCTTCGCTCTACCGATCGCCACGCGCTACTCGCTACGCCACGAGGAGGAAATGATGCGCCTCGGGGAAGCCCCGCCGCCCGGCAGTCTCGACCCGATCGAGACCGCCTCGCGCGACGAGATCGCCGCGCTGCAGACGAAGCGCCTCAAGGCGACGCTGCGCGCACGCCTACGAGAAGGTGCCGGCCTATCGCGCGAAATTCGAGGCGGCGGGCGTTCATCCGGGTGATTTCAAGCGGCTCGAGGATCTGCGCAAATTCCCTTTCACCAGCAAGGCGGATTTGCGCGAGAATTACCCCTTCGGCCTTTTCGCCGTGCCGCGCGAGAAGATCGCGCGCATCCACGCCTCATCCGGCACCACCGGCAAGCCGACCGTCGTCGGCTACACCAAAGCCGATCTCGACATCTGGGCCGACGCTCATGGCGCGTTCGATGCGCGCCTCGGGCGCACGGCCCGGCATGCTCGTCCACATCGCCTATGGCTATGGGCTGTTCACCGGCGGGCTCGGCGCGCATGCGGGGGCCGAGAAGCTCGGCTGCGGCGTGGTGCCGATGTCGGGCGGCATGACCGAGCGGCAGGTGCAGCTCATCCACGATTTTCGCCCCGACATCATCATGGTCACGCCCTCCTACATGCTCGCCATCCTCGACGAGTTTCGTCAGCGCCGGCATCGACCCGCGCGCCTCCTCGCTCAAGATCGGCATCTTCGGCGCCGAGCCCTGGACCAATGCGATGCGGCGCCGAGATCGAGGACGAGTTCGACATGCACGCGGTCGACATCTACGGCCTCTCCGAGGTGATGGGGCCTGGCGTCGCCAATGAATGCGTCGAGACGAAGGACGGGCTGCACATCTGGGAGGATCATTTCTTCCCGGAGGTGATCGATCCCGCGACCGGCGAGGTGCTGCCGGACGGCGAGAAGGGCGAGCTCGTCTTCACCTCGCTCACCAAGGAGGCGATGCCGGTGATCCGCTATCGCACGCGCGATCTCACGCGGCTCCTGCCGGGCACGGCGCGCTCGATGCGGCGCATGGAGAAGATCACCGGGCGCTCGGACGACATGATGATCGTGCGCGGCGTCAACGTCTTCCCGACGCAGATCGAGGAGGAGCTCCTCAAGATCGAGACGCTCGCGCGCCCATTACCAGATCGTGCTGACGCGCGAGGGCAGGCTCGACGAGATGGAGATCATGGTCGAGGCGCGCCCGCACGCGGCCTCGGCGGAAGAACGCGACGGAGGCGGCGAGAAGGCTGACGGCATTCGGTCAAGAACTCTCGTCGGCGTCACCGCGAAGGTCTCGGTCGCCGCGCCCGGTGCGATCGAGCGCTCGCTCGGCAAGGCGAAACGGGTGTTGGATAAGCGAGTGGCGAGTAGGGAGTAGCGAGTAGAGGTAGTGAGAGTGAGAAGTGAGAATGGTGAAGTGAGAAGTGAGGGACACTTCACTTTCACTCTTCACTCTATTCGCTATTCGCTACTCGCCCTACTCCGCTCCAGAAGCACCGCCCGGCACGCTTCAGGAAGCGCCGAGAGCGGCAAGGGCGGGCGAGGCTTGCCGGGTGTCGGATGCAGAACTCCCGGCTGGAACCAATAGGCGAGGTCCTTCTCGGCGCAGCCATCGCCGTCGGGCGGGGCCTCCTGCTCCTCGCAGGAAGAGGCGCCCGCCGGGCAGGCGAGGCGGATGTGGATATGGTCGTCATGGCCCCAATAGGGGCGCACCTTCGTCATCCAGCCGCGATCCGACGCCGGCGGTGCGGCATAGCTCCTTCTTGATCGCCGGGTTGACGAAGATGCGCGTGATCTCGGGCTGCGAGGCCGCCGCCTTGATCAGCGCGAGATGCGCCGGCGTCCAGACCGAACGGTCGACGCTGAGCCGGTCGGGCGCGACGACATTCACCGCCGCCATCTCCTCGCGCTCGGCGCGCGACAAGGTGTGCGACGGCATCGGGGTGAGCCAGATATCGGCGTCGAGGCCGATCTGATGGGAGGCATGGCCGGTCTTCATCGGCCCGCCGCGCGGCTGCGACATGTCGCCGATCAAGAGGCCCGGCCAACCGGCCTTGCGCGCGTCGCGCGCGAGATGCTCGATCGTCTGCACCAGCACGGGCATGCCCCAGTTGCGGTTGCGCGAAAGCCGCATCACCTGCCAATCGTCGCCGTCGATCGGCAGCGGCACGGCGCCCGCGAGGCAGCCCTTGGAGAAAAAGCCGATCGGGTGCGGCGCGCCCGATGACGGCTTCGTCACCGCGCCGAAGAGATCGCGCGCCGGCTCGTTCTCGATCTCCGCTGGCGTGAGGCGCCGAGATGAAGGCGATGAAGGCAAGCGTCGCGAGCCCCGCGCGCAGCGGGTGATTGCGCGTCGCCGTCTTCAGGCTCCGGGCGGCGGCTCCGACGAGGCACGAGGCCGTGGCGGCGAGGCGTGAGACGGACGACACCGATCAGGAGACTGCCGCCGGGATCGCGGCGAAGAGACAGGAGCTTTCCGCATGAGCGAAGCTTCCTATGGCTCGAGCGTTGCGTCAAACGGAGGGCGCGAGCGGGAGCGCGGGGATGGGTGCGTAGCCTCGTTTCCATTCTGGCCGCGAATCGGCGATGATAGAGGGTCAAGATCGGCAAGAGCGCGCTTGCGGTGCGGTGGGCAGCGTGCCGCGCCCTATAAACGCGAAGGGGAGGAATGAAGATGAATGATGCAAGGAGCGAAAGCCGCGCCGCCGCCATTCTGGCGCGGCTCGACCGGCTTCCCGGCACGCGCCACGTCTGGGTGCTCATCACGCTGCTCTCGCTCGGCGGCATGTTCGAATTCTACGATCTGTTCATGACCGCCTATGTGGTCCCGGGCCTCGTGAAGGCGGGGCTCCTCAAGGATGTCCAGGTTGGCATTTTCGCCGGCCCCGCGCTTTTCGTGGCGTCGACCTTCTTCGGCCTGTTCATCGGCACCTTCGTCTTCGGCTACGTGGCCGACCGCTACGGACGGCGAACGATCTTCACCTATTCGATGCTCTGGTATTGCGCCGCGACCTTGGTGATGGCCTTCCAGAACAGCGGGCTCGAAGTCTGCCTCTGGCGGCTGATCGCCGGCATCGGCATCGGGGTCGAGCTCGTCACCATCGACACCTACCTCTCCGAGCTCGTGCCGAAGTCCATGCGCGGGCGCGCCTTCGCCTTCAACCAGGCGGTGCAATTCGCGGTGGTGCCGGTCGTCGCCTTCATCGCCTATATGCTGGTGCCGACACGAGCCCGCTTGGCCTCGACGGCTGGCGCTGGGTGGTGCTGATCGGCTCGATCGGCGCGCTCTTCGTCTGGTTCATCCGCCGCGCCGTGCCGGAAAGTCCGCGCTGGCTGCATCAACCATGGCCGGCTCGACGAGGCCGAGGCCGTGACCGCCGCGATCGAGGCGAAGGTCGTCGCGCGGATCTTCGCGGCGCGCCCCTGCCGCAACCCGCCGCGCCATGCGGTCGAGAAGGCCGAGCCGATGGGCCGCTTCGCGGAAATCTTCGAGCCGCCCTATCGCACCCGGACCATCATGCTGATGGTGTTCCAGTTCTTCCAGACCTTCGGCTTCTACGGCTTCGCCGCCTGGGTGCCGACGCTGATCGCCCAGCAGACCGGAATCAACCTGGGCAGCGAGCCTGCAATATGCCTTCATCATCGCGATCGCGAACCCCTTCGGCCCGCTGCTCGCCATGAGCTTCGCCGACAAATTCGAGCGGAAATGGCAATTGGTCGGCGCCGCCGTCTGCATCGGTGTCTTCGGCGTGACGTTCTCGTATCAAAGCCAGATGGAGCTTTTGATTCTCTTCGGCGTGCTGATCACGCTTTCGAACAACGTGCTCTCCTATTCCTTCCACAGCTACCAGACCGAGCTCTTCCCGACCCGCGTTCGCGCGCGTGCCGTCGGCTTCACCTATTCGTTCAGCCGCATCAGCACGGTGTTCGCGAGCTTCATAATCGGTTACATCCTGAACGTCGGCGGAACCCAGGGCGTGTTCGGCCTCATCGCCTTCGCGATGGCGATGGTGGTGATCTCGATCGGCAGATGGGGGCCGCGCACGCGCGACCTCGAGCTCGAGCAGATTTCGAAATGAGGGGGTGGGGGGGCCCCGAGACATGGGGGACAAATCGTTTTCGGACACATGGGTGACACCTCCGACCACGCATGCTTGGTGGGAGGTGTGGATGCCCTGGAGGGAATGTTCGGTTATGGACGAGCGTCAACAGGCGCGCCTCGACGTTTCGTCAGCGAGTCCAATACAGAACACCACCACAACGCTGGCCATGAAATGCCCAGCTGCCTCTCATGAGTAGATCCTTAAAGCCCTGTTTGGAGTTCTACGCATGAACTTTCTGAGAGCTTTCGATCCCAGTTCCCTCAGAGCCCAATTCAGGGACGCTGCGACATTCGGCCCCTCCATATTGCTGCGCGATTTTCTTCCCCGCGACACACTTGGTGCGGTTACGATCAACACCCGCATTGGAACGATTTCACTGCGTCCCTCCGACAGCGATATCAATGTTCTTCGCCAAGTGTTCACTTATAGGGACTATGATATCAGTAAATTCGCGCAGAGGGATCGCATTCAAAGCGCCTATGCTTCTATTTTAACAAATAATCGTCGCCCGATTATCATTGACGCCGGCGCGAATATCGGAGCCACATCAATCTGGTTCTCCAACACATTTCGCGACGCTAAGATCCTTGCTATCGAGCCAGATCCGGCGAACGCTGAACTTAGTCGACGCAACTGCAAGGTGCGGGACAATATCACAGTCGTGGAGGCTGCGATCGGTTCCATAACCGGCAAGGTTTCGCTTTTGAGGCCGAGTCCAAGATCTTGGGCTATCCGGACAGTACGCAGTGAAGATGGTACTATTCCGGTCGTTACCATAGGCGATCTGCTCTCAGAAGCCGGCGACGATAGTCAATTGTTTATTGTAAAGATAGATATAGAGGGCTTTGAACATGATTTGTTTTCGTCGACAACACCATGGTTGTCTGAGCCTACGGTTGTGATAATCGAGCCTCATGACAAGTTGCTGTCAGGAAAATATAGTAGCTTGTCACTTCAGAAGGCGATGTTTTCACAAAACTTCGAAATTTTAATATCTGGAGATAATCTAGTCTTTGTCAGATGAGGCGGTGGTGATAGGGGAGGCGATTCTCCATACGCCTTTAAGATGCTCTCGTAGGGCTGCGATCCTGCTCCGATCGGGACCTTCCACTCCAAAGAGAATGCTGCTTCACGTTAAGGCAAAGTGGCATAACCAATGGAACGGATGCGCGTTAGGTTCCTCTTTTGATGAACGGGATGCTGTCTAGCTAAGGTAGTTCCCGTGCTCGGGAAGATTATACAGCATTTTGACACGACCGCCCCCCACATAGCCCTTTATGATCAACGCGGAGATTCCGTTCGCCCCTGCCGTCGGCTCGAACGTGGTCAGCGCGTTGTTGCCATTCCAAACGACTCTTTCCGATAGCGGGCTTCGACAGCAACTGGAAGAGTCGTAAAGCCTTCATGGCCTACCGGGCTGGCTACGAAAGCGCCGGCTGCACTTCGATCAGGTTGCTTTGTGCCGCGCCCACTGCGCGCGCTAGGGCCATAGCGTCCTCGCGACATTTAAGGATCGCGCGCTTTCGGGAGCCTCGATCATAGGCCGCAGCGGGCTTGATCAGTTGCCCAAGGCCTAATTTGCGCGCCGTCGACTGGTTACAACAGACGCTCGCCGAAGACGACGCCATGCCTGAGCGCAGGCCATTGCACGAGCTAATCGAGCGCGTAGTAGCGCATGCGGCTAGGGGTTTCGAGATCAAGGGCGCTTGGCCGCTCGTTATGGACTCGCTGGCCATTGGCGTGGCGTCATTGGTGCCGCGAAAGGGACTCGAACCCCCGACCCACGCATTACGAATGCGTTGCTCTACCAGCTGAGCTACCGCGGCATTGGCCATCGATGAAGGCCGCGCCCTCATACACGAAAGGTTTGCGTGGCGCTACCCGCCCGATCGCCCATTAATCGCTCGTTCCATTCGCCTTTGCGCCTTCCTTTCAAAGGGGCGGAGATGCATAGGCGGCGGGACGAAGCCGACGGCTACCCGCGGGGGTGCGCCCCTCGAGGATGATCCCTCTATCGTCATGGCCGGACCAAGGCTCTGCCGGTCATCCACACCTGTCCGTCGTGCCGCAATGACGTGGATGGCCGTGACACGCACGGCCATGACGCGCGCGGCCATGACGCGATGGGCCAGGCACTATTGCAACGTCTCGATGGGCGCGCAATTGCGGCGGCCGGAGAACACGCAATCCTGCAGCTTCTTCATTTCCCACAAGCGATTGACCAGCCAGAAGCCGACGATGAGGATCACGAGGCAGATGATCACCGCGAGCAGATTGACGGTGTCGCGCCTCGATTCCGCGTCCTTCTCTTCCTTCGTCCGGTCCGGCGGCTTGATCATGGGAACCTTCGCGTCGCGTGAGATGGCGGCAGGAAAGGAGCATAGCACCATTCGGCGGCGTCGATCATCAGGGCTGCCCGCGATTTGCCGAGGTGATCGGAGCTTCCCGCATGGCTTTCTCTTAACGCTGGTCCTTCGAGCACACCTTTTGATCCTTCGAGCGCGGTCCGGGGCGAAGACCGAATGAAGTGAAGCGCCGACGGGAGAAGAGGCACCAAGCCGGAAAGGGCGGCCACATGAGCCGTCCCATGCACCGGCGACCAACACCATCGGAGCGTTCTCCGGTTTCGGGGAGGATTCTCCTCAACCCGTCTCTCCAGCCTGCTTCGCGGGAACGCATCGCAACGCTGAACCGGGCCACGCCCGGCTCGCCCGCGCCGCAAAAGGGCATGAAGATCGTGAAGCCGGCCGGCCTCACGATCGCCGCGATCTCTGGGTTTAGTCCCCGACCGCGGCGCCTCCTGGCGCGAACTACGGATCGCGGGCCTCATGAACATCATCGCCGTCCGCGATCCGTCGCCGGCCCGCCGATCCGAGAACGCCCTGCCGCCTGCGTCTCTCGCGGTCCTCGCGGCGGCGCTCGCCGCGAGCCTCACGCCGCTTGCCGCGTGAGCGCATCCTCATGTCTTCGTCACCACCCGCGAGGTGGTGGTCTTCGACGCGGACGGGACGCGTGACCGCGATCAAGAACGCCTGGGCTTTCGACGATTTCTACACCGCCTTCCTGGAGCAAGGCCTCGACAAGGGGCCGGATGGTCGCTACTCGCGCGAAACCCTCGCCGATCTCGCCAAGACCAATACGGAAGGGCTGTCGGACGCCGATTATTTCACCTTCATCAAGGCGAATGGACGCAACGTGAAATTCGGTGCCCCGAAGGATTACTGGCTCGAGGACACGGGCAAGCACCTCGTCTTGCATTTCACGCTTCCGCTCGCCGAGCCGGTGAAGCCGAGCAAGGCCTTCGTCATGCGCATCTATGATCCGACCTATTTCGTCGCCTTCGATCCCGTGCAGGAAGCCGAGGCGGTGAAGCTCGAAAACCAGAAGCCGGGCTGCACGCTTTTGGTGCGCAAGCCGCCGCAGAACGACGCGCTGAAGCAGACGCTGGCGCAAATCGACGTGACGCAGCAGCCGACGTCTCGAAGACGCGGGCGCGGCTTTCGCCGACAGCATCCTGGTTGCCTGTCCGTGAAGACCCTTCCTCGAGGAGCTTGCCCGTCGAGGAGATGACGCTCATGACGCTTGTCGTTGCCGCGCCCAAGGAGAATCGCCTCATGCGGCGGGTCGCGTCTCGCGCTCCTCGCGCTCTGCGTCGCGGCGCTCGTCGTCTTCGGCCTCGGCGCGCTCTCGCGGGCGGAGTGCCCGCCGCGCCGAAGAATCCCTTCGGCGTCGGCATTCGCGAGGCGGCGCAATCGGGCTCCGGCGTCGGGCGGCTGGATTCTCGCCGAGCAGGAATGGTTCTACCGGCAATTGGAGAGCGCGCTGAAGACGGCGCCCGACGATCACGGCATTCGCGTTCGGCATGATCCTCCTCGCCTTTGCCTATGGCGTGTTCCACGCCGGCGGGCCGGGCCACGGCAAGGCGGTGATCTCGGCCTATCTGATCGCCAACGAGCAGGCGCTTGCGGCGCGGCATCGTCTTGTCGACGGCGGCGGCGCTGCTGCAGGCGCTCGTCGCGATCGGCATCGTGCTTCACGGCGACCTTGATCCTGCGCGCCACCGCGATCGGCATGACGCGTCTTGCAGATCACGTCGAGCTCATCTCCTTCGCGGGATTGCGCTCTTCGGCCTCGTGCTCACCTGGCGCAAGGCCGCGCCGGTCGCCGCGCTCCGTGGCGCCCGAGCTTCCCGACGGTCGGCCCCTGATCACCGCCATCACGACGGGCATCATCATCATGCCCAAGCGGACGCCCATGGCCATGTTCACGGTCCATGACGGCGCATGAGGCCTGCGATCATCATGTGCCGGTCGGATCTCGTGCAATCGCGAGGCTTTCGCTGGCGAGACGCCGGCCCGGTCGTGCTGGCGGCCGGTTCGCGCCCCTGTTCGGGTGCGATCATCATCCTGGTCTTCGCCTGGTCGCAAGGGCTCCTGGCGGCCGGGCCTCGCGGCGGTCCTCGCCATGGCGGCGGGCGTCGCGATCACGGTGAGCGCGCTCGCGACGCTCTCGGTCTTCGCCAAGCGGACGGCGCAGCATCTCGCCGGCGGCGAAGCGCGTTACGCCAAGGCCGGCGCGGCGCTCGAGCTTCTGGCCGCCGCCTTCGTGGCGATGCTCGGCCTTGGCCTGATGAGCGGGCTCGCGATGATCAGCGCCGGGTGATCTTCGCACTGGACGCATCACCGCATCGAGAGATGCGAACGCTCTGAATTCTAATGATTTTGGCTGCGCGTCGTTAGGAGGTTCGGCCTATGAGTGGCACGAACACATGGCGATGGGACCTCCGCTTCGGCGCGGGACGATGAACCCATGCTGGCCTATCTCGGACTGCGATCCACCGCTCCGGAAATGCTCTATTTCGTGGCCGGCCTCGCCTTCACCGCGAGCTGCGCCTTCGGCATGGCGACCGATGCGATCATGCGAGGCATCGGCTTCGGGGTCATCGGCAACGCCATCATCGGCACCGCCGGGGCCGTGATCGGCGCGCATCTCTGGATCGAAAGAACCTCGTACGGCGCGCAAAGCTCAGAGCTTGTGCCCCTGCTTCTATGCGCCGCCATGGCGGGCACGCTCCTTTTGCTCCTCGCCGCCTTGCTCAAGAAGGCGGTCGCCCGCGCCTGAAGGGCGCATCGGAGAGGCGAGCCACGGCCTTGCATCACGACCGCCGTTTTTCGCGGCAGTTGTTCGCGAAGGAATGGCATGATAGCCCCATGCGGCTTGGCGCAAGGCGCGTCGCTTCCATCACCGATTGAGGTTTCCCATGGCCACGAACCCCGCCGAAGGGCTGGCGGCAAGCAAGCCGCCGAACGGACAAGCGCCGCAGAACAGCCCGAGCCTGCAGTGTCTTGCGCAATACACGAAGGATTTCTCCTTCGAGAACCCGAATGCGCCGCGCTCGCTTCAGCCGCAGCAGCAAGCGCCGAACATCGCGATCCAGGTGAACGTCAACGCCAAGCCGCTCGCGCAGGGCGATGTCGAGGTCGAGCTCCTGATCGAGGGCAAGGCCGGCGATGCGCCGAACCTCATCTTCGCCTTCGAGCTCGTCTATGGCGGCGTCTTCCGCCTGACCAACATCCCCCAGGAGAGCATGCATCCCGTCATCATGATCGAATGCCCGCGCCTTGCTCTTTCCCTTCGGGCGGCAGATCATCGCGGATGCGGTGCGGCAGGGAGGCTTCCCGCCGCTCTTCATCGATCCGATCGATTTCGCAGGCCTCTACCAGCAGCGCGCGGCCGAGATGGCGGCGGAGCAAGCCCCGCACAGCCCGACCGGCTGAGTGCCGAGGAGGCCGGCCGAACGGCGGCGGGCGGACACGCGATCGGGCTTCTCCGGTCATCGGAAAAGCGCGCGGCCGGCGGAGCATCAGGACGAAGGAAAGGATGTGCCATGCCGATCGAACGTCGATGCCGTCGCCTGGCCGCCGCGCTCGTCCTCGGTCTTGCGGGCTTGGGCGCCGCGCACAGCGGAGCACGCGCCGCCCATGACGAGCTCACCATCGGCATCTCGCAATTTCCGTCGAGCCTCCATCCCTATATCGAGGCCGAGGACGTCAAGCTCTATGTGCTCGGCTTCGTCACGCCGCGCGTGACCGGATATGGCGAAGGCGCCAAGCTCTCCTGCATCCTCTGCGTGGACGTGCCGACCGTGCAGAACGGGCTCGCGAAGATCGAGGACAGGGCCGACGGCTCGAAGGGCATGGCCGTGACGCTCGAGCTCAGGCCCGGCCTCAAATGGGGCGATGGCGAGCCCGTGACGACGAAGGACATCGCCTTCACGGCGCGAGTCGCCGCGGACCCGAAGTCGGGCTTTTCCCTGCCCAAGGCCTGGGCCAAGATCGACAAGGTCGAGATCGTGGATGACCGCAAGGCCGTCATCCATCTCAACTCGCTCTATGTGAGCTACAACGAATGGGCGCAGCTCCTGCCCGAGCATATCGAGGGCCCGGCCTATGATAAGGTCGCCGGAACGGGCGGCTACAACAAGGAGAGCGTCTTCAACCGCGCGCCGACCACCCCCGGCCTCTACGACGGCCCCTATCTGGTCAAGGATTATCAGTCGGGCGCCCAGATCGTTCTCGAGCCGAACCCTTATTGGAACGGCACGAAACCCTTCTTCAAGCGCATCGTCGTGAAGTTCATCGCCAACACCGCGGCGCTCGAGGCCAATCTCCTGTCCGGCGACGTCGACATGGTGGCGGAGGGCGGCATCGGGCTTACCGTCGATCAGGCGCTCGAGCTGCGCAAGAAATATCCGGAGCGTTTCACCTATATGTTCATGCCGAATCTCTTCATGGAACATATCGAGCTCGCCCACGACAATCCGATCCTTCAGGATGTGCGCGTCCGCCAGGCGCTCGTCTACGCCGCCGATCGCAAGACGCTGACCGAGAAGCTTTTCGACAACATGCTTCCGGTCGCCGCGAGCTTCGTGCCGCCGAGCCACGCGAATGCCGCGAAGGATCTTCCCGCCCTCCCTTACGACCCGGCGAAGGCGAAGGCGCTGCTCGCCGAGGCCGGCTTCACACCAGGCGCCGACGGCATCTGCCGCAACGACAAGGGCGAGCGGCTCTCGTTCGAGTTCACCACGACCGCCGGCAACCGGGTGCGGGAGTTGGAGCAGCAGGTGCTTCAATCGAACTGGAAATCGGCCTGCATCGAGGTCACCATCAAGAACGAGCCGGCGCGCACCATGTTCGGCGAGACGCTGAAGAAGCGGAAATTCACCGGCATGGTGATGTTCGCTTCGGGGCTCGAGATGACCGAATCGCCGCGCAACGGCTACACGACGAGCGGCATCCCGACCGAGGCCAACGGCTATGGCGGCTCGAATTATTCGGGCATCTCGATCCCGCGCTTCGACGAGCTGACGGATCAGGCCGAAAAGGAGTTCGATCCGGAAAAGCAGAAGGCGATCTGGGCCGAGATGCAGAAGATCTACGCGACGCAATTGCCGCAAGTGCCGATCTACTTCCGGGCCGACGCGCATGTCGTGCCCAAATGGCTCAAGGGCTATACGCCGTCGGGGATCGGCGATGCGACCTCGAACTGGTCGCAGAACTGGCGGGCCGAATGACGGAAAATCGATAGTTCGCGCATCGTCGAACAGCGATGAGGACAGCCATGGGCGCGCGCTTGATCCGCTACACCAAGGCGGCCTTGATTTTCGCCGCCGCGTTCATCGGCGCGACCTCGCCAAGCTTCGCGGCCCATGACGAGCTCACCATCGGCATCGCGCAATTCCCGTCGAGCTTCAACCCGTATATCGACGCCGAGACGATCAAGGACTACGTCCTCGCCTTCGTCACGCGCAAGGTGACCGCGTTCGACAAGGATTGGAAGAACACCTGCCTGTTATGCGCCGAGCTGCCCACGGTGAAGAACGGGCTCGCGAAGCTCGAGGATCGCGCCGCCGGCCGCAAGGGCATGGCGGTGACGATCAAGCTCAAGCCCGGCCTCAAATGGGGCGACGGCGAGAATGTCACCGCGAAGGACATCGCCTTCACGGCGCGTGTTGCAAGGGACCCCAAGGCGGGGTTCTATCTGCCGAAGGCCTGGGCGCATGCCGAGAAGGTCGACGTGATCGACGACGCGACCGCCGTCATCCATCTCGATTCCATTCAGACCAATTACAATGAATGGGCGGAGCTTCTGCCCGTGCATATCGAAGGGCCGGTGTATGATGAGGTGGCGGCAACCGGCGGCTACAACAAGCAGACCGTCTATAACCGCGCGCCGCTCACGCCGGGGCTTTATAACGGGCCATACCTGATCAAGGATTACCAATCGGGCGCGCAGGTGGTGCTCGAGCCGAACCCTTATTGGAGCGGCACGAAACCCTCCTTCAAGCGCATCATCCTCAAATTCATCCAGAACACCGCCGCGCTCCAGGCCAATCTCCTCTCCGGCGATGTGGACATGGTGGCGGGCGAAGGCGTCGGCCTCACCATCGATCAGGCGCTCGAGCTGCGCAAGCAACACCCGAACGACTATCGTCTATCTCTTCGTGCCGAGCCTCGCCTATGAGCATATCGAGCTCGCCCATGGCAATCCGCTCCTCGCG
The DNA here is from genome assembly GCA_963713805.1 of uncultured Alphaproteobacteria bacterium. Taxonomy (GTDB): domain Bacteria; phylum Pseudomonadota; class Alphaproteobacteria; order Rhizobiales; family Beijerinckiaceae; genus GAS188. The sequence continues at coordinate 60,325 of CAVQNF010000023.1, read as the reverse complement.
GACCTCAAGGTGCGCCAGGCGCTCGTCTACGCGGCCGACCGCAAGACCTTGACCGAGAAGCTGTTCCAGGGCCTGCAGCCGGTCGCCAACGCCTTCGTGCCGCCGATGAGCGCGAATTATTCCAAGGATGTGCCGAGCTATCCTTATGATCCGGCGAAAGCGAAGGCGCTGTTGGCGGAGGCCGGGTTCGCGCCGGGGCCGGACGGCGTTTGCCGCAATCCGAAGGGCGAGCGCCTCTCCTTCGAGTTCACCACGACGGCCGGCAACCGCTTGCGCGAATTGCAACAGCAAGTGCTCCAGTCGAATTGGAAGGCGGCCTGCATCGAGGTGACGATCAAGAACGAGCCGGCGCGCACCATGTTCGGCGAGACCCTGAAGAAGCGGAGTTTCCCCGGCATGGTGATGTATGCCTCGACCTTCGGGGTGACGAAATCGCCGCGGCGCAACTATGCGACGAGCGGCATCCCCTCCGAGGCGAATTCCTACGGCGGCTCGAACTATTCCGGCATCTCGATCCCGCGGCTCGACGAATTGATCGATCAATCAGAGAGCGAGCTCGATCCCGAAAAGCAGATCGGTCTCTGGGCCGAAATGCAGAAGATCTACGCGACCGCGCTCCCCCATGTGCCGCTCTTCTTCCGGGCCGAACCGCATGTCCTGCCGAAATGGCTGAAGGGCTATGTGACCACGGGCCATGCCGATCTCGGCCCGCTTTGGGCGGAGGATTGGAGTGCGGAGTAGCGGGCGCTGTCGCGCGAAAGGTGAATTCAGAACCTGGTACCGGCATTAGGACATTGATCCATCACACAAGCATGGGCGCCTATTGGTGGAAGCCGGATCCATGGGAGGTGATGCGGGGAAGTTGGCCTAATTGTATTCCATAGGTCGTTGGGCGACCACGACGCCTCTCGAATCCATAACTGTTTGTGGTAGCAAACAGCTCAGAATATGAGCCGGGGTGATCTTTTTCTTTGAGCTACAAACGGAAATAAGATCGTTCGAGTGACCCATCATTGGGGGCGCGACAGCGACAATTTGCTTGGCAGCGAATTCTGAAAGAACCATCCGAACGGCTGGCATAAGGTCAGAATCCCTTGTAACAAGATAGGCCTTTTCATAAACATTCTTGTAAGCATCATTGAGAAGCGTAATGCCTATACTAACGTCAGTTTCCTTCTCTTCGTGGGCAACCCACGTCGAGCCACATGATTTGCACTCTCGATGTTTCTTTTTGAAATGCCCCATCACGCATGTCACGCCGAAGGCACTAAGGGCCTTCACGTATTCTTCGTGCCGGCTCTTTGGTCCAGGTAGCCAATCAGCGTATGCTGAAAAATAATAAATCGCCTTGATTTCCTCGGTCTTCCCCAGAATGAGCCTCTGCGAAAGCGCACGCAAATCCAGCCGCTTAACCCGGATTTCGCGCATTCTGAGCAGCGCGTGATAGAGATTGAATCCGTCGAAATACAAGGCAACTGGCGTCATACAATCATGCCCCCAGAAAATAAAACCCCGCAAACCGGAGCCTGCGGGGGCCGCTGGGCGAACCATGCGGGATTAACGAGCTTTGTATAAAGGGAGTACGATTCGCTTGTAAACCCCCAAAAGCTTTTTTCAGCCGCTTCCAGGCGAAGGAAAATCCGCTTTTAGAGATGCGTAGCGGCGCTCATCACGGCTGTCGGCGCGAGGAGGGGACACCGGGACCGCATGAAACGGTCTAAGGTGAGTTCGCGACGGTCAAATCGTTCAAAATCCGGATTTGGCGCGCCCCTTCTTCCGGTCTAAGAGGTCCCCGACCGAACCCGACCACCTTTCCCCTCGATCGCGGGCCCCCATGAACGACACGCGCTTTCCTCATTTCGCGGCCGCGGCGCCGCATCTTTTGGCTGCCGAGAGCGGGCGCGCCGTGATGGCCGAGGGCGGCAACGCGGTCGAGGCGATGCTCGCCATGGCGGCGACCATCGCGGTCGTCTACCCGCATATGAACTCGCTCGGCGGGGACGGCTTCTGGCTCATCGCCGATGCGAAGGGGCGGGTGCGCAGCATCGAGGCGTGCGGCGGGGCGGGCGCCAAGGCGACCATCGGTCTCTACCGCGAAAAGGGCTACGACACGATCCCGTCGCGCGGGCCGCTCGCGGCACTCACCGTGCCGGGCGCGGTCGGTGGCTTCGCGCTCGCCCTGGAGCTCGCGAAGAGCCTCGGCGGACGGCTCCCGCTCGGCGACCTCCTCGGCGACGCCATTCGCCTGGCGCGCGAAGGCGTTCCGGTCTCCCCCTCGATGGCGCGCAACGAGCCTTCCGAATTCGAGGAGCTCACGGCGGCGCCAGGCTTCGCGGCCGCTTTCCTCGAGGAAGGCAAGCTGCCGCAAGCGGGAGCGATACTCAGGCAGAAGACGCTCGCCGACACCATCTCGCATCTCGCGCATGCCGGCCTCGAGGATTTCTATCGCGGCGATGTCGGGCGCGAGATCGGTGCCGATCTTGCCGCCATCGGCAGCGCGGTGACGCGCGAGGACCTCGAAGCCTATCGGGCGGTCGAGCGCGCGCCGTTGAGCGTCGAGATCGCGCCCGGGCGCCTCTTCAATGCACCGCCGCCCACGCAAGGGCTCGCCTCGCTGATGATCCTCGCCTTGTTCGAGCGCCTCGGCGTCGAAAGGGCCGAGAGCTTCGCGCATGTGCACGGGTTGATCGAGGCGACGAAACGCGCCTTTGCGGCGCGCAACCGGATCGTCACCGATTTCGACCGCCTGCGGGAAGATCCGGCGAGCGTGCTCACCAAGGAGCACCTCGACCGCGAAGCCTCGATGATCGACATGAGGCACGCCGCTCCCTTCGGCGGCGCCGCGCCCATCGGCGATACGGTGTGGATGGGCGCGATCGACCGCGACGGCGTCGCCGTGAGCTATATCCAGAGCACCTATTGGGAGTTCGGCTCGGGCTGCGTCTTGCCGCGCACCGGGCTCCTCATGCAAAATCGGGGCGTGTCCTTCTCGCTCGACCCCGAGGCGCTGAACCCGCTCGAGCCGGGAAGGCGGCCTTTCCACACGCTCAATCCGCCACTTGCCCTCTTCAGGGACGGCCGGGTGATGTCCTATGGCGCCATGGGTGGCGACGGCCAGCCGCAATTCCAGGCGGAGCTGTTCACGCGCCATGTGGTCTTCGGCCAGCCGCTGCACGAGGCGATCGACGCGCCGCGCTGGCTCCTCGGGCGCACCTGGGGAAAGACGAAGATCGACCTCACGCTCGAGAACCGCTTCGATCCGAGCCTGGTGCGGGCGCTCGAACAGGCCGGCCACCCCGTGCTCGTGCTCGATCGCGCTTATGACGAGGGTCTCGGCCATGCCGGCGCCCTCATGCGACAGCGCGACGGATCGATCGAGGCCGCGCATGACCCGCGCTCGGACGGCGGTGCGCTCGGAGGCTGAGCCATGACTTCGACACCTTCCGCCGGCATCGCGCCGTCGCGGCGCGCTCGATGCCGATCACTTCCCCGACTTCCTCCGCACCATGAACTTCACCTTTCTCGGCACGGGCTGCCCGGTCGCCTCGCCGATGCGCGCCGGGCCCGCGCATCTCGTCGCCGGCGCGCGAGCGCGCTCATCCTCATCGACTGCGGCTCCGGGTGTCGCGCAACGGCTCGTCGCGGCAGGGCGTCGCGGCGCCGATATCGATGCGCTGATCGTCACGCATTACCATTCCGATCACGTCGTCGATTTCTATCAGCTTCTCGTCTCGAGCTGGCATCAAGGCCGCGCCCGCCCTTTCGTGGTGCATGCGCCGGCGAGCGTGATCGCGCATATGCGCCGCATTCTCGAGGCTTACGCGGATGAGCGCGAGCTTCGCATCGCGCATGAGAAGCGCCCGTCACGCCTCGGGCTCGAGGTCGAGTTTCACGAGCTGGCGGCGGGGCGCGCGATCGGGTCGGCGATCTCGAGGCCGAGGCCTTCGAGGTCGATCATCGGCCGGTCACGCCGGCCTTCGGGCTCATTCTGCGCGAGCGCAAGACGCGCATCGTGTTCTCGGGCGACACGGCACCCGTGCCTTCGCTCGTCGAGGCGGCGCGAGGTGCCGAGCTTCTCGTCTGCGAGGTCTTCGTCGATCGCGAGATGGTGCCGACGCACGGGGTGCGCTCGCCGGAGACGATCGCTGCCGTCAAATCCTATCACATGACGCCGCGGCAAATCGCCGAAGGCGGCGCGCGAGGCCGAAGGTCGCAGGCGCTCGCGCTCACCCATCTCGTGCCGCCGAACGCCGATCGCGCGGCGCTCGTCGCCGAAATCCGCGAGAGGTTATCGCGGGCCGGTGATCGCTGGGCGAGGATCTGATGTCGATCGATCCCGCCGCCCGCACGGTCTCGTTCGCCGGCCTCCATCTCGCCTATTGACGGCGTCATGCTTCCAACGAGGAACTTTCCATGAAAAGATCGCGATTGGCCATTTCTTCGGCCGGCGTTTTCGGCCGCACCTTGGGCCGCATGCTCGCGCTCGCCCTCGGTCTCATGATCGGCGTCGCGCCATCACGATGGTCGCCTTCCTCGCAAGCCGCCACGCTCGACACCGTGAAGACGCGCGGCCAGCTGATCTGCGGCATCAACCCGAACCTGCCGGGCTTCGGGCAGCCGGACAAGGACGGCGAGTTCAAGGGCTTCAACGCCGATATCTGCCACGCGCTGGCGGCGGCCGTGCTCGGCGATCCGAGCGAAGGTCAAATTCGTCCCGCTCACGGCCACGATCCGCTTTCAGGCGCTCATGTCCGGCGAGGTCGATCTCCTCACCCACAACTCCACCTGGACGATGCAGCGCGACACCGCCTCGGGCCTGCATTTCACCGGCTTCACCTTCTTCGACGGCCAGTCCTTCATGGTGAAGAAATCGGCCGGCATCTCCTCGGTCACGGAGCTCGCAGGTGCCTCGGTGTGCACCCAGCAGGGCTCGACGAGCGAGCTCAACGCCGCGGATTTCTTCCGCGCCCATAAGCTCAAATACGAGATCGTGTCCTTCGCGAGCGACGACGACGCGACGAAGGCCTTCGGCGACGGGCGCTGCGACGTCCTCACCTCGGACACTTCCGCCCTCGCTTCGGCGCGGCTCAAGCTTGCCGATGCGGACAACTACGCGATCTTGCCGGAGGTGATCTCGAAGGAGCCGCTCGGCCTCGTGGTGCGCGACGGCGACGACAAATGGTTCGACATCGTGCGCTGGACGCTGAACGCCTTGATCGATGCCGAAGAGCTCGGTGTCACGAAAGCGAATGCGGTCGAAGAGGTGAAATCGCCGAACCCGGAAGTGAAGCGCCTCCTCGGCGTCGAGGGCAAATTCGGTGCCGCGATCGGGCTCTCGGAGGACTGGGCGATGCGCGCCATCTCGGCCGGCGGGCAATTACGGCGAGATCTTCGAGCGCAATCTCGGGGCGGCATCTGCCATGAAGCTGCCGCGCGGGCCGAACGCGCTCTGGTCGAAGGGCGGCATCCTCTACGCGCCGCCGGTGCGCTGAGCCGGTTGAGGCACGCGACCGAACGCATCTCGCAGGTCGCGACCCGGCTTCGCCATCTCCGCTCTCGCCCATGCGAGCCGAGATGCTAAAAAATCGCGAGCCGCCTCCCGCCGTCCGATGGTCGTGCCCTGTGTCGTGATTGGGTCTGATCCAGAGAATGCAGGACAAATCCAGGACATGCGCCATTGACATTTCTCGGCGAATTCTGTGTTTCGCACCCAGGATCGGCATTGCGCCGAGGAGAAGCATCAGTCCATGCTCGTGAGGCTCGCGAATCCCGCCCCGAAAACGACCGCGACGAAAAAGTCGGCCGCGAAAATCGGCACGACGCGCTGACGCCTGTCCTCGACCCGGGTCCTCTCCCCCGACGGGGATGAGGGGAAGCCCCGCGGTTCAGCCCCGCGGGTGACGAGGCGGGGGAGAGCATCAAAGGCATTTTTCCGGCGAAGCGACGAGCGCCTCGCGACGAAGGATGCAAAGCGCCAAAAGGCTTCAGGTCTTCAGGACGAAGATCGTCAAAACACGAGGATATTCCGATGGGTTACAAGGTCGCTGTCGTCGGCGCCACGGGCAATGTGGGCCGCGAAATGATGACGATCCTCGCCGAGCGCGCCTTTCCGGCCGATGAGGTGGTGGCGCTCGCCTCGCGCCGCAGCATCGGCCACGAAGTCTCCTTCGGCGATAAGACGTTGAAGGTGAAGGCGCTCGAGCATTTCGACTTTTCCGGCACCGACATCTGCCTGATGTCGGCCGGCGCCGCGGTGTCGAAGGAATGGTCGCCCAGGATCGGCGCGCAAGGCACCGTCGTCATCGATAATTCCTCCGCCTGGCGATACGACAGCGACGTGCCGCTCATCGTGCCCGAGGTGAACGCCGACGCCGTCTCAGGGCTTCACCAAGCGCAACATCATCGCCAACCCGAATTGCTCGACGGCACAGCTCGTCGTCGCCCTGAAGCCGCTGCACGACGCGGCGACCATCCGGCGTGTCGTGGTCGCGACCTATCAATCGGTGTCGGGCGCCGGCAAGGACGCCATGGACGAGCTCTTCGAGCAGACGCGCGCGGTGTTCACCGCGAACGAGGTGAAGTCCAGCGGCAAGTTTCCCAAGCGCATCGCCTTCAACGTCATTCCCCATATCGACGTCTTCATGGAGGACGGCTCGACCAAGGAAGAGTGGAAGATGATCGTCGAGACGAAGAAGATCCTCGACCCCAAGATCCGGCTGCATGCGACTTGCGTGCGCGTTCCCGTCTTCATCGGCCATTGCGAAGCCGTGAATGTCGAGTTCGAGCGGCCGATCACGGTCGAGGAGGCGCGCGCGGTGCTTCGCTCGGCGCCGGGCATCCTGATCGTCGACAAGCACGAGCCCGGCGGCTATGTGACGCCGCATGAGGCGGCGGGCGAGGATGCGACCTATCGTGTCGCGCTTGCGGGAAGACCCGACGGTCGAGAACGGCCTCGCCTTCTGGTGCGTCTCGGACAATCTGCGCAAGGGCGCGGCGCTCAACGCCGTGCAGATCGCCGAGGTGCTGATCAATCGCGGCCTGATCACGGCGAAGAAGAAGGCGGCGTGAACGAAAAGGGGGCGCCGCTCGCCGGCGCCCCTTCGTTGGGTGCTCGGCCCAAGTCGCGCTCGGCCGAGGCCGAGGAGCGGCGAAAGCCGCATGCCTCATGCGCACTCCTAATCCTGCTTGAGCACCGCGCGATCGACGCTCCACGCGCCGCCGCCCGCGAACACCAAGTAGAAGAAGAGGAAGCAATAAAGCATGGCCGAAAGGCCGCCATTCTGTCCCGGGAAGAAGGAGCGCGGGAAATAGACCATGAAATAGGCGACCGCCATGTCGCCCGAAAGGATGAAGGCCACGACGCGCGTGAAGGCTCCGATGAGCAAGAGGAACCCGCCGACGATCTCGATGATGCCCTGGACGTAATAAATCGGCGTCATATCGACATGTGCTGGACCCGGAAAACCGAAATATTTCTCCAGGCCGAATTCGAAGAAGCTCGCCGCCGCGACGATGCGCACGATGCTGAGCACGTAAGGCGCGTATTTCTGCAAGCTCGCGAAGGGTGACGTCATGGCGGCGCTCCCATGTAGCGGCTATCTCCTGCTGCAGGACTTTTCGATCGACGCTCCAAGCGCCTCCGCCGACGAAGACGATATAGAAGAAGATGAAGCAATAGAGAATGGCCGCGTCGCCGCCGTTCAGCGCGGGAAAGAAGGATTTCGGCAGATGCTGCGTGAAATAGGCAACCGCCATGTCACCCGCAAGGATGAAGGCGACCGGCCGCGTAAAGAGCCCGAGCGCCAGAAGGATGCCGCCCGCGATCTCGATCACGCCTTGGACATAGTGAAGAGTGTCCGCCCGGAGGAGTGGCCGACGGAAAGCCGAAATATTTCTGCAAGCCATGCTGAAGGAAACAGAGCGCCGCGATGATCCGCACGACGCTGAGGACTTGAGGCGACCACTTCTCCCAACGTTCGAAGAAAGACGTCATGATGATGCTCCGTTCAAGCTTCGGCTCGCGGAGAGCATGATCTCTCGCCCCGGCCCGGATTATTAGGTCTCATTCCATGTTCGCATCGCTCTGCGCCATGACTCCAAACACGATTGCGTGATCAGGCTAGGTCGAATGAGCCGTGGGATATTGCCCGATGGCGTAACAAGGCGCGGACCCCGGCGCCTGTCCTCACGGTGAGAACCGAGCTATTCAGTTTCGCGCTTGCGAGCCTCGAGATGCGAAAGGAATGCGATGTCGACCCATGAGCTCGTGACGTTCAGCATCGAGGGCAAGGTCGCGCTCATCGGGCTTGCCCGTGCCGAGAAGCGTAACGCCATCAACGATGCGCTGATCGCCGCGAATCGAAACGGCGGTGCGGCGCGCCCATGAAGAGGCGCGCGCCCTCGTGCTCCACGGCGATGGGCCGTGCTTCTGCGCCGGGCTCGATCTCGTCGAGCACAAGACGCGTTCCGCCGAGGAGGTGTTCCACCATTCGCGGACCTGGCATCGCGTCTTCCGCATGATCCGTCACGGGCGCATTCCTGCCATCGCGGCGCTGCACGGCGCGACCGTCGGCGGCGGGCTCGAGCTTGCGGCCGCCTGCCATTTGCGCGTCGCGGATCGAACCGCCTTCTTCGCGCTTGCCCGAAGGCTCGCGCGGCATCTATGTCGGGGGCGGCGCGTCCGTGCATGTGGCGCGGCTGATCGGCGTCTCGCGCATGGCGGACATGATGCTCACCGGACGCGTGCTCGACGCCGCGACGGCCGAGCGCATCGGCGCGGTGAATTATCTCGTCGCCGAGGGCGAAGCGAGGAGCGAAGGCCCTCGAGCTCGCGGAGAAGGTGGCGAGGCTCGCCCCGCTCACCATCCTCGGCGTGCTCGAGGCGCTGCCCCGCATCCAGGACATGAGCGAGGACGACGGACTCTTCGTCGAGAGCATGATGGCGGCGCTTTCGCAGACGGGGCCGGACGCGGCGCAACGCCTCGCGGAATTCGCGCAAGGGAAAGGCGCGAAGGTCGAGGGGCCGAATGATCTGCCCCCTTCTCCCGTAGGGCGGCCGCAAGGCGGAAGAAGGGGTGCTGGCGGGGCTTGACGACACTCGGCTTGATGCCACAAGCCAAAGCAATGTCTGCGTTCGACACTCTCCTGAGCCAGGATTTCGGCGACATCGCCCATCTCGTCCATCTGCACGCGCGAGAACGTCCCGACCACGCAGCGCTCATCGAAGGCGAAAGGCGCTGGAGCTATGGCGAGCTCGACGCCATCATGGACCGGGTGGCCGCGGCTTTGCAGCGCGACGGCGTCGGTGCGGGCGAGGCGATCGCGATCTGCGCCGCGACCTCGATCGAATACGCCGCCGTCTTCCTCGGCGCCTTGCGGGCGGGCGTCGCGATCGCCCCGCTCGCTCCCTCCTCGACGCCGGCCTCTCTTGCGGCGATGATCGCGGATTGCGGCGCAAGGCTCTTGTTTCTCGATCGCTCGACCGCCGCGAGCCCTGGGAAAGTCAAGAGCTCGGCGGCGGTGACCTTCCGCGCATCGCGCTCGATCATTCGGAAACGGGCAATGCCCTTGGCGGGGCGCTTTACACCTGGCTCGAGCCTCGAGGCGCAAAACCTCGCCCGATCGCGATCGCGCCCGATGCGCCCTTCAACATCATCTATTCCTCGGGCACGACGGGCACGCCCAAGGGCATCGTCCAGCCGCATCGGATGCGCTGGGCGCAGGTGCAGCGGGCGAAGACCTTCCTCTACGGTCGCGACGCCTTAACCCTCGTCTCGACCCCGCTCTACTCGAACACGACGCTCGTCGCCTTCTTCCCCACGCTCGTGCATGGCGGCACGCTCGTGCTGATGGGGAAGTTCGACGCGGCTTCCTTCCTCGGCCTCGCCGAAAAGCACCGCGCGACGCATGCGATGCTGGTGCCGGTGCAATATCGGCGCCTCATGGAGCTTGCCGGATTTCGACCGCTACGATCTTTCGAGCTTCAAGATGAAATCCTGCACCAGCGCGCCATTCCCCGCGTCCCTCAAGGCCGAGGTCCTGAAGCGCTGGCCCGGCGGCCTTGCCGAAGTCTGGGGCATGACGGAGGGCGGCGGCTCGACCCTCCTCTTCGCGCATGAATGGCCGGACAAGCTTCACACCGTCGGGCGGCCCTCGCCCGGCAACGATCTGCGCCTCATCGACGACCAGGGGAACGAAGTCGCGCAAGGCGAGCTCGGCGAGATCGTCGGCCATTCGCCCGCGATGATGAGCGGCTACCACAATCAGCCGGAGAGGACCGCGGAGGTGGAGTGGCACGATGCCGAGGGCAAGCGCTTCATCCGCACCGGCGACATCGGCCGCTTCGACGAGGACGGCTTCCTGATCCTCGTCGACCGCAAGAAGGACATGATCATCTCGGGCGGCTTCAACATCTATCCGGGCGATCTCGAAGCCGTGCTCGCCGCGCATGAGGCCGTCGCCGAAGCCGCCGTGATCGGGGTCGCGTCGGAACGCTGGGGCGAGACTCCGGTGGCTTACGTGGTGCTCAAGCCCGCGGCCACGGCCACCGCCACGGCGCTTCGTGAATTCGCCAACGCGCGGCTCGGCAGGACGCAGCGGCTCGCCGCGGTCGAGATCCTCGATCGGCTTCCGCGCAGCACCATCGGCAAGGTGCTCAAGCGCGAATTGCGCGAGCGGCGTGAGAGGACGAGTGCCGAGCGGGTGGCAGCGCCGACCTGAAGGTCGCGGCTCAGGATCACGCTCGCGACGAGGCGATGACGATCCGTCGGCCGGCGAGATCGACGAGCGGGATGAAAGCCTCGGCGAAGGGGAGGAATTCGGTCCGGCGCGTGCCGTGAAGCGCGATCTCGATGAGGTCGCCCGCGCCGAAATTCTGCACCGCGACCACCTTGCCGATCACCTCGCCGTCACGCTCGACACGACAGCCAATGAGATCGGCGTGCAGGAACTCCGTCTCGGCGAGGTCCGCCGCCACGCGCTCGCGCGCGACGTGCAAGACGGTTCCGGCCAAGGCTTCCGCCGCCTCCCGGCTCGCGACGCCGGCGATCCGGCCGATGAACATATCCGGATTCGCCCCGCCGAGCGGGCGCAAGGCCTCGATGCGTGCAGGACGCCGCGCCATCTGATGTCGCGAGCGGAGAATATTCGGCGATTTTCGCGGGCGTCGCCGCGAAGGAGCGCAGGCGGACCTCGCCCTTGACGCCATGCGCGCCGACGATCTCGCCGATGCGCAGCAGCCCCCGCCCTTCCGGAAGGCCGGAAGACGCGGCCATGAAGGATGGGCTCAGGCCCGCGCGGGCTGCTTGACGGTGATGCCCTTCCCGGCGAGATGCGATTGCAGCTCGCCCGACTGGAACATCTCGCGCACGATGTCGCAGCCGCCGACGAACTCGCCCTTCACATAAAGCTGGGGGATGGTCGGCCAGTTGGAATAGTTCTTGATGCCCTGGCGCAGATTGTCGTCCTCGAGCACGTTGACGCCCTTGAAGGGCACGCCGACGTAGTCGAGGATCTGCACGACCTGCCCCGAAAAGCCGCACATCGGGAATTGCGGCGTGCCTTTCATGAAGAGCACGACGTCGTTCGACTTCACTTCATTGTCGATCAGAGCGTTGGCGTCGGTCATTGTCTCTACCTTGGCGTCGGGGGCAAAGCCCGATTTGGGTTTCATGTCGCGATGGGAGCCAGAGGCGAAATGCGTGAGCCTTTCTTGCCGCTGGCTTAACATGTCGCAAGCAATCTCGCCTAAATATCGTGCGGCATCGTCGTCAGTGCAAGCGCGTGCAACGCGCCGCCCATGCGGCCTTGCAGCGCGCCATAGACGAGCTGATGCTGCTGGACGCGGGTCTTCCCCTCGAACGCGGCCGATTTCACCGTCGCGGCGTAGTGGTCGCCATCGCCGGCGAGGTCCTTGATCTCGACCTCGGCATCGGGAAGCGCCTCCTTGATGAGCGCCTCGATCTCGGTCTTTTGCATGGGCATCGCAGTCACGCCTCCACGAGCATCGGCAGGGGCCGAAGCCTTCCTCGAGCCTCGGCCCTGCGGCTTCGTCCGTCATCCACCCTTAAACGCCGCAGGCGTCAAGGTGCCGTCCCGGATCAGCGCATCCGACGCCCCAGCCTGCAGCCGAGCCGTCGATGCCGGGCTCGATTTCCAAACGCCCCCTCTCGGATATTTTCGATCGCAGCCAGGCCGACAAACGCGTCTTGCCGGCTTCACGACACGAGGGCGCCTGCCCCCATATAGCGCGGCAACCAGCCCTCATGGGCCTCCCCGAGCGACGCGACGGGCACCGGTGCCTCGCCCGGAATCGCGATATCGCGTCCCTCCACCGTGCCCATGATCGTGAGGACGACACCATCGGCGAGTGCGAGGCTCGAGACCTCCTCCAGCCTCGCCGGATCGACGGTGACGATGTAGCGCGCCTGATCCTCCCCGAAGAGCGCCGCATGGGGCTCGATCTCGCCCGGCAGGCGCGTGATCGTGGCGCCGAGACCTCCGGCCATCGCCATCTCCGCAAGCGCCACCAGGAAACCGCCGTCCGAGAGATCGTGCACCGCGCTCGCATGGCCGGAGGCGATGAGGGCGCGCACGAAATCGCCGTTGCGGCGTTCGACCGCGAGATCGATGGGCGGCGGCGCTCCCTCGGCCCGGCCGCAAATGTCACGCAGATAGACCGATTGGCCGATCCAGCCGAAGGTCTCGCCGATCAGGAGGATGCGATCGCCCTCGCGTTTGAAGGCTGGCGTCGCATGGCGCGTCACATCGTCGAGAAGCCCGACGCCGCCGATGGTCGGGGTCGGCTGGATCGAGCGGCCATGCGTCTCGTTGTAGAGCGAGACATTGCCGGAGACGACCGGGAAATCGAGGGCGCGGCAGGCCTCCGCGATGCCTCGAACCGCCTCGACGAATTGCCCCATCACGTCGGGCCGCTCCGGATTGCCGAAATTGAGATTGTCGGTGAGCGCGAGCGGCAGCGCGCCGACCGAGGTGAGGTTGCGCCAGGCTTCGGCCACCGCCTGCTTGCCGCCTTCGAAGGGGTCGGCCGCGACATAGCGCGGCGTCACGTCGCAGGTGAGCGCCAGCGCCTTCGGCCCGTCCCCGACGCGCACCACCGCGGCGTCGCCGCCGGGCGGCAGCACCGTGTTGCCCAAGATCAGATGGTCATATTGCTCAAAGACCCAGCGCTTCGAGCAAAGATCGGGCGAGCCGAGGAGGCGGCGAAGCGCGTCCATGTTGGGGCAAGGCGGCTCGATGTCCGAAGGCTCGACCGCGTGAGGCACCGGCGGCTTCACCCAGGGTCGGTCGTAAAGCGGCGCTTCGTCGCCGAGCTCCTTGATCGGCATGTCGGCCATGACCTCGCCCTGATGCCTCACGACGAAGCGCCGGGTGTCGGTGGTGCGGCCGATGACCGCGAAATCGAGCCCCCATTTGCGGAAGACCGATTTCGCCTCCTCCTCCTTGCCGGGCCGCAGCACCATCAGCATGCGTTCCTGGCTCTCGGAGAGCATCATCTCATAGGCCGTCATGCCCGTTTCGCGGCAGGGGACCTTGTCGAGGTCGAGCTCGACGCCGAGATCGCCCTTGGCGCCCATCTCGACCGCCGAGCAGGTGAGGCCCGCCGCTCCCATGTCCTGAATGGCGATCACACAGCCCTTGGCCATGATCTCGAGACAGGCTTCGAGCAGGAGCTTTTCGGCGAAAGGGTCGCCGACCTGCACGGTCGGGCGCTTCTCATGCGCATCGGCGCCGAACACATTGGACGCCATGGTGGCGCCGTGGATGCCGTCACGCCCGGTCTTGGAGCCGAGATAGACGATCGGATTGCCGAGGCCGGAGGCGGCCGCGTAGAAGATCTCGTCCTTGCGCGCGAGGCCGACCGCCATGGCGTTGACCAGGATGTTGCCGTCATAAGAGGCATCGAAACCCATCTGCCCCCCGACGGTCGGCACGCCGAAGGAATTGCCGTAGCCGCCGATGCCGGCGACGACGCCGGCGACGAGATGGCGGGTGCGCGGATGGTCCGGCGCGCCGAAGCGCAGCGCGTTCAAGGCGGCGATCGGGCGCGCCCCCATGGTGAACACGTCGCGCAATATGCCGCCCACCCCGGTTGCCGCCCCCTGGTAAGGCTCGATGAAGGAGGGGTGGTTATGGCTCTCCATCTTGAAGACCACCGCCTCGCCATCGCCGATATCGATGACGCCGGCGTTCTCGCCCGGGCCCTGGATCACGCAGGGGCCGGTGGTCGGCAGCTTTCGCAAATGGATGCGCGAGGATTTATAGGAGCAGTGCTCGTTCCACATCGCCGAGACGATGCCGAGCTCGGTGAAGCTCGGCTCGCGCCCGAGAAGCGCGAGGAGGCGCTGATATTCGTCCGGTTTCAGCCCGTGCTCGGCGACGAGTTCCGGCGTGATGGCGATGTCGTTCTTGAGCACTACCGCTGATTCCAAAGAGGGCCGCACGCCAGCGTCGGGTTAGGATAGCGGCGCCGAACGCGCAAGGCCCGGCTCGGGAAACGGCGCCCGTTCGTCGTCGAGCCCGCGCGATCCGGACTTGAAGCCCGTGGACAGAAAACGGGCCCCCCGATAGCCTTTGCGCATGTTGAGCGACCGCATCGAAGCCAAATGGATCGAGAATTTCGCTTCGCTGTTCCGGCTCTGCGGGGTCGCGGCCGATGAGCCGGTGCGCATCCTCTCCGAGACGCAATCGCGCCCGCTCAATGTGCACCTTGCCGAGCTCGCGCTTTCGCGCCTCGGCGCGCGGCCTTTCCACATCGTGGTGCCGACGCCGCGGCAGACCGCCCCGGTCCCGGTGCGCTCGACCGGAGCCTCGCGGGCGCTGCAGCGGATCGAGCCCTTGGTGAAGGCGCTGAGCGGGCCCGGCCTTCTGGTCGATCTCACGCTGGAAGGCCTGCTGCACGCGCAAGAGCTGCCCGAGATCCTCCAGAGCGGGGCGCGCTTGATGATGATCTCGAACGAGCATCCCGACGTCCTCGAACGTCTGCCGCCCGATCCGGCCCTCCTGCCGAAGGTCAAGCGCGGCATCGGCATGCTGAAGGCGGCGCGCGAGATGCGCGTCACCTCCGCGACGGGCACCGATCTCGTGATCGCGCTCGCGGGTGCGCGCATGGGCGGCATCTGGGGCTTTACCGACCGGCCCAGCACCGTCGCTCATTGGCCGGGCGGTTTGTGCCTCGCCTTTCCCGCGGCCGGATGCGTCGCCGGCACCCTGGTGCTGTCGCCGGGCGATGCGAACCTCACCTTCAAGCGCTATGTCGAAGCCGAGGTGCGCCTCACCATCGAGCACGACTACATCACCAAGATCGAGGGCAAGAATCTCGACGCCGAGCTGATGCGCGATCACCTCGGCGCCTGGAAAGAGCGCGACGCCTACGCGGTGAGCCATGTCGGCTTCGGCCTCAACCCGAAGGCGCGCTGGGATGCGATGGCGATGTACGACAAGCGCGACATCAACGGCACGGAGCTGCGCGTCTTCGCCGGGAATTTCCTGTTCTCGACGGGCGCCAACGAGGCGGCGGGCCGCTTCGGGGAAGGCCATTTCGACCTGCCCTTGCGGAACTGCACCGTGGCGCTCGACGAAAAGCCGGTGGTGGTCGAGGGAAGGCTGCAGGGCGAGCTTCAATGAACGAGAATATCGTCTCCTCGGTTCCCGCCCCGACCTCGGCCGTCCGGGCCTTGGGGCTGGGCGAGGAGGCGCTTCGGCTTCTCGCCGCGATCGACGAGATGGGGCCGGCCTTCGCCGAGCGCGCCTTCCGCCACGATGCGGAGGCCTCCTTTCCGTTCGAGAATTACGCCGATCTGCGCGAGGCCGGCTTCCTGAAGCTGTGCGTGCCGAAGCGCCATGGCGGCTTGGGCGCCGATTATCGCACCTACATGCTGGTGTCGCAGCGGCTCGGCTTCTGGTGCGGCACGACCGCCAACACCTTCAACATGCATGTGGCGAACTCGCTGTGGACGGCCGATCTCGTGGACGGGCTCGACCTTTCGCGCAAGCAGCAACGAGAGCATGAGGCGCGGCGCGCCATCCACTACGCGCGCATGGTCGGCGGCGCGATCTACGCCCAGCCCTTCTCCGAGGCATCGAGCGCGGCCGCCGGCGTCTCGCCCTTCGGCACCACCGCGAAACCCGTGGAGGGCGGCTTCGTCCTCGACGGGCGCAAGATCTTCGCCTCGCTTTCGGGCGCGGCCGATTATTATGGCGTGCTTTGCACCGAGGCCAAGGGAGCGGTCAAGGGAGCGGTGAAGGGAAAGGCCGAGGGAGCGGCTGAAGCCCTCGCGACGCGACACCATGTTCGTCGCCGTCCCGGCCGCGGCGGACGGGCTTTCGATCGTCGGCGATTGGGACCCGCTCGGCATGCGCGGGACCGTCTCGCGCACCCTCCTCCTGAAGAACGTGTTCGTGCCCGAGGAGGCGCAGCTGATGCCGCGCGGCATCTACATCCAGGCGGCGCTGCGCTGGCCGCATATGTTCATGACGCTCACCGCGACCTATCTCGGCGTGATGCAGGCGGCCTACGACTTCACGTTGCGCTATCTGCGCGGCGAGGTGCCGGGCATGCCGGTGAAGCGGCGCATGTATCCGACGAAGCAGATCGCCGTCGCCGAGATGCTGGTGAAGCTCGAGCTCGCCTGGGCGATCTTCCTGCGCGCCGTTTCCGAGGCGAGGCTCGACCCTTCCGAGGACGAGCGGGCGCGCTCGCTCGCTTGCCAATACACGGTGATGGAGCATTGCAACGATGTCTGCCGCCTCGCCATCCGCACCTGCGGGGGCCAATCGATGCTCAGATCATTGCCGCTGGAGCGCTATTATCGCGACAGCCGTTGCGGCTCGTTGATGCTGCCCTGGACCGCCGAAATCTGCATGGATCGGCTTGGGCGCGGCGCCCTCTACCGCAAGGGCGAAACGGACGAATGACTGACGAGAGGGCAAGTTCAAGGAAACCCGCCATTTGTCTCGCTTGCTTGCGTCCGGCACCCTCCAAGCCCATCTTTGACTTGTCCGGCGTTTTACCGTACTTCCAGGGATAAAAGGGAGGTTGCGCGATGTCTCGAAAATCCGCCCGCACGGCGCGTATAGAAGCGCGCATCGCTCCCGATATGCTCGCGGTCGTCAAGCGCGCGGCTGAAATTCAGGGACGCAGCATCAGCGATTTTGTCGTGAGCGCCGCGCAGGATGCCGCGAATCGAACGATTGGGGAAACGGAAATCGTCCGGCTCTCGGTCGCCGGACAACGCGCCTTCGCGGAAGCGATCGTCAATCCGCCCGCTCCGACCGCGGGCTTACGAAAAGCATTCGCGAATCATCGCCGTCTTGTTCGAGAGGCGCGGTGACGAGTTTCGTCACCCAAGCGCTCACGCGCGAGCATGGTCGCAGCTCTTTTCGGTCCGGCGTGGAGGCGCTCGATCGTTATCTACGGGAACTCGCGCTTCAGGATATCAAACGCCGAATAGCCGCATGCTTTGTGGCGCTCGATGACGCGAGCGAAGTCGCGGGATTTTACACGCTCGCCGCAACGAGCGTGCCATTGGATTCGTTGCCGGCGGATCTGACGAAGCGACTGCCGCGCTATCCGGTCGTTCCCGCCATGCTTTTGGGGCGGCTGGCGATCGCGACCAAGCATCAGGGTAAAGGCCTTGGCCGCGCTCTTGTCGCCGACGCTCTGATGCGCACGGACAGCTTCGGGATCGGGGCTTTTGCTCTCGTCGTCGATGCCAAGGATCAGCGGGCAATCACCTTCTATGAAGCTATTGGCTTCACTCTGATCCCCGACGAAACCCGCCGCATGTTCTTGCCGATCGCGACAGCGTCGCAGGCCCAGGCGCGCGACAAGAAATCCGATTAGAGCACCCTGCCGCTCTGCAGCCGCGACAATCCGGCACGCGCCATCGCGTTGCCGTTATCCAATGTCTGCGCCTGCTGGTAGGATTCCACCGCCTCGGTCTTGTGCCCGAGCTTCTCGTCGGCGACGCCTCTTCCGGCCCAGGCATCGGCGTTCTTGTTGTCGACGTTCAGCGCGGCGTTGAAATCGTCGAGCGCCATTTGATATTGCCCGAGCGCCAGATAGCTCTGGCCGCGCGCCTGATAGGGCGGGGCCGCGAAGGGATTGCGGTCGATCGCGGCGCCGAAATCGGAAATCGCCGCCTGATGATTGCCTTGCCGCTGGCGGATGAGGCCACGGGCATGCAGCGCTTCGGCCGATTCCGGCGCGAAGCGGATCGCCTGATCGAGATCGGCGAGCGCCTGGTCGAAAGCGACCCTTGCGCGCGCTCGAGATTGCCGCGCCCGAGATAGGCCGGGCCGTAGCTCGGATTGGCCGCGATGGCGCGATTGAAATCGACGAGCGCCGCGTCGTTGCGGTTGGTCTGGCGATAGGCGAGCGCGCGATTGGTCATGGCCGCGGCGAAATCGGGCTGGAGCTGGATCGCCTTGGTGAAGTCGGCGATCGCCTCGCTGAAATGCCCGGTCTTGGCGAAGGCCGCGCCGCGGGTGTTGTAGGCCTGGGCATCATTCGGGTTGCGAGCGATGATGGCGCTGAGCGAGGACATATTGGCCGAGGTGGCGGCGGGGTCTGCCTTGTTGTCCACCACGGCGACGCCCGGATCTCGCGAGGCGACGGCCCACTCGCATGCCGAAAGCGCGGCCACGAGGCCAAGGGCGCCGCAGGCGCGAATTGTCCGGCCTGAACGAAATTCGACCGCGAAACCATCAGGTCCATGCCGCCGTTATTCCCAAAACCGCATGAGCCTACGCGTAATCGCGTCACGATCATCCGTGTGCCGCCCATCGACGGCCCGATCATCTCGCTTGCCGTGGTCGGGCACCGACGAATGGTATGACGCGTCGGCAAGGGCCTGACCACAACTTTATCGAATTCTGCCTGGATTTTGCCGACGAATGGGACCATCCATCGGAATCGATCCGCCAGGAACGGCGCAAAGCTCTCGCCACCCTCGTCGCCTCGCGAACCCTTCCGGGCGAGCCTAGGCTTCAGCGAACCGGCTTCGCCTTCACGGGCAAGAGGCCATCGCGCTGCGCCCGCTTGCGTGCCACCTTGCGGGCCCGGCGCACCGCCTCGGCCTTCTCGCGGGCTCGCTTCTCGGACGGCTTCTCGTAATGGTCGCGAAGCTTCATTTCGCGGAAGACGCCCTCGCGCTGCAATTTCTTCTTGAGCGCCCGAAGAGCCTGATCCACATTGTTGTCGCGAACGAGAACCTGCACGTCTTGTCCTTGCCGAAACGAGTTGAACCGTTACAATCCGTCGAGCCGAGCCTCGCATGGCGACAGCCGAGCTGCGAACCGGCTCGGCGAAGCTTGAACCCGGCTAAGCGTCATCATCGCCTGGGCGACGACTGAAATTCGCTCGCGCTCTAGCCGAAATCGGGGCGTCTGTCCATTGCCGAAGTTGCCCGAAGTGACAAGGAAGAATGGCCAGGGCAAATCGCGAGAGCCCGCTCGACCGCGCCCTGGCGGAATAGACGGAAAAGAAGGAAAAGACGGAAAAGATGGAGGAGACGGATCGCGTCCACTTCGCCGGCTATTGTCGACGGCCGCGATCGCTGACCTTGTTGCGTGCAGGCCTCGGGACGCGGCGAACACGCGCTTCGCCGCGAAGGAGGGTGAGCTGATGAGGAAAATCATGTCGCATAAAGTCGCGGGCCGCCTTGCGAGGACGGTCCTCCCGGGCATGCCGCTGGCGGCTCTCGTCCTCGGTTTTTGGGTGAGCTTCGCCATGGCGCGGGCCGGCGCCTATCTTCTCGATCTCATTCGCACCGAGCCCTATCGCAGCGCCTGGACGCGGATGCTCGCGAAGGAGCACGACGTACCGGGCTGGATCGAGGATTTCGCCCTCACCGGGCAAGGCGTGAACACGCCGGCCCATCTGGTTCCGGTCGGCCACCGGGCATTTTCGCTGGCGACGCTCTGCAAGCCGCATGATTGCGCCGCCAACATGCTCTACGTGGTCTTCGCGCCCGACGGATCGCAAGCCTTCGCCAAGCTCGTGAGGCGGGAAAGGCGCCTCGCCTCTTCGGCCATCCCGACGCCTCGGTCATCGCGGCCCTGGACGAAGCGGTCAAGGCTTCCGGGCAAAATTGAGCGAGGCCGCACGCCTTGCGCCCGTGCACCGCAGGGCGGCATCTTCGAGCTGATTCTCCCGATGTGGCGACACGCCTATTCCGTGATCCCGGGCACTGATTCGACTCAAGCTGCCGCTTCCTTTATTTTCCAGCGCCGAAGAGCGATCGAAATCGAGCGCCGGGAGCGCTCGAGCTCCGACTGGGCCCCGAATTGGCTGTCTGGTCGAGGCTGCTCGGCCGATATCGCCTTTGATTGCAGAGACTTCCCTCTCGCGACATGCTATCGGCGCGGCCGGAGGGGGAGGCGGCGGGTGCTGATGCGAAACGAAGAAAGCAAGAAGCCTCCTTCGACGAAAGGGAGGACATCGTCGTGGGGGCGGACGCGGCGAGCCAGGAGGCCGCGGTCTCCGGCTGCCGACGGGCCACGAAGCCGCGTCGCCAAAACCGCGCCGCGTAAGCCGCGCCCGCAGCACCCTGGCGATCGTGTCCTATATGCTTTCGGCCGCGGCCGTCGTCGCCGCCTTCGGCTTCTTGCTCGCGGTTGGATTGAGCGGCCGTTTTTCTTTCGGCGGCTCAGGACCAGGCGAACCGATCCGCCGACGGCCCCGGTGCAGATGGCGAGTGCCGAGCCGGCCGCGAGCAACCAACCTCCCTCCCGCCGCGCCCGCCGAGGCCGTGCCCGTGCTCACGAGCGTGAGCGAGAAACGCGCCGGCGCCGATCACGGCCGAGGCGGTGGGCAGGGCGAAATCCATGGCCTCGATCACGGTGCGCACGCGCGTCGACGGCCAGATCGCCAAGGTGCTGCTTCCGGGACGGACAGGCGGTGCGCCGAGGGGGATGTGCTCTATGAGCTCGACGCCCGCCAGGTCGACGCCCAGATCCGCCAGGCCGAAGCCGTCGTCGCCAAGGACCAGTCGCAGATCGTGCAGACGAAGCGCGACTTTGTGCGCAACGACACGCTCGCCAAGACGAACGCGGGCTCGATCCTCAATCTGCAGAACGCCCAGACGGCCGAAGCGCTCGCCGAGGCGAGCTTGCTCGCCGACCAGGCCGCGCTCGACAATCTGCGCGTGCAGCGCAGCTACTACACCATCACCTCGCCGGTGGCGGGCCGCGTCGGCATCGGCCTCCAGCGCGAGGGCAGCGCCATCCGCACCGGCGATACGAGCGGCACGCTCGTCACCGTCAACCAGATCCAGCCGATCTATGTGAATTTCTCCCTGCCGCAGAACCTGTTCTCGAGCCTTGCAGAGCGCGAACGGGCGCGGCGGCGCGCCGGTCGTGGCGACCGTGCAGGGAAGCGACGTCTCGGCGGAAGGCAAGGTCGCCGCGATCGACAATTCGGTCGATTTCGACCTCGGGCAACATCGGCGTGAGGGCGTGTTCGACAACGCCGACGAGGGCCTCTGGCCGGGGCTCTTGTGCAATGTGACCGTCACCCTCGGGCGGGACGAGGAGACGGTCATCGTGCCGCGCAACGCGGTGCGAAGCTCGCAAGACGGCAATATCGTCTTCGTCATCGAGCACGGGGTCGCCAAGGTGAAGCCCGTGACGGTCGACCGTTTCGAGGGCGCGACCGCGGTCATCTCGACGGGCCTCAGAGGCGGCGAGACGGTCGTCACCGACGGGCAGCTTGCGCCTCACCGACGGCACGCCCGTGACGCACCCTTCAGGACAAGCGCCGAGGAGGGGGCTGATCCATGAACATCTCGGAGCTGTGCATCCGTCGTCCGGTGATGACGACGCTGGTCATGCTCTCCTTCGTCATCTTCGGCACTTTCGCTTTCCGCCAGCTTCCGGTGGCGGCCTTGCCGCAATGTCGATTTCCCGACGATCTCGGTCTACGCGACGCTTGCCCGGGCGCCAGCGCCGGAGACCATGGCGTCTTCGGTGGCCGCGCCCCTCGAGCGCCAATTCGCCACGATCTCCGGCGTCAGCTCGATGACCTCGAGCTCCTCGATCGGCGCCACGCAGATCGTCATGCAGTTCTCGCTCGACCGCAACATCGACGGCGCCGCGCTCGACGTGCAATCGGCGATCTCGACCGCGGCGCGCAAATTGCCGCCCGAGCTTCCCGCAGCCCCCTCGTTCCGCAAGGTGAACCCCGGCGATTTCGCGGTCCTGTTCCTGTCGCTCACCTCCGCGACCCTGCCGCTCACGACCGTCAACGATTATGCCGAGACGGTGCTGCAGCAGCAGATCTCGCAGCTTCCCGGCGTGTCGCAGGTGCAGATTTTCGGCATCCAGCGCTTCGCCGTGCGCATCCATGTCGATCCGGACGCCGTGGCGGCGCGCGGCTTGACGCTCGACGACGTGAAGAATGCCGTCTCGGCCGCGAACTCCAACACGCCGGTCGGCGAGATGCGCGGCGACAAGCAGCGCATCACGCTCGAGACCGACGGACAGTTGCTGCACGCCGCGGACTATTCGAACATCGTGGTCGCGGTCCACAACGGCGCAGCCGATCCGCTTGCGCGATGTCGCGGTCGCGGTCGACGGCATCGAAAACGATCAGAACGCCGCCTGGTTCGGCAACGACGCCGATCGATTCAGGTCGCGATCTATCGTCAATCGGACGCCAACACGATCGATGTCGTCGACGAGGTCAAGGACCATCTCGCCGCCTATCAGGCCGCAGCTTCCTCCGTCGGTGAAGCTGAACGTGCTGCTCGACCGCTCGATCCCGATCCGCAACGCGGTCGCGGATGTGCGAGAAGACGCTCGGCATCGCCATCGTCCTCGTCATCATCGTCATCTTCCTGTTCCTCAAGCGCGCTGTCGGCGACCGTGATCCCGGCGCTGGCGCTTCCCATCTCGCTCGTCGGCACCTTCGCCGCGATGCATGTGCTCGGCTATTCGATCGACAACATCTCGCTGCTCGCCCTCACGCTGAGCGTCGGCTTCGTGGTCGACGACGCCATCGTGATGCTCGAGAACATCGTCCGCCACATCGAGGAAGGCGAGAAGCCGTTCGCGGCCGCGCTCAAGGGCTCGCGCGAGATCGGCTTCACCATTCTGTCGATCACCATGTCGCTCGTGGCGGTGTTCATTCCGGTGTTCTTCATGGGCGGCATCGTCGGCCGCGTGTTCCGCGAATTCGCCGGCACGATCTCGATCGCGATCCTGGTGTCGGGCCTCGTTTCGCTGACGCTGACGCCGATGGTGTGCGCGCGCGTGTTGCGCGCCCGAACGCCATGGCGCGGAGGCGAACTGGTTCGAGCGCGCAGTCGATGCGGTGTTCGGCGCCATGCAGAATGCCTATCGGGTCACGCTCAGGCTTCGCGCTCAAGGTCGCGCTTCCTCATGCTGCTCGTGACCTTCGCGACGCTCGCGCTCAGCGTGAAGCTCTATCTCGACGTGCCCAAGGGCTTCTTCCCGCTCGAGGACACCGGCTTCATTCGCGGCATTTCGGAGGCCGCGGCCGACACCTCCTTCCAGGCGATGGCGGCGCGCCAGCAAGCGCTCGCCGATGTCATCCGCAAGGACCCGGCCGTCGATTATTACATCTCGGTGATCGGCTTCGTCGACCACCAACCAGGGCTTCTTCTTCATCGCGCTGAAGCCGCGCGCCGAACGCGACAGCGTGTTCCAGGTCATGGCGCGCCTGCGCCAGGCGAGCACGTCGGTGCCCGGGATCACCTTCGTCGCCCAGCCGGTGCAGAACCTCAACCTCACCGGCGGGCGCCCGTCGAAGGCGCTCTATCAGTACATCGTGACGGGCCCGCGATCTGAACGAGCTTTTCGAGCTCGCGCCGACGCTCCTCGAGAAGCTGCGCAAGATCCCGATCCTGCGCGACGTCGACATCGACCTGCAGATTGCGCAATCCGCAGCGCACCATCAAGATCGACCGCGATCGCGCGGGCATTCTCGGCGTCACGGCCGATCAGATCCGCAACGCGCTCTACAACGCCTTCGGCACGCGCCAGATCTCGACGATCTACACGCCGTCGAACGACTATCAGGTGATCATCCAGGCCAACGCGGACTTCCAGGCCGACCCCACCGCGCTTGTCGCGCGTCTATGTCACCTCGGCGAGCGGCCAGAACGTGCCGCTGAGCGCGGTCGCGACGATCGTGCCCTCGCGTCGGTCCGCTCACCGTGAACCGGCAGAGCCAACTGCCGGCGGTCGACCTTCTCCTTCAACCTCGGCGACGGCATCGCGCTCGGCCAGGCGATCGCCGCGATCCGCGCCGCCGAGCGCGACATCAACATGCCGGTGACGGTCGTCGACCGTGTTCACCGGCTCGGCGCAGCTCTTCCAGGAGGCGCTTGCCGGGCAAGGGCTTCTGCTCGCTGGCGGCCGTGGTCGTGATCTACATGGTGCTCGGCATTCTCTACGAGAGCTTCATCCACCCGATCACGATCCTCTCCGGCCTGCCGTCGGCGGGCCTCGGCGCGGTGCTCTCGCTCGAGTTCTTCGGCCTCGACCTTTCCGTCATCGCCATCATCGGCGTGCTCATGCTGATCGGCATCGTGAAGAAGAACGCGATCATGATGATCGATGTCGCGATCACGCGGCGCCGGCGCGGCATTCCGGCCGCGGAGGCGATCCAGGAAGCCTGCATGCTGCGCTTCCGCCCGATCATGATGACGACCTTCGCGGCGCTCTGCGGCGTCATGCCGATCGCGGTCGGCGCGGGCGCGGGCTCGGAGCTTCGCCAGCCGCTCGGCATCGCGGTGGTCGGCGGCCTCGCGGTCTCGCAATTGCTCACGCTTTACATCACGCCCGTGATCTATGTGTATCTCGACAAGATCGAGCAATGGATCGCGGGCGCGGAAGAAAAGCGCGTGCGCGAGGCGGAAGGCGAATTGGCCGAGCCGGCGCCCCTGCCTTCGCCCGCCTCGCTCGCCTCAGCCGGCCGAGTAGGGGACGGCGCGCTCTGATCAGGCGCGTGAACTAGCGAGGCGGTGAAACCTCTCCGCTCATGCCCGCGAAGGCGGGCATCCAGTGTTCTTGGGGATCATGCGAAGCTAAAGTCCGATTTCCGCTTTTCGCGGTCTCCGTTCGGGGTGGGCCGTCCCGAACCTAATCGACGCTCATCATCGCCTTGGCTTCGTCCCGCAAGGCGGCGCGAGAGGCGTCGCGCGAATAGAACATATGGCCTCCGGGATAGACGACGAGGCGTACCCGATCCGGCGAGCCGTAACGGGGGAGCTGATCGAGCTCCATCTTCGAGCCGAAATAGGGGGTGACGAGGTCGAACAAGCCATGGGCGACGAGCACCTTGAGCTTGGGGTCGAGCGCCAGGGCCTCGCGAAGCTGCGTCAGCGATTCGGGTGGGTTGAGGCCGCCGCCCCAATTCCACGAGCGGTTCACGGCGTCGCTCAAGAGCTCATAATGCCCGTCGGGCTTCCAATCGAGCCGATGCTCATAAAGATCGACCATGGCGCTCGTCATCGGCGCACTCAGCGCATCGATGAGCGGGTCCTGGAAACGGCTGAAGTAGGAGTCGGGGAAGGGATCATAGCCGGTGACGGTCGCGTCATAGGCGCTGGTCACCTTGGCCTGACGCCGGTCGAGCTCGCGCCGGAAGGCTTCGGGGGGAATTTGCGCCCCGAGACGGCGCACGAAGCTTCGATCGAGCCCGATGAGGGATGCGACCTTGTCGCTCAGCCGGTCGAGCGCTTGCGGGTCGCTCTGGCCTTTCAGCTCGTCGATGAGGAAATCCGACGCGGCGTAGCGCTCGACATCTTGCACATCGGCGCGGGTCACGGGGCCTTTCGTCTCGCGCATCACGGCCGCCATGCTGGGAAGGCTCGCGACATATTGCAGGAGGCTCGAGCCCCGGAATTCGCGGAAGTCGAGGAGAGGCGAAACGAGAATCAGGCCGCTGATGCCGACCCCTTGTTCCTTCTGCAAGTTCCAGACGGTGCGCGGCCCCCTGATGCCGCCATAGCTCTCGCCCAGAATATATTTCGGCGAGAGCATGCGGTTCGCCTGCTCGAGCCAGCGCCTGATGGTGACGGCGACCGAGGCCGCGTCCCCGTCGACCGAGTAGAAGTACTTGCGCACCTCATCGCCCGTCGCGACGAAGCGGCTATAGCCGGTGCCGGCAGGGTCGATGAAGACGAGATCGGTGAAATCGAGCCAGGTCTCGGCATTCGGAACGAGAACGGGAGGCGCCGAAGGAAAGGCCGCCTCGCTCGTCATCGACAAGCGCCAAGGCCCCGCATTGCCGCATTGAAGCCAGGCCGAGGCCGAGCCCGGCCCGCCGTTGAAGACGAAGGTCACGGGCCGCGATTTCGCTTCCGCGCCGTCGAGCTGATAGGCCGTGTAGGCGATATCGGCCTGAGGCTCGCCCTTCCCGTCGTAAATCCTGATCGAGCCCGCGGTCGCGCTGAAATTGAGGGTGCGGCCCGGAAGGGTGAGCGTTTGCTTCGTGGTGGAATCGGGCGGCAGGCGATGCAGCTCGCTTGCTTGGCTGGGCGCCGGGGCCGGTCCATGGCCTTGCCCCGGCTGCCCTTCCGGACGCTCGCCCGAAGGCGCGATTGCGGTCGCGGCCGAATGGGGCGCGCCGGGCTTGGCCGCGGGCTCGCCTTCTTGCGCAACCGCCAGGGAGGTGAAGACGAGGAGGGCCGCGCTCGTGGCGGCCATGACGAGGCGTGGGCCTCGCAGGAACAAACCCATGTAACTCTCCATCGCGCGCCCCGCAACGTCCGAAACGTCAAGAATATCGCGCCTCGTCTCTCATCACCAGAGATCGTGACGCGATTATGAGCAAGGCGTAGCCACGAGCGCTCGACCATCATTGCGCGGATTTTTCGGTCGGCTTGCGGACATATTCGCAAGGGAAATGCGGATGACCGACATTGGGAGCGCAAAATGCGCAAGACCGCCTTCGTCCTCTCGCTTCTCGCCGCGATGCTTGCCGCCATGCTTCCTGGGCGGGGCGCCTTGGCCCAATCCGCTTCGTCGTCGCAATCCTCGACCCGTTCCCTTCTCACAGTCGAGGGAAACGGCCGAGCCGAGGCCAAGCCCGATTATGCGAGGCTCACTGTCGAGCTTCTCGCCAAGGCTCCGACCATCGAGGGCGCGGTTGAGGCCAGCAAGACCCTCGTGCCGCGCGTCGACACGCTCCTCCAATCCCTCAAGAGCGAAGGCGTCGAGACCGAAAGCAGCCGTTTCTCGATCGGCGAATCACCCCCGCCTCATCCGGCGCCCAACGGGCCGACGCCTCCACCTTCGTATACGGCGACGACGAGCTACAGCCTCAAGCTCGGAAGAATCGATCGGCTCAACGCCGTCATCGGCGAGCTTGCCTCGTCCGGGCTCCTCGAGATGCGCACGGCCTCCTTCCACGTCGCGGATGAGCATGTCCCCATGGACGAGGCGCGACGCGACGCGGTCGCCGATGCCAAGCGCCAAGCCGAGGTGCTCGCCGACGCGGCGGGCGTGAGGCTCGATGATCTTGCTTCGATCTCGGACGCGCGGGCTTCCCCGCAAGGTCAGGTCGCTTACGATCTTCCCTCGGCTGCACGCAAATATCTGCAGATCATCCCGCCGGCGAAGCTCGATTTCACCGCCTCGATCGTCATGAGCTGGCACATCTCGCCGAAGCCTTGAGAGCGCCTCGGAGCCATCGCGAAGTCCTCACCTGCCGCTGTCGATGAGCGTCGAGACCACCTTGGCCGTATAGTCGACCATCGGGATGATGCGGGCGTAGTTCAGCCGCGTCGGGCCGATGACGCCGAGAACGCCGACGATCTTCTCATGGCCGATCTTGAAGGGGGCGGCGATCATGGTCGAGCCGGAGAGCGAGAACAGCTTGTTCTCCGAGCCGATGAAGATGCGCACGCCTTCGCCCTCCTCGGCGCGCGCCAAAAGCTCGACCACCTCGCGCTGCGTCTCGAGATCGGCGAGAAGAAGGCGCACGCGGTCGAGATCCTCGGTCGCCTTGAGATCCTCGAGGAGGTTCGCCTGGCCGCGCACGATCAATTGCCGGCTGTCGCCGCCGCCCGTCCAGCTCGCGAGCCCGGCCTCGATCAAGCCGGCGGTGAGCGCGTCGATCTCGCGCTCGACCGCGGCGCGCGAGGTTTGCAGGTCGGCGCGCAACTCGGCGAGCGTCTTGCCGAGAATGCGCGCGTTGAGGAAATTCGTGGCCTCGACGAGCGCCGAAGCCGGCAGGCCCGGCGGCAACGCGACGACGCGGTTCTCGACCGAGCCGTCGTCCGAGACGAGCACGACGAGGGCGCGGCGCGGCTCGAGCTGCACGAATTCCACATGCTTGAGCCGCGCGTTGTTCTTGGTCGTGACCACGACGCCGGCGCCGCGCGACAGGCCCGAGAGCAGCGAGGTGGCCTCGCGCAGCACGGCATCGAGCGTGCGGCCTTCGGACTTCGCCTTGACCTCGGCGTCGATGCGGGCCCTGTCCTCGCTCGACAGATCGCCGACCTCGAGAAGCGCGTCGACGAAGAAGCGCATGCCGAGCTCGGTCGGCAGCCGGCCGGCGCTCGCATGCGGCGAGTAGATGAGGCCCGTCGATTCGAGATCGGCCATGACGTTGCGCACGCTCGCCGGCGACAAGGTCATCGGGATCAGCCGCGACAGATTGCGCGAGCCGACGGGCTCGCCCGTCGCGAGATAGGCCTCGACGATCTGGCGGAAAATCTCGCGCGAACGCTCGTTGAGATCGACGATGGCGCTGCGTTGGCGGGGGCGGGCTAGTCATCGAGGTCGCCTGGCCCGCCTGCGCTCCGATGCGCCTGTCGCGAAACGCGTCGCAGATCGCCTCGCTCATGTCAATACGTCGCTCTCCCGCCGGAGAGCATCGAAAACCGCGCCGGTCGAGAACGAGCACTCCTCGCTCGCGAGCCAGGCGATCAAGGCCGCCATCTCTTCCACGAGGCCGAAGCGGCCGATCGGAATCTTCGAGAGCATGAAATCGATATGTTCCTGCTTCATCTGATCGAAGATCGGCGTTCTTACCGCGGCCGGCGTCACGCAATTGACGCGAATTCCGGTCTTCGCGCCAGCTCCTTGCCGAGCGATTTCGTCAACCCGATCACCGCGGCCTTGCTGGCGCTGTAGGCGGAGGCGTTGGGATTGCCCTCCTTGCCGGCGACCGAGGCGATGTTGACGATGCGGCCGTAATCCTTGGCCCGCATATGGGCGACCGCGGCCTTGTTGCAATAGAAGAGCGCGTGCACGTTGA
This sequence comes from uncultured Alphaproteobacteria bacterium, assembly GCA_963713805.1. GTDB lineage: Bacteria > Pseudomonadota > Alphaproteobacteria > Rhizobiales > Beijerinckiaceae > GAS188. The sequence goes on along the minus strand of CAVQNF010000023.1, from coordinate 31,074 downwards.
CGTCGAAGACGCGCTTCCACTCCTCGACCGGATAATCGGCGAGCGTCGCGTTCGGGCCGGTGATGCCGGCGCTCGCGACGAGGATGTCGATGCCGCCGAGATGCGCGGCGGCATCGCGCGCCGCGCGCTCGACGGCGGAGGGATCGACGAGGTCGAGCATGACCTGATGGGCGCCGCCGAGCTCGGCCGCAGCCTCGGCGAGCCTCGTCGCGTCGCGGTCCCAGAGCGACAAGCGCGCGCCTTCCGCCGCGAGGCGACGCGCGACGCCAAGTCCTATGCCCGAGGCGCCGCCCGTGACGACCGCGGCGCGACCCTTGAAGCGCGCCACATTCACTCATCCATCATCTCCGGCCGTCTGATCGAGGAGAAAACATAGCCGTGGACACGCCGTTCGCCAAGAATTCGCACCATTCGCCAAGAATTCGACCGATCAGGAATTCGGATGTCGGGGATGGAGGCAATCCGGAACTCAAGATTGCGAGCGTCGCGAAGCCGAGCGCCATGCGTAGGTGACTTCATGGCGCGCGCTCGCGCCGGCGCCGAGAAGGCGCATCGAGGGCTTTTCGAAAATGTCGCCTTCGAAACCTTCCGGGTCGCTATGGCCCGTCCAGCATTCGATGCAGAGAAAGGGCGCGCCGGGCTTCGTCCAGAGCGCCACGTGAGGAAAATCCTCGACCGAGATCTCGATCGCCGCGCCGCTCCCATTGGCATAAGCCACATCCGTGCTCGCCGCGTCGAGAAAGCAGAGCGCGTCATTGGCGAACAGCTCGGGCGCGAGCCGCAATCTGCCGCTTTCGAGCGGCACCTTGCGAGAGTCCCGCGCGATCAGCCCGCCGGGTGCGATCCGAGGAACTTGCGGCGAAACGCTCTTCGTCGAACACGACCTCATGGGCTTGCGGCGCGCCGCCCGCCAATGGGAAGACGAAGCCCGGGTGCAGGCCGAGCGCGTAGGGCAGCGCCTCGGCGCCAAGGTTGTGCACCGTGAAGTTCGCCGCAAGGCTCGTCGGCGAAAGCGTGTAGTCGACCTCGAGCGCGAAGCCGAAAGGATAAAGCGCGCGTGTCGCCGCATTGTCGCGAAGCTGCATGCGCACGCTCTCATTGCGTGTCGCACTCGATCTCGAAATCTTGCGTCGACGCAAAGCCGTGAAGGCCGAGCGGATAGCGCTTTCCCTTGATCCGCATCTCGCCATTGCGGGTCCAGCCGACGACGGGAAACAGGATCGGGCTTTGCTTTGGCCACCAGGCCGGATCGCCCGGCCAGATGAGGGGATTTCCATCGACGCTCCAGTCCTGCGGTTCGGCTCCAAGAGTCGAGATCGCGGCGTGCGCTGACCCGCTCGCGAGCACAACCAAGGCCTCTTGGTTCACGCGGCGAATTCCTGCACGACATGGCCCGGCGAGACCTCGCGATAAAGGCGCGGCACCGGGACGTAATCGGCCGGTTTCATCGGGCTCGGCACTTCCTCGTTCGAAAGGCCGCGCCGGATCGAGCGGCGCGCCGGATCGGGCGAAGGCACGGCCGCGACCAGCTTCCGCGTATAGGGATGGCGCGGGTTCTCGATGATCGCGGCTCGCGGGCCGATCTCGACGATCTCGCCGAGATACATCACGGCGATGCGGTGGCTGACCCGCTCGACGACCGCGATATCATGCGAGATGAAGAGGAAGGCGAGCCCCATCTCGGCCTGAAGCCGCATCATCAGATTGACGACGCGCGCCTTCACCGAGACGTCGAGCGCCGAGACCGCCTCGTCCGCGACGATCAGTCTCGGCGCGAGGCCAAGCGCGCGCGCGATGGCGAGGCGCTGGCGCTGGCCGCCCGAGAATTCATGCGGGAAGACGCCCCGCCATGTCGGGCGTGAGGCCGACCTTGCGCAACAGCTCGGCGACGCGCTCGCGCGCCTCGCGCTTCGAGGCAAGGCCGTGCACGATGATCGGCTCGGCGATGGCGGCGCCGACGCTCTTTCGTCGGATTGAGGCTCGCGAACGGGTCCTGGAAGATCATCTGCATGCGCTGGCGCATGCGGCGCAGGCCCTCGCGGATCGAGCGCGCGCACATCCTGGCCCTCGAAGAGAACGCGCCCGGCATTGGGCTCGACGAGCCGCAGGATCGAGCGTCCGGTCGTCGACTTGCCGCAACCGGATTCGCCGACCAGCGCGAGCGTCTCGCCCGCGTGCAGCGAAAAGGACACGTCCTCGACCGCATGCACGCGCGCCTTGACCCTGCCGAAAACGCCCGAGCGGATGGGAAAGCGGGTGACGAGATTCGCGACCTCGAGAATCGGGCGGCTGGCGGGCGAGCCTTGCGCGATCCGTGCTTTCCCTGTTGCGCGCCGTCGAGGCCGTCACGCAGCGGCAGCAGCGGCCCGGGAGCCCGGGTCGAGGTCGATGCCCGATGCGGAAGGGGCTTCGCCATCGGGCTCGGGAAAGGGCTTCGGCTTCGCGTCGCCCTTCATCGAGCCGAGGCGCGGCACGGCGGCGAGCAGCGCCTTGGTGTAAGGGTGCTCGGGATGCTCCAGCACGCGCGGCCGCCTCGCCCTCCTCCACCTTCTCGCCCTTCCACATCACGACGACCCGGTCGGCGATCTCGGCGACCACGCCCATGTCATGGGTGATGAAGACGACCGACATGCCCTCTTCATCCTGCAAGAGCTTGACGAGCTCGAGGATCTGGGCTTGCACGGTGACGTCGAGCGCGGTCGTCGGCTCGTCGGCGATCAGCAGCTTCGGCTTGCAGGCGAGCGCCATCGCGATCATGACGCGCTGGCGCATGCCGCCGGAGAACCGATGCGGATATTCGTGCAGGCGCTCGCGCGCGGCGGGCACGCGCACCCGCTCGAGGATGCGCAGCGCCTCGGCCTCGGCCGCCGCCCGGTCGAGCCCGCGATGATGCATCAGCGCCTCGGCGATCTGGAAGCCGATGGTGAGCACCGGGTTGAGGCTCGTCATCGGCTCCTGGAAGATCATCGACAGCTTGTCGCCGCGCACATTGCGCATCTCCTCCTCGGGGAGTTGCAGGAGGTCGCGGCCGTCGAGACGGATCACGCCCTCGACCCGGCTGTTGGCGGCCGGAAGAAGCCGCATCACCGAGAGTGCCGTGACGCTCTTGCCGGAACCCGATTCGCCGACGATCGCGACGGTCTGGCGCGCGCCGACATCGAAGGACAGATCTTCGACGGCCGGCCGCCAGACGTCGTCGACGCGAAAGGCGACCGAAAGGTCGCGGACGGAAAGAACGGGTTGAGGATCGGAAACGGGCATGGGCGGGATTATTGCCTGGGCGCGCGCCGTTGGCTACCGCGCCTGCGCGCTCATTCCCGCAAAGTGAGAATCCAGATGTTTTAAGACAAGCCGGAAAGATCTGGATCCCCGCCTTCGCGGGGATGAGCGGAAAGGTTTGCCCCTCACATCATCACCGCTCATTCCCGCGAAAGCGGGAATCTAGATCTTTAAGGCAAGCGCGAGAAGACCCCGGTCCCCGCCTTCGCGGGTGAACGGAAAGGTTTCCTCACGCCTTGATGATCGGCTCGACGCCGCCCGAACCCATTGCGGCGGCTTCGTCTTGTGCGGCTTCGGGCACGTCCTTCTCCTCCGCGAAAGCGCCTCGTCGCAGCGTCGCCTGGAGCTTCGTCAATTCGCGCTGGAGCTGAGCGCGATCCTTGCGGGCCGCTTCGAGCGAACCTTCCACCACGGAATGCTCGAGCCGCTCGCGCTCGAGCGTCCCGTTCAAATCCTCGATGCGCTTCTCGAACGCCGTGCGGCTCGCTTGCAGATCGGCCTCGCTGTGCTCGACGCGATCGGTGAGCAGCTGGATGCGTTCCTCGGCACGCGTCAATTGCGCCTCGCGCTTCTTCACCGTGTTCAACAGCGCGGTCGCCCGCTCGACGAGGGTGGCGCGCGACTGCTCGAGGCCGCGGACTTGCGCGTCCTGCGCCTCGCGCGAGGCTTCCATCTCGGTGAGCTTCTTCTCGGCCTTGTTGCGGCCGAAGGCGGACTCCATCGCGGCCCGGTCGGCGTTCCTCGCCTCCTCGGTGCGCGCCACGAGGTTTTGCCGCGTCTCGGCGAGAAGCTTCTCGGCGGTCGCGGCGCGCGCCTGCAAGGCGCTCACCTGCATGTTGAGCGCGCTGTAGCCGCTGCGGTAGCGCTCATTGGCCTCGTCGACCGCGGCGACGAGCTTGTTGCGCTCGGTCTCGATCTCCGCGACCGTGCCTTCGACCTGCACGATGCGCGTCTTGGCGATGGTCAAGGCGTTGTCGGTGTCGGTCAGGCGCTGGGTGACGCGGGTGAGCTCGGCATTGGTCTGGTCGAGCAGGATCTGCAGCGAGCGCTTGTCGTCCTCGAGCAGCACGACCTTGTCGCGCGCGGCCGCGAGATCGGCTTCCAAAAGGCCGATCCGCTTGTCCGCCATGGCGCTTTGGTCGCGCAGCGTCTGATTGTCCTCGCTGAAGGCGCGGACCTGGGCCGTCTCCCTTTCCAGATGACGCTCGAGCTCGACGATCTCGGCGCGCTTGCTCGTGAGCTCGTTGGTCAGCTCGGTGCGCGTGCTCTCGAGATCGCGCACGGCTTGGCGCGAAAGGTCCAATTCGTGGCGCAGCCGTCTCATTCTCGCCCTTGAGCGTCGAGGCCTTCTTCTCGATCTCGCGATATTCGACCTGCAGCGTCTCATAGGTGGCGCGCACCTGGCTGAAATTGCGCCGCAAGGAATGTTTTGCGATTTCTCGACCTCGAGCGACCGCAAAGCCTTGTTCGCGGGCTCCATGATCTTGATGAAGGCGTCCTTGAATTCGTCGAACTCATTGATCTTGCGGCCGGCGTCGATGAGGAGGTTGCGCAGGGACTCGTTTTCCTCGCCGAGGCGCACGCCCACATCCGCAAAGCTGTCGGCCTCGAGGCCGTCGATCGCCACTGTCCGGATGGCGGCGAGCGCGGTCACGCCGGAAAGCGCTTCGCTTCCCGATTCCGATTGTTTGCGTCCAAAAAGCTTGGAGAGCTTACTCATGACCATGACCCAATTAGCGCGGCGGACCCCCCTTTTACATGAAGCCTAACTTCCATTCCAACCGTTAGCGTTCAGCTAATTCACGCCTGCGCATCTTAGCTGCATGGCGACAGACGCGAGGGTCGCGCCTGCCGGACGACGATGCGAGTGCAAAGGGCGGACGATAAAGCGCTTGCCAGCGCGATGAAACATCGGAGGAATGCGCAGATTCGCGGGCTCACGCCGCGAAGGAGAAATGCGCCCGGATATCGGATGATGAGATTTCGACGGGTCGCCGCCTGCGGGAGGGGCATGAAGCCGAAGGCATCGCGCCATGCGCTCGCACATCATTGCCGCCCTTGCCTTCGTGCTTCACGCCTTCGCTCGCGGCGGCGGCTGATCTTTCCTTCATCGCCGATGAGCAGGCCTTCGCGGTCGCCTACACGGCCGAGCACGGCGCGGCCGAGGGGGCCTATCACATTGTCGTCATCACCAATCTCGGCACGGAGCCGATCGAGATCCGCGATCGGCAGGGGCGATCGGCCGAGCGACTCCGCCTATGCGACGCTCGCGCCAGGCGCCTCGGCCTCCTTCGTGACGCTCGACAGCCTGTTCGTGAGCTGCGCCGGCAAAGCGTGCCGCACCCCTGTCGAGGTCAATTACCTGCCCGCGTTCTGAAGGGGACTCGGCCGCCGCCGCAAGTCATCGGAAAGGCGCAGACGAATCGCCGGCTGGAACATGGCCGCGACGAACCCGAGACATCGGCGCGAGAACTCACGCCGAGTAGGGCAGCCTCCTGGTTCGCCGGTTTCAGCGGCGCGCAGGCTCATCGTTGCGCTGCGCGCTCGAGCCATTCGGCGGCGGCGGCGCGTCCGGCATCGCGCAGCGGAGCGAGGAAATCGCCATCGAGGTTGAAGGCGCTCATCTCGCGCAGATCGGGCACCCGGTCCTCTGCCGAGAGGCGATGCAGGTTGAGTCTTCGCAGCTTGCGCGACATTCGACCTTCGCCACCTTGTTCCTTGGCCAATTCCATCATCGAGGAGAGGTTCTCGAGATCGTGGAGAGCGAGTTGTTGAAGGTCATCTGGTTCAAGCGCCGGATGATCTGCGGCGAGGTGCGCGGCAGCTCCTCGCCTTGCGTCGGGATGATCTGCACGACAAGACATCGGAGGCGCGCGAGGCGGTGACGAGCGGCAGGATCGGCGGGTTCGCCGCGTAGCCGCCGTCCCAATATTCCTCCCCGTCGATGGTCACCGCGTGCTGCAAGAGCGGCAGGCAGGCGGAGGCGAGAACGACGTCCCTCGTGATCTGATGCTCGCGAAAGATCCGAAGCCGCCCATCGCTCACACGCGTCGTGCCGATCAGAAGCCGAAGCGGCGGGTCCTTGCGCAGCGCGTCGAAATCGACCTCGCCCAAAAGCGCGCGCAGCGGGTTGAAATCGAGCGGGTTGAACTGGTAGGGCGACATGAGGCGCGTCGAAAGATCGAGCGCGAGCCCTGAGGGATGTCGCACGCCCGCATGGCTCGGCGCCGCGCGCGAAGCCTGTTCCCAGAATTGAGCGAGCGCCTCGCGGGCGCCTTCCCTTCCGCCGCGCGCGAGGCCGGAGCTCAAGATCACCGCGTTGATCGCGCCCGCGCTCGCCCCGCTCACCGCGTCGAAGGCGACATCCTTTTCCTCGAGAAGGCGGTCGAGAACGCCCCAGGTGAAGGCGCCGAAGGAACCGCCGCCTTGCAGGGCGAGCGACAGGCGAAGCCCCTTGCGCGCGCGCTTCGGGCGCGCCCGCCGCCGGCGTTCGCGGCAGGCGCCGGCGGCGGTGACGTCGAGGGCGCCTCGCCGGTGACCTGCCTCAGAACGGGAGAGATGAGCGCGCGAAGCGCGCTCCTGAGCTTTTGAGCATTGTGCATTGCAGCATCATATAGGGACTCTGCTGCGTCGCAAAACGGCAAGGCCAGAATCGATAGAATTGATGCGGAAAAACAGCGTCTAAAAATCACCCATATGCGCGGAACGGATAAATTTGACGCATATTTGCTTCAAAAACCCGATATGAGCGCCGGCCAATTCTGGCGATTCGCCGTGAGGGAGCATTTAAGGCCGGCCCCAAAATCAAAAATGGGCCTCGGCATTCATCGGATTGTCTAAGTGGCTGGGGATGTTTACATGCGATCGCCAAAATGCATCATCACTTGCTAAGCCTTTGATGGCACCGACACAGGCGAGGGAGGGCGAAATGGGCGATATTACCAGTCTCAAAGACGCCTTTGCTCCGGAACACGTAGTTCGGCTGGCCGGCCTCACAATGGGGCAGCTCGCCTATTGGGATAAAACTGGCTTTTTCCACCCGCAATACGCCGATGAGAATCGCAAAGCGCCCTATTCACGGGTCTATTCGTTCAAGGACGTGGTGGCGCTGCGCACCCTGAGCCTATTGAAGGGCAAGCACGGTGTCTCACTTCCTCAGCTTCGGGAAGTTGCCGAAAAGCTTTCGACCCATGGCAAATTGCCCTGGGCCGATATCAAGTTGAAGGTCTGGAACCGGAAGGTTCAATTCGATGACCCCGTAGACCGGTTTGACCGTTGGCGTGCTCGACGGTCAATACGTGCTGCTTCCGATCCTCGACGTGATTGCCGAGGTCGAGCGGGAGGCCAAGGCCTTAAAGCGGCGAGACCCATCGACCGTGGGCAAGCTCGAGAAACATCGCTACGTCGCGCATAACGCGCCCGTGGTCGCCGGAACGCGTATTCCGGTTGCCGCCATTATGCGGTTCCTCGAAGATGGATTTTCTCGTGAAGCCATCATCAAGGAATATCCAGGTCTGAAAGCGGCCGATATCGATGCCGTCATTCGCGGCGGAAAGGCTGCCCTGGCGGCGTGAGCGCGGATCGGCCGGTCCTCAGATTTTTTCTGGATGAAGGCGTTCCCGTTTCGGTCGGGCGCGTGTTCAAGGCTGCCGGCCATGAAGTCATGTTCTTTGACGGCAGCATGGCAAAAGGGTCTCCAGACCATGCGGTTGCCATTTTTGCTGAAATCAATGACGCGATCTTGGTGGCACTCGATGGCGACATGAAGCGGATCGCGCGAGGCTACGGAGTTGGCGGAGGCCGTTACCGCAGGTTGAGCCTGATAAAGCTTTCCTGGTCGTGAGCCACAAGCCGCGGCGCGCGTCCAAGCAGCCATGTCCCTCATCGAACATGAAGTGGATGCGTGCGGCCGACGGGAGGGAGCGCCGTCTGTTCATCGAAATTCAGAACGCCGTCATTCGCACCATGCGCTAGATGAGGACACTAGGACGCGGCCGCTGGATAGTGGCGCGGGTGCCTCGCTTGCGCGCGCCCCCTTCGCCGCTGAGCCTCAGGCCTCGTTCTTCAGCTTCGGATCGACGGCGTCGCGCAAGCCGTCACCGAGGAGATTCAAGGCGAAGACGACGATGAGGATCGCCATGCCGGGCGCGATGGCGAGCCAGGCCGAAATCGAGGATGTTCTCGAAGCCTTCCCGGATCATGCCGCCCCAGGTCGGCGGTCGGCGGCTTGAGGCCGAGCCCGATGAAGGCGAGCGAGGCTTCGGTGCGGATCGCATTGGCGAGCCAGAGCGAGCCCATCACCAGGATCTCGGGGAAGATGTTCGGCAGGATATGCACGACGAGGATGCGCGTATCGGAAAAGCCGAGCGAGCGGCAGGCCTCGACGAAATCGCGTCCCTTCACCGCGATGGTCGGCGCGCGCGCGATGCGCGCGAAGGGCGGCACCGAGGTCAGCGCGATCGCCGCGATGATGTTCTCGATCGAGGGCCCGAGCATCGCCACGATGATCAGGCCGAGGATCAGCGACGGAAAGGCGAGCAGCATGTCCATGATCTGCATGGTGATCGTGTCGAAGCGCCCGCCGCGCCAGCCGGCGAGCATGCCGATCAGCGTGCCGGCCGCCATGGCGATCAGGGTCGAGACGATGCCGATCACGAGCGAGACGCGCGCGCCGTAGAGGAGGCGCGAGAAGCGTGTCGCGGCCGTAATAATCGGTGCCGAGGAGATGCTCGGCGCTCGGCGGCTTCAGGCGATCGAGAACGTCCTGATCGAGCGGATCATGCGGCGCGATGAAGCGGCGCGAAGATCGCGGCGACGACGACCGACGAGGAAGATCGCGAGGCCGATCCAGGAGGCCTTGTTGGTGTTGAAGGCGCGCAGCGTCGCCGCGAGCGCCGCTGGCAGGCGGGCGAGGGCGGTGCGACGGGTGCGGCGATGTCGCTCATCCGAGCTTCACCCGCGGATCGACGAAGCCATAGGCGATGTCGACGAGGAGGTTCACGATCACGACGGCGAGCGTGTAGATCACCATCATGCCCTGCAGCATGGTGTAGTCGCGCTGGTTCAAGGCGCCGACGATCAGCTTGCCGAGGCCCGGCCGGCTGAAGACGATCTCGGTGAGCACCGAATTGCCGATCAGGATCGAGAGGTAGAGCCCGACGACGGTGATGATCGGGATGAGCGCATTGCGCAGCGCATGCCGCCAGACGACGAGCCTCGCCGGCACGCCCTTGGCGCGCGCGGTGCGCACATAATCCTCGGACAGCACCTCGAGCATGGCGGAGCGCGTGACGCGCGTGATGTAGGCCGCGCTGATGAGCCCGAGATTGATCGCCGGCAAGCGTGATCGACTGGGTCCAGGCCGCGAGGCTTCCCGAGCGCGCCGAGATCACCGGGAACCAATGGACCTCGATGGCGAAGAGGAACAAGCAGGATGATCGCCGAGACGAAGGCCGGGAAAGGAGAGGCCGATGAGCGAGGCGATGCGCGCCACGTAATCGAAGAAGCGGTTGCGCCGCACGGCGGCCCAGACGCCGAGCGGCACGCCGATGACGACGCCGATGAGAAGCGACACGAGGGTGAGCTCGATCGTCCAGGGCAATACGTTCAGCACCTCGGCCATGACCGGGCGCCCGCTCACCATGGAGACGCCCCAATCGCCCTTGAGCGCGCCGCCGAGGAACTCCGCATATTGCACCGAGATCGGCTTGTTGAGGCCGAGCCGCTCATGCATCGCCTCGATCGCCTCGCGGCTCGCCTGATCGCCGAGGATCACCTGCGCCGGATCGCCCGGCACGATGCGCACGATGACGAAGACGAGCGTCAGCACCGCGAACAGGGTCACGAAGGCGAAACCGATGCGGCGGATGAGGAAGGCCGTCATGGACGCGCCTCCCTCGGCTCAGGCGAGGGCGCGCGGCAGATCACGGGACGCGACCCGCGCAAGCCCAGGCGGAGGCCGTGAAGCTGCGCGGCCCGTCCGGCGCGCCACCCTCGAAGGCGCGCGCACGCCTCGCTCGACCGTGGCCTGCTCCTTGGCGTCGAGCTTTTGAAAGAATGCGCCGAGCGGGCCTCTCGCCAGCCGCGATCGGCCCCCAATAATCGGCAAAGCCAGCATAATTCATGCGGATCGTGAGCGTCGTCTCGGCGCACGTCCGACGAAGCCCGCTCGCGGCGAAGGCCGTCCGCATCTCGCCCTTGCGCGTCAGCGGGCGGGAGTAGGCCCGCTTGCGCCCTTGCCTCTCCGCTCGGCACGAGGCAGGCCGCCGTGTCCCAGAACAGGCGTTGCGCCAGATAGCCGCCGCCGCCGTCCCAGACGGCCGCGCGCGACGGTGCCCCCCGACTTCACGACGCGGCGCATCTCGGCGACGGCGCGCGCTGGATTCGGGAACGAAATGCAAGACGAGGAGCGAGAGCGCGCGATCGAAGCTCGCATCCTCGAAGGGCAGCGCGGTCGCGTCCGCCTTGCTCGAAGCGCACCGAGGCGGCCTTCGGCTTGGCGCGCGCCGCGTCGAGAAAGACCGGCGCATAATCGATCGCCGGTGAGCCGAAGATCGCGTCGCCGCGTCGAGCAAGGCTGATAGGTGAGGCTGCCGGTGCCGCAGCCGACATCGATGATGCTTTCGCCGTCGCGCACCCCGGCGAAATCGATGAAGAGAGCGCGCGAGCTCGCGGCTCCATCGTCCCATCATCTGCTCGTATTGCGCGGCGTCGACCGCGACGAAGGTCGAAGACATGCTGTTTCCCCTTCGGCCGTCGATCATTTCGCGTCAGGTCGGCGCCTAAAGGCCTCCGCATTCGCCAAATTTCCGCGCCCGGCGCCCCGGCCTCACTTCGTGAAATGCGTCTTCTCGGTCACCGGCGGCGCGAGATTGAGCGAGCCCTTCAGGTCGTAGCCGAGATCGAGATTGTCCTTCCAGGCCCAGAGCTGCAACTGCTCATAGACCGGAATGCCGCAAACGGCCTTGATGATCTTGTCCTGTGCGGTCTTCCACAACTCCTTCTGCTTTGCCGGATCGGTCTCGACGCGCGCCGCGTGAATCTCCGCATCGGCGACATTGCAATGGGAGAAATTGGTCACCGCCGTCGGCGTGCCGACGATCGAGGCCGAATCGTAGAATTGCGTGAGGTAGACATCGGCGATCGGGAAGCGCGCCGCCTGGTAATGCACGAGCGGCGAAAGGTCCTTGCGGATCTGCGCGTGATAGGTCGCGTGCTCCACCTCCTCGATGTCGAGATTGATGCTCGACTTCTTCAATTGCGCCTGGATCGCCTGGAGGAAGGTCTGCATGCCGGTGAGCGTCGTGTGGATCGACTTCACCGTGATGCCGTTCGGGTAGCCGGCCTCCGCGAGAAGCGCCTTCGCCTTCGCGGGATCATAGGGGAAGAGCGGGGCCTGCTCGTCCGTGCCGAGATAGCCCGACGGCACGACCGAGACCGCCTCGCGCGAGGTGCCGGCCCCCTTGAAGGCGACGATCGACTTGCGGTCGACCGCATAGGCGATGGCCTCGCGCACGCGCAAATCGTCGAGCGGCTTCACCGTGACGTTGAGGAAGAGCGTCGACAACTCGCCGGGCTCCATGGCGATCACCTTGACGCCCGGGAGCTGCTTGGTGCGGTCGACCCAGGATTGGTCCTGCTTGCCGTAGATCATGTCGAGCTCGCCCGATTGGAAGGCGAGGTCGCGGCTCGAATCGGACGGGATGTAGCGATAGACGATCTCGTCGAGCATGCGGCGCGCCGCGGAAATATTGCTTGTTGGCGACAAGGCGCACGAATTGCTGCGGCTGATATTCCGCGAACATGAAGGGGCCGGTGCCGATCGGCTTCTTGGAGAAGCCGTCGCCCATCTCCTCGGCGGCTTTCTTGCACACCATGTTGCCGCCGTTGATGTTGGCGACGTAGCCGAGGAAGCCGGCGACCGGGGCCTTCAGCGTGATCTTCAACGTGTATTTGTCGACGGCTTCCGCCTTGTCGATGCTCGAGAAATCGTTGGAGTAGGAGGAGGTCGCCTTGTTGGCGGCGCGCTTGAGCGAATAGGCCGCGTCCTCGGCGGTGAACTCGCCATAGCCCGAATGGCATTGCACGCCCTGGCGGATCTTGAAGGTCCATTCGGTGCCGCCGTCGGGTTCGAGGTCCAGCTCTCGGCGAGGTCGGGCTCGATCGTGTCGGGGCTGATCTGGCCCGGCCTGATGCGCACGAGCCCGTTGAAGATGTATTGCAGCAGGCCCTTGTCGGGCGTGGTCGAGGCGATGTGCGGATCGAGCTTGCCGGCATCCGCCGAGCCCATGCCGATGACCAGCGTCTTCTTCTGCGCTTGCGCCTCGCCGGCGCCGAGCATCGCCGCGACGGCGAGCGCGACCACGAAAATTCTTTTCATTGGCGGCCTCCTTCAACGATCGCGCGATTGTGGCCGCAACTGCCATGCGGACGCAAGGGCGGTTGCTTCGGGTCGAAACTGACGCGGGCAAATTCCGCGATTGATTTTTCCGCCGCGTGACCGGCAAATGGGCCCGCGAACATGGTCCCGATCCTCGCCCCGTCGGACTGCAGCGCCTCGAAGTCGAAAGGCGCCGGGAAAGTACGATGTCAAGACCGATGAGGCCGGTGCGGCCTCGGCGAAGCGGGAATTCTCCTCGACAAGCGTGCCGACGGAACGATCTACGCGCGTTCGCCCGTGCGGCTCGGCCCTTATCCGGAACGCCTCACCGAGCGCCTGGCGCATTGGGCGCGCGCTCGCGCCCGAGCGTACTCTTCCTGGCGCAGCGCGGCGAGCGACGGCGATTGGCGCCGCCTCTCCTACGGGGAGGCGATGGCGCTCGTTCGGCGCATCGGCGCGGCGCTTCTTGCGCGCGATCTCTCGCCGAGCGCCCGGTCGCGATTCTCTCCGACAACGGCATCGAGCATGCGCTTCTTGGGCTCGCCGCCATGCATGTCGGCATCCCTTACGCGCCCATCTCGGTCGCCTATTCGCTGATGTCGTCGGATTTCGGCAAGCTGCGCCATATCCTCGCGACGCTGACGCCAGGCCTCGTCTTCGCGGCGCAACGGCGAGAGCGTTCTCGCGCGCGATCGCGGCTTGCGCGCCCGCGGATGCGGAGATCGTGCGTCGGCGAGCGCGAGCCCGCCCACCGCAAGGCCACCGCCTTCGCCGATCTCTGCGGCGAGTCGAGGCGACGCCGGCGAAGTCGACGCCGCCCATGCGCGCACCACGCCCGACACGATCGCGAAATTCCTCTTCACCTCCGGCTCGACCGGCATGCCCAAGGGCGTGATCAACACGCAGCGCATGCTCTGCTCGAACCAGGCGATGATCGCGGCGCATCTGCCTTTCCTCGAAGATGAACCGCCGGTGCTCGTCGATTGGCTGCCGTGGAACCACACTTTCGGCGGCAACCACAACATCGGCATCGCCATCCATAATGGCGGCTCGCTCCATATCGACGACGGCAAGCCGATGCCCGGCGCCATCGAGCGCACGGTGCGCAACCTGCGCGAGATCGCGCCGACCATCTATTTCAACGTGCCGCGCGGCTTCGAGGCGCTCCTGCCCTTCTTGCGCCAGGATCGCGCCTTGCGCGAAAATTTCTTCAGCCGGCTCAAAGTGATGTTCTACGCGGGCGCGAGCCTCTCGCAAACCGTGTGGGACGAGATCGCGGAGCTCAGCTTCGAGACTTGCGGGGAACGCATCGCCATGCTCACCGGGCTCGGCGCGACCGAGACCGCGCCGTCCGCCATATTCACGACGCCGGAGACGAGCCGGGCCGGTGCCGTCGGCGTGCCGCTTCCCGGCGTCGAGGTGAAGCTCGCGCCGGTCGGCGACAAGCTCGAAGGGCGCGTGCGCGGCCCGAACATCACGCCCGGCTATTGGCGCGACGAGGAGGTCACGCGCAAGGCCTTCGACGAGGAGGGCTATTACCGCTTCGGCGACGCGCTGCGCTTTCTCGACGAGAAGGATGAATCCAAAGGCTTTTGCTTCGACGGCCGCATCGCCGAGAATTTCAAGCTGGCGACCGGCACCTGGGTCACGGTCGGCAGCTTGCGTCAGGCCTTTCTCACGGCCTTCGCGCCCTATGCCAAGGATGTGGTGATCGCGGGCCATGACCGGGACGAGGTCTGCGCCTTGGTGTTTCCCGACCTCGAGGCTTGCCGAAGCTTGTGCGCCGAGCTTTCCGCCGCGAGCGGCGAGGCCGAGGTTCTGCGGCATCGAGCGACACGCGCCAAGCTCTCGCGTCTCCTCGCGAGGTTCGCGCGGGCCGCCAACGGCTCCTCGATGCGCATCGCGCGGCTGCTCCTCCTCGAGGAGCCGCCCTCGATCGACGCAAACGAGATCACCGACAAGGGTTCGATCAATCAGCGCGCCGTGCTCACCCGGCGCGCGGGCGAGGTCGAAGCCCTTTACGCGGCGCCGCCGCCCGCATCCGTCATCTCAATCGGTTGAGGAAGGCCCATGGCTGAACATGAAGGCGGCCAGGGTGCCGAAAGCTCGCAAGGATCCACATAGATGGTTTCGCACTTCGGACGAGATCGGCGTCGGGCAATCTGAACTTCGGGAGATCGGCTTTGGCAGTGGTCGGCAAGCGGGAGATACTGGTCGAGTGGGGGCATTGCGATCCGGCCGGGATCGTGTTCAACCCGCGCTTCTTCGAATGGTTCGACGCCGCGACGGCAGGGCTGTTCGCCCATGTCGGCCTGCCCAAGCCGCAGCTCATCAGGCGCTTCGGCATCATCGGCATCCCGCTCGTCGAGACGCAGGCGAAATTCATCCTGCCGTCGCGCTTCGGCGACACGCTCGTGATCGAAAGCTCGATCACGAGCTTCAAGCGATCGAGCTTCGACGTCTCGCATCGTCTCTTCAATGACGGCGCGCTCGCGGTCGAGGGCCGCGAGACGCGCGTGTGGGTCGGCCACCACCCCGACGATCCGACGAAGATGAAGTCGCAGGCGATACCGCAGGAGGTGATCGCGCTGTTCCGCGGCGATTGAGACGGCGGGCCGAAAAGGCAAGGAAAGGCGTGGATGCCCGCACCAAGTGCGGCATGACGAAATGGGAGTGGCTGTCCGTCACATCCCCTCGAAAAGGGCCGTCGACAGATAGCGCTCGGCGAAGGAGGGGATGATGATGACGATGTTCTTGCCCTCCATGCCGGGCCTTGCGGCGATCTCGAGCGCGGCCGCGACCGCCGCGCCCGAAGAGATGCCGCAGGGAATGCCCTCGATCCGCGCCAGATGCGCGCGCCGTGTCGAAGGAAGTCTGGTTGCCGATCTTCACCACCTCGTCGATGACGGAGCGGTCGAGGATCGAGGGGATGAAATTGGCGCCGATGCCCTGGATCTTGTGCGGGCCGGGCTTGCCGCCCGACAGAAGCGGCGAATCCTCGGGCTCGACCGCGACGATCCTGAGCGACGGCCGGCGCGGCTTCAGCACCTGGCCGACGCCCGTGATGGTGCCGCCCGTGCCGACGCCCGCGACGAAAACGTCGATCTTCGCCGCCGGTGTCGTTCCAGATCTCCTCGGCCGTGGTGCGGCGATGGATCTCCGGGTTCGCCGGATTGTCGAACTGGCCAGGGATGACCGAGCCGGCGATTTCCTTCTGAAGCTCCTCGGCCTTGTCGACGGCTCCCTTCATGCCGAGAGGCCCCGGCGTCAGCACCAGCTCGGCGCCGAGAAGCGCCAGCATCTTGCGCCGCTCGACCGACATCGTCTCCGGCATCGTGAGGATCAGCCGATAGCCGCGTGCCGCGGCGACGAAGGCAAGCGCGATGCCGGTATTGCCCGAGGTCGGCTCGATGAGCGTGCCGCCCGGCTTGACCTTGCCGTCGCGCTCGAGCGCGTCGATCATGCTCACCCCGATGCGGTCCTTGACGCTCGCGATCGGGTTGAAGAACTCGAGCTTCGCCAGGAGATTGGCCTTGATGCGCTTCTCGGCGGCGAGGCGTTTCAGCCGCACGATCGGCGTGTCGCCGATCGTCGCCGTGATGTCCTCATAGATGCGTCCGCGCCCGGGCGGGCGCGTGGTTGGGCCCGCCTCTCGATTCGTCGCCTGTGTCATCGTCTTCCTTCCCTGACCGGAACCGCGCCCGGCAGGCGCCGTTCATCCTTTCGGCGTACCCGCCCGGCAGGAATGTGATAGCCTGACGGCGCGGATCGCGCGACTTTTCTTTGCGGCGATCACGGATTATCAATTGTTTCGAGGGGGGTCAGGAGACCGCGGTGCGGCAAGGGCGAAGCAAGCCTCTCGATTTCCAGGGAAGGAAACTGCGCATGGACGTGATCGGGACGTTGAACGCCGCGCAAGGGCCCGAGGCATTCGGCTTCGAGAAGCTCAAGCGCGTCTACGCCAATCTCGACGCCCCGCTTCTGGTCGAAGAGGCGCTCAAGCGCGGCGAGGCGCGCCTCGCCCATGGCGGCGCGCTCGTCGCCGATACCGGCGTCCATACGGGCCGTTCGCCCAAGGACAAGTTCATCGTCAAGGACGAAACGACCGAAGGCGAGATCTGGTGGGCGAACAACGGCGCGATCACGCCAGCCCAATTCGAGGCGCTGCTCGGAGATTTCATCGCCCATGCGCGAGGCCGCGAGCTGTTCGTCCAGGATCTCTACGGCGGCGCCGAGCCCGCCCACCGCGTGCGCGCCCGCGTCTTCACCGAATATGCCTGGCACTCGCTTGTTCATCCGCAATCTCTTGATTCGCCCCGAGCCCGGCGAGCTGGCGAATTTCCTGCCCGATCTCACCATCGTCGATCTGCCTTCCTTCAAGGCCGACAAGGACCGCCATGGGGCGCGCAGCGAAACCATCATCGCCTGCGACTTCACGCGCAAGATCGTGCTCATCGGCGGCTCGAGCTATGCGGGCGAGATGAAGAAATCGGTCTTCACCTATCTCAATTATATTTTGCCGGCGAAGGGCGTCATGCCGATGCATTGCTCGGCGAATTGCGGCCCGGCCGGAGATGTGGCGATCTTCTTCGGCCTTTCGGGCACCGGCAAAACCACGCTTTCGGCCGATGCCTCGCGCATTCTTCTCGGCGACGACGAGCATGGCTGGTCGCACGAAGGGCGTCTTCAATTTCGAAGGCGGCTGCTACGCCAAGACGATCCGCCTGTCGCGCGAGGCCGAGCCCGAGATCTACGCCACCACCGCGCGCTTCGGCACCGTGCTCGAGAATGTCATCGTCGATCCGGTGACGCGCCTGCCCGATTTCGACGACGGCTCGAAGACCGAGAACACGCGCGCCGCCTATCCGCTCGACTTCATCGCCAATGCGAGCCCGACCGGGCGCGCCGGCATGCCGAAGAACGTCGTCATGCTCACTTGCGATGCCTTCGGCGTGTTGCCGCCGATCGCCAAGCTGACCCCCGCCGAGGCGATGTATCATTTCCTTTCGGGCTACACCGCCAAGGTGGCCGGCACCGAGAAGGGCGTGAAGGATCCGGAAGCCACCTTCTCCACCTGTTTCGGCGCGCCCTTCATGCCGCGTCACCCATCGGTCTACGGCAACATGCTGCGCGACCTCATCGCCAAGCATCATGTCGATTGCTGGCTCGTGAACACCGGCTGGACCGGCGGCAAATACGGCGAAGGGCGGCGCATGCCGATCCGCGTGACGCGCAGGCTGCTCGCGGCCGCGCTCGACGGCTCGCTCGCTCGCGCCGATTTCCGGCGCGACCCCTATTTCGGCTTCGCCGTGCCCTCCTCGGTGCCCGGCGTCGAGCCGCATATCCTCTACCCGGTCAAGACCTGGGCCAACAAGGCCGAGTTCGACAAGACGGCGCGCCGGCTGATCGGCATGTTCCGCGAGAACTTCAAGCGCTTCGAGGCGCATGTCGACGAGAGCGTCAAGGCCGCGGCGCCGGCGGCGCTGATCGCGGCATAGCGAGTAGCGAGATAGCGAATAGCGAGTAGCTACTCGCCAGAAGTAACAATTCCATCGCAAGAAACGGGAGGTGCCGACTTCCCGGCCGAGCTAGGTACGCGACACCCTTCGCGAAAAGGAATGCCATGCTCACTCTCCACGACTATCTGCCGTCGCTCAACGGTTGGAAGATTCGCGTCCTCCTTGGCCAACTGGGGATTCCCTACCAAACCAAACCGGTTGCGATCTTCGCCGGCGAAAGCCGAACCGAGGATTTCCTTGCGAAGAACCCCGTGGGCGCCATCCCAGTCCTCGAGTTGGAAGACGGCCGCAGCTTGGCGAGAGTCGAACGCGATCCTGACCTATTTGGCGGAAGGAACACCCTTCCTGCCCCAGGATCGGTATCTCCGTGCTAAAGTGATGCAGTGGCTTTTCTTCGAGCAATATTACGTCGAGCCGGCCATCGGGACCTTGCGCTTCTGGACCTTGACCGGCAGGCTCGAGCGCCATGCCGGCGGCATGGTCGATGCCCGCCGCGAGACCGGCGCGCGGGCGCTCGCCGCGATGGAGCGCGGGCTGAAGGCCTCCCCCTTCCTCGTCGGAGAGAGTTTCACGATCGCCGACATCGCGCTTTATGCCTATACCCAACGTGCCGAGGATTGCGGTTTCGCGTTCAAGGAGTATCCAGCCGTCACCGCTTGGCTCGAGCGCGTGGCAACCAAGATCGGGCCGGGCTATCCCGTCCCTCTCTATGGCAGCGAGGCGCAGCCGGGGTGAGCCAGTCTCGTCAGGTCACGCAGGCCGATCCATGAGCCGGCGGAGGAACGCCTCGCATACGCGGCGGCTCGGGCCCTTGCCTCAATGCACCTGAGGCTTACCCTGCGTGAAAACCGACCTTTTGGGATGATTGTGCTTGTAGTCCAAAATGCGCCCCCAAATCTTGAGCGCGACAAACCCGATTAGGCCGAAGCCGAGCGCAAAGTAGGGAAAAGCTGATTCTGAAAATACGGGCAAATTCGGCATGTCACGTCTCATCCCTAGCAGATGAAGCCGATAGGGCTCCCAGCAAATATAATAAGCCTTCAACGAAGTCGCAAAATGGTTCGCCGCAGCCTGTAGCAATATGGCACTGGTTATTGTGGGGTGGTCATTTTTTGGGCCTGCCATCGCCGGAACAAAGAGCTTGTTTCGAAGCTGTTCCTCGCCACTCCCTTCTCCCTACATCCCAAGATAAGCTCTTTGCACCTCGGCGTTGTCGCGAAGCGTGGCGGAGGGGCCGGAAAGGATCACCCGTCCGGTCTGAAGGATGAAGCCGCGGTCGGCGATCTCGAGGCTCTCCGACAGGCGCTGCTCGACGAGAAGCACGGTGACGCCGGCTTGCCGCGTCGCGAGGATCGCCTCGAAGATCTCGTCCACGAGCTTCGGCGCGATGCCTTGCGAGGGCTCGTCGAGCATCAGGAGCTTCGGCCGCGTCATCAGGGCGCGACCGATCGCGAGCATCTGCTGCTCGCCGCCCGAAAGCGTCTCGGCGCGTTGCTGCGAGGCGCTCGCGCAAGCGCGGGAAGAGCGTGAAGACGCGCTCGATCGGCGCCTCGCGATCGGTCCTGCCCCGGAACAAATAGCTGCCGAGCCGCAGATTGTCGGCGACCGAAAGGCGCGGGAACAGACGCCTGTTCTCCGGAACGAAAGCGATGCCGCGCGCGGTGACGAGATGGGCGGGAGAGGCCGTCGATGCGCTCAGCCCGCGAACGTCACGCTGCCGGAGCGCGGCCGTTCCATGCCGGCGATCGACTTCAACAAGGTCGATTTTCCGGCACCGTTCGCGCCCGCGACCACCACGATCTCGCCTTGCGCTACGTCGATCGAGGCGTCCGCGAGGGCGACGAGGCCCTGATACGTCGTGGTGAGGGACGAAACCTCAAGCAGCACGGTGGCGCGCCCCGAGATAAGCCTCGATCACGGCCTTGTCGCGCACCACCTCCGTGGGCGAACCTTGCGCCAGGACCTTGCCGAGATCGAGCACCACGGCGCGATCGACGAGCGGCATCACGACCTCCATCACATGCTCGACCATGACGATGGTGACGCCGCGCCGGCGGATGCGGCGGACGAGCTCGACGCCCTCGCGCGCTTCGGACGGCGTCAACCCCGCGAGCGCCTCGTCGAGCAGCAGAAGTTTCGGCTCCGTCGCGAGCGCGCGCGCGATCTCGAGCCGCCGTTTCTCGGGCGGGGTGAGCTCGACGGCCGGCGCCTCGGCGCGCGCGGGAAAGCCCGGTGAGCTCGAGCACCTGCGAGCGCCTTGTGCCGCGCCTCGCGCGCTCCTGCGCGGCGCATCAGGGCGCCGACGATGACGTTCTCGACGACCGACATCGAATCGAAGCTGCGCACGACCTGGAAGGTGCGCGCGATGCCGAGCGCGCAGCGCCGCGGAGCGCTCAGCCTCGTGATGTCCTCGCCTTCGAAGAAGATGCGTCCCGCGGTCGGCGGATAAAGCCCGGCGATCAGGTTGAAGAGCGTCGATTTTCCAGCGCCGTTCGGGCCGATGAGGCCGAGGATCTCGCCCTCGGCGACCGCAAGCGACACATCGCTGTTGGCGACGAGCCCGCCGAAGCGGCGCGTCACATTGCGGACCTCGAGAAGAGGCAGCGCTCATGGGGCGGCTCGCGCGCGCGCGCCGCCGCGGCGAAAAGGCTCGTCAGGCCTTCGGGCCGCGCGAGCGAGATCGCCATGATGAGGACGCCCGTAGATGATGAGGTCGAGCCCGCTCCCCGAGCCGCCGAAATAGCTGCGCGTCAACTCGGTCAACGGGATGAGCACGAGCGCGCCGAGCGCCGGGCCCCAGAGCGTGCCGATGCCGCCGAGCACCGCGGGCAGCGCGATCAGAAGCGAGAATTGGAATCCCATCACGCTGTCGGGATCGATATAGGAGACGAAAGCCGCATAGAAGCTGCCGCCGATCGCCGTGAAGAAGGCCGAGAGCGCGGCCGCCGCCATCTTCGAGCGGAAGACGACGACGCCGAGGCTTTCGGCGGCCTCGGCATTGTCCTTCACGGCGCGCCACCAGTAGCCCCATTTCGAATCCTCGATCACGAAGGTCACGATGAAGGTGACGACCGCGAAGCCGAGCGCGAAATAGATATAGGGGAGCTTGTCGCGTGCGAATTGCAGATGCGCCAGCTATCCGGCCCATAGGGGATCTGGATGCCCTGGGCGCCGCCGGCGATAATCCCAATTGATCATCAACAAGAGGCCCGGTCTCGGCGACCACGATGGTCGCGATGGTGAAGTAATGGCCGCGCAGGCGGAAGAACGGATAGCCGAGCGCGAGCGCGACGAGCGCGGCGACCGACGCCGCCGACCAGCATGCCGAGCCAGGGCGTGAGGCCGGCATGCACATAGAGCAATGTCGACACATAGGCGCCGATGCCGAAATAGATGGCGTGACCGAGCGAGATCTGCCCGCAATAGCCGCCGAGGATGTTCCAGCTTTGCGAGAGCGCCGCATACATCAAGGTCAGGACGAGCACGTTTTGCAGATAGACGTCGTGAATCGCGAGCGGCAGGAGAGCCGACCGTGACGGCGGCGACCGCCGCGATCGGCGAGCTGGCGCTCGCCTGCGCCTCGCGAAGGCACGGAACGGAGGCATCGTGATCGATGGGCTCGCCTTCGCCGGCTTTCCGGCTGCGTGGCGAGCCGCTGACGACGGCGTTTGCGAGGCCGGATAGCCTTTGCTCCGCCATCTCAGAGGTTTCCGAAGAGGCCGCGCGGGCGCATGAAAACGACGACGAGATAGACGGCGTAGATGCCGATCGCCTTCATCGACGGCGCGAGAATCGTGGCCGAGACCGCCTCGACGAGGCCGACGAGAAGACCGGCCGCGAGCGCGCCGAAGATCGAGCCGAAGCCGCCGAGCGCCACCGTCACATAGGCGATGAGCGCAAAGGGCGCGCCGACGTCGGGGTGGATGTAGTAGAAGATCGCCATCACCGAACCCGCGATGCCGACGAGCGCGGCGCCGAGCCCCCAGCCGAGCGCGAAGACGCGATTCTTGTCGATGCCGACGAGGGCGACGGCGCCCGCATCCTCGCGCGTCGCTTCGAGCGCGCGACCGAAATCGGTGCGCCGGATGACGAAATAGAGCGCGACGAAGCTCAAGCACGACAAAGCCCCGCCGAGGAGTTGGGGAAGCGGCAGGAAGACGCCGTGCGACATCGAGCGTGCGGCCCGCGAGCCAGCTCGTCTGGATGCTGCGGTAATCGGGAGTGAAGAGATGCTGGGCGAGGCCGCGGATGGTGATGCCGAGGCCGAAGGTCGCGAACACCTGCACCATGCCGATATTGGCCTTGACCCGCATGGCATGGCGGATGACGGCAAGATAGACGAAGGCGCCGAGCACGAACATGGCGCCGACGACGAGAGGCGCGGCGAGCACCGGATCGAGCGCGGTCGCCGCGACGATGCCGAAAGTCGCGTACATGGCGAGCATCAGGAACTCGCCATGGGCGAAGTTCACCACATCCATGAGGCCGAAGATGAGCGAGAGGCCGGCGGCGATCAGCGCATAGATCAGCCCCATCAAGAGGCCGCTCGCCAGGATCTGGGCGAGGCTCTGGAGCGTCACGAGACGAAGGCCGCGCGAGCGAGACGCAAGCGTCCGTCGGCGGACCGCCGGCGATGCGCCTGCCGCACCTTCACGCGTTCATCGGCCACTTGGCCTGCGCCACCGCCGCGGATTGTGGGAAGATGGTGACGAACTTGCCGCCGGTCCATTGCAGCAGCACCGGATCGGCGTCGAGGTTTTGACCGTCCGGGCCGAACTTCACCCGCTTCCACGGCATGATGGTGCGCTCGCCGGGAATATCGGTCGCGGCAAGCGCCTCTCGGATCTTCTCGCCATCGGTCGATTTCGCCCGGTCGATGCCGTCGGCGAGAATGAGAAGGCCCATGAACTCGCGTGAGGTGAGATCGTTGAGGTCCTTGCCGGATCGCGCCTTGAACATCTCGTTGATCTTGCCGACGGAGGGGCGTTTCGCGGCGAGGTCGAGCGAGAAGCTCGCCCGGCTGATCACCCCTTCGATCTTGTCGCCGACGGCGTCGTAGAGCGCCTTCTCGGAGAAGCCCGCGTCCTGCGCCACCATGGCTTTCGGCCGGTAGCCGAGCTCGCCCATCGTCTTGACGAGCAAGATGCCGTCCGTCGTGTAGCTCGACGGCATGAGCACATCCGCATCCGCCGTCTTCAACTGCTGGACCTCCGCCGTCAGCGAAGGCGAGTTTGCGCGGTATTTGATGTTGGCCACGATCTTGTAGCCGCGCTCATCGGCGAGCTTCTGTTGTGCATTCGCCGAATCCGTGCCGAAGATCGTGTCCTCGTGGAAGAGCGCGAGCGTCTCGATCTTGTGGCCCTTCTGTCGGAGCCCGTCGAAGAAATCGAACATCGCCTTCGAGAACATCTCGTCATGCGCGGCGGCGCGGAAATAGAACTTCAACCCCTGGCGGTGGAGGCTCGGCGAAGAATTATCCGCCGAGAGAAAGGGAACCTGATAGCGCTCGGCCGTCTGGCTGATGGTGACGGCGACCGCGCTCTGATAGGAGCCGATGAGCGCCGCGACCTTCTCGCGGGTGATCAGCCGCTCGGCCTCGGCGCGGCCCTTTTGCGGGTCGCCCTGATGATCGGCGACGATGACGCGCACCTTGGCACCCCCGAGGCCCGGCAAGCCCCGCGTTCTTGGCGAGCGGCAAGTCGATATCATGGGCGTTGTTGATGATGTCGAGCGCCGTGTCGAAGGCATGCTGCGCATCGACGCCGACCTGCGCGCTTGCGCCCGACATCTGGTAAACGCGCGCCGATCAGGACCTCGGCCGGCTGTTGCGCGGAAAGCCCCGTGGCGCCGAGCACGGCTACGGCCGAGGCGCCGCCCAGGATGATTTCTCTGCGGTTCATGATCCTTCACCTCTCTGGCTTCGCGAGCGATGCAAAGTTTCGGCCAAGCACCGGCGTCGCGCAAGGATGCGACGCGTCCTTACGGCGGGCCGCGCCCCGACCCGCGCTTGCTCGAAGCTCACAGCGCCGCGAGCCTGCTGTTGCGGATGTCGGTGACGATCATCCTTCCGGGCGCATGGGTGATCGCGAAAGGTGGCCTTATGGCTTGGATCACGGCCTGGGGGGTGACACCGCAGGCCCAGAAGACGGGCAGCTCGTCATCCGCGATCGGCACCGCCTCGCCGAAATCGGGCCTGCCGAGGTCCGTGATGCCGATGAGCTTGGGCAAGCCGATATGTACCGGCGCGCCGTGCACGGCCGGAAAGCGCGTCGTGATCTGGATGGCGCGAATGGCATCGGCCGGGCTGAAGGGCCGCATCGACACCACCATCGGCCCCTTGAACGGGCCCGCGGGCACGCAAGCGATGTTGGTGCGATACATCGGCACGGTGGTGCCGCGCTCGACATGGCGAACGGAAAGCCCATCCTCGATGAGCGCCTCCTCGAAGGAGTGTGAGCAGCCGAGCACGAAGGCGACGAGATCGCCGCGCCACCATTTCAAAATCTCTTGCGGCTCATCGATGACCACACCGTCCTTCCAGACGCGGTAGCGGGGAATATCGGTGCGGATGTCGAGATCCTCGCCGAGCAACGGAAGTCTGGGATCGCCCGCCTCCGAGACGGCGATCAACGGGCAGGGCTTCGGGTTGCGCTGGCAGAAATGCAGGAAATCACTGGCGAGATCGGCCGGCAGAACGGCGAGATTGCCTTGCACGAAACCGGGAGCGAGGCCGGAGGTCGGTCCATCGAGCGCACCCGAACGGCTCGCGGCCCGCGCCCCGCTCGGGCTCGAAAGATCATGCTCAAAGCCCGGTCCACGCGCCTTCGCGACGGATGTGTGAGCGACAGTCGGCATCAAGACCTCCGTGGCGGGATGAGCGCCGATCCTTGACGTCGGCGACGAAGCCCGATCCCTTGCCGTGACGCTTCATGAGCTTCGCTCATCACAAGAAGAATGGGAAGAGCGCACGGGAAGCTTGCGCCCGAAGGGGCTCGAGCGTGAGGAAAGGCTCGACTTCACGTCTCGGGCATGATTGAGACGGGAGCCCGATCATCCGCTTGACCCTCATGCCCACCTCTTATCCACGCCTCCTCACCTGCGGCGATAGCGCGCTCGTCGTCGAATTCGGCAACAGCATCGATCCGGAGCTGAACCGGCGCGTGCTGGCCTTCGACGCGCTCATCGCGCAAGAGAAGGTGCCGGGCATTCGCGAAACCGTGCCGACCTATCGATCCCTGCTCGTGCATTACGATCCGACCGTCGTCGGCTATGCGGAGCTCGGCGGCAAAGCTCATGGATTTCGCCACCCGCAAGGGCCTGCCGTCGCGCAAGGGCCGGCACTGGCGCGTGCCCGTGGTCTATGGCGGGGAGTTCGGCATCGACCTCGAGGCGGTCGCCAAGCGGGCCGAGCTCACGCCCGAGGAGGTGATCGCGCGCCATTCGGGCGCGGATTACCGCGTCTACATGCTCGGCTTCCTGCCGGGCTTCACCTATCTCGGCGGGCTCGACCCGAAGCTCGCGACGCCGCGCCGGCAAGAGCCGCGCCTCGAGGCGCCTGCCGGGATGATCGCCATCGGCGGCATTCAGACGGGCATTCAATGCATCGCCGCTCCGAGCGGCTGGAACATTCTGGGCCGCACGCCGGTGCGCACTTATCATCCGGGCCGCGATCCGATCTTCCTGATCGAGCCCGGTGATCACGTCACCTTCTTTCCGGTTCCGGCAAGCGAATGGGACGCGCTCGACCGGGCGAGCGAAGCCGGCGAAATGGTCGCGGAGATCATCGACGCATGAGCTTTCTCGTCGTCGACAAGGTCGGGCCGGCAACTTCGGTGCAAGACAAAGGCCGCTCGGGGGCGCAGCGCTACGGCCTGACCCCGAGCGGTGCGATGGACCTCAAATCGCTCGCCATCGCCAATGCCTTGGTGGGCGAGAAGATCGGGGCGGCCGCGATCGAGATCGGCCCGCTCGGGGCGGAATTCCGGGCCGTGGGAGGAGGCGTGCGTGTCTCGCTCGCGGGCGCCGACCGCGCCGCGACACTCAACGGGCGAGTCGCCTGGGTGAACGAAACCGTGTTGATCCCGAAGGCGCGGCATTCGCCGTGAGCGCCGCGCGTTCCGGCGTCTTCAGCTATCTCGGCGTCGAGGGCGGCATCGCGGGAAAGCCGGTCTACGGCAGCTTGTCGGTTTCGGCGAGGGCGGGGCTCGGAAGCCCCTATCCGCGGCCGCTTGCAGGCGGCGACCGGCTCGAGGTCGGCGCGGCGAAAGAGCAAGAATTCGAGCGGCGCTTCAAGCCCTTTTCGGTCGAGCAAGGAGCCCGATCCGGGTCGTGCTGGGGCCGCAGGACGACGCCATGACGCCCGAGGCCGTGGCCTTGTTTTTCGGCGCCGAATGGCGCGTCTCGCCGAGATCGGATCGCATGGGCTACCGGCTCGAAGGCCCCAAGCTCGCCCATGCGGATGGTTTCAACATCGTCTCGGACGGAACGGTGCCCGGCAGCATCCAGGTGCCCGGCAACGGCCAGCCGCTCGCGCTTCTCGCCGATCGCGGCACGACGGGCGGTTATCCGAAGATCGCGACGATCATCACGGCCGATCTGCCGCGCTTCGCACAGACGCAAGCCGGCGGGCGCGTGCGCTTCGCATCGCTACCGATCGAGGAGGCGCAGAAGGAGGCGCGCCGCTTCGCCACGATGCTGGCGCAAATCGGGGAGCATGTGGAGAGGCTTGTGAAGAGTGAAAGGCGAAAAGTGAAAGTGAAGGGCGAATAGCGAATAGCGAGTAGCGAGTGAAGGAGGAGAACTGAGAGGTGAGATGTGAACCGCGCCATGTTGCCTCTCGCTCTTACCTTTCACTCTTCACTCTTCACTACTCGCTACTCGCCACTCGCTACTCGCTACTCGCCAAACTCAAGGGAGCCCGCAATGCAAGTCGATCTCAATTGCGACATGGGGGAAAGCTTCGGTCCCTGGACCATGGGCGACGACGACGCGATGCTCGATCTGATCACGAGCGCCAATGTGGCCTGCGGCTTTCACGGCGGCGATCCGCAGATCATGCTCAAGACCGCCAAGCTCGCCAAGGAGAAGGGCGTGGCGATCGGCGCCCATCCGGGCTTTCACGACATCGAGGGCTTCGGACGCCGCCAGATCCAGGGGCTTTCGGCGCGCGAGATCGAGACGCTCGTCGCCTACCAGATCGGCGCGCTGCAGGGCATCGCCGCGCTCGCTGGCCACCGCGTGACCTATGTGAAGATCCACGGTGCCTTGTCCAACATGGCCTGCGAGGACGAGATGATGGCGAATGCGCTCGCCGCCGCCATCAAAGGCGTCGATCCTTCGCTCGCCTTCGTCGTCCTGCCGTTCTCGAAGCTCGTCGAGCGCGGGCGAGAAGGCCGGGCTTGCGATCGTCACCGAAGTCTTCGCCGATCGCGCCTATGAGGACAACGGTCTCCTCGTGTCGCGCCGCAAGCCCGGCGCCGTGCTGCACGATCCCGAAATGGTCGCCGAGCGCGTCAGCGCATGGTCGAGGAGCAGGCCATCACCAGCGTCTCCGGCAAGGTGAAGAAGATCGCCATCGACACCGTCTGCATCCATGGCGACACGCCGGCGGCCGTGTCGCTCGCGAAGGCGGTGCGCCAGCGTCTCGATCAGGCGAAGATCAAGGTCGCGGCCTTTTCGGCGGCACGCCGCGCTTGAACGCTTCCGACCGATCGGCGCCGCTGATCGGGCTTCGCGCGCGCCGCGAGCCGGTGCCATCCGAGACGGCGGTCCGATCATGCCACGGTGACCTCGCCCGATGCGCCCCGCTGCCTCGTCGCCATCATCGGGCGGCCGAATGTCGGCAAGTCGACCTTGTTCAACCGTCTCGTCGGCCGCAGGCTCGCGCTCGTCGACGACCGCCCCGGCGTCACGCGCGACCGTCGCGAGGGCGAGGCGCGGCTCGGCGATCTTGCCTTCACGGTGATCGACACCGCAGGCCTCGAGGAGGCGGCCTCGGCCTCTCTCACCGGCCGCATGCGCGCGCAGACCAAGGCCGCGATCGAGTGCCTCCGACGTGGTGCTCATGCTCGTCGATGCGCGCGCCGGCATCTTGCCGGCCGATCGCGACATCGCCACGCTCGTGCGGCGCTCCGGCAAGCCCGTGCTGCTCGTCGCCAACAAGGCGGAAAGCCGGGAGGGCGACGCAGGAGGCCTATGCGGGTTTCGCGCTCGGACTCGGCGAGCCGATCGCCTTTTCGGCCGAGCATGGGCTCGGCCTCGGCGATCTGCATCGAGGCGCTCGCCGCGCTGCTGCCGGCGTCGCCGACTCACGCGGACGAGGACGAGGCGATCTCCCCGCCGTATCGAAGCCCAAGCGCGGCGAGCTCGATGCGGGCCGTCAAGGGCCGCCTCCGCGCCCGAGGTCGCTCGGACGAAGCGCTCGAAGAGGAGGACGCGGACGGGAAGGTCGCTGATGCGTCGCGCGCCTTGCGCATC
This sequence comes from uncultured Alphaproteobacteria bacterium, assembly GCA_963713805.1. Lineage (GTDB taxonomy): Bacteria > Pseudomonadota > Alphaproteobacteria > Rhizobiales > Beijerinckiaceae > GAS188. The sequence continues at coordinate 2,421 of CAVQNF010000023.1, read as the reverse complement.
GCGTCATCGGGCGGCCGAACGCCGGCAAATCGACGCTGATCAACGCCATGCTCGGCGAAGAGCGCCTGCTCACCGGGCCGGAGCCCGGCATCACGCGTGACGCCATCGGCCTCGACTGGCAGTGGCGGGCGCGTCCGTTCAAGCTCTTCGACACGGCGGGCCTGCGCAAGCGCGCGCGGGTCGAGGACAAGCTCGAGAAGCTCGCGGCCGCCGACGCCCTGCGTGCCGTGCGCTTCGCCGAGGTGGTGGTGCTTTTGCTCGACGCCACGATCCCCTTCGAGAAGCAGGACCTCACGCTCGCCTCGCTGGTCGAGCGCGAGGGCCGCGCCCTCGTCATCGCGGTCAACAAATGGGACCTCGTCGCCGACCGGCCGGGCCTGCTGCAAGAGCTGCGCGGCGAGGCGAGCCGCTTGCTGGCGCAGCTCGACGGCGTCGCGGTCGTGCCGGTGTCAGGGCTCGCGGCGCGCGGCATCGACGCGATGATGCAGGCGGTGCTCGACGCCTACGCGGTGTGGAACACGCGCATCCCGACCGCCAGGCTCAATCGCTGGCTCTCGGGCGTGACGGCCCGCCATCCTCCGCCCGCCATTTCGGGACGGCGGATCAAGCTTCGCTACGCGACGCAGGCGAAGGCCCGCCCGCCTCACATCGCGCTCTTCGGCAACCAGCTCGACCAATTGCCCGCTTCCTACACGCGCTACCTCACGCACAGCCTGCGCAAGACCTTCGGCCTCCCGGGAACGCCGATCCGCCTGTCGCTGCGCCAGGGCAGGAACCCCTACGACGAGAGGGCTGAGGGGGCGCCTGCGCCCCGGGCGGCCGGGTCGCGATCATCCAGGGCTGGTTCGAGCACATCTCGATACCAGAAGGCGAGCGCCGGCCGTCCCCTTCGCCAATGGTCGCCCGGAAAGCGCAGGTCCAGATAGCCGAGCGCGCAAGCGAGCGACACCGTGCCGATGGTTTCGCCCGAGAATTCCTCCGGCACGCTTTCCAGGCGATCGAGCGCGCGCGCGATGGCATTCGCCTGCCGTTCGGACCACACCCGCATCTGCTTGTCGGGCGGGCGGTGCATCTCGACATAGCGCTCGACCGCCGCGTCCATGATTCCGTCCGCGAGAGCCTGGAGCCGCAATGCCGACCATTTCGGCTCGCCCTCAGCCGGGAAGAGACGGGGCGCCGGGGTCAAGCCGTCGAGGTATTCGCAAATGACGGGTGAGTCATAGAGGCTCGTGCCGTCGTCGCGCGTCAGGCACGGAACCTTGCCGAGCGGATTGGCCGCGCGCAGGCTCTCCGGCACGTTCCAGGTGTCGATCGCGACGAGCTCGACGCGGCCGGAAATCCCCTTGAAATGCGCGACCGCGCGCACCTTGCGCGCATAGGGCGAGGTCGGCGAGTAGCTGAGCTTCATGCGAGACGTCCGAGATTTTGCCGTTGGCGCCTTGCGCCGAGCCAGGCGGTGGAAAGCGTGACGAGGGCCGACAAGGGCGACGAGCATCGTCGCCACGGCCAGGATCGTCGGGTCGAGATTTTCGCGCACCCCGCTCCACATTTGCCGCGGCAAGGTGCGCTGCTCCGCCGAGGTGACGAAGAGCGCGATCACGATGTCGTCGAAGGAGGCGACGAAGGCGAATATGGCCCCGGTCGCGATGCCCGGCAGGATGAGGGGGAGCCGCACGCGCCAGAACGCCGTCAGGCTTCCGGCGCCGAGACTCGCCGCCGCGCGCATGAGCGTCTCGTCGAAGCGGGCGAGAACCGCGGTGACCGCGATGACCACGAAGGGCGAGGCGATCATGGTGTGCGCCAGGACGAGCCCGAGCAGGCTGTCGGTGAGGCCCAGGCGCGCATAGGCGAAATAGATGGCGATGCCGCTGATCACGAGAGGCAGGATCATCGGAGCGAGCAGGATCGCGGTGAGCGAGCGCCGCAAGCCGGGGCGCAGGCGCGCAAGACCGATCGCCGCCATGGTTCCGAGCGCGACCGAGAGGACGGCGACCGAGCTGCCGACGACGATGCTGTTGCGAAGCGCGAGCAGCCAATTGTCGCTTTCGAAGAAGGCCCGGTACCAGCGCGTCGAGAAGCCGGCGAGCGGAAAGGTGAAATAGGGCTCGCTGTTGAAGGACAGCGGCACGATGACGAGGAGCGGCCCCATCAGGAAGGCGAGCACGGCCGCGCAAAATCCGAGAAGCAGGAATTTGCACAACGGATGACGGGCAAGCAGCAGGTCGAACATGGCTCAGAACTGCTCCACCGGCTGGGCGCCGCGCATGAGCAGCCGGTAGAGGGCGAACAGCAGACCGAGCGCCACGAGAAGCAGGACGGCGAGAGCCGAGGCGAGCCCCCAATTGAGCACCTGGCTCGCGTTGAAGGCGACGAAATAGGAAAGCATCTGATCTTGCGTGCCCCCGACGAGGGCCGGCGTGA
>CAVQNF010000022.1:0-27523 GCA_963713805.1 uncultured Alphaproteobacteria bacterium | reverse complement strand
TCTTTGCCCGCTATCATTCGCCGCGATTCGTGGCGATTTGAACGCCGCAACCCACGCACAGCCTGCAAGTGCAATTGCTATCGCGGTTCACCGATGATATCATCGCTATCAATTGGAGATGATAGATATCAATGGCGGCGATCACTGTTCGAAATCTGTCGGATGCGACTCATAGGGCTTTGCGGATGCGTGCCGCCGAGCATGGCCGGAGCACGGAAGCGGAAGTCCGGGCAATCCTCGATGCCGCCACGCGGCCAGATGATCGGCTGAAGATCGGCTCCGCTCTCGTTGCGCTGTTTCGCCCTCTTGGCGGCGTGGATCTTGATATCGAACGGGACCGCACGCCCGCGAAGCCGGTCAGTTTTGAATGATCCTCGTCGATACGAACGTCGTTTCGGAAACGATACGTCTGTCACCGGATCCTAAAGTCGTGGCGTGGCTCGACGCTCAGGCATCGGAGACATTGCATTTATCGGCGGTCAGCTTGGCGGAGCGCCATTGGGCATCGCCGTGATGCCGGACAGCAAACGCAAGGTAGAGCTCGGATTATCGCTCGGCGGCCAAGCGCTGGCCCTTTTTGGCCAACGAGTGCTTGCCTTCGATGAAGTGGCCGCCACAGCATATGCTTCCGTCATCAGCCGTGCGAGAGCAGCGGGGCGGCCGATCGGCATGGCCGATGGCCAAATCGCCGCGGTTGCGATGGCGCATGGCTTGATCGTGGCGACGCGCGACACGGCGCCGTTCGAGGCGGCTGGACTGACGGTGATAAATCCGTGGAAGGACAGTGAATGACCTTCGTTGTCCGACCTTGCCGCGCAGGATCATTTTCTCCCGCGAAGAGGGTCGTGAAGACCGGCGAGAAGGAAAAATCCTACCTCGCGAATTTCTTGTATTTCAGCCGGTGCGGAATGATGGTGTCCGTGCCGAGGCGGCGCATCTTGTCTTCCTCGTAATCGGCGAAATTGCCCTCGAACCACTCCACATGGCTGTCGCCTTCGAAGGCGAGGATGTGGGTGGCGATGCGGTCGAGGAAGAAGCGGTCGTGCGAGATGATCACGGCGCAGCCGGCGAAGTCCTCGAGCGCCTCCTCGAGCGCGCGCAAGGTGTCGACGTCGAGATCGTTCGTCGGCTCGTCGAGAAGCAGGAGATTGGCGCCGCTCTTGAGCATCTTGGCGAGATGCACGCGGTTGCGCTCGCCGCCCGAGAGCTGGCCGACCTTCTTTTGCTGATCGCCGCCCTTGAAGTTGAAGGCCGAGCAATAGGCCCTGGAATTCACCTCGCGCTTACCGAGCATGAGCTGGTCGAGCCCGCCGGAGACCTCCTCCCACACCGTCTTGCCGTCGTTCAACGCGTCGCGCGACTGGTCCACATAACCGAGCTCAACCGATTCTCCGACCGAGATCGTGCCCGCGTCCGGCGTCTCCTGCCTGGTGATCATGCGGAAAAGCGTGGTCTTGCCCGCCCCGTTCGGCCCGATCACGCCGACGATGCCGCCGGGCGGCAGCTTGAAGGAGAGATCGTCGATCAACAGGCGATCGCCGTAACCCTTCCCCAGATGCTCGAAGTCGATGACGTTGTTGCCGAGCCGCTCGGCGACCGGAATGACGATCTGCGCCGTCTGGATGCCCTTGTCGGCCTGCTTCGCCACGAGGTCGTCATAACGCTGGATGCGCGCCTTGCTCTTCGCCTGGCGGGCCCGGGGCGAGGCCTGGATCCAGTCGCGCTCGCGCTCGAGCGCGCGCTGGCGCGCCTCCTCTTCGCGTCCCTCCTGCTGCAGGCGTTTTTGCTTCTGCCCGAGCCAGGCGGAGTAGTTGCCCTCATAGGGAATGCCGCGGCCGCGATCGAGCTCGAGGATCCAGCCCGTCACATTGTCGAGGAAGTAGCGGTCGTGCGTGACGAGCAGCACCGCGCCCGGATAGGCGCGCAGATGCCCTTCGAGCCAAGCCGTGGTTTCCGCGTCGAGATGGTTCGTCGGCTCGTCGAGGAGCAAGAGCTCGGGCTGCTCCAAGAGTAGGCGGCAGAGAGCGACGCGGCGCCGCTCACCGCCGGAGAGCGTCGACACCTGCGCATCGTCGGGCGGACAGGCGAGGGCCTCCATGGCCTGGTCGACCTGGGCATCGAGATCCCAGAGGTTCTTGGCGTCGATCTCGTCCTGGAGACGGGTCATCTCGTCGGCCGTCTCGTCCGAGTAGTTCATGGCGATCTCGTTGTAGCGATCGACCAGCGCCTTCTTCGCCGCGACGCCGAGCATGACGTTGCCGCGCACGTCGAGCGTCTCGTCGAGATGGGGCTCCTGCGGCAGGTATCCGGCGCGCGCGCCCTCGGCGAGCCAGGCCTCGCCCGTCCACTCCTTGTCCTCGCCCGCCATGATGCGCATGAGCGTCGATTTGCCGGAGCCGTTGACGCCCAGGATGCCGATCTTCGCCTCGGGGTAGAAGGAGAGGTTGATGTTCTCCAGCACCTTCTTGCCGCCGGGATAGGCCTTGGTGAGGCCGCGCATGTGATAAATGAATTGCCGCGCCATGGGGCGTGTCGCTCGCTCGTTTCGATGTGAAGCTGATCGGGGCGCCTTCTAGCTTGTGGCGAGAGGCGGGTCCAGCGCGGTGTTCATGACGCAAGGACGATAGAGATGATCCTGGAACATCGCGGCACGAGGCCTGCCATCCACGCATCGACGCGCATCGCGCCGAACGCCGTGATTTGCGGGGATGTGACGATCGGGCCAAATTGCTCGGTCGGCTTCGGCGCCGTGATCACGGCCGAGAGCGGCAAGGTGACGATCGGCGAGAATTGCGTGATCATGGATACGGCCGTCGTCCGAGGCGTTCGCGGCCATCCCGTCTCGATCGCGGAAAATGTGATGATCGGCCCGCGCGCCTGCCTCACCGGCTGCATCGTCGAGTGCGAAGCCTTCATCGCGACGGGCGCCACCGTCTTCAACGGCGCGCGGATCGGCCGCGCAGCCGAGGTGCGCATCAACGCCATCGTGCATCTGCGGACCGTCCTGCCGGCCGGGGCGACGGTGCCGCTCGGCTGGATCGCGGTCGGCGATCCGGCGCGCATTCTTCCGCCCGAAAACCATGACGAGATCTGGGCGATCCAGAAGGAGCTCGACTTCCCGAAATATGTTTTCGGGGTCGACCGGCCCCCGCCCGGCGAAAGCATCATGCCCGCCGTGATGCCGCGCTACGCCCGCGCGCTCAAGCACTGGCACGAGGCGGACTGCGAGATCGAGCGGGAGGCCGCGCGCCTCGAATGACGGCGATCGATCAGGCGGCCTCGACGCCCTCCTCGTCGTCGCGGTCGCGCCTGGCGCGCATGCGCTCGCGCATCCGGTCGCGGAAACGCCGACGGCCTCGGCAGGCGGCCCTGAAGAAAGCGCGGAAAGGGGCGCTCAGCGCGTGCACATCGTCGGCAAGGCGCAAGAGGCGCTCGCCCTTGTCGAGCTCCTTGTCGAGCCGCGCCATGGTCTTGGCGAGGTCGGCCTCCTCATCCTCGAGGAAGGTCTCGAAGGCGCGCGCAAAAACCGCGACCGCCCCTTGCAGCTTGAGCGGGCCGAGCGCATCGGTGGTGTCGATGCCGGCCGCCGCCAGCATGAAGCGCTGCGAGTTCAACGCCACCTGGTTCATGGCCGCGAGCGAGAGCGGATCTCGCCGCAGGTCGCGCGAGATCGAGCGCAACGCCTCGCGATAGGGCCGCAAGGCGTCGAAACGCCGCATCATGATGTCGAGGACGCGCTCGCGGGCCGGCTCCTCGGCGAGCTCGCCGGTCGTGCCTTCGAGCACGATGTGATCGATCCGCTTGGTGAAGGCGCCGAGAATCGCACCTTTCGAGGGGAAGAGGTCGCGGAACTCGGCGAGCGACACCCCGGCCCGCTCCGCGATCTCGGCGAGGCCGATGTCGCCGAAGGGCTTTTCGGCGCAAAGCGCCATGAGTGCGTCGATCACCCGATCGCGCGGCGAGCCCGTCGCTTCGGGCTTTCCCGGCTTCGCGGAGAGGGTTTCCTGGCCATGGGCGCCTCCTATTCCAACTCACTCAACATAGCTATTCCGGCTTGCCGGCGGAAGTGCGGCGATGCCAGATGCGTTCACTCCTCTCCCGCACGCAATCGAGGGCGTCCCCCCAGGCGGCGCGCCGCATCCTCGCATAGGCGCCGCGGTCACGTCGCGGAACCACTTCCTCGGCGAGACGGCCGTCCTCACCGCAGACGCGGCAGCCAGCTTCGACCTTCGTGACGCGCACCCGCGACACGATGCGCCCTCGCGGCCTGAGCCTTTCGGGGTGTCGGGCGAACGCGAGATAGCTGTAGGGTTCATCCTCGAAGGGCACGCTTGCCGCTTTCGCGAGGCGGTGCTGGCGCGAGCGCGGCAAACGTTCGCTGAAATGACACCAGGCGGGCGATCGCATGGGGCAGGCCGCTGCGTGCGGGCAGGGCGCGACGAGATGAGCGCCTTGCCCGATCAAGGCATCCCGGCACAGGAGGATGCGCCGAAAGCCTTCGGGCGTGCCGGGCTCGACGAACAGCGCGAGGCCCGCGGAACGCGACCAGATGCGGCGCGCGAGCGCGGCGATCTCTCCTTCCGGGAGCTCGACGAGCGCATAGCTCATCACCACGAGATCGGCGCTCGGCAGACGATCGAGCGCCGCGCCGAGATCCGAGCGGATGAAGCTCGCCCTCGCGAAGGCCGGCAATGCGCAGGCCTCGCCGAAGAGGCGCGCCGTGTCGAGAAGCAAGGGGTTCGCATCGACGAGCGTCAGCGCGGCGATCCCGGGCCAAAGCTCGAGCGCCGCGAAGCTCGCGGTGCCGGGCCCGGCGCAAAGATCGAGGAGGCTCGAAGGCGAAAACGAGGGCAAGAGCTCACGCGTCGCGCTCAAGGCCGCGCAGGCCGCCGCGAAGGTCGCGGGCATTCGCGCCGAGAGATAGGCCGCGACGTCGCCCTTCGAGGTGATCGCGAGGCGCGAGCCGCGACCTTCCCGATAATGCGCGGAGATCAGCTCGGCGCGGTGCGCGATCTCGGCGCCCGGCAAGCCGGCCGCGGCGTCTTCGATCGCGGCCGCGAGGGCCGCCGGCAAGGGGAAGCTCATCTAGAAGCTCATTTGCGGAAGCGCGCCATGACGCGCTTCTCGAGGCCATCGCGAATGGCGCGATAGGCATCGAGCACCCGCTCGCGTGAGCCGACCTCCACGGTCGGATCGGGCGTCGGCCAATATTCCACCTCGATGGAAAGGGTGCGGGTGAGCTCGAGCGCCCGGTGATGCGCTTCGGGGCTCAAGGTGACGGCGAGGTCGAAATTCAGGCCCTCCCAATCGTCGAGCTCCTCGATCGTTTGGGGCTTATGCGCCCCCGCGTCGATGCCGATCTCGTCGAGAACGCTCGCCGTGAAAGGGTCGTTCTCGCCGCCGAGCACGCCCGCCGAGCGGACATAAAGCGAGCGGCCGAAGAAATGCTTCGCGATTGCCTCCGCCATGGGCGAGCGCACCGCGTTGCGCGAGCAGATGAAGAGCACGGACTGGATCGTCCGAGGCGGGCCGGCGGAAGGCAGCGCCACCTTGGGCTCACCCTTTCCAATGCAGTGCCGCGATCAGCGTGAACAGCCGCCGCGCCGTGTCGAAATCGATCTCGATCTTGTCCTGGAGTCGTTCGACGAGCAAAGCGGCAGCTTCGTCGTGCAGGCTGCGCCGGCCCATGTCGATCGCCTCGATTTCCGAGGCCGAGCGCGTACGGATCGCGCCGTAATAGCTGTCGCACAGCATGAAATAATCGCGCACCACGCGCCGGAACGGGGTCAGCGACAAAAGATGGGCGATCACCGGCGCGCCGTCTTCCTCGGTGACCTGAAGCACCAGCTTCTTCTCGTGCAGCGCGATCGTCAGGCGATAAGGGCCGCGGTCGTGGCCGGGAACCGCGAAGCTGTTGCGTTCGATGAGATCGTAGATCGCGATCGAGCATTCCTGCTCCTGGTCGGGGCTCGAACGGCCGATCGAAGCCTCGTCGAGGACGACGGCGGTCAGGCGCTTGGCGCGGTGCATCTTCGCGTCGGGCTTTGCGCCTTCCCTGGCGCCGTCCCTGGGGCTCTCCTTGGCGCTCATGCGCCTGTCACCGATGGAGCCTCGCGGAGACCGAACGGGCGTGGGCATGAAGCCCCTCAGCCTCGGCGAGCGCGACGGCGGCAGGCGCGAGCGCCACGAGGCCGGCTCGGGTCGCATCGAGCCAAGTGGTACGTTTCATGAAATCGATGACGCCGAGGCCGGAGGAGAAGCGCGCGGTGCGCGCCGTCGGCAGCACGTGGTTCGGCCCCCCGACATAATCGCCGATCGCTTCGGGCGTGTGATGCCCGAGGAAAATCGCCCCTGCGTTGCGGACGAGCCCGGCGAGCTTCTCGGGCGCCCCGGTCGCGATCTCGAGGTGCTCGGGCGCCAGGCGGTCGACGAGCGCGATCGCTTGCGTCAGCGACGGCACGAGGATCACGGCGCCGAAGTCGCGCCAGCTCGCTCGCGCGATCGCGGCGCGCGGCAACAAGGCGAGATTGAGCGCGATGCGATTTTCCACCGCGTCCGCGAGCGCGGCATCGTCGGTGATCAGGATCGATTGCGAGGAGGCGTCGTGCTCCGCTTGCGCCAGGAGGTCGAGGGCGACCCAATCGGGATCGGCGCTTTTGTCGGCGAGCACCAGAACCTCGGAGGGGCCCGCGATCGAATCGATGCCCACGAGCCCAAACACGCGCCGCTTCGCTTGCGCCACATAGGCATTGCCCGGCCCGACGATCTTGGCGACGGGGGCGATCGAAGCCGTGCCATAGGCGAGCGCCGCGATCGCCTGTGCCCCGCCGATGCGCCAGATCTCGTCGATGCCGGCGAGCTTCGCGGCCGCGAGCACGAGCGGGTTTTGCCGCCCTTCGGGCGTGGGTGCGACCATGACGATGCGCTCGACGCCGGCGACCTTCGCCGGCACGGCGTTCATCAGCACCGAGGAGGGATAGCTCGCCGTGCCGCCCGGCACATAGAGGCCGACCGCCTCGATCGGCGTCCAGCGCAGGCCGAGCCGCACGCCGAGCGCGTCGGTGAAATGATCGTCGGTGGGCCGTTGACGGGCATGGAACGCCTCGATCCGCTCTTTGGCGAAGGCGAGGGCGTCGAGCGCCTCGCGCGGGCATTGCGCGACCGCCGCTTCGATTTCGCCCTCGCTCACGCGCAGCGTCGACGGCGAGAGCTCGAGCTTGTCGAAACGGCGCGAATATTCGATCAGCGCCTCGTCGCCACGCTGCGCGACATCGCGCAAGATGGCGTCCACGACCGCCTCGACATCGGCGGCGGCCTCGCGCTTCATGCCGACCAGCGCCCGGAATCTCTCCTCGAAGCCCGGTTTCGTGAAATCGAGGCGTTGCGCCATGCGGACCTCAGCCGCTTTCGGCGCCGAGCGCGACGGGCATCACCTCGTCGAGATCCTTCATCAGGGCTTCCAGGCATTCGACTTCGAGGCGGATCGTTTCCCCACCCAGGAAGTGCAGCATGACGCTGCCGGCGGGCGAAGCCGTCGGTTCGAAGGTGATCGCGAGAAGATCGAGCACGCGGCCCTTCTCGGAAAGATCGAAGCCGATATGGCTGGCGGACAGGACGCGCTCGAAATGCAGCCCGGAATGGCAGCGTCCGTCGATATCGGGCGGCGCCTCGCGGCATTTGCGATGGAACACCATGACGAAGCGCATGCGCTTATGCAGATAGACGACGTCCGAAAGCGTGAGCCGGGCATCCTGGAGATGGGCGGAGATGACCGCGAGGTCCTCCGTGTCGAAAGCCGCAAGCGAAAGCGCCATGGATCCCACCATTGGTTGGGCGCGAAGGCCGCCGCCGCTCTATCCGCTCGAAAGCCGAGGCGCAATGGCGCGCGGCTTTCGACGCGGGACCTCGCCGCCTGGGCTTCCCGGACATCGCCGCAGGAAGGCGTCGTGCCGGCCGATCGCGCATGCCGCGAAGAGCTTCATGCGTTCTCGGCAACATGATGCGACCGGTGCGACTGTTCAAGGGACGCTCGTCCGGCACCTGCGTTCGAAAGCTTGCTTCAGGGGACGGGGTGGAGAACACTTGAGCTTGCGGAAACGCCGGGCGGTCCGGCGTCCGGCCTCGAGGATATGCTGTCGATGCGCGCGAAGCTCGCTTTCATCCTGCTCCTGATCCTGGTCGCGGCTCCCCGGGCGCGCGCGGCCGACGTGCTCAATATCGGCATCGCCGGCGATCCCGGGCCGCTCGATCCGGCGCGCAGCGGCAACTTCCTCGATCGGAACATCTTCGCCTCGCTCTGCGACAAGCTGATCGACACGGACCCCGACATGCGCTTCGTGCCGCAGCTCGCGACGAGCTGGGAATGGTCGCCGGACGGGCTTTCCTTGACATTGCATCTGCGTGCGGGCGTCGCGTTCCAGGATGGCACCGCCTTCGATGCGAACGCGGTGAAGGTGAATATCGAGCGCGACAAGACGCTCGCCACAAGCCTGCGCAAGCCGGAGCTGCGGCCCGTCTCCTCAGTCGAGGTCGTCGACCCGCTCACGGTGAACATTCACCTCTCGGTGCCCGACGCGCCGCTTCTCGCCTTTCTCGCCGATCGCTCGGGCATGATGCTGTCGCCTTCGGCGATCGCCAAGCTCGGCGACGACATCGCGACCCATCCGGTTTGCGCCGGACCCTTCTCCTTCACCGAGCGCGTCGCGCAAGACCGGATCGTGCTCGACCGCTTCCCCGGCTATTGGAACGCCAAGGCGATCGCGATCGACCGGATCGTCTTTCGACCCATGCCGGACAGCTCCGTGCGGCTCGTCAACCTGCAATCGGGCGAGCTGCAGATCGTGGACCAGCTCGCGGCGACCGATGCGGCCGTGGTCAAGGCCGATCCGCATCTGCGCCTCGCGCAGCACGCCGTGGCCGCCTACCGCACGCTCCAGTTCAATCTCGGTCACGGGGTGCGTTCCCAGACGCCGCTCGGCAAGGACGCGCGCGTGCGCAAGGCGCTCGAGAAGGCGATCGACCGCAACGCGCTCAATCAGGCCGTCTTCGACGGCTTGTTCGTCCCGAACAATCAGACGGAAGTGCCGAAGAGCCTTTACTGGAATTCCGATCATCCGGTGCCGGAGCGCGATCTCGACGGCGCGCGCGCCTTGCTGCGCGAGGCGGGCGTCGACCATCTGACGCTCGGCCTCCAGCTCGCCAACACGACCATGGACGCGCAAATCGGCGAGGTGATCCAGGCCATGGCACGCGAGGCCGGTTTCGACATCAAGCTGGAGCAGCTCGAAACCAACACGGGGAATGTGGCGGATCTCGCGGGCGATTTCGACGTCGCGCTGCTGACCTGGTCGGGGCGGGCCGATCCCGACGCCAATCTGTCGATCTGGATGTCCTGCAACGGGCCTTTCAATTTCGGAGCCTATTGCGATCCGAAGATGGATGAACTGCTGAAGGAAGGCCGCGAGACGGGCGATGCCGAGAAGCGCGTCGCCATCTATCGCAAGGTCGTCGATCTCTACCTTTCCGACATGCCGCAGATCATCCTCTTCAACAGCACCTGGCTCTGGGGCTTGAGCGAGCGCGTGGATGGCTTCGTTCCCAATCGGGATGGGCTCATTCGGCCCCAAGGGCTGCGCCTCAAGCCGAAGTGACGAGTGCCCGACCGAGAGGTGGCAAAGATGATCCAGCAGTTGCGCATCTATGAGATCTTCGAACGCAACAAGGCCGCCTTTCACGCGCGCTTTCGCGACCATGCCGCACCGATCATGCGCAAATATGGCTTTCGCATCCTGGCGATGTGGGAGGCGAAGAGCGAGACCCGCACCGAGTTCGTCTACATCCTCGAATGGCCCGATGAGGCGGCGGAGACCAGCGCCTGGGCGGCCTTCATGCGCGACGAGGAATGGGCGAAGATCAAGCGCATCACCGCCGCCGAGCACGGGACGCTTGTCGGCGCGATCGAGGACCGGCTCCTGCATCCGACGGAGTATTCGCCGAAGCTGATCTGAGGCCCCGATCAGTCGGGCTTCGGCGAAGCGGCCGGCGCTTGCCAGGAGAGAAGGGCTTCCACGGCGTTTTGCCAAACGAGGTTCTTGAGGTCGATCACGGGCGGGTTCGTCAACTCGACGGTCGTCTCGACGCGTTTGCCGCACCCCTCCACGAGCCGCGACACCTTGATCTCGCCATCGGTGTGATAAGGGTCGCCCTCGCCATTGGCGCCATCGAGCGTCGGGCCGATGCCTGAAACCTCGTAGATGGCTTCGACGACCTTCGCGGCCTCGAGCGCCTCGGTGAGGAGATCGCGCTCGGCGTCGATATCGGGCGCGATATGATGCGTGACCTGGCCGGTATAGCGGTTGAAACCGACGTTGCGATCGAAGGTCGCGGAGCCGAGCCAGACCGAGCGGCCTTCCTCGCCTTTCCTCAGCACTTTCCAGAAGCGGACATGGTTGCGCCGGTCCGCGCTGTCCCCCTCGGCTTTCTCGAAGGCGAGATCCTCGCGCCGCCCGTCATAAAAGAGGGGGCTCACCGGGGCTTGCGGATAAGGGCGGTCGAGCACGACGCTGCCGATGATCGCAAGGCTCGAGCGCAAGGTGATCGGATCGGCCGGAAACCAGTTTGCGGCATGCATGGCGCAGAGCACGTCCTCCTCGGCGCCGACGAGGCCGACGTTCATCGGATCGGCCGGTATGCCCTGACCCGTGCGCGTCACCATCGGCAGGCCCGCGAGGCCCTTCTGGTGCTCGTAATGGGTCCAGGCGGTCGGCAGCGCCACATAGGCGAGAAGGCCATAGGCGAGGAGCGCGGCCGCGAGAATGAGCAGGCAAGGCGCGAGCCTCGAATGACGAGCGGCCATGGAGGAGGATGGTTTCAACCCCCTCACGCCGCCGAAGCTCTGCGGGCGCGCGCGAAGGCGGCGGCGATGAATTCCCCACCCTGGCGCAGGCCTTCACCATCGATGCCGTGGCCAAGCCCGGGCGAAAGGTGCCATTCGCAAGGGATCTCCGCCTTGGCGAGCGCCTCGGCCGAATTCGAAAAGCGCTGAGGCCGGGATCAGATCATCGGCCTCGCCGTGGACGAGGAGGATGGGCGGCTTGCTGCGTGCCTCGGCCATGAGGGCTTCGGGGCCTTTGCCGGGTTCGAGGACGAGGAGGCCTGAATAACCGACGATGGCCGTGGGGCCGGGTGAGCGGCGGAGCCCTGAGTGCAACGCCATCATGGTGCCTTGGCTGAACCCGACGAGGGCGAGCGCCGAAGGCGTGAGCGCATGACGGACGAGCTCGGCATCGAGGAACGCATCGAGCGCGGGACGCGCCTGGGTCACGCCCTTCCAGCGTTCCCCCGGTTCCCGCAAGGTGAGCGCGAACCATTGCCTCCCCGCAGGGCTCATCGGCATGCGCTCGGGCGCGTTCGGCGCGACGAAGGCCGCGTGCGGCAGGAGGCGCTGCCATTGCCGGCCGATTTCGATCAGGTCCTTGCCGTCCGCTCCATAGCCGTGCAGCAGCACGACGAGCTCCCTGGCGGGGCCCGAGCGCGGCGCGAGGCGAGGTCCGTCGATCAAGGGTGAGGTCATCGGTGGGCGATCTTCGCTATCGTGAGGCAGGGACGAGCGCGACCGATAAGCCATTCGCGACGCCAAAGCGACCTTCAAGCGACGTGCGGTCTCGCGGGAGGTATCGCCCGGTTCAGCAAAGGGCGCGGGATCGTGCCATCAGCACGCGAGCTCGCCTCGCGGTCACATGATCCCGGTTCGGTCGAAGATCGCTTGCGTGCCCTCGCCCTTCTCGATGAGGCGCCGCACCTCTTCCTCGCCTTCGACCTTGGCCAGTGCCGCCTCGACGACCGCTTCGAGATGGTGCTTCGGGATGACGAGCACGCCGTCCCCATCGCCAACCACGATATCGCCGGGCCCGACCCTGGCGCCGTTGTCGAAGACGATCTCGCAGCGGAAATCGGTCACCCGGCCGCGACCGCGCTGATCCTGGGCATAGGAGCCCGCCGAAAAGACCGGCAGGCCGACTTCGAGTATTCCGCGGGTGTCGCGATGAAAGCCGTCGACGACCGCCCCTGCCGCGCCGAGCGCGCGGGCCCGCGTGCTCATCAGCTCGCCCCAGAGCGCGTATTTGGGGGAGGCGCCCGTGCAGATATAGACCTCCTCGCGCCGCAGATCGTCCAGCGCCTTGAACATCAGGCCGAAATCGCCCTGCGTCGCGCAATCCTCCTCGCGGACCGGCATGGCCCGCCCGACGAGCATCATTTCGGGCGAAAGCGCGCGGATATGAGGCGGAAGAAACTGCTGGCGCAGCCCCTTCATATCCATGACATCGCCGATGACGGAGGTGAAGAGGCGTTCGCGGATTTGCGCCAGCCAATTTGTATCGGCCGCCATCGACCCCTTCTCCGCCATTCGCCCGGGCGTTCTATTTCTTGCCGCGCGCCTTGGCGGCGGAACCCTCGGGCATGCTCGATGCCGCGCGCGATGCCGCGCTCGATGCGGCCCCCGCGACGCTCGATCCCATCTCGCGGATCTGGGCGCCGAGGCTCTCGGCCTGCTTCTGCACGAAGCCCTGCTGAACTTTCAAGAACTCCTGCGGGTCTTTCGCATTGAGCAATTGGCGGGCGAAGTCGAAAGCCGCGGCGATGTTCGTCTCGGCATAGTTCACGGCCTTCTGCGTCATGTCACGGGCTCCGGCCTGCGTCGCCTGGGCGCTGGAATCGACGGCCGAAAAAACGCGTGTCGCTTCCTTCATATATTGTGTCACGGCCTCCTGGGCCTTCGCCAAGGTGGTCTCGGCGGCGTTGCGCATGCCCTGCGACATCGCCTCGGTCGAGTATTTGGGTTCCATCTCGCTCTCCCTTGTTCGGGCGCCCGCTCGCTTTTCCACAATTAGCGCGGGAAGGCCGCCAAGTCATCGCCGGGATGGACGATTACAAGAACATATGTGTCTCACCGAGGAAGTCTGGTGTCGCCCTCGCGGATTGAGGAACCGTCTACTTCATCCGCAGCCCCGAAACTGATAGACGAATGGGCAGCAAGGAAGGGAATCACGGCATGTGCCGCTGGATCGCCTACAAGGGCCGCACGATCCCGCTCGAACGCTATGTGACGAAGCCCGAGCATTCGTTGGTGCGCCAGAGCATCGATGCCAAAGAGGCGCTCGGCGCGACGCAGGGGGACGGCTTCGGCCTCGGCTGGTATGCCGGGCACGACGAGCCGGGGCTCTATCGCGAGGTGCGGCCGGCCTGGTCCGACGAGAATCTCAAGCACCTCTGCCGGCATATCCACGCGCATCTTTTCTTCGCCCATGTGCGTGCCGCGACCTCGACGCCGACCACACGGCCGAACTGCCATCCCTTCACGCATGGGCGCTTCATGTTCATGCACAACGGCAGCCTCGGCCATTGGGACGCGATCCGGCGCAAGGCCGAGGCTCTCATTCCCGACGCGCTTTACCCGTCACGCATAGGGACCACGGATTGGAGGCGGCGTTTCTCGCGATCCTGGGCGCCGGCGCCGAGACCGACCCTGTCGGAGCGCTGACACGCACGGTCGAGCGCATCGCCGAGCTGGTGCGGCTGAGCGGCGAGCCCAGCGCGTTGCGCTTCACCTCGGCGCTCACCGACGGCGAGACCCTCTATGCGGTGCGCTACGCCCTGCCGAAGGAGACGGCCAACACGCTCTATTTTCGGGAAGACGGGGAAGACGTCGTGGTCGCTTCCGAACCGCTCGACGCCGAACGCAGCTTCTGGACGCCAGGTCCCGGCGAACCATCTCCTCGTCGTGCCGAAGCGCGGCAAGCCGCAGGCTCGAGCCCTTCCTCGACGAGGCCCGCGTCGCGGCGGCGTGATCGCGGTGCCGAGGTTCAATCCAGGCGAGATCGAAATGGTGAAATGGGTGTCGAGGACCGCCGCGGCGCGGCTTGTGGCGCGAGACGCTCGTGCCATAGCCCGGATCGTCAAGGTCAATCATGCGGGAGAGTTTGGCGCGATCCGCATCTATGCCGCGCAGATCGCCGTGGCGGCGCGTTTTTGCCCGGACGTCGTGCCGGCGCTCTCTCGCATGTTGGCGCATGAACGGGAACATTGTGCCGCGTTTCAAGCCGCGATGCCGGCGAGGGACGCCCGGCCCTGTCGCATCATGAAGCTGTGGAGCTGCGGCGGATGGCTGCTCGGCTTCCTGATGGCCCTCTTGGGCGACAAGGAATCTGGGCCTGCACCGCAGCCGTGGAAGCGGCGGTTCATCGACATCTGGACGACCAACTCCGGTTTCTGGCCGAGCGCGACAGGCAATTGCATCGGATTATCGCCTCGATTCGAGAGGAAGAGCTTTCTCATCTGCGGCATGCGGAAAACAACCTTCGGTCTCCGGGTCCACTTTTGAAAAGCTTGCGTATCACCATATCCCGCATCACCGACGCCCTGATCTTTTTATCGACATGGGGAGATTCCCGGCGCATGAGCCGCGATTTGCGATCGGCGGGTGTCCGAGCGTGAGCGCGTAGCCGGAGACGATCGCCCGGCGGCTCGCCTCGTCGACGCCGGTTGTCGCGCTTGCGCTTCCCACGGCCTCCCGTCGTTGCTACATGCGCAGCATGGCCACGCATGATTTCGACCTGATCCGCAATTTCGCGATCGTCGCCCATATCGACCACGGCAAATCGACGCTCGCCGACCGCCTGATCCAGACGACGGGCGGCCTCTCCTCGCGCGAGATGGTCGATCAGGTGCTCGACAACATGGATATCGAGCGCGAGCGCGGCATCACCATCAAGGCGCAGACGGTGCGGCTCACCTATCCGGCGAAGGACGGCAGGACCTACACCCTCAACCTGATGGACACGCCCGGCCATGTGGATTTCGCCTATGAGGTGTCGCGGTCGCTTGCGGCCTGCGAGGGCTCGCTCCTCGTGGTCGATGCGAGCCAGGGCGTGGAGGCGCAGACGCTCGCCAATGTCTATCACGCGCTCGACGCCAATCATGAGATCGTGCCGGTCCTCAACAAGATCGACCTGCCGGCCGCCGAGCCGCAACGCATCAAGGAGCAGATCGAGGAGGTGATCGGGCTCGACGCGCATGACGCCGTCGAGATTTCGGCGAAGACCGGCCTCAATATCGAGGGCGTTCTCGAGGCGATCGTCACGCGCCTGCCGCCCCCGCGCGGCGACGAGACGGCGCCGCTCAAGGCGCTCCTCGTCGATTCCTGGTACGATGCCTATCTCGGCGTCGTGGTGCTGGTGCGCGTCGTCGACGGCGAGATGCGCAAGGGCCAGCGCATCAAGATGATGGGCACCAACGCCGTCTACGATACCGAGCGCATCGGCGTCTTCACGCCGAAGATGACGGATGCGCAACGGCTCGGCCCCGGCGAGATCGGCTTCATCACGGCGCAGATCAAGCAGGTGGCCGACACCCGCGTCGGCGACACCATCACCGAGGACAAGCGCCCCTGCAAGGACATGCTGCCGGGCTTCAAGCCGGTGCAGCCGGTGGTGTTCTGCGGCCTCTTCCCGGTCGATGCCGCCGAATTCGAGACCTTGCGCGCTTCGCTCGGCAGGCTGCGGCTCAACGATGCGAGCTTCACCTATGAGATGGAGACTTCGGCGGCGCTCGGCTTCGGCTTCCGTTGCGGCTTCCTCGGCCTTTTGCATCTCGAGATCGTCCAGGAGCGGCTCGAGCGCGAGTTCGACCTCGACCTGATCGCGACCGCGCCTTCCGTCATCTACAAGCTCACCATGCAGGACGGCACCGAACGCGAGCTGCACAACCCGGCCGACATGCCCGAGGTGATGAAGATCGCGACCATCGCCGAGCCCTGGATCAAGGCCACCATCCTCACGCCGGACGAATATCTCGGCTCGATCCTCAAGCTTTGCCAGGATCGGCGCGGCGTGCAGATCGACCTTTCCTATGTCGGCAAGCGCGCCATGGTGGTCTACGACCTGCCGCTCAACGAGGTGGTGTTCGATTTCTACGATCGGCTGAAGTCGATCTCGAAGGGCTACGCCTCCTTCGATTACCAGCTCACCGATTATCGCGAAGGCGACCTCGTGAAGATGCAGGTGCTGGTCAATGGCGAGCCGGTCGATGCGCTCTCGATGCTGGTCCATAAGGCGCGCGCCGAGATGCGCGGGCGCGCCATGTGCGAGAAGCTCAAGGATCTCATCCCGCCGCATCTCTTCCAGATTCCGGTGCAGGCGGCGATCGGCGGCAAGATCATCGCGCGCGAGACCATCAGGGCGCTGCGCAAGGACGTGACCGCGAAATGCTATGGCGGCGACGCGACGCGCAAGCGCAAGCTCCTCGACAAGCAGCGCGAGGGCAAGAAGCGCATGCGCCAATTCGGCAAGGTCGACATCCCGCAGGAGGCCTTCATCGCGGCGCTGAAGATGGACGGGTGAGGGGCTGCGGCGTTCACGTCGGTTGTCCCCCCGGTTTGCGCAAATGAAAGGGGCCCCCGCGGAGGCCCCTAGGCGCCCCGAAGGGCGCAGCGGACATTCCGATCCCTAGAGACCGGACGCCGCAAGTATCCCTAACATATAGCAAATATTGCGAGCGATTCAAGAATTCGGCGGTCAAGCCTTGCGCACGCCTTCGGGATCGTGGGCGATGACCGTGAGATAGGCCCGCGCGGGTTGGTCGGGTTGCGTGCGTCCCTGCTCCCAGTCGCGCAGCGTGCCGAGCGGAATACGGTAGCGCATCGCAAATTCTTCTTGCGTCAGCGCCAAAGCACGCCGAAGCGTCCTCATGCGCGGAACGCGACGAGCTTTCTTCATTTCCTCGGCCGTCATCGGCCGCGCATCGGGATCGGCTGCCGCGGCGGCTTCGATCTCCGCTTCAGTCATCGGCCGCATGGGCGTCTTCGGAAACGCTCGTTCAGTGCCATCGTGCAGCACCTCGACCAGCGTGCCGTCAGGGCGCGTTTTCGCGGTAGCCATGGCCTTCACCTACTCAGCCTTGAAATTCATCGCCACGCCGTTCATGCAGTAGCGAAGCCCGGTCGGCGGGGGTCCGTCGGGAAAGACATGCCCGAGATGGCCGCCGCAGCGGGCGCAATGCACCTCGGTGCGCAGCATGCCGAGCGAGCGGTCCTCGGTGGTCTCGACCGCGCCCGGAAGAGGGTCGTTGAAGCTCGGCCAGCCTGTGCCGCTCTCGAACTTCCGGCCCGCTTTGAAGAGTTCCTGGCCGCAGCCGGCGCAAGAAAAGGTGCCGGCGCGCTTCTCGTAGTTGAGCGCACAGCTCCCAGGCCGCTCGGTCGCGTGATGGCGCAGCACCTGATACTGCTCGGGGGTGAGGATCTTGCGCCATTCCGCATCGCTATGCGTGACCGGATAGGTCTTTTCCGCCGCCATGTTCGCCATCGCTCGCCTTCTCCCTGGCCTTTCGTCGCCTCGCCGCACGTCGTCGCCAAATCCCTTTAACAAAGATGGGCTCCCTCCGCGAGACATCAAGGCGACGCGCGATGGTTAAACCGCCGCTGAACCTCGATGCGCCGCCTCTTCTTGCCCAAATTAGCCATTCGTTCACCACTCGACCCGTAAACAGAAGGTGAAGAGCGGTAGGTGGCCGGCGTTTCGGCCGGGCCGGCTTCTTCGAGGTTCGCCATGCGTCACCTGTCACGATCGCGCTTCCTTGCCAGCCGCGCTTTCGCCATGGGAGCTTTTGCCGCGACCGTCGTTCTCCCCTTCGGCGTCGCGCATGCAGAAAAGCTCGTGGTCACGACCGATCGCGCCAAGATCATCAAGCTTCCCGATCAGACGCGCACGGTGATCGTCGGCAATCCCATCGTCGCGGATGTCACCATCGGCAAGGATGGGCTCGTGATCCTGACCGGCAAGAGCTTCGGCACCACGAATCTCATCGCGCTCGACGGGACCGGCGCCATCCTGAACGAATTGACCATCCAGGTGCAGCAGGCGAATGAGAACCTCGTGATCATGCAGCGCGGCCTGGAACGCGAAACCTATTCCTGCACCCCGACATGCATGCCGACCGTGGCGCTCGGCGACGAGACGAAATATTTCACCGATACGGGCGCGGCGTCCTCGACCCGCAACAAGCTCGCGACCGACAAATAGCCGATCGAAGGTTCTCGATCCGCTTCGGGCCGAACCCCGCGTCGCGCGTCTCTTACCAGCTTTTTCGGCACTTTTTTCCGGGCAAATCCGACCGCACCGGGTCATCAGGCATGCGGCCGCACCGCCGCCGCATAGTCCTCGATGAGGATGCGCGAGATATTGCCGGGCGTGAAGCGGTGCGGGCCGATCTCGGCGACCGGCGTCACCTCGGCGCCCGTGCCGCAAATGAAGCACTCGTTGAAGCTTTGCAGCTCGTCCGGCATGATCCGGCGCTCCTGCACCTCGAGGCCGCGCTTTTTCGCGAGATCGATGACGGTGCGGCGCGTGATGCCGTCGAGGAAACAATCGGCGAGCGGGGTGTGCAAGGCCCCATCGCGCGTGAAGAAGACGTTGGCCCCCGTGCATTCGGCGACGCGGCCTTGCCAATCGAACATCAGGGCGTCGGCATAGCCTTTGCGCTCGGCCTTGTGCTTCGAGATCGTGCAGATCATGTAGAGGCCCGCGGCCTTCGACCGGCAGGGCGCGGTTTGCGGGTCGGGACGCCGGAACTCCGCGATGTCGAGCCTGATGCCCTTCATGCGGGCCGCCGGGTCGAACATGCTCGGCCACTCCCAGCTCGCGATGGCGACGTGGATGGTCGCTTGTTGCGCCGCGACCGCCATCATTTCGCTGCCGCGCCAGGCGACGGGACGGACATAGCAATCGGGCTTGCCATTGGCCTTGACCACCGCGCGCTTCGCCGCGTCGAGCTCATCGACGGAATAGGGGATCTCGAAGTCGAGAAGCTCGGCCGAGGCCTTGAAGCGCTGCGAATGCTCGCTGCATTTGAAGATCTCGCCCTCATAGGCGCGCTCGCCCTCGAAGACGCAGGAGCCGTAATGCAGCCCGTGCGACAGGACATGGAGCTTCGCCTCGCGCCAGGCCACGAGCTTGCCGTCGAACCAGATAAAGCCATCGCGATCGTCGAACGGCAGCAAGGCCATGACATCCTCCTGAAGCGCCGAGAGTTTGCGAAAGGACCGAAAACCCGCCGCTCGCGCGGCTCGTCCAGCCTTTCGCCATGTGAAAAAGCTTGACCAGTAAGGCGCCAAGGCGGAAATATGTCAACAATGCTGACATAGTGGCCGGCGCGCCTCCGCGATGGTAAGAATTGGGAAGGAGGCGACGGTCGATGGAATGAGGAAGCCCCGAAAAGGCGCAGGGTGCTCGACTTTTCCTTCAAGCTGAACCGCGCCTTGGCCGCGCGAGCACGGGAGCAAAGCACGAATGTCGGCGCCGGCGCTGCAAAGGATCGATCCCGTTCGCCAGACATCGCATGTCGCGGCGCCCTACGATCTGATCGAGCTCATCTTCTTCGCCTACCGTGATTTCGTCGGCGAGGCCGATCTCGTGCTCGCCGCCTACGGCTTCGGCCGCGCGCATCATCGGGTCTTGCATTTCGTCGACCGCCTGCCCGGCCTCACCATCGCCGAGCTCCTCGACATCTTGCGCATCACCAAGCAGAGCCTCAACCGGGTGTTGCGCGACCTTATCGAAGGGGGGTTCATCGAGCAGCGCGCCGGCGTCTCCGATCGCCGGCGGCGGCTGCTCGTCACCACGCGCAACGGCGAGTCCCTGGCGCGCGAGCTCGCCCGCGCGCAGAGCGCCCGTATCGCGCAGGCGCTCGCCGAGGCAGGCGAGGACACGCGCGAGGCGGTGACGCGCTTTCTCGCCGGGATGGTCGGCGAAGGCGACCGCGCGCATGTGCTCGAGCTCGTGGCGCGCGGGCGCCTCAACGGACCGCATCTTTGAGTGTTTGCGCGAGCACGGAAGGTTCGCTCCCCATGACGATGATCTCTCCTGCCGCTCCCGCCCCGAGACGCGCGAATGCGAAGCCGCTCGCCGATCATTCACCCCATGTGCTCGTCGTCGACGATGACACGCGCATTCGCACGCTCTTGTCGAGCTACCTTTCGCGTGAGGGCTATCGCGTCACGACCGCGGCTTCGGCACAAGCGGCGCGCGCCAAGCTTGCCTCGATCGCCTTCGACGCTCTCATCCTCGACGTGATGATGCCGGGCGAGAGCGGCTTCGATCTCGCGCGCGATCTCAAGAAATCGAGCGACACGCCGATCCTGATGCTGACGGCGCGCATCGAGACCGAGGATCGCGTCATGGGGCTCGAGATCGGCGCGGACGACTATCTGGCGAAGCCCTTCGACCCGCGTGAACTGCTTTTGCGGCTCGTGAACGTGCTGAGGCGCTCGGCCGGCGAGCGCGGGGCCGGGGCGGACGTGCCCAAGGCCGTTCGCTTCGGCGCCTTCAGCTTCAATCTCGAACGCGGCGAGCTGCACCGCGACGGGGAGCTCGTCCGCATCACCGATCGCGAGCGGGAGATGCTGGCCACGCTCGCGGCGGCGCAAGGCGCACCCGTGCCGCGCGACGCGCTCGCCGGCGGGGGCGACCAGCTCGCCGCCGACCGCTCGGTCGATGTGCAGATCAATCGGCTACGACGCAAGCTCGAGGCCGATCTCGCGAACCCCCGCTGGCTGATGACGGTGCGCGGCCAGGGCTACCGGCTGGCGATCGAGCCATGACCTTCTGGTCGGCGTCGTCGAACGCGATCACGCCGGCCCTGAAAGTCGCGCGCGCCGGAGCGCGCGATGCCCTCGCCTTCGTCACCAACGCGACGCATGTGCTCGTTCTCGACAGGGGGCCGGTGCGTTCCTTGCGCGCGGCGGGACGCGCCCTGAATGAAGGTCTGTCGCGGGCCTTGGCTTCGATCATGCCGAAGGGGCTTTACGTCCGCGCCCTCGTGATCGTCATTGCGCCGATGGTGCTCCTCCAATCGATCCTCGCCTACGTCTTCATGGAGCGGCATTGGCAAACGGTGACGGAGCGGCTTTCGGCGGCCTTGTCGCAGGACATCGCGGCGCTCGTCGATTTTGACGAGGCCTTGGGTCCCGGCAAGCATGAGGTGCTCGAACGGATCGCGGCCGAGCGGCTGAACCTCGACGTCGAGCTGATGCCGCTCACGCCCTTGCCGCCGCCGGCGCCGAAGCCCTTCTTCCAGTTCTTCGACGAGGCGCTCGCCAAGGAGATCAGGCGCCATATCAGGCGCCCCTATTGGGTCGACACGATCGGACGCTCGAATCTCATCGAGATCCGGGTCCAGCTCGATGACGCGACCTTGCGCGTCGTCGCGCATCGCAGCCAGGCCTATGCGTCGAACAGCGGTATCTTTCTCGCCTGGATGGCGGGCAGCTCGCTCTTCCTGCTCACCATCGCGGTTCTCTTCCTGCGCAATCAGATCCGGCCGATCCTGCGCCTCGCGGACGCGGCGGAAAGCTTCGGCAAGGGGCGCGACATCGAATTCCGTCCGCGCGGCGCGCGCGAGGTGCGCAAGGCCGGCCACGCTTTCATCGAGATGAAGCGCCGCCTCGAGCGCATGATCGATCAGCGCACCACGATGCTCGCCGGCGTCAGCCATGATTTGCGCACCGTCCTCACGCGGTTCCGCCTCTCGCTCGAGCTTCTCGACGAGGCGCCGGAGCTGGACGAGATGCGCGGCGACGTGAACGAGATGAGCCGCATGCTCGAAGGCTACCTCGCTTTCGCGCGCGGCGATGCCGGCGAGCAGCCGCAGGCGATCGACGTGCGTGCCCTGCTCGATGCGCTCAAGGCGGATGCGGAGCGCTCCGGACATAAGACCGCCTTCTCGATCACCGGAGATCCGGTGGCGGTGGTGCGGCCGCGTTCCTTCAAGCGCTGCCTCACCAACCTCGTCCTGAACGCGGCGCGCTACGCCCGGCGCATCGAGATCGACGCGGTGCATGATGCGAGAGTGCTCACCATAACGGTCGATGACGACGGGCCGGGCATTCCGCTCGATCGGCGCGAGGACGTGTTCAAGCCGTTCCTGCGCCTCGACAAGGCGCGCAACCTCGATACCAGCGGCGGCACGGGGCTCGGCCTCACGATCGCACGCGACATCGCTCGCGCCCATGGGGGTGACATCACCCTTTCCCACAGCCCGCTCGGCGGCCTGCGGGCGACGGTGCGCGTGCCGGGCTGAACAAGCGGCTCGGCGGCCACCGTCCCGCAGCCGTGCCCCTTCAAGCGTCGTTGCGCGTGAATGCTTGATTTCCGTTTCCGAGCGCATTATGTTCTCTGTATGTTCCGAGCTTGAAGGAACGGGAGAGCATCATGGCCATGCTTGCACGAAGGGCGCCGCACCCGCTCGATCGGCTTCAGATCACGCCCGGATTGGAGAAGGAGGCACCGAAAGCCGCGCTCGGCACGGATTTCGTCGAAGGCGAGCGCCGACGCGGACGGGGTGCTGTCACCAATCGCTCCGGGCGCTTCGAGCCCTTGGCGCGCGAGAGCTTCGACGATGGCTGGGAAACCGAGGAGGAGGCGGGAGGAGCGGCCTTTCGCACCGAGGTGACCATCGAGCGGGCGCGCACCATCATCAGCCGCAACGATTCACCCGATCTCTCCTTCGATCGCTCGATCAATCCCTATCGGGGTTGCGAGCACGGCTGCGTCTACTGCTTCGCGCGGCCGACCCATGCCTATATGGGCCTGTCGCCCGGGCTCGATTTCGAGACGAAGCTCTTCGCCAAGCCGAATGCTGCCGAGCTTCTGGAGAAGGAGCTGTCGCACCCCTCCTACAAGCCGCGCGTCATCGCCATCGGCACCAATACCGATCCTTATCAGCCGATCGAGCGCGGCTACCGCATCATGCGAGGTGTGCTCGAAGTGCTGTCGCGCTTCAATCACCCGGTCGGCATCGTGACGAAGTCGGCGCTCGTGGCGCGCGACATCGATCTTCTGGCGCCGATGGCCGAGAAAGGCCTCGCCAAGGTGGCGCTCTCGGTCACCACGCTCGATGCAAAGCTCGCGCGCGAGATGGAGCCGCGCGCCGCGACGCCGTCGCGGCGGCTCGCGACGATCAAGACGCTCTCCCAGGCCGGCATCCCCGTGACCGTCCTCGTCGCACCGGTCATTCCCTCGCTCAACGACAGCGAGATCGAGAAGGTGCTCTTCGCTGCGCGCGAGGCGGGCGCGCGAGAGGCCGGCTATGTCCTCCTTCGCCTGCCGCTCGAATTGCGCCACCTCATGCGCGAATGGCTGCTCGAGCATCATCCCGACAAGCTCGATCGGGTCATGTCGCTCATCAAGGGCACGCGGGACGGCAAGGATTACGACGCCCGTTTCGGCGTGCGCCAGACAGGCGAGGGCCCCTATGCGTGGACGATCGGGCGGCGGTTCGAGATCGCCGCCAGGAAGCTCGGCTTCAACCGGGAGAAATTGCGGTTGACCTCCGATCTGTTCGCCGTGCCGGGCCGCGAGAAGGAGCCGGTGCAGCTCGCTCTTCTATGAGGGCGAAGGCCGCGCCTCTTGCGATATCGGCTTGAGCCGACATCGGCACGACGCTCATCAGCCTTTTCTGGCGCGGTGACACGGCGAAGGTGTAGCGCTACCCGCTCAACGCCGCTTTCACGGCGGGGCCGGCCTTCGAGAAGTCGATCCTGCCGGCGTGGCGTTCCCTCAGCACCGCCATGACCTTGCCCATGTCCTTGATGCTCGCGGCGCCCGTGGCGGCGATCGCCTCCTTGATCGCGGCGGCGACCTCGCTCTCGCCGAGCTGTTGCGGCAGGAAGGATGAGATCACCGCGATCTCGGCTCGCTCTTGCGCGGCGAGCTCGGGGCGAGCGCCCTTCTCATAGAGGGCGGCCAATTCCTGCCGCTGCTTGATCATCTTTTGCAGCAGCGTCACGATCTCGTCCTCGGTCGCCTGCCCCTTGCCGGCGCCGCGCGCCTCGATGTCGCGATCCTTCACGGCCGAATTGATGAGCCGAACGGCGGAGAGCCGCGGCTTGTCGCCGGACTTCATCGCCTCCTTCATCGCGGCGTTGAACCTTTCTCTCAGCAACATCTCGAGCATCCTCCATGGCGGGTGCGCCGCGCATCGCACGAAGCGCGGAATTAGGAACTCGCACGGCAAACCGTCAAGGCCTGTGCTCGATCAGGACATAGGGGAAGGCAGCACGCCCGGTCCCTCCGTCCTGCAGCGAAGCTCCGGCGATTTGACGCTTGAGCCCGCCGAGCTTACTCACGGCGGCGAGACCCGCATCCCCTCTGGAAGACGGCCATGCCCGGTTCGACGCCGACCTTTAGCCCTCTGGCAGCCGCGCGCGCGCCTGGCGCTGCGCCGCAGCGATGGAGCGAGCCTCGCGTCACGGCCTTGCTCGTCCTCGCCGATGGCATGGTGATCGAGGGCTCGGGAGTCGGCGCGACGGGCGAGGCTTCCGGCGAAATCTGCTTCAACACGGCCATGACCGGCTATGAGGAGATCCTGACCGACCCCTCCTATGCGGGGCAGATCGTCACCTTCACCTTCCCGCATATCGGCAATGTCGGGGTGAATGACGAGGATATCGAGACGGTCAACATGGCGTCCGCCTCGGGCGTGCGCGGCGTGGTGCTCGCCGAGACGATCACCGAGCCGTCGAATTGGCGGGCCGGGCGCGGCTTCGAC
Source organism: uncultured Alphaproteobacteria bacterium (assembly GCA_963713805.1). GTDB lineage: Bacteria > Pseudomonadota > Alphaproteobacteria > Rhizobiales > Beijerinckiaceae > GAS188. The sequence continues at coordinate 2,926 of CAVQNF010000022.1, read as the reverse complement.
GAATGGCTCGTGGCGCGTGGCATCGTCGGCATCAGCGGCGTCGATACGCGCGCGCTCACGGCTCTCATCCGCGACAAAGGCATGGCGAATGCCGTGATCGCGCATCACCAAGATGGCGTCTTCGACCTCGACGCGCTCGCCGCCAAGGCCAAGGCTTTGCCCTCGATGACCGGGCTCGACCTCGTCCCGCTCGTCGCTTCCTTCCAGCGCCACGCCTGGGAGGAGACGGAATGGGCCTGGCCGAACGGATATGGCCATCAGACCGAGCCGCGTTTCCACGTGGTCGCCATCGACTATGGCGTGAAGCGCAATATCCTGAGGCTGCTCGCGGCTCGCGGCTGCAAGGTCACGGTCGTGCCCCCGACGATGAAGGCCGAGGATTTGCTGGCGCTTCGGCCGGACGGGGTCTTTCTCGCCAACGGGCCTGGCGATCCCGCGGCCACCGGCGAATATGCCGTGCCGGTGATCAAGCGTTTGATCGACGAGCGCGTGCCGACCTTCGGCATTTGCCTCGGTCATCAGATCATGGCGCTCGCAATCGGCGGCAAGACGACAAAGATGAGCCAGGGCCACCACGGCGCCAATCACCCGGTGAAGGAGATGGCCACCGGAAAGGTCGAGATCGTCTCGATGAACCACGGCTTTGCGGTCGATGCGGCCTCCTTGCCGGAAAGCGCGGTGCCGACGCATGTGTCGCTCTTCGATGGCTCGAATTGCGGGTTGATGCTCAAGGACCGCCCCGCCTTCTCGGTGCAGCACCACCCCGAGGCTTCCCCCGGCCCGCGCGACAGCCATTATCTTTTCGATCGCTTCGTCGCCCTCATGGAAGCCGAGCGCGACAAGAAGCGCGCCGCCTGAGCGCGCCGGAGGGCACGCGATGTCGAGCTCAGGGGACATGCGGATGGAGACCGCCACCTTCGAAGATGACGGGCGCGTGCCGAACAGCCGTTTTCCCGCGATCCTCTATCGCGGCGCGATCGAGCCCGACGAAGTCGATCCGGCGCTCGCCTTCGAACGGCGCTTCGCCGAGAACGACTGGAAGAACAGCTGGCGCTGGAACATCTTCACCTTCCATCATTATCATTCGACCTCCCATGAGGTGCTCGGCATCGCGGTCGGCCATGCCACCTTGCGGCTCGGCGGCCGCCGCGGCCGGGACTTCACGGTCGCGGCGGGCGATGTGGTCGCGCTTCCCGCCGGCACCGGCCACAAGCGCATCGCATCGAGCCGGGATTTCCTGGTCGTGGGCGCCTATCCCGAAGGCCGCGACCGGGATCTGATCAAGCCTTACGCCACGCCGGCCGCCCTCCATGATGCCGCCCTTCAACGCATCGCCGCGCTCCCTTGCCCGAGTTTCGATCCGGTCGAGGGAAGAGGCGGTGCCCTCACGCGCCTATGGAAGCGCTGACCTCGACGAGGGCGCCGCTGCGTGCCGCGACGACCTTGGTCGCACCCCTTCTCCCATGTGGCGGCGCGCTTCCATGAAGCCCCCCGAGAGCTGGCGCGACTTCTGGGAAGGAGAGACGCCGATCTATGTCAACGAGCGCCACAAGCTCCTGCATTATCGGATGCTCGCTCGCGACATCCTGCAAGTGCTGGCCGAGCTGCCGGAGGCGGGCTCGCGCGCCGGCCGGCCCGCTGGCGACGCCGTCGCGCCGCCTGCCTTCCGGCCGGTCGTGCTCGACCATGGTTGCGGCGAGGCCCTGTCGGCCGCGGACATCGCGGCCCGTTGCGGGCGCCTCTACCTCTGCGAAGCGGCCGCGAGCGTGCGCGCGAAGCTCGTCGACCGCTTCGCCGCCCTCGATAACGTCACCGTCATCAATCCCGTCGGTGTCGCCGACATCCCCGAAGCCTCGCTCGATCTCGTGGTCGCGAATTCGCTCGTGCAATATCTGACGAAGCCGGAATTCGCCTCCTTGCTGCGGCTCTGGCGGCATGGCTTGAAGCCGCGAGGCCGCCTGCTTTTGGCTGACGTTCCGGCGAGAGGGGTCTCGCCCGTGACGGATGCGGCGGCCCTGCTGCGTTTTGGTTGGCGCGGCGGCTTCCTCGGAGCCGCGCTCGCGGGTCTCGCACGCACCGCGCTTTCCGACTACCGCAAGCTGCGCACCGAGCTCGGCTTCGCGAGCTATGACGAGAGCGAGGTGCTCGCCATCCTCGCCGAAGCGGGCTTCACGGCGCGACGGTGCCATCCCAACATCGGCCACAACCAGGCCCGCATGGCATTTCTGGCGTCGCCCGAACCATAGAGGCTGCCATCGCGGCGCGGTGCCGGCCGTCTCGACAAGCGGCCCGCGATGAACCTTTCCCGCCGTTCCGCGACCAATCCGTGCCTGGCCGAATGAGGGCCTCGCATCGACAAGGAGAGGTATCATGCGCATCATCAGCATCAAATCCGCGCTCGTCGCCGCGGCGTTGCCGCCGGCGCGCTCACGGCGACCTCGATCGCCGTCACGACGCCCGCCGAGGCCCATGGTTTCGGTGGCGGACACGGCTTCGGCTGGGGCCACGGCTTCGGCCATGGGCATGGCTTCGGCCATGGTTTCGGCCGCTGGCACGGACCGTTTTCGGCATCTATGGCGGGGACGACTACGGCGATTGCGTAATCCGCCGCTATGTCGACGAGGACGGCGACGTGATCGTTCGCAAGGTCTGCTACTGAACGAGCCGTGCTCTCATCGCAGAAAGCCTCATCGCCACATGTTCGAGAAGCGTCGAGCGTCGTGGGTGTCGCTCGGCGCTTCGCTGCCTGGTGATGACAGGCGCATGCTCGCGGTCGAGGCTATCGCTGTGGACCTTTACAGCAGCTACAACAGCGCGATCGTCGAGTAAGTCGCTCGCGGAGGTTGATCTACCTGTTCATGTGCGTGCCGCCGCTTCTGGCTGGCCTATTCGCTGGCGACGACGCTCGGCGGCTCAGGCGCTCTTC
>CAVQNF010000021.1:0-49549 GCA_963713805.1 uncultured Alphaproteobacteria bacterium | reverse complement strand
GGTCGTCAGCCGAGATAGGCGCGCTGCACCTTCTCGTCGTCGAGCAGCTCCGTGCCGCGGCCCGAGAGCACGATCCGGCCGCTTTCCATCACATAGGCGTAGTCGGCGATGTTGAGCGCCATCAGCGCGTTCTGCTCGACCAGCAGAATGGTGACGCCCTGCTGGTTGATCGTGCGGATGGTCTCGAAGACCTGCTCGACCAGCACCGGGGACAGCCCCATGCTGGGCTCGTCCATCAGCAGCACGCGCGGCCGCGCCATCAGAGCGCGCGCGCGGTCGCCACCATCTGCTGCTCGCCGCCGGAGAGCGTGCCGGCGACCTGCTTCAGACGCTCGTGCAGGCGCGGAAAGAGCTCGAGCATGCGCTCCTTGTCCTCGGCGACGGCGCGACGATCGCGGCGCGCGAACGCGCCCATCTGCAAGTTTTCCTCGACCGTGAGGCGAGCGAAGATGCGCCGGCCCTCCGGCACCTGCATCACGCCCAGCGATGCGATCTCGTGCGGCGCGATGTGCGCCAGGCTCTCGCCCTCGAAGCGGATCTCGCCGGCGCGCGGATGAAGGAGCCCGCTGACCGCCCGCAACGTCGTCGTCTTGCCGGCGCCGTTGGCGCCGATCAAGGTCACGATCTGCTTTTCTTCCACCGCGATCGAGACGCCCTTCAGCGCCTCGATGTTGTCGTAGAAGACGTGGATGTCGTCGATCTCGAGAAGCGCCATTGTGTCTCGCTATACGGTTGTGCCTCGTTATCCTGTGCCGGAGCTCATGACGGTGCGCCGGCCGGACTCGACTCGGCGAGACGCTCGACCTGTGCTGGCGCGCCGTCGCCGACGCCGCCGACGAGGTGCCGAGATAGGCCTCGATCACCTTGGGGTCGTTCTGCACCTCGGCGGGCGTGCCCTCGGAGATCTTGACGCCGTGGTCGAGCACGGTCACGACATCCGACATGCCCATGACGACGCGCATCTGATGCTCGATGAGGAGGATGGTGATGCCGAACTCGTCGCGCACCCGGCGGATGAAGGCCATCATCTCGGAGGTCTCGCGTGGGTTCATGCCGGCCGTCGGCTCGTCGAGCATCAGCAGCTTCGGCCTGAGTCGCGAGCGCGCGGCCGATCTCGAGCCGCCGCTGCTCGCCATAGGCGAGATTGCGCGCGAGCACGTCGCCCCGGCCGCGCAGCCCGACGAACTGCAGGAGCTTCAACGCCTCCTCATGCGCCGCGGCCTCGTCGCGTCGGGTGTGCGGCGTGTTGAAGAGCGCCCCCCACCAATGCGAGCGCAGATGCAGATGCATGCCGACCAGCAGGTTCTCGATCGCGGTGATGTTGCGGAACAGCCGGATGTTCTGATAGGTGCGGCTGATGCCCGCGGCGGCGACGCGATCGGGCGTCAGCCCGTCGACCCGTTCGCCGCGAACCAGATCTGCCCGCGCTCGGCTGGATGTTCTGCATGATGCAGTTGAAGACCGTGGTCTTTCCGGCGCCGTTCGGGCCGATGATGCTGTGGATCGCGCGCTCGCGGACCTCGAGATCGAGATCGCCGACCGCGACCAGTCCGCCGAAGCGCATGGTGAGCTTGTTGGTGCTGAGGATCGAAGCTGGGGCCGCACCACGGTCTCCTATTCGCCCGACGGCGCTTCCAGCGCCGCCACCGTCGCGATCGAAGGGGCAGGCTCGAGCTCGGGGTCGGCGCCTTCAGCCGCGGCCCGCAGCTCGCGCCGGCGCGTCGCCGAGGGCCACAGCCCTTCCGGCCTGATGCGCATCATGACGATGAGCGCCACGCCGTAGAACAAGATAGCGGTACTCGCCGAACTCGCGCAGCAGCTCGGGCAGGCCGACCAGCGCGACCGCGCCGACGATGACGCCGGGCAGGCTGCCCATGCCGCCGACGATGATGAGGGCGAGCACGTTGATCGAGACCAGGAGCTGGAAGCTGCTCGGATAGACCGAGGTCAGCATGACCGCGAAGATCGATCCGGCGAGCCCCGCGAAAGCGGCGCCGAGCCCGTAGGCGAGAAGCTTGACCTTGACGAGGTTGATGCCGAGCGCCTGCGCCACGTCCTCGTCGTCGCGCACCGCCATCCAGGCGCGCCCGAGGCGCGAATTTTCGAGCCGCCAGGCGAAATAGGCGGCGATACCCGCGCACACCAGGGTCAGGTAGAACAGCCTCGTGGGATCGCCGAGCTCGAAGCTGCCGATGCTCGGCCTCGGGATCTGGAGAATTCCCTGCGCGCCCGCGAGCAGAGGCGCCGCCGCATCCGACTGCACGATCACCCGCACGATCTCGCCGAGTCCCAAGGTCGCGACCGCAAGGTAATCGCCGCGCACGCCGAGCACCGGAATTCCGAACATGACGCCCACGATCACGGACGCGAATACGGCGATCGGCATCGCCTGCCAATAATTGAGGCTCGGGAAGCTCGTATAGGAGGCAAGGGCGTGCGGGCTGTCCGCGGTGAGAATCGCCGTCGTATAGGCGCCCACCGCGAAGAAGGCGACGAAGCCGAGGTCGAGAAGGCCCGCGAGGCCGATTTCCAGGTTGAGCCCCATCCCCATGAGAATGTAGAGCCCGACCAGCATGAGGACCTGGCCGATGTAGTTGCCGCCAACGAGCGGGAACACGACGACGAGCGCCAGCGCCAGCAGGATTTTCACGGCCGTGCCGAGGTTCCGCAGCGGTCGCGATTTGCTCCGCCGCCGCCTCTCGGCTCGTCGTACCAGCGTCCACAGCGCGCTCACTCCCGCCGCAACGACGAAGATGACCAGCGGCCCCTTCGGGCGTCAGGCCATCGTAGGTGTAGATCAGGTCGTGCACCGGATCGAACCAGTCGGCGGTCGGCAACATGAGCTGGATCAGCTCTTGGAAGACACCGACGACGACCACGGCGACAAGGCCGACCATTATGGGTTTGCGGATCACCGGCTCGCAGATGGGTCAGGAAAGCGCCGCAAGCGCCGAGCAGCGCGCCCGCGCCGACCAGAATTGCCGCTCCCACCGGAACATCGAATCCGAAGGTCAGCATCTCCTGCAGATCGGGCGAGAGCGCTATGAAGATCGGGCGCAGGTCGAAGGCGTCCATCGCCACGACGAGAAACGCGAGGAGACCGCCCGCGACCGCGCCGGCGACGAGGCTGTGCACCACCACTTGCGGCGAGCCGTGCCGGCTCTCGCGGCGCGCGATGAAGAGCGCCGGCGCCGAGCCCGAGCGTCACCAGCGCCGCCTGGCCGAGCGACAACATGCCGACGATGATCGCGCGGCCGTGGATCATGAGAAGAACGCCGACCACCGCCAGATAGACGCCGACGATGCCGAAGACGAGCCCCGTCAGCACCGCCCGCTGCAGCGGCGAGGGCGGCGGCTTTTTCAAGCTCAGGACGCTTCGGCTGGCTGCCACCATGGTCATGAGCTTCGTCTCACGCGCGCTTCTTCGCCATCCGCTCGCCCAGGATGCCGTGCGGACGGAAGATCAAAACCATGATGAGCAAGGTGAAGGCGATCAGATCGCGCAGCTGATAGGGCGCGGGAATGCCGATGCCGTCGAGGAACAAGGCCGGACCCACCGACTCGACGATGCCGAGAAAGAAGCCGCCGAGCATGGCGCCCGGCACGCTGCCGATGCCGCCGAGCACCGCGGCGCCGAAGGCCTTGATTCCCGGCGTGAACCCCATGTAGAAGTAAACCTGCTTGAACACGAAGGCGTAGAATACGCCGGCGATGCCGGCCATGGCGCCGCCGAGCGCAAAGGTGAACACCACCACCTTGTCGACGTTGATGCCCATCATCGCGGCCGTATCGACATCCTCCGAGACGGCGCGCATGGCGGTTCCCATCCGCGTCTTCTGAATGATGACGTAAAGGACGGCCATCGCGACGATCGCCAATACGATCACGACGGCGTCGACGCGCGGAACCGCGTAGCCGAACACATTCACCGGGATCGTCTGCCACTTGGGATCCGGGTAGGAGCGGATGCTGGGCCCGAAAAGGCCGCGGAAGGTTTGCTCCAGGAAAAACGACACGCCGATCGCGCAGATGAGCGGCGCCAGGCCGCGAACATGCCGGAACGGCCGATAGGCGATGCGCTCCATCACCACCGCGATCGTCATCGACGTCACGATCGCCACCAACAGGATCAAGGTCACCGCCAGCAGCGGGCTTTGGTCGAGAAAGCCCGACCGGTCGAGCGATGTCGCCACGAAATATCCGGCAAAGGAGCCGGTCATCATCAGGTCGCCATGGGCGAAGTTGATGAGCCGCAGCACACCGTAGACCATGGTGTAGCCGAGCGCGATCAGCGCGTAGACGCTGCCGATGGTGAGCCCGAACATCAGGAGGTCGAGCCACTGGGCGGCGCGTAGCGCCCTTTGATCAAGGTTCCGATCGTGCCGCCCACCACCACCACCACGACGGCGATGCGCAAGCACCAGAGGATGACGTCGACGAAGGTGAAGCGCGCGAGGCTGCTGAGGCGGGGGATGAGCGGGCGGGTCGCCGCGACGTCGGCCATTCGATGACCCTTAGAGGCAGACGCTAGAGCGCAATGCGGCGAAGCGAAAGCGCTTCGCCCCGAGAGCGCGCCGCAAGATCACGGAAATCACAGCGGACTACGATGTCATCACATTGCGACCCGCTCCAGGGACACAAAAACAAGCCGCGGTCTGGCGCCGCATGAGGCGGCGCCAGACCGGCGGCATGTAACGAAACGAGCGCTCAGGGCCAAATCTTCTTCGGGTTCACCCCGATCTTGAACGACTTCGGATCGGCACTGGTGAACTCGTAGACTGCCGGATGGAACTTGCCGCACTCGCCGTATTTATCGCACTCGATCGGCCCGCTGATGCCGTCGAACGTGGTCGCGAAAACGGCGTCGCGAAGGGCCTTCTTGCCGATGTAGGTCACGCCCTTGGCGTCGGTCTTGGCGACTTTCTCGACCGCCTTGAACGCGAGCTCCGCGCCGTCGTACCCATAAGCGTGGTAGCCTTCGATCGGCGCCTCGCCATAGGCCTTCTTGTATTTCTCCACGAAAGCCGGATAGCCCTTGCCCATCGCCTCCTCGGAGAGATCGGGATAGGTGATCCGGAATCCCACGACCGAGTCCTTGGCGGCTTCGATCAAGTCCGCCGCCAACATGCCGGAGCTGCCGATCAAGGGAATCTTCTCCAGGCCGGGCGTGTCCTTCGCCTGACGCAGGATTTGCGCTCCCGCGGCGACGAAAATCGGGAAATAGAGCGCCTCGGGCTTCTCGCTGGCGATGCGGGTCAGCAGCGGATGCATGTCGACGTCTTTCGGGTCGACTGCCTCCTGCGACAGGACCGTGCCACCCTTCGCCTTGAAGTTTTCCTCCGTCGCGAGAGCAAGCCCACGTGCATAGGGGCTGCCGTCGTGGACGGTCACGATCTTGTTCACCTTGAGGACGTCGTGGAGGTACTTGCGCGTCCGATTTGCCCTGCTCGGCGTCGCTGTAGCAGGTGCGCACGAAGCCGTCATATTCGGGCTTGCGGTTCGTTGCGGTCAGCGCGGGCGCCGTCGGCGACGTGCCGATGTCGGTAATGCCCGCCTTCCAAAGGATCGGAGCGCCCGGTGTCGCCTCGCTCGAGCAGGCAGGCCCGATGACGATGACGAGGTTCGGAATGGCCGCGAGCTTCGTCGCCGCGGTCTGACCGCCCTCGGCATTGCAGAGCGAAGTCCTCGAAGTCGATCTTGATCGGATGGCCGGCCAGCATGCCGCCCTTGTCCTTGATGGCGATCTCGACCGCCCGCTTCTGGTCGATGCCGAGCGCGCTATCGGCTCCCGAGAGCACGTAGTAGCTCCCGAGCTGGATCGGCGCACCCTTCGGGATCACGATGACGCCCATAGCATCGGTGACCGGCCCCTTCGTCTCATCAGCCCGGGCGGCGGTGGCGAGGCCAGCCACGACGCCCAACGCGACGCATCCCCAAGTCAATAGCGCTTTGTAAGTCCGCATGGCTCCCGCCTCCTCTGATGGCTTGCCGCCGTTTGTTTCTTGTGCGGATGCACACTCCCGCTGGGATGTGGCGGCGCCAATTCAATCCCTCGGTCGTCCTTCGGCTCCGATCGAACTCGCCCCACACCGACGCACACTGCCGCGCGGCCCGCATCGACCCGCGCCAACCGCTTCGGCCGAAACGATGTTAAACACGAGGCCAAGCCAGATCAATGGTGTTGCGGCGCCATCGAAGATGAAAAGGGGTAAGCCATTCTCCCACTCGGCGATGTCACGGCAACACCATCGAACGCCTCGCTCAAAGCTTTCCGGCATAAGCGATGTTATGCTCCTTCAGCCGCTTGTTGCTCCCGAAAAAGGCGTGTTTCGACATGTCGGGCGAGTAGCGGCTCGCCGGCGGATGGCGGCCGAGAGCCTCCGCCATCGCGCGGATGTGATGGGGTCCCGCGCCGCAGCAAACGCCGAGATAGCGCACGCCGAGCGCATAGGCTTTCGTGGCGAATTCGCCGATCTCATGGCGGTTGCAGACGAAGGGATCGAGCGAGGTCGGAAACGGCCGCCCTTCGGGAAATTCGTGCCAGTGAGGGTCGTTGAGGGATTGGAAGGTCGGCTCGGACGCCGTGGTGCGGTAGGGCACGGGAAGGGCCGCCACGTGGCATTTGACCGCGGCGCGCACTTCCTTGAGGAGCGGCAGCATCGTCCACGGGCCGCGGATGCAGTTGAAGCCGACGACGTCGGCACCGGCCGCCTCGAGGCGCTTCGCCGCTTCGCCGAGGGCGAGGTTCTCGCGCGACGACGTGTCCTTGTGCACCGCCATGGTGACGACCGCGGGCAATCCGGTTTTCTTGATCGCCTTCGTGGCCAGTTCCGCCTCGGCGGCGTAGCTGAAGGTCTCGCCGATGATGAAGTCCACCCCGGCATCGACCGCCCAGCCGATCTGTTCCTCGAACATGCGCCGCGCCGCCCTCTGCGTCGCCGCATCGCCGGGGTCGTAGATATTCGTGTTGCAGATGTTGCCGGCGAGGAGCGCCCCCGTGCCGCGCGCCACCTTCTTGGCGATGCGAAGCGCCTGGCGATTGATGCGTTCGAGATCCTTCTCGCGACCGACGATCTTGAGCTTCTCGCGATGGGCGTAATAGGTGAAGGCTTCCACCACGTCCGAGCCGGCATGCACGAAGTCGCGGTGCAGGCCCTCGACGAGATCGGGATGCTCGAGGACGACCTCCGGCACGAAGGCGCCGGCCTGGAGATAGCCGCGCCGCTCGAATTCGAAGAGATATCCCTCGGCGCAGATCACCGGCCCCTCGGCGAGCCGCTCGAGGAGGCCCTTGCGCTTCGCGGCGCGCGGCCGCGGCTTCGATTTGCCCTTGCCCCTCTGCGACGCCATGTTCTGTCCTTTCAGGTTCATCGTGCTTCGCGCCAGCCCGTCCGCCGGAAGCTCGCTTTCTTACGCGCTCCCTTGCCCGCCCCGAGCGCCTCGCCACATCCATGATGGGGCTCGGCAAGGCCACGGGTGCGAGCTACACGATCATGCTGCGCCAGCCGTCAGAGCAGCAAGAAGATAATCGCGTTTGCGAAAGACAAGCAAGCCGTGGCCGGCGTTGGCGGGGGCGCGAATAGGAATGTTGACCCATCACCATCACCTCGAATCAATCGCCGAGCGCGGCTGGCAAGGCGAAGTCATTCAGAACCGTGTCTCGGGCGAGGTCCTGGCGACCTGCTCCATCAAAATCATAGACGCCAGCCGTGACCACAACGACGAGATCCAGGCTCGGCACGATGTCGAGGTATTGCCCGCCCCAACCGATTGCGCTGATCAAATCGATGTCGCGGCCATTGACCGAGGATCGGCCGAGCCACCAGAAATAGCCGTAGGAATTCGTGGGGTTTACGATGCGCGGTTCGGTCATCTCCTTGATCCAGGCAGCGGACATGATTTGTCGTCCGTGCCAGGAACCATGATCAAGGATGAGCTGCCCGATCTTCGCGAGATCGCGTGGCCGCAGCCGCAGCCCCCAGGACGCGCCCGGATTGCCGCTGGCCATTCGTCCCCATTCCCAGTCCGTTATTTCGAGAGGGTCGAATAGCGCCTCCTTGGCAAACTCGTCGAGCGGGTGGCCCGTGGCCTTTTGCAAGATGCCACCGACGACCTCCGCGCTGCCATTATTATATTGCCATCGCGTGCCCGGCGTCGCCGCCATCGGCTGCTCCAGCACGAAACGATAAGGGTCCGTTGCGGCGTCCATCCGACGAGCCGTGTCGAGATAAGGTTCGGTCGACCATTTCAGCCCCGAAGTCATCGTCAGCAGATCGCGCAAGGTGATGCGGTCTCTATCGGCTCCGCCGAGATCGGCGTAACCAGGGAAGAACGAGAGGACCGGAGTGTCGACCGTCTTGATCATTCCGCGGTCGAGGGCAATGCCGACCAGCAGCGCCACCACGCTCTTCGTGACCGATTGCACATCATGTTTCGTGCCGGCATCGTGCGGCATGATCGGTAACGGCTGCTTCCAGTGCTGTTGCGGCCAGCGTTGATCCTCGCCCGTGAAATAATCCTCATGGACGAGCACGCCGTGGCGGATAATGACGACGCCGTGCGGACTTGCCTCTCGCAATTGTTCGAGATGGGCCCCAATGGCGCAGATCAGCGTCGGATCGAGGCCCTGCTGCCGGGGCGACGAAACCGGCCAGCCGTCCGCCATTGCCGCCGGCACAGCGCAACTCTCAGGTGGGGCAGGTTTGGCAATGTCGGGGATTGGCGCGAGGCCGAACGCAAGCGCGCCCATCAATCCGATTGCTTCGTTGCGACATCGCGGCATCAGTCTCGTCACCTTGAAAGACGGTCAAGGGATGTCACCCGCGCGACATCACCTTCGGTGCGTTCATTTCGCCAAGTCGAATTCGGCATAGCCCCAGGATTTGCAAAGCTCCACGGTGTTGCCGGCGGCCGACGTATCGCCGACATTGCTCGAAGCCTCGAAGATTGCGGGCGCGCCCTCGACGTGCTGGATCGTGCCGTGATCGTACGCACCGCTCGAGTTCTGCGCGATCGCGGCCGCGAATTTGCGAAATCCGGAAAACGTGCCCGCGGCGGTCCGTCCGTTGACGAGGCCGCAATAATTCGTCGGCCTTCCCTTCGGGCCGACGAGCACGGGCATCCATTTGAATTGCGCAGCATCCGGCTCCTTGAGCGCAACCGAGAAAGAGCGACGCAGGGCATCCTGCTCGGCCGCCGAAAGCGGGCGAACCTCGAGCCCAACCGGCTTATCGTCGCTCGTGCCGCATCCGCAAAGGATCAGGCACAACGCCATTGCCGCCAAACGCCTCATTTCCTCTCCTCGCTCAATCTCGTTCGCCGCCTCGACGCAAACCGGCGCGCAAGCGGCGTGAATCACCAATTGCGGGCGCAGCATAATTCCGGTGTGAAAAACAAGACAATCCCGTCGACGGTCAAACAAGCGTGATGCCTTCGCGCCCGGACCATTTGCGAAAGCTGCCTTGCTCATCCTAAGGTCCCGCCGCCACCGGGTTTCAGTTGAGATGGATGAGTCGAAAAGCGGAGTCTCGCGAAGCCCCTCGAGGACAGTCGCGATCATCGGAGCGGGAGCTTCCGGGCTATGCGCAGCCCGGCACTTCAAGGAGGCGGGCTTTTCGGTGACGGTCTACGAGATCGGCACGCAAGTGGGCGGCCTATGGTGCTTCAACAACGATAACGGGCGCTCCTCAGCCTACAAGACCCTGCACATCAACACCGCAAAAAATCTCACGAATTTCAAGGACTTCAAATTTCCCGAAGGGACGCAGCCGTTTCCGAGCCATCGCGACATGCATGCGTATTTCGCCAGCTTCGTCGAGCATTTCGGCCTTCGTCCGCTGATCCGTTTCGGCTCGCGCGTCACCGAGGTGAGGCCGGCCGAAGGCCCCGGCGCCGGGCGACCGCGCTGGGCGGTCGAAACCGATCAGGCGAACGGAGGCCTCTTCGACGCGGTCGTCGTCGCGAGCGGCCATTTGAGCAAGCCGCTCCACGTGGAACGCTTGCGGGCTTTCGCGGGCGAATATCTTCATTCGCATGATTACAAGGAACCCGAGCCCTTCGTCGGCAAGCGCATCTGCATCGTCGGTGTCGGCAACAGCGGCTGCGATATCGCGAGCGATCTCGCGACGGTCACGCCGAGAACCGTGGTCGTGGCGCGCTCGGGCGCTCGCATCGCGCCGAAGCTCATCTTCGGCATCCCGTTCACCGATGTCACGATGCACTTGTCTCACCCGCTCATTCCCGAATGGATCGCACGAGCGGCGACGAAGGGACTCATCCGCCTCATCCACGGAAGGATGGAGCGGCTGGGTTTCAAGCCGCTCCAAGGACGTTCGCACGCGCTGAGCAATGCCACCATCGTCCAGCACATCGCCTACCGTCGGGTCGAGGTGAAGCACGACATCGACAGCATCGAGGGAAAGGTGATCGGCTTTTCGGACGGCACGCGAGAAGAGTTCGACACGCTCATCGCCGCCACCGGCTATCAGATCGATTTTCCCTTTCTGTCGCCGGATATCCTGCCCGTGCGCGATAACGTCGTCGAGCTCTACAACCGGATCGTCTTGCCCGATTGGCCGGGGCTTTATTTCATGGGGCTCCTCAATCTCAATGGCGCCGCGAACCAGGCCTACGAACGTCAGGCGCCTTGGATCGTCGCCATCGAGAAAGGCGAGGCCGCCCTGCCCACGAGCGAAGACATGCGCCTGGCCATCCGCCGCAAGGCGGAATGGGTGAAGCGGCACTATCCGATGACGGCGCGCCACACGATCGAGGAAGAGCCCGTTCGCTATTTTCGGGAATTGCGAGCTTCGTTGAACGCCGCGCGAGCACGTGCAAGGTCGCGCCGGCGGAGCTCGAACGCCGCAAAGCCGCTCGACCGGCCGCACACCGCGCCGCATTCGTAAATCGATCGCAACGGAGGAGCAACGCCTTGGCAAAGGAAACCTATGAACGGGGCCTCAAGAACCGCCGCGAGGTCCTGGGAGCGGAGTATGTCGATAACGCCATCGCGACGGCCGACGATTTTTCGCGCCCGTTGCAAGAGCTCGTGACGGAATATTGCTGGGGGGCCGTATGGGACCGGCCCGGGCTCGACCGCAAGACGCGCAGCATCATCAATCTCGCCATGCTGAGCGCCCTCAACCGGCCCCATGAATTGAAGCTGCACATCAAGGGCGCGCTCAACAACGGCTTGAGCAAAGCCGAGATCGGCGAGGTGCTTCTGCAAACCGCGGTCTATTGCGGCGTGCCCGCGGCCGTCGACAGCTTTCGCAGTGCGCGCGAGGTGTTCGCGCAGCTCGATGCGGCGAAGAAATGAGCGTGCTCGCACCGCCGGCGAGGATCGGCTTCATCGGCCTCGGCAACATGGGTCGCCCGATGGCGGCGAGGTTGACCGACGCCGGCTACGAGCTTCACCTCCTCGACAAGGACGTGAGCTCGGCGACCGCTTTCGTGGCGGCACATGGGGGAAGGCTCGCGTCTTCCCTCGCGGAGCTCGCAGCGTCCGCGGAGGCCGTCATCACCATGCTTCCGGACGGAAGGGCGGTGCGCGAGGTCGCGCTCGGCCAGGGCGGTCTCATCGAGGCCCTCTCGCCGGGCGCGGTGTTGATCGACATGAGTTCCTCCGATCCCATCGGGACGCGTGAGCTCGGCGCGGCGCTCCTCGCGAAGAAGATCGAGCTCGTGGATGCGCCCGTTTCCGGAGGCGTGCCGCGCGCCCGGGACGGCTCGCTTTCGACCATGGTCGGAGGCGATGACGCCGTGATCATGCGCGTGCGGCCCCTGTTGGAGGCCATGGCGAAACACATCTTCCCCACCGGCTCGCTGGGATCGGGCCATGCCATGAAGGCGCTCAACAATCTGGTCTCGGCCGGCGGCCTCTGGATCGCCTCCGAAGCCTTGCTCATCGGCACGCGCTTCGGCATCGCTCCCGAGCGGATCGTCGACATCCTCAACGCTTCGACGGGCCGCAACAACAGCACGGAAAACAAGTTCAAGCAGCACATCCTGTCCCGCAGCTTCGCCTCGGGCTTTTCGCTCGGCCTCATGGCAAAGGATCTGCGTGTGGCCCAAGGGCTCGCGGCCGCCACCGGCCAGCCCTCCCCCCTGACGCGCCTTTGCACCGAGCTGTGGGACGAAGCGGCGTCGAGGCTCGGCGGCTCGCAGGACCACACCGCCATCATCAAGCTTCTCGAGGAGGAGGCCGGCACCGCTGCGCCTCGCGCGGGGGCCGGCAAGGCCGCGCTCGAGGGCAAGCCGTGAGCTCGCCTGAGCCGTTCGAGATTTACGCCATCCGCTACGCCTGCGTGGAGCGGCGCGGCGACGAGATCGCGATCGGCGGCGATCCGCATCAAGGTCCGATCGGCATGGATTATTTCGTCTGGGTCGCCATCGGCAAGGCGGGGAGCTTCGTCATCGACACGGGATTCGATGCGGAGACGGCGGCGCGACGCAAGCGGCAATTCCTGCGTTGCCCCGCGGAAAGCCTGAAGCTGCTCGGGCTCGACGCGCGCAGCATCCGTGACGTGATCGTCACCCATATGCACTACGATCACATCGGAAACTTCGATCGCTTTCCCGCCGCGACCTTCCACCTGCAGGATCGCGAAATGGCTTATGCCACCGGCCGGCACATGAGCCACCTCGCCCTGAGCGCCGCCTTCGATGTCGAGAATGTGGTCGGCCTCGTGCGCGAGGTCTATCAGGGTCGTGTTCGCTTCCACGATGGGGCGGCCGAGCTTGCTCCAGGCCTCACGCTCCACCCGCTCGGAGGACACTCCGCGGGTCTCCAGGTCGTGCGCGCATGGACGCGGCGAGGCTGGGTGGTGCTCGCCTCCGACGCGAGCCATTACTACGCCAATATGGAGGAGGGCCGGGTGTTCCCGATCGTCTACCATGTGGGGGACGTGCTCGAAGGCTATCGACGCTTGAGCGAATTGGCGCAATCATCCGCGCATATCATCCCGGGCCATGACCCTTTGGTGATGCGGCGGTATCCCGCGCCGAAGCGCGAGCTCGAAGGCATCGTCGCGAGATTGGATGTCGAGCCCGCCGATGAGAGAGCCCTTCCGGGGTAGCTCGAGCGCGCGGCCCGATCACCGCTCCTCGCCCGTCCGTTACGGTTGCCAATCCTCGTTCGCGAGCCGGTCCTTCCCCTCCTCGGCGAGATTGGCGCGGATCTCCTCGTATTGCTGCGCGCCTTCCTCGGGCGTGATCTCCTTCTTGTCGACGCGGGCGGCGATCTCGATGCGGGCTTTCAAGGCGCGCCGGAAGAGATCGGGATTTTCGACGGTCGGGGCGGCGATCATCGTGGCATCGTTCAGGCACTTCGCGCGCGCCACATAGCTCACGAGAGGCCGTGCGCGACAGGCAGCCTGCGCCTCTTCCGAACGCGCCTTCAAATCGACGACGGAGGTGGTGGGGGCCGGCCGCGCCGCCACGCAACCCGTCAGCGCGATTGAGAGAGCGAAAAGAAGAGCACCCTTGAGGCAGCGCTCACAAGCACATGAATTCGATCATCGACAGGCTTCCCCTTTTTGTTGAACTGTCGCTCGCGGCGCCCATGCCGCCGGCCTCGGCCGCGGATCGCTCACGGCGCTTTTGCCGATTCCCCTCGCGCCGCATCTGAAGGTGCCGCCTCCGTGCCCCGCTGCGGCGCCAAGCCGCGAACGAGCTGGACGCTCGATCTCTCCATGACCGCGCGCGGTGTCAAGGCCATGACGTCCTTGCGTATGCTGGCGAGCAAATGATGGGCCGGGTCATCCTCGTCACGCGTCATCTTCTTGAGTTCCTCGCTCACGACGTCGATCTTGGCGCAAAGCTCGACGCCGTTGCGCGCAGCAATCTCGGACATCGCTTGACCGATCGATTGAAGTTCCTGAAGCAATTCGTCGCGCAGCGGTTTCTGGTCATCTGCGTTGATCAGAGGAGAGCCAAGCATTCCGCGCAATGCGGCCCAGCGAAGACCAAGCGCCGCGATGGTATTGGCACCGTCATTCCCATTCGACTGGAAATTAGCCATGAGCTCGGGCTCCACGGGGTTCGAATCATCGAAATACGATTGAGGCAGGGTTGCACGCCCAATGTGGCAAAAGAGCGGGCTTTTGCCCGGGCCGCGAGCCGATCGCGCGAATACCGTCCCTGCAGGCCGCAAGACTTAAGGCATCCCCGAGCGCGGCCCTGGTTCCACGGAACCAATGGGCTGCCGGCCGGTTCGACTTTCGCGGGCAGTGCAAGAGCCCATCTGTCCGACGCTATCTCCTTGATCTCGTGCATGATCTCCCCGGATGGAGGCGCCTTGAGATCGGGGCCTGGAGCACGAAAGGACAATCATGCAAACGGAAGGTGCGCCGAATGCGAGCCCTCGCGGCGGTGTCGCCGAGCATGCCCGTTCGGAGAGCGTCGAGACGCCTACCGCGAAGAAGCGTGGGGATCGTGGCCTGAGAGCTCCCGATGAGCAGGGCGCGGTGATCGGCCGGACAGCCGAGGACCAGCGACCGCGCGATCAGACCCAAACCACACCGCCGGAACCCGACAACCCCGTCACGGAGGGCCGAAGCGGCGTCCGTGAACTGATCCGCCACCACCCGCTCGCGGTCGGCCTTGGCGCCATCCTCCTGATCGCGGCGCTGGTCGGCGCGCTGATATGGTGGCTCCACGCGCGCCATTATCAAACGACCGATGACGCCTTCATCGACGGGCGCCCTGTCGCGATGAGCGCGCAGGTCGCCGGTGCGCTCGTCGCGGTTCCCGTCTCGGACAATCAGCTCGTCGAGCCGGCGCGGTTCTCGCGCGCATCGATGATCGCGACTATCGCGCCGCCGTCGACCAGGCGCAGGCCCAGGTCGAGGAGGCGCAAGCCGGCATCGCCAACACGGATGCCCAGCTCGAGCAGCAGCAGGCCAGGATCGAGCAAACCGCCAAGCAGGCAAGCCAGGCCGAGGCCGCGCTCTCCTTCTCGAAGGAGGAGAATGCACGCTACCAGGATCTCGTAAGCAAGGGCGCGGGAACGGTGCAGCAGGCGCAGCAGGCGGCGAGCGACCTGCGCCAGAAGCAGGCGGCGCTCGCGGCCGCGGAGGCGGCTCATTCCGAGGCGGAAAAGCAGATCAACGTGCTCCGCGCGCAGCGCCGGAACGGCGAGGGCCAGCTCAAGCAGGCACAAGCCCAGCTCGATCAGGCGAAGGCCAATCTCTCGCGCGTCACGCTCACCGCCTCGGTCGCCGGACGCGTCACCAAGCTCACCGCGGCGAAGGGAGCCTATGCGGTGCCCGGCCAGACCTTGATGATGCTCGTGCCGCTCGATCTCTGGGTCACCGCGAACTACAAGGAGACGCAGCTCGCCTCGATGCGTCCGGGTCAGAAGACGAGGATCGAGGTCGACGCCTATGGCCGCAGCTTTCCGGGCCACGTGGACAGCATCCAGGCGGGAAGCGGGACGCGTTCAGCCTTCTGCCGGCGGAGAACGCCACCGGCAATTACGTGAAGGTCGTGCAGCGCGTGCCGGTGAAGATCGTCTTCGACCGCCGGCCGGACGTGGAGCTCGGTCCCGGCATGTCGGTGGTCCCTTCGGTCAAGGTGAGATGAGCGCCGGCGATCCCGACGCGGGCTGGACGAACGAACGCTCCGCCGCGGGCGCCCGCAATCCCTGGCTGATCGCCGCCATCCTCTCGATCGCGACCTTCATGGAGGTGCTCGACACCTCGATCGCCAATGTCGCGCTGCGGCATATCGCGGGCCGCTCTCGGCCAGCATCGACGAAAGCACCTGGGTGATCACGAGCTATCTCGTCTCGAACGCGATCATCCTGCCGATCAGCGGCTGGCTCTCGGGCGTGATCGGCCGCAAGCGCTTCTACATGATTTCCGTCGCGCTCTTCGCCGTGAGCTCGCTGGCTTGCGGCCTTTCGCCCAATCTCGCCTGGTCCTGATCACGGCACGCGTGTTCCAGGGGCTCGGCGGTGGCGGCCTCGCGCCGAGCGAGCAATCGATGCTCGCCGACACCTTTCCGCCCGCGAAGCGCGCGCAGGCCTTCGCCCTCTACGGCGTCGACGGTGATCGTGGCGCCGGCGCTCGGACCGACGATCGGCGGCTCCATCACCGACAATATCTCCTGGCACTGGATCTTCTTCATCAACGTGCCGATGGGCCTCCTTTCGCTCGCGCTCGTCGTACTTGTTCGTCGACGAGCCTGAAACCTTGCGCCGCGAACGCGCCGAGCATTTGCGGGGCGGGCTCAAGGTCGACTGGATCGGTTTCCTGCTCGTCGCGCTTTGGCTCGGCTTCCTCGAGATCGTGCTCGACAAAGGGCAGGAGGACGATTGGTTCGAACTCGACCTTCATCGTTTGCGCCGCCGCCATCTCCGGCCTCGCCTTCCTGCTGTTCGTTCCCTGGGAGATCACCCGCAAGGAGCCGATCGTCGACATCCGCCTGATCGCCCACAGGCAGTTCGGCACCTCCTGGTTCGTGATGCTGAGCGTCGGCGTCATCCTGTTCAGCTCGACGCAATTCATGCCGCAGCTCCTCCAGGAGAACTTCGGCTACACGGCGACGCTTGCCGGACTTGCCCTCATGCCGGGCGGCTTCGCGGCGCTGGTGATGATGGTGATCGCTGGCCGCATCAGCGGCCTTGTCCAGCCGAGATACCTGATGGCCGGAGCGATGATCACGATCTCGGTCGCGATGTACCATTTCACCTCGCTCACCCCGGACGTCAATTTCGGCTGGTTCGCCCTTGCCCGCGTCTTCCAGATGGCGGCCATCCCGGTGCTGTTCCTGACGATCACCAGCTATTCCTACGTCGGGCTGCCGCCCGAGAAATCGAGCCAGGCCTCCGCGCTCATCAATGTGGCGCGCAATCTCGGCGGCAGCATCGGCGTCTCGATGGCGCAGACCTTGCTGGCCCGACGCGAGCAGTTCCATCAGGCGCGCCTTGCCGAACATATGACGGCATCATCGGTGCCCTATCGGGAGACGCTCAATCAGGCGAGCAGCTATTTCGCCGCGCATGGCGCGACGGCACCCGATGCCCAAAGCCGTGCCGTCGCCTGGATCGGCGAGACGCTCATGAACCAGGCGGCCTATCTCTCCTATATCGACGTGTTCGCGGCCCTTGCCTTGCTGGCGGCGCTGCTTGTCCCCGTGGCTTTCCTCTTGCGCCGAGTCGATCTCGGCGAAGCGCGGCAGCCGCGGCGTAGCGTCTCCGGCAAGGGCGCCGTCGCCGAGTTGAGCTACGGCAGGTTCGCGTCGTCCCATTCGACGCTCGATATCCCCGCAATTCGCGATAGTTGTTCCACGAGCTCGCGCGGGCGGTCGTGCCGGTGCGAGAAGGAATAGCGAAGCCGCAGCTTCGACCTCGAATTCCCTTGTTGCAGTTGCACGGAGATCGTCCTGACGTCGACGGCAGAACCTGCCGCTTGCAGCATCGCTTCGAGGGCGGCTTCGTCGGGTCCGTTCGCGCTCCTCTCCACGATAAGCGTTCCATGGCGGGCCCGCAGCAGGTCGGGCTCGATGCGCTTCAAGCCCCAAAGCGTGAGGAAGCCGATCGCGGTCGCCGCCGCTCCGAGCCCGCATTGTCCGCCGCCGAAGCACAAGCCGATCACCGTGACCAGCCACAGCGTCGCCGCCGTGGTGACGCCTTGGACGAGCCCGTCCCTGCGCAATATCGCGCCCCCTCCGATGAAGCCCACGCCGTCAGAATGCCGAGCGGGAGGCGCATCAGATCGAGGGTGATCGTGTGGCCCTCCTGGTTCTGGGTGGCGACGAGCAGGATGTTGGCCTGGATCATCGCCACGCGGCCGCGACGCAGACGAGCAAGGTGGTGCGCAAACCGGCGGGGTGCTCGTGGGCGCCTCTGTTGAAGCCGATCACGAAGCCGGCGGCGACGGCGAACAGGAGCCGCAAGGCGATTTCGGCGGTGGTGAGCGTCTGCGGCATCGCGCCTCCAGATCTGGAAAATCAATAACCGGCTTTGTGGTTCCCTTTACGCGTCTGCGTCCGAGCGGCCTTGAACGAGAGGATATCCTGCAGTGGGTGGAAGCCCGCGGCCGGAACATGCCTGGGCGCATTGCATTGATGAGGGTCATTTCCGGCGTGGAGAAGCGCGATGGGCAAGGAAAAGCACAAATGGTCGGGCGAGGTGACCGCCCACAGCAATGCGCTCGATCTCGAAAGCGATGTTTTCAAATCGACCGATCCGAAGAAGATCGCGGCGTCGCTCAAGCGCTCGGCGCGCGCGAGCTCTCGAAGAAAGGCCGACCCTTTCCGCTCGGCGATGTCGATGCTCACCTTCTACATCAACCGGGCCGGCAAAAATCTCGAACCGGCGCAGAGGAGGACGCTCGAAGCCGCCAAGGACGAATTACGCAACCAATTCAAACGGGGTGCACCGCAGCATTCACATCGCAATTGACATGAGGGCGGGTGCGCGTTCAGGCCGGCGTCTTCCCGCATTTCGCATCGAGCAGGACATAGAGGTCGACGCCACCGAAATTCTGCGACTTCGGGGTGATGGCTCCGCCATCCAAATTCAGGTTCTTCGCATTCCCGACGTCGAAGGTGACGGGCCTCGTGGCGAACCAGGTACCATCGCTTTTTTTGGTGAAGGCGTCACAAGGCAGGGTATTCGGCGGAAGCGGCGAATCTTGCGCGTGCGCTCCGAGGTCCCACGCCAACGACGCGGCGATCACGCCCGCCAAGATCTGCACGCCCACCAAGATCTGCACGCCCGCCAAGATCTGGATGCGACCCTCTGCAAACCTGCGCATAACCTGCTCCCTCTCGTTCTTCCGGTCGGCAAGACAGGAGCGCGGCTTGAAAGCCGCGCCTCCGGATAATGAACGCTCGTGAAGGAGGAGGGTTCCTTTTTCGCCGGGCGACCAAGAGGAAAGCTCTCGCGTTTCAAAGGGATGGGCTGCATCGAGCGCGGCTCGCGTCGCGGTCAAAGCCGTGTGTTAGTGTCTATTCGACGAGCGGGCTTTCAGGAGCAGGCCCTGCTTGTGGCTCGCGAGGCCGAGCTTGAACGACGGGCGGAACCGGAAGGCGAGCATCGGGCTCGTCGCCGTCACCGCGGAAGAAGAAAGGTGCCGGTCGAGATGAGCCACCGCATCGAGGACTACGCCATGATCGGCGATTGCCGCACCGCCGCGCTCGTGGCCCGCGACGGGGCGATCGAATGGCTGTGCCTGCCGCGCTTCGATGCGCCGGCTTGCTTCGCGAAGCTCCTCGGCGGCGAGGAGCACGGTTTTTGGCGCATTGCGGCGAGCGATGCCGAGGCGAAGATCGAGCGCGCCTATCGCGGCGACAGCCTCATCCTCCAGACCGAGCACAAGACCGCGAAGGGCGCCGTGCGCGTCATCGACTTCATGCCCACGGGCACGGAGGCTCCCCAAGTCGTGCGTCTGGTCGAGGGCTTGGCCGGAGAGGTCGAGATGCGCATGGAGCTCGCCATCCGCTTCGACTACGGGCGCACCGTGCCCTGGGTCACGCGGACCGGGTGGCATGATCTGCGGGCCGTCGCAGGTCGGAACACCCTGGTGCTCAGGGCCGATGTGGATACGCATGGCGAGGACCAGCGCACCGTCGCCGACTTCACCGCCAGGGAAGGCCAATGCCTCGCCTTCGCGCTCGCCTGGGGGCGTTCGCACGGCGCCGACCCACGACCCGTCGACCCGAAGATCGCTCTTGGCGAAACGGAGAGATTCTGGACCGGCTGGGCGGACAAGTGCCGCTATGACGGGCCCGCGCCGAAAACAGTGCGGCGTTCGCTCGCCACGCTCAAGGCGCTGACGCATCTTCCGACGGGCGGCATCGTCGCCGCGCCCACGACCTCGCTGCCGGAGAAGATCGGCGGCGTGCGCAACTGGGACTACCGCTTCTGCTGGTTGCGCGATTCGACCTTTTGCCTCGTTGC
Organism: uncultured Alphaproteobacteria bacterium; assembly: GCA_963713805.1. GTDB lineage: Bacteria > Pseudomonadota > Alphaproteobacteria > Rhizobiales > Beijerinckiaceae > GAS188. Next base: position 29,643 of record CAVQNF010000021.1, on the reverse strand, counting down.
GCTCATGGATGCCGGCTATGTCGAGGAGGCGCTGGCCTGGCGCGATTGGTTGGCGCGAGCCGTCGCCGGCAATCCCGAGCAGACGCAGATCCTCTACGGCATCGCCGGCGAACGACTCATTCCGGAAATCGAGCTCGACTGGCTGCCGGGTTACGAAAATTCCCGTCCCGTGCGCATCGGCAACGCCGCGTCCGACCAGTTGCAGCTCGATGTCTTCGGCGAGGTGGCGGATGCGATGTACCAGGCGAGGTTGCGCGACATGCCCCCGATCGAGGGTGGATGGGAGAATACCGTCTCGCTGATGACCCATCTCGCCGAGATCTGGGAGGGGCCCGACGAGGGCATCTGGGAGGTGCGAGGCCCGCGTCAACAATTCGTGCACTCGAAGGTCATGGCGTGGCTCGCCTTCGACCGCACCATCAGGCGCGGCGAGGAGCGGGGCCGAAAGGCGCCCTACGCCGAATGGCGCAAGATCCGCGACGCGATCCACGCCCAGGTGTGCGACAAGGGCTTCGATCGCAAGCTCGGGAGCTTCGTGCAAGCCTATGGGTCGACCACCCTCGATGCGAGCCTGTTGCGCATTCCGGTGGTCGGCTTCCTGCCGGCGGATGACAAGCGCGTGCGCGGCACGGTCGCGGCGATCGAGCGAGACCTGATGGTCGATGGCCTGGTGCTGCGCTATCGCACCCAAGACACGAAGGACGGCCTGCCGGCGGGCGAGGGCGCCTTTCTACCCTGCAGCTTCTGGTACGCGGACAATCTCGTGCTGCTGGGCCGCATCGACGAGGCGAAAGCCCTGTTCGAGCGTTTGATCGGGCTGTGCAATGACGTCGGCCTCCTCGCCGAGGAGTATGATCCGCGTGCCAGACGCATGCTCGGCAATTTCCCGCAGGCCTTCAGCCATGTCGCGCTGGTCAACACCGCGCTTCGCCTCACCCAGGCACTGCGCGAGCCGGATCCCGGCGCAGCAAGGAAGCCGCCGGTCGCATAAGGCAGGTGGCGATCATGCTCCTCGAACGAGGGAACATTTCGCAGGGACGGATGTTGAGAGGGCGCCAGTCCTAGCCCCTCCAGACGGATTGGCAGAAGCCACTGGCGCTCCAGCTCGCTGGAGCGCGCTTTTTTGGATCGGCGCCCCGGCCCCAGAGCGGGGTTTTTGCGTTGAAGACGTGAGCCCGAGGTTCAGGAGGGCTGGTCCGCGAGAATCATCGTGACTCTGGCCTGGCCCACATTGCGCAGCACGCGCAAGGACACATGGCCCGCGATCCTGCGCAGCGCCACGTCGACCTTCGCACCCTCGAAGCCCACCTGCCTCAGCACGATCTGGTCGACGAAGCCCGGCAAGGTCGGGTTCCTGAAGCGAATCTCCTTCACGGCCGGGTCGAATTCGAGGCCTAGCGAGGCTTGGATCATGAGAAACAGCGCGCCGCTCGCCCAGGCTTGCGGCGTGCAGGCGACGGGGTAGAGCGTCGGCCCCGCGCCGCGCCGGCGCCGAAAGCCGCAGAACAATTCCGGCAATCGCCGCAAATCCATATAGCTCGCCGCCGCGAAATTCGCCTCGAAGACGCGTAGCGCATGGCTCGTCAGCCCATAGCGCGAGAGGCCTAGAGCGATCAGCGAGTTGTCATGCGGCCAGACGGAGCCGTTGTGGTAGGACATGGGATTGTAGCGCGCCTCGCCCTTCGCCACGGTTCGCACGCCCCAGCCCGAGAAGAAGGCTGGCGACGTCATCGCCTTGGCGACCCTTCGGGCGCGATCGGGGCGCGCGATCCCGGTCCACAGGAGATGGCCGGCATTCGAGGTTCGCACCTGCAACGGCGCCTTCTCGCCATCGAGGCCCAGCACGTAAAGGCCGATTTCCTCGGACCAGAAATATTCGTCGAAGCGTTCCGCGAGGGTCTCGGCGGCGAGCTCGAGCTCCTCGGCGAGCACGGCGTCGCCGAGGCGGCGTGCGCATAAGGCGGCAATGCGCTTGGCCGCGTAGGCATAGCCTTGCACCTCGGCGAGCGCGATCGGACCTTCCGCCAAATGCCCGTCCGCATGAAAGACGGCGTCGTAGGAATCCTTCCAGCCCTGATGCTGAAGGCCGGTCTTCAGGTTATGCACGCCCTTCTTGCCGTATTCGAGGAAGCCGTCGCCATCGGCGTCGCCCTCCTCGTCCATCCAGCGCAGCGCGCGCTTGATCGCGGGCCACAAATGGCGAAGCGTCGCCTCGTCGCCCGTCCGTTCCGCATAGAGCCCGGCGAGCAGGACGAAGAGCGGCGTCGAATCCACCGAGCCGTAATAGAGGCCGAAGGGCACCTCCTTCAACGCGGCCATCTCGCCTCCGCGCATCTCGTGGAGGATCTTGCCCGGCTGAGCGTCCGAGGCGTCGTTCGTGGCGGTGGCCTGGAAATGGGCGAGGCGCATCAGCACGCCCTTGGCGACGGAGGGATCGCACCAGAGCATCTGCAGCGCCGTGATCAGCCCGTCGCGTCCGAAGGTCGTCGAGAACCATGGCGTGCCGGCGTAAGGGTAGGGCCCCTCGGCCGTCGTCGTCGTCAGCATGTGGAGATCGGCGGTGGCGCGTCGCAGCGCCTCGTTGAGCACCTCGTTCGACGTTTCAACGGTGGCGGCCGACCCCGATCTGCGTTCGCGGTTGGCTGCCACCAATCCCCTGAAGAAGCTGCCCGACTTGGGCGATTGGTCGCCGTGGCATTCCACCGTGAAGAACAAGGAGCGGGATTGGCCGGCCGCGAGAGCGAGCTCATAGGTCGCGGTGCTCGTCGAACGGCGGTTCGGCGGCGGTTCGAAGGAAAGCTCGGTGCGTCGTGCCGCTCCGTCGAGTCCGCGATAGAGGAGCGCCACCCGCGTTTTCGCCGCGCAATTCTTCCTGCATCTGGCCGCGCTTCGGGCGAAGCTGGCCGCGAACCTCGAAGATGTCGGCGAAATCATTCCCGAACAACAAGGTGAGCGTGCAGGAGAGAGGTTCGTCGCCATGGTTCGCCACCGCGATCCTCTGATAGGCGATGCCGCGCCACAGATAGATGGTGCGCACCACATGGATCGTGTCGCGTTGCAGGACGATGTGACCCCCTTCGAAGATGTCGGCATTGGTCAGATCGACCGACAGCGTCACATTGTCGTCGCGCACGCTCGAGCCGAGAAGCAAGGGCTGCGTGCCGCCGAGCAAAAGCTCGAGCCGGGACAGGAAGCGCGTGTCGTGGTTGAAGAGGCCGTCCGGCCCGCCCGCCGAAGCTCCCATGTCGCCATGGCTATCGAAGATGGCGAATGTGTCGGCGTGCTTGAGCGTCCGCCTCGGCCGCGCCGAGGGGCTCGTCGAAGGGATGTAGAACGACGCTTCCGCCAGGGCGTCGATGGCGGGCGCGACGGTCTCGGGTTGAGGACGCGGTGCCTCAGCTCGCATGACGCTCGCTGCCGCTCTTGCGCGGCAGCGGGATGACGTTGGCCCGTGGCAATCCCTCGCTGGCGGCCGCGAACGCAGGAGTTCTTCCGACCAGCGACCGGTAGACGTTGAGATAGTCGTCGGCCATCCGGGAGACGGAGAAACGCTCCTCGAAGCGGCGCCGCACGGCACGGCGATCGAGCGCGAGGACATCACGCAACGCCCAGCTCGCTTCCTCCATGCTCGTCACGATGCGACCCGTGACATGATCGTCGATGATCTCGGGAACGGAGCCGCAGCGGAACCCGAGCACCGGTGTGCCGCAAGCCATCGCCTCGATCATCACGAGCCCGAAGGGTTCCGGCCAATCGACCGGGAACACCAAGGCACGCGCGTTGCCGAGGAATTGCGTCTTGCCGCGCTCGTCGATCTCGCCGACGAACTCGACGCCGGGCTGGTTGAGCAAGGGTGCGATGACCTCACGGAAATAGGATTCGTCGACCTTGTCGATCTTGGCCGCGATCTTGAGCGGCAACCCGAGCGACCGTGCGATCATTATCGCCCGATCCGGGCATTTCTCGGGCGAGATGCGTCCCAGGAAGGCGACATATCCACCTCGTGGATCGTAATTCGGCATGTGCAGATCAGTCGGCAGGCCGTGATAGACGGTGCTGACGAAATTCGCGTCCGGAATAGGGTCGCGCTGCGCATCGGAGATCGAGACGAAAGGCATCTCGGGGAAGGCCCGGTAGAGCAGTGCCAGATCGGGAAGGTCCTGGCGTCCGTGCAAGGTGGTCACGGTCTTTTCCGCCATGGTGCGAAACAGCGGAAGTTGAAAGGCGTCGATGTGGAAATGAATGACGTCGAATGTACTCGCCCGCCGGCGGACTTCGTCGAGCATGATCATGTAATGGGGGATATAGTCGCGCACGCGCGGATTGAGCCTGATCGCAACGTGAGTGCTGCACGATACAAGCTCGGCCTTGGTCACCGAATCGCCGCTCGCGAAAAGCGTGACCTCGTGACCTTGCCGTACGAGCTCCTCGCACAGATATGACACGACGCGCTCGGTGCCCCCGTAAAGCTTGGGTGGAACGCTTTCCATCAGCGGTGCGATCTGGGCTATTTTCATCTCGGTTACTTTTTGATTGAGGGTGGGTGCGCGGCGGACACGCGTTTTGGCTAACGCACCAGGGCGCCGCTGGTTCCAAAAAATAGTGCGAGAGCATCGCGGCAGAGACGTCGCGCGCCAAAAACGATCTATCCGCGCGGCCATCGTGGCGCAAAGGCAGGGGGCCGTTACGAAGGAGAGCCGCGTGGACGGCCTCGCTCGATCGGGATGAGCCAGCTCATCGCGAAAGCCAGCAGGGCGAGCGCCAGGACACCCCAGTAGGTGAGATGGAGCGCGCGCGCGAGCACGTCCTGGAGGACAGGATCGCCGGCGGCGTCCGACAAGCCGGAAGGACGCTCGAGCACTTCATGGATCCGCCCGGCGGTTTCGCCCGTCGCGAAATGGGCGATCCCGATATTGAGGATGGCGCCGAGCACCGTGGCGCCGAGCGTGTTGCCGAGGCTGCGGGCAAAGATGTTGGACGCGGTGGCGCTGCCGCGCATGGACCATTCGACACTGTCCTGGATGAGCACGATCGAGGTGAGGCTCAACAACCCCATGCCGAAACCCATGACGAAGGAACCCACTCCGGCGAGCGCCGGCTGGCTCTGCGGCGTGAGCGACAGGAGGAAGGCTGCGCCGAGCGGGAACATCAGGCCACCGCCGCGAAGCGTGTTGCGGATGCCGAAGGCCTTGAAGAACCGGCCGGAGAGGCTCACCGCCAATGGCCAGCCGACGACGAGCGCCGTCAAGGTGAAGCCGGCGACGATCGGCGAGCGACCAAGCACGCCCTGCACGTAGAGTGGCAGGACGGTGGTGAGCCCGATCAACGCCATCCCGGCAAGCAGCGTGGCGATGTTGCAGGTCGCGATCAGGCGTCGACTCCACAAAGGCAGGGAGATCATCGGCTCGGCCGCACCTGCTTCCTGGCGCAGGAACAGCAAGGCGCTGACGATGAAGACGACACCCAACCCGACGAGCGTCGAGAGCCGAGCCCGCGTCTCGGTCAAAAGCGTGAGCAGCGAGACGATGGCGACCGAGAAAAGCGTGGCGCCGAGATAGTCGATGCGCCTCGCCTTGTGCTCGACCGTCTCCTTGAGGAAGAGGATGAAACCGGCGATCGCCATGAAGCCGATCGGGATGTTCACCCAGAAGATCCAGGCCCAGGAGACGTTGTCGACGATGATGCCGCCCGCGAGCGGGCCGACCACCGCCGAAGTGGCCCAGACGCTCGAGATCAGCCCCTGCACCCGGCCGCGCTCCTCGAGCTTGTAGAGATCGCCGACCACGGTCGAGGTGATCGGCTGGATGGCGCCGGCGCCGAGGCCTTGCAGCAAGCGGAAGAGGATCAGCGACGGCATCGACCAGGCGAACCCGCACAAGAGCGATCCGAAAAGGAAAAGCGAGATGCCAAGGATCAGGCTCGGCTTGCGGCCGAAGATGTCGGCGAGCTTGCCGTAAATCACCGTCGTCGTGGTCTGCGCCAGCAGGAAGGCCGCGAACACCCAGCTGTAATAGGCAAAGCCGCCGAGCTCGCCGACGATGCGCGGCATGGCGGTCGCAACGATCGTCGCTTCGATCGCGCCCATGAAGGTCGCGATCATGATCGATAAGACGACGAGCGGCCGTCGGCTGCGGAGGGATCCGGAAGGCATGGCTCTCCTGGCGCGCCAGCTACTGAAGGCGGAAATTGACCCCGGCCGTGAAGACATGCGGTGCACCGGGAGGTGGAGCAGGGAAGGGTGAGGCTCTGTGCACCATGGCCACGATCTCGGCATCGATGTCGGGATCTCCGCTGGCGCGCGTCAACGAAACGCTGATGACGTGCCCGGAGGCGTCGATCGAGAAGGAGACGGCAGGGCTGCCTTGCGCGCCGCGCGCTCGTGCTGCCGGCGGATAGCGCTTGAAGCCCGCGAGATGGCCGATCACGAGCCCCCGATAAGCCGAGGCGGCGGCCTTCGCCGCGGAGTCTTCGGCGGCCTTCGCCGCGGAGTTCTTGGGCGGCCTTCGCCGCGGAGTTCTTGGGCAGCCTTCGCCTGCGCCTGTTGGCGCGCTTCTTGACGCTGTTCCTCCTGGCGCTTCGCGGCTTCCGTGGCGCGCGCGGCGCGTTCCCGGGCCGCCTTCGCGGCCTCCTCGCGCTTCTCGCGTTCGAGACGCTCCGCGCGTTCGCGCGCGGCGATGTCCGCGGCCGAAGGCACGTTTCGCGAAGGCTCCGCCCGTGGAACGATGGGCTCGGCTGGGGACAATTCTTTCGGCACGGTCTCGGGCGGCGGAGGAAGGGAGGGCTGGGGCTGCGCCTCGTTCTCGGCAGGAGGGACGGGAGCAGGAGGCGCGGGCGGTTGCGCCTCGGCCGGCGCCGGCGTGGGCTCCGGCACGGGAAGAGGGAGGGGGGCCGCTTCGCTCTCGGCGGGAGGCGGCACCGGCGCGGCGTTGCGATCGACCTCCGTCGGCTCCGAGGAGGGCGTCGGCTGCGCCTGTTCGACGCTCGTCGCCTGCTCCGGCGATGGCGCCGTCTCGGGCATGGCATCGACGAGCTCGACCGAGATCTCGTCATCGTCCTGCATCAGGCTCGAGCCCTCCCAGGGAGCCTGGACGAGCAACGCCGTGACGATGATCGCATGTGCCGCGAGCGAGCAGGCAACCCCGATGAAGCTCCGGTCGCCCACGCGTGATGGTCGCATGCGAGAGGGGGGCGACGGCACGGTCGGCGCGAGTTCACCCTCCGGCGCCTCGCGCGAAGGGGCTCGTGCAAGGCCGGCTTGCGCAAGGTCGCCCGTCTCGCTCGCGGCAAGACCGTCGTTTCGCACCTCCGGCGCATCGTTCCTCAGGGAAACGCAGACGCCGTGAGCCGCAGGGAGTTCCGCCTCGCTCATGTCGCAACTGGGGCCTGCTCTACCAGGATCGGTCCGATCACGGCCGCCTGATGGCGCCCGCGAGACGAATGAGATCGCCCGTTCGCCGACACATCAGTTTCTCCTTGATCCGGCTACAAGAATTCGCGGCGGTCTTATAGGAGATGCCCAAGCCCTCCGCGACTTCGGTGAGACTCTTGCCCTCGCCGAGAAGCCGCATGATCTCGACCTCGCGATTGGTCAGGCGCTGCAAAGGGTCCTCCTTCGAGGAGCGCGCCTGCGCGAGCTCCTCCTCGATCTCGCGCTCGACGTAGCGGGAACCCTCCAGCACCCGCCGCACGCCGGTCATGAGCTCGCCGGCCGGAGCGCTCTTGCTCACATAGGCGCGCGCGCCCATGCCGAGCGCGCGCGCCGCGTAGATCGGCTCGGTGTGCATGCTGAAGACCAGGATCGCCGCCTTCTCATCCTCGATGAGGAAGCGACGGATGAGCTCGAGCCCGCTGATGCCCTCGAGGTTGAGGTCGAGGATCACGAGGCCGGGTTTTTCGTGCCGGAAGAGGGGCAGCGCCTCGCGTCCCGAAGGCGCTTCGAGGATCACCGCGTCGAGCGCGCTGGCGATGAGGCGCTTGACGCCTTCGCGCACGACCACGTGATCGTCGACCAGCAGGATTTTCATGCGTGAAGCGCCGTCAATCCTTCGGGCTCCGGCTCGCCGGCCACTCCCGGTTCGGGCAAGCGTGCCGTGACGAGCACGCCGCCCTTATCACGCTCCCGGATTTGGAGCGTTCCGCCGAGCGCCCTGATCCGCTCTTCCATTCCGGCGAGCCCGAATCCGGGCTTGTGCCCGGGCGGCTGGAAACCTGCCCCGTCATCGCCGATGCTCACCACCACCTCGTCCTCGCCTCGTTGCACGCCGATCTCGATACGGTGGGGGCGACCATGGCGGATGGCGTTGCTGAGACTCTCCTGGACGATGCGATACACCGCTTCATCGAGAGGGCGATCGATGTCGTCCTCCGGCAGGCGAATGTCGAAGGCGATTTCCGGCGTGCGTGCGCGCCAGAAGGTGACGAGGTTCTCGACCGCCTGGCGCAAGCCGACATCGATGAGCACGGCGGGGCGCAGGCGGCCGAGCATCGCCCGGATGTGCCTTTGCATATGTTCGGTGGCCTCGCGAATCGCGTCCGTGCGGGCCAGTATCTCGCCCCGGCGCCCCTCTTCCGCCGAGCGCCGAATTATCGCGGCATCGACGCCGACCGCGAAGAGCAGCGGCCCGACCTCGTCATGCAGATCCCGCGCGAGATCGGCGCGTTCCTCCTCCTGGACCGCGGCCAGTTGTTCCTGGAGCCCGAGGTTGCTGGCCTCCATCTCGCAGAGCCGATCCAGCATGCGGTTGAACCCGCGGCACAGGCGGGACAATTCGAGCGGGCCGTTCTCCACGACGCGCTGGCCGTAATCGCCGCCCCCGACCTGCGTGAAGGCGGCCGAAAGTCGCCGAAGCGGCCGCAGCGCGTAGCCGACCGCCAGGACGTTGAGGGAAAGCGCAAGGCCGCAGAAGATTCCGAGAATCGCGAGCATGAGGCCGACGTCGTCCCAGGCTTCCGCGATTTCGTTGTGCGGATCGGCCTTGAGCTCGATGCTGCCCTTCTCCGCGAAAGCGGAAGGCAAGGACAGGCTGACGACATTCGCCTGGCCGGACAATAGCCGGAAGAGCCAATCGGGCACCGCTTCCGGCGCCTGGGCGAGCTTCGATGTGGCCAAAGGCGCGCCGGCGCCGTCGAGCCAGGAAGCCCGCAGATGACGATCGCCATCGAAATCGGCCACCACCTGCCGAAGCTCGCGGTCCGGATCGGCAGAGTGGGCGGCATCGATGATGGCGTTGCGCGCCATGCGCTCGCCGACCGCCATCGCGGCCTGCATCTCGGTGCGCACCTTGCTGCGCGCGTAGCCATAGGTCAGCACGCCCCCCAGCAGAAGGCTGACCAGCAACACGAGCGAAGTCAGCAGGATGAGTTGAAGCCGCAAGGACAACGCCGAACACCTTGTTGCGACCCGCTTCGAACCTCTCGGGCCCTTCGAGCATAGGCTCAACTCGAGGCGAGGCAAAGCGCGCGCGAGGCTTCGCGAGCCCGATCGAAGCTCCGCGAAGCGGGCTTCGTGCATTTCGGGAATTTTTCCCATAGCCGGGGCACTCGGCACGCGCATAATGATGCCTCGTTGGCAATCGTCGCCGCCCGCCGTGGTGGCGATCGGTCTTGCTTGCGCTCGCGCCTGATCGGAACAGGACGCCAGCGTATGGCAAGGCTGCTCGTCAGGCGCCGGTTGCGGACAACGAGACTGGAGTTCGGGCACCGGATCTTCTCCCTGGGCAAGGAGGAAGAAGATCGCGTCGGAGAACATCAATGAGACGGCTCTTGGCCAGCGCCGCGCTGTCGGCGCTCCTTCCTTGCATTTTCCAGATCGCTCACGCGCAAGATGCGGGAGGCGGGCAGGCGGCCGGTGCCGTGGTCCTGCCCGAGATCGAGGTCGTGGCGACGGCCCCCACGGGCTCGGGCACCGTCGGCGCCGACAAGGTGCCGGCGGCGGTGCGCTCCGTCACGGGCGCCGAAATCGCCCGAACGGGCGGCGCGACCGTCGCCAACACGCTCAACCGCGAGCTGTCGAGCGTGTCGGTGAACAGCGTCACGGGCAATGAATTTCAGCCCGACGTCAATTATCGGGGCTTTGATGCCTCGCCCGTGAGCGGCACGCCCGAAGGCCTCGCCGTCTATCAGAACGGGGTTCGCATCAACGAAGCCTTCGGCGACATCGTGAATTGGGACCTCATCCCGACGAACGCCATCGACCAGACGCAGCTCATCTCGAACAATCCGGCCTTCGGCCTCAACGCGCTCGGCGGCGCCATCCTGCTGACGATGAAAAACGGCTTCACCTATCAAGGAGGTGAAGCGAATGTGCAGATCGGCAGCTATGGGCGTCGGCTGGCGTCCTTCCAATACGGAAAGCAGGTCGGCAATTTTTCCCTCTACGTCGCGAGTGAGGGCATCAATGATGCGGGGTGGCGGGATGATTCACGCTCGCAGATCCGCCGGTCCTACGCCGACCTCGGCTACAGGGCGGAAGCCGCCGAGCTTCATCTCAGCCTCAGCCAGGGCTCCTCCCATCTCGGCAATCTCGGCCCGACGCCGACCGAGCTCCTCGCGATCCGGAACGCCGCCGTCTACACCGGGCCGCAGAACACGCATAACGACGCCTGGATGGCGAATCTCGGCGGCAAGGTCGATGTGACCGATACGCTGAAGATCGAGGGCAACGCCTATGTGCGCTCCTTCCGCGAGCGGCACAATGACGGCAACCCCTCGCAAGCTCAATCCTGCGATCCGGCCACTAATCCCGGACTTTTGTGCTTCGGGGACCCCGAGACGCTGCTCACCGATGTGAACGGCAATCTCGTCCCCGACACGTTGAACGGCGGCGTCTCGGGAGAGATCGACCGCACGCACACCTCTTCCCTCGGCGAGGGCGCCTCCTTGCAGGCGACGAGCACGCAAGCGATTGGCGGCTTCAATAACCGTCTCGTGGTCGGCGCCAGCGTCGACCATGCGGTCTCGAGCTTTCTCGGCAGCGGAGAGCTTGGCGTCTTCCAGCCCGATCTCACGGTCGCGGGCTTCGGCACCATCATCAATGAGCCCGCAGGCGATGATGCGCCCGTGAGCCTTCGCGCAACCAACACCTATTACGGCGTTTACGCGCTCGATGCCTTCGACGTGACGGATCGCCTGACCGTGACCGGCGGCGCCCGTTACAATATCGCGAATATCTCTCTCGTCGATCGCCTCGGCACCGCCTTGAACGGCAACAACGATTATTCTCACCTCAATCCGCTGCTCGGCGCCACCTACAAGTTGACGCCCGACATCACGCTTTACGGCGGCTATTCGGAAGCGAACCGTGCGCCCACGCCGCTCGAGCTCGGCTGCGCCGACCCGGCTCACCCTTGCCTCATCGACAATTTCGTCGTCTCCGACCCGCATTTGCGCCAGGTCGTCTCGCGCAGCTTCGAAGCCGGCTTGCGCGGCAAGTTCACGCTCGCCTCTCTGCCCGGGCGTTTCGATTGGAGCGCCGGCGCCTTTCGCACCTCCAATGCTCACGACATCTTGAATGTGCCGAGCGACATCACCGGCCTCGGCTTTTTCGAGAATATCGGACGCACGCGCCGGCAAGGCGTGGAGCTCGCCTTGAAATACACCGACGAGCGCTGGTCGGGCTTTGCGCGCTACAGCTTTCTCGACGCGACCTTTCTCAGCGATGTGAAGCTCGCTTCACCGTTCAATCCCTTCGCCGACGCCAATGGCGACATCTTCGTGCATCCGGGGGATCGCATCCCGTCGCTGCCGCGCCACAAGCTCAATTTCGGCGCCGATTATCGCATCACCGACAAGCTCACTCTCGGGGGCGATGTGGTGATGGCGAGCGGGGAGTTCCTCAGCGGCGATCAGATAAATCTTCTCGGCAAGGTGCCGGGTTACGCCGTTGCCAATCTTCGCGCTTCCTATCAGCTTTCCGAACATGCGCAGGTCTACGCGCTTGTCGGAAATGTCTTCGACACGCGCTACAAGACCTTCGGTATTCTCGGCAATCCCGCCGCCGTTCCCTTTCTCAACCTGACCAATCCGCGCTTCTTCAGCCTCGGCCCTCCGCTCAGCGCCCAATTGGGCGTGAAGGCGACGTTTTGAATCTCCGGCGAGGACCTCGGTAGCGAGGCGAGATTCGATCGACGCTGATGGCCTCCCTTCGCAATCCGCGGCGGTCCGGTCTTCTCAGCGACGCGCTACTCCCATTCGAGCTCCTGATAGGCGGCCGTCGCGTTGCGCGGGTTGTACTCCTCGAAGAGCTTCCATTTCCCCGCCTCGGAAGCTCCGGCGTTTTTCACGGCGGCCGCAAGCGGCGTTCCCGCGGCGATCTCGGCGCGAACATCGCGCGCCAGCCGTTCGAGATAGCGCCGTTCGGGGCCAAGGGCTTGCGGCCACTCGACGGAAATAGGCCCATGGCCGGGAACGGCGCGCTTCGCCGGTATCGAGGCGAGCTCGTCCATCAGGCCGAGCCATCCCTTGATGCGGCCGTCGAGCACCGGCACATGCTCGACGAAGAGAAGATCGCCCGCGAACAGCGTCGCCGTCTGCTCGTCGAACACGCTGAGGTCCGTATCGGTGTGCGCGGCCGGCCAGGCCCGCAACACGAGGCGCCGTGAGCCCAGATCGAGCGTCAGTTCCTCCTCGACGAGGAGGGTCGGGGGGACCGACTGCACCTCATCGATGAGCGCGTCTCCCATCGAGCGCCGGAAGGCCGACCGGTAGAAGTCCATCCGCGCCGCCATCGCGGCCGGCAAGGCGGCATGGCCCACGAAAACCGTTCCCGCGCCCACGAAGGCGGCGTTGCCGAACAGGTGATCGGGGTGATCATGCGTGTCGATGACATAACGGATCGGCTTGTCGGTGACCGCCCGAACGGCGGCCAGCAATTCCCGTCCCTCGGCGACGCTGCCGCCGGTATCGATCACCGCGACCGAAGCGCCTCCGACGATGAAGCCGACATTGGCGATGGCGCCTTCGTTCTCGCGCGTCATCAGGGACACGATTGCGTGATGGACGTAGATCCCGGGCGCGATTTCCTCGACCGGCAAGGGCGTTTGCGCGCCTTGTCCCAGCGCCATCGACGCGAGCTCGAGCGCAAAGACCGCCGCGAGCAATCGGGCCAGGATTTTCCCCATGAATGCCTCTTCTTTCGGGGATCGCGCGCCGCGATCGCGACGCGTCCGAAACGAAGCGACGATCGGCTCGATTTTCGCCTCGCGTCCGGAAGCCGCGGCAGCGACTTGACGGCGCATGCCGGGGCTTGCGGACGAGCAACAAAGGGGTTGCGCCGCTTCCGGAACCGGCATAGCCTGATCTCGTCTCCGGCTTCAAGGACGATTGTGTTAGGGAGAGCGATCGTATCTCGAAGACTGGCGAGGCTGACAGCCTTGCCCCGTTATGCCTCGCTGAGGTCGTGACACGCTGCCGAGAGATTGATCCCAACGGTGGCCGTCGCTGACGGCGGCATAGCTATGTGTCCGTCGCGACTGGAGGAAACTCGAGCCTCGGAAACGGGAGGAGACACATGCGAAAATTTTGGCTGACAAGCCTTCTCGGCGCCTGTGCGATGATCGCGACACCCGCGATGATCGCAACGTCCGCGGTTGCGGACGACGATCTTACGAAATTGGCCCAGAACCCCAAGGACTGGGTGATGCCGACCGGTGACTATGCGAACCACCGGTATTCGTCGCTGAAGCAGATCAACAAGGAGAATGTCGGCAAGCTCCAGGTGGCCTGGACCTTCTCCACGGGTGTCTTGCGCGGCCATGAGGGGGCGCCCCTCGTGATCGGCGACGTCATGTATCTGCATGCGCCGTTCCCGAACACGGTCTACGCGCTCGACCTCAACAACGACGGCAAGATCCTGTGGCAATACGAGCCCAAGCAGGATCCGAACGTCATTCCGGTCATGTGCTGCGACACGGTCAATCGCGGCCTCGCTTATGCCGACGGCATGATCTTCTTGCATCAGGCCGACACGACACTCGTCGCGCTCGACGCGAAATCGGGCAAGGTCGCGTGGTCCGTGAAGGATGGCGATCCGAGCAAGGGCGAGACCGGCACCGACGCACCCTTCGTGTTCAAGGACAAGGTCTTCATCGGCGTATCCGGCGGCGAGTTCGGCGTGCGCGGCTGGGTCAGCGCCTATAACCTGAAGGACGGCAAGCTCGCTTGGCGCGCCTACTCCGAAGGCCCTGATTCCGACCTCAAGGTCGATCCGCAAAAGACGACGGAACTCGGCAAGCCGATCGGCGCCGATTCGAGCCTCAAGACCTGGGAAGGCGATCAGTGGAAGATCGGCGGCGGCGACACCTGGGGCTGGTTCTCCTATGACCCGGCGCTGAACCTCATGTATTACGGGTCGGGCAATCCCTCGACCTGGAATCCGAAGCAGAGGCCCGGCGACAACAAATGGTCGATGACCATTTGGGCTCGCGATGTCGATACCGGCATGGCGAAATGGGTCTATCAGATGACGCCCCATGACGAATGGGACTATGACGGCGTCAACGAAATGATCCTTGCCGACCAGAATATCGGCGGGCAGAGCCGCAAGACCCTCGTCCACTTCGACCGCAACGGCTTCGGCTACACGCTCGACCGCGGCACGGGCGAACTGCTCGTCGCCGAGAAATACGACCCGGATGTGAACTGGGCAACCAAGGTCGACATGGACAAGAGCTCCAAGACCTACGGAAGGCCGCTCGTCGTCTCGAAATATTCGACCGACCAGAACGGTCCGGACGTGAATAGCAAAGGCGTGTGCCCGGCGGCGCTCGGCTCCAAGGATGAGCAGCCGGCGGCCTTCTCGCCTGAAACCGGCCTGTTCTACGTGCCGACGAACCATGTCTGCATGGATTACGAGCCCTTCAAGGTGAGCTACACGGCGGGCCAGCCCTATGTGGGCGCGACCTTGTCCATGTATCCGCCTCCGGGCCAAACCAACATGGGCAACTTCATTGCCTGGGACGCCAAGGCCGGCAAGATCGCCTGGTCGGACAAGGAGCAATTCTCGGTCTGGTCGGGAGCGCTCGCGACGGGCGGTGGCGTCGTCTTCTACGGGACGCTCGAAGGCTATCTCAAGGCGGTGGATGCGCATACGGGCAAGGAACTCTACAAGTTCAAGACCCCGTCCGGCATCATCGGCAATGTGATGACCTATGAGCATGGCAACAAGCAGTATGTCGCCGTCCTCTCGGGCGTCGGCGGATGGGCCGGCATCGGCCTCGCCGCCGGCCTGACCGATCCGACTGCCGGGCTCGGCGCGGTGGGCGGCTATGCCGGGTTGCGGCAGTACACCGCGCTCGGTGGCCAGCTCACGGTCTTCGCTATCCCGCAATAAGGGATCGCGTCCGACCTTCGCTTAAGGGCCGGCGCGCCGCTTCATCGTGGCGCGCCGGCCTTTTCGTTCGGACTTGCGCTTCTGTTGCGGCGCTCGTCACCGCCTATTCTGTCACCGCCATTCGTCACCCTTTGGAGCTATCGGCGCTCGCGCGTCCCTACGCGCCGTCGCCCGCCCGATGAAGGATCAGACCGTGCCTCACAGCGCCTGCATCACGCCGAGAACCATCGCCTGTCTCGTCGCCTCCGCCTTGGCGCTCACCCTATTTTCGAGCGTTGCCGTGGCCGACGGCTCGGGTGACCCGAAGTCCGTCTCGAAGGACGAGAACGGCAAATATCTCGATGCGCAGGGCAACCCGACCTTCCATGTCTCCGATGACGGGACCTGGGACTGGTACACCTATTCCGGCTATCGCCGCTATCATTCCGATTGCCACGTCTGCCACGGACCGGATGGGGAGGGCTCGAGCTATGCGCCCGCCTTGAAGGATTCCCTGCAGAAATTGAGCTATGGCGATTTCGCGAGCACCGTGGCGGCGGGGCGCGTCAACGTGACCACCTCGCAAAACAACGTCATGCCGTCTTTTGGCAATAACCCCAACGTCATGTGCTACCTCGACGACATCTTCGTCTATCTGCGCTCGCGCTCGGACGGGGCGCTCGCACGCGTCCGCCCGGAGAAGAAGGAGGATAAGACGAAGGCCTATATCAAGGCGGAGGATAGCTGCATGGGGGCGAAGTGATGCAGCACAAATCGCGTTTCTGCCTCCAGCTCCTCGCGCTTTTTGCCGCGTCCTCGCTCGCGCATGCCCAGACGCAAACGCAGACGCCGCCGGCCGAATCTTCGCTCGAGCTCGTCGACCCGAAGACGCTGCGCGTCTGCGCCGACCCGCGCAACATGCCGTTCTCGACACAAGCTGGCGAAGGCTTCGAGAACAAGCTTGCCGAGCTTTTTGCGCGCAAGCTCGGCAAGGACCTCGCCTATGAATGGTACCCGCAGGCGACAGGCTTCATCCGCATGACGCTCCTGGCGCGCCGCTGCGATGTCGTGATGGGTTATCCGCTCGGAGACGATCTCGTCCAGCCGACCAATCCCTATTACCGTTCGGCCTATGCGCTGGTGTTCAAGCCGGGAACCGGTCTCGACGGCATCGAGGAGCTCGAGGATCCGCGTCTCAAGGACAAGCGCGTCGGCGTGGTCGCCGGCACCCCGCCATCGAACAACATGGCGGCCGCCGGGCTCATGGCGCATGCCAAGCCCTATCCGCTCGTCATCGACACGCGCTATGATTCCTCGGCGCAAGCGATGATCCACGACCTCGACACCGGGGAGATCGACGTTGGCGTCCTGTGGGGGCCGATCGCGGGCTATTACGCCAAGGAGGCCAAGCCGCCTCTGACGGTCGCCCTTCTCACCAAGGAAAAGACCGGGCCGAGCATGACCTATCGCATCGTGATGGGCGTGCGCCGCAGCGATCAGGATTGGAAGCGCGAGCTCAACTCGCTGATCGCCGCGAACCAGAAGGAGATCGAGCATCTCCTGTTGTCCTATGGCGTGCCTTTGCTCGACGAAAAGGACAACCAGATCAAGGAATGAAGCGCTTGCGCAATTACGGCAATTACGGTGACAGTGCACTTGATTCAAGCTGTGTTCTTTAATCTACGTGGGTATTGGAATTAAGTGCACTGTCACCGTAATTCGCCCGCGCATCCGGAGCGCATCCTGGGCTCTCATCTGTGTCGCGATGCTCGTCGGCTCTTCGGCGCGTGCCGCTCCGCCTCCCGAGCCCGAAAGCTATCGCCTTTCCGACTATAAGGCGCCCGTGCCGGCGACGTTGAAGGGCGCGCGCGTCGTGGACACCGAGCACGCCTTCGAATTATGGGCGAGAGATGCGGCCGCCTTCATCGATGTCCTGCCGCAGGCGCCCAGGCCCGCCAATCTGCCGGCTCAAACGATCTGGCGCGACAAGCCCCGCGGTGACATTCCGCACAGCCTCTGGCTGCCCGACACCGGATATGGCGAGCTCCACCCCTCGATGCTGGCGTATTTCAGGGCCGGGCTCGAACGAGCCTCGCGCGGCGATAAATCCGCGCCGCTCGTCTTCTATTGCCTTGCCGATTGCTGGCAATCCTGGAATGCGGCCAAGCGTGCCCTTTCGCTCGGCTATACCTCGGTGATCTGGTACCCCGACGGAACGACCGGCTGGGAGGCCGCGGGGCATCCTGTCGAGGGGCGCACGCCGGAGCCGCGGAAGAGTGAGGAGTGAGGAGTGAGGAGGGAAGAGTGAAGAGGGAAGAGTGAGTAGTAATCACCCCTCCACCCCTCACTATTCACTTCTCACTCTTCACTCACTCCAACTTCCCCTCGATCATTCGCGCAATGGCGAAGATGCGTTGCTCGATGAGCACCGGCACCTCGCAGGCATAGCCGATCGACCGGTTGCGATCCTCGAAGATGCGCGTGTCCCAATCGAGCTTGTCGCCGAGATCCTTGAGCTTGGCAGGGTCGGTATCCGCCTTGCCGCGCAGCTCGAGAAAATCATGGTTCTCGGCGCGAATTTCGTTGGCGGATCCCGTCTGCCGATGCGCGACGCGCGCGAGCCCGCCGATCACCTCCTCGCGCTGCTTGTTGAGCTCCTCGAAGACGCCGGCGAAGAGGAGAAGGAGCCGCGAGCGCTTCTCGGCGCCAGCCTTCTCGCTGAAGGCATCGATCAGCTTTTGCGCCTCGTCGAGCGGGGTGCGGCGGGCCGCGAGCCTCGCGACGAGATCGGCCACCTCCTCGTCCGCGCTCCAGGAGCCGAGGCCTTCGAGAGAAGGGCCCGACCACACCGCCGCGGCCGAGATCGTCGGCACCTTGATCTGCTGGCAAGGCCAATCGGGATCGCGGCGGGTCGCGGCCGCGCCGGGATCGGCAAGGGCGCAAAGCACCGACGCAAGCGCGACCGAAAGCGTCACGCCCGTCCTCTTATCCGAGCAGTCCCTACGCAGCTTTGCCATGGCTCATTCCGGCGAGATCGCGACGCCCCAAGGAAAGCTTCCCACCTGGACGCTCTTGATCACCTTGAGGTTCGCGACATCGATGATCGAGATATCGTTCGACACGCCATTCGTCGAGATCAGATATTTCTGGTCCGGCGTGAAGGCGAGCTGCCAGACGCGCTGCCCGACCAGAAGATATTTCTCCACCTCATGCGTCACGGCGTTCACCACGGCCACGCGGTTCGCGGGGCCGAGGGCCACGAAGCCGAGCTTGCCGTCCTTGGTGAAGCGGATGCCGACCGGCTGGATGGCCTCCGAGCGAAGCCCCGGCACGGAGAAGGTGATCTTGCCCGTGACCACATGCTTCACCGGATCGATGACGCTCACCGTGCCGCCGACTTCGGCCGAAACCCAGACCTCCGAGCCGTCGCTCTTCCACTCCGCGTAGCGCGGGCGCGCGTCGACGAGCACATTGGCGACGACCTCGCGCTTATCCGTGTCGATGAAATGGGCCATGTTCGTCGTCTCGGAGGTGTTGACGACGATCTTCCCGTCCGGGCTGACCCCCATGCCCTCGGGCTCGACGCCCACCGGGATTTGCGCGAGCGCCTTGCGCTCCTTCACATCGATGATGGTGACGAGCGCATCGTTCTCGTTCGAGAGGTAGAGAAGGCTGCCCGTCTTGTCGAGCGCCAGGAGCTCGGGATCGGGGCCCGACGGCAGGTCGCCGATCACGTCCTGCGTCTTGGTGTCGATGATCTGCACGATGTCGTCATCGCCCGCGCAGACGTAGAGGAATTTTCCGTCCGGGCTGATGACGATGCCGCGCGGCCGCTGGCCGACCGGGATCGTCTTCACCGTTTCCATCTTGTCGAGATCGACGACGCTCACCGTGTTGTCGCGCTCGTTCGTCACATAGGCCGTGTAGGCGAGGGCAGGCGAGGCGGCGCAAAGCTCCATCGTCGCAAGGCTCACGGCAATGGTGATGAGGCGAACGCCCGTCATCGTGCGCCGGTTTGTGGGCGGTGTCAGTTCAGCTTGCATTTCGTCTCCGGGCGATCGTAACCGAGCGTATCGAGTTCCGATGTTTGATGCAGATAGCCTTCCTGGGGCGATACCGAAACGATGGTGCGCCCGTCGCCCAGCAGGATGGGCTGGCGCAGCTGCAGGTTCCAGTCGCGCAGCGTCAGCTTCTGCCCCTTGAAAGCCGCGATCTCGAAGCTTGGGCTTTTGATGTAGGCGACGATCTTCCCCGCGTCATTCGATTGCGTGCGGGTCGCGCCTTCTCCGATCATGCGCACCGCCGTCCAGGCCTGCATGTCGACGGCCTTCATCCGCCGCTGGGCGAGCTTGATGAAGCGGTTCTGCATCTGCACCGCGCCCCAATTGTCGTGGGTCGCGTCCCAGCTCGTCGGCACCAGCCCGGCCGAGCCGGCGACGGGGCGCGCATCCCAGGTGCGATAAGGCAGGTAGCCGGCGAAGACATTGCTCTCGTCGGCGGCGACGAGCACGTCATAGGCGGCGGCGTTCTGCGTGAACACGGGCATCTGCTTCTGGATCTGCACGATGCCGCTGTCGGTGCGCCGGGCGCCGCCCGTGTCCTTGAACACGCGGTCCTCGACGATCTTGGCGCCGAAACGGCCGGCGGCGCGCCTCAAAGCGTCGGCGAAGAGAGCATCTTTCGGATGGGAGCCGGTGACCAGGAACCAGCGCTGCCAGCGCTTCCACGAAAGATATTGCGCGAGCGCATCCGCCAGCATCGAACGCGTCGGAGCGATGTGGATCACATTGGCGCGGCAGTTCTCCTCGCGCAGCGAATTGTCGGTCGCTCCGGCATTGAACAGCGTCGCACCGCCCGTGCGCGCCGCGTCGGCCGCGGAAAGCAGCATGGCAGGAGGCAGGTCGGCCACGATGAGCGAGATGCCCTTGTCCACGAGGGCTTTCGCGGCGGCGGCGGGATCGTCGGTGGGCTTGAGCCGCAAATCCTCGATCGAGAAATGCTGATTGGTGAAGCGCCCGGTGCCGTTGTTGTCGTCGATCGCGAGGTGCGCGCCGGCAATGCCGTCATCGTCATTGGGCTCGTCGAGCAGTGAGATCGGCTGCTGCTTCGATTCGACAAGACGCAGATACCCTATCCGGATCTCGGCGGGATCGGCCGCGCGGGCGGGAAGCGTCGCATCGAACGTCGCGAGGAGGGTGAGGACAAGCGCGAGGAGGGTGAGGACAAGCGCGAGCTTCGGTGGACGGGAAGTGAAGAGGGAAAGGCTCATAGGCTCGGCACTCGCATCCACCCAATCATCGCCGCAACCTTCTCGTTTCCCGTCGAATCCCGTGCCTTGCGGAGGGCGGCGCGACGCGACGATGCTCAAGGCCATCTTGGCCTTTTTCATGGCGCCTGTCGTGCAAAATGAACCGCCCCTCCTTCCGCGCGAAAAGCGCGGAAGGAGCGGGCAGGTGCGTCCCGCGCAAAGAGCGTGAAAGGAAGGGCGCCCTTCCTTCTCCCGCCCTTTCGCGTCGCCCTTTCGCGGAAGAAGGTGCCTCGCTCTTGCGAGGCGGATGAGGGCGCTCGGTTGCCCCCACGCGTCATGCCCGTCCTCGGACTTGTTCCGAGGATCAGTGCGGGCACGCACGCCTTTCTTCATTGGATAGCAACTTAGCCCCACCGTCCAAGGCGTGGATGCCCGGGCCGACGCCCGGGCATGACGAGGAGGGTGGCGCCATTCACCGTCCCGCGCGAAGAGCGCGGGAGAAGGGGGCGCCCTTCCTTCTCCCACCCTTCGCTCACGGCACATGCCGGGCGCGGTCGAGATTGCGGGCCTTGTCGAGATTGCGCGCTTGCTTGAGCGCGGCTTCCTCCGGCAGGAGCGCCGAGGCGAGATCGGCCTCGGCGAGGTCGGCGTTTTCGAGTTTCGCGCCGCTGAGATCCGCGCCGCTGAGATCGGCGCCGGCGAGATTGCAATTCGTGAGATCGGCGTTCTTCAGATTGGCGAAGCTCAGATCGGCGCGCGCGAGATTGGCGCCGCTCAAGAGCGCGCCTTGAAGGTTCGCCGATTTCAGCACGCCGCGCATGAGCCCCATCGACTGGTTGCGCATATCGGCGCTCGCATCAACCTGGGCGAGCTTGGCATGGGCGAGGCTCGCGCCTGAAAGGTCCGCGGCGAGGCGAGCGCCGGTAAGATCGGCGCCATCGAGCTTCGCGCGCTGGAGCTGCGCGCCGAAGAGCGAGGCGCCGGAAAGATCGGCGTCCGTAAGATCGGCCTCGATCAGCCAGGCCTGATCGAGCACGGCGTGATCGAGCTTCGCACCGGTGAGCTTCGTGCGGTTGAGCTTCGCGGCGCGCAAGACGACGCCCGTAAGATGGCGCCCGCTGAGATCGAGGCCCGAGAGCCGCTTCGCCGAAAGATCGAGCGGTTTCGCCGGCGTTGAGGATTGCAGCATCGCGTCGAGCTCGGTGCTCGTCATCTCGGCACTTTTCATCTCGGGGCTGTCGAGATCGACGAAGCGCAGCATGTCCTGCGCCCGCACGCTTCCCGGCGCGGCGAGGCTCGCCGTCATGAGGACCAAGGCGAGGCGTCGGCCGATGCGCATCTCTCTCCAGCCGCCCGAGTTTGCGCTGCCCCGGCGGCGCTGTCGAGACTGTGTTGCCGCCGGCGTGAAACCGATGTTAGCCTTCACGCGTCATCTTCGATCCTGTCGCGGCGCTGGGAGTGCAAATGGAATTCCTGGAGATCGTCCTTACCGTCTGCTCGCTGGCGAATGCCAATCTTTGCGAGGACCAGCGCATCATCGTCGATTTGCGCGTGTCGCTCGAGAAATGCGTGATGGAGGCCGAGCCGACCATGGCGCAATGGGCCGTCGCGCATCCGAATTGGACCATCACGCGGTGGCATTGCGAATATTCGGGGCACCAGCAGCGAAAGACCTGAGCGCTCGCCAGGGAACACGTCCAAATTCGCGAAAGAAAGGTTTTTGCCGATGCCGATCGCCGATGCTCATGGACAAAAGTGCCGAATGCCCCGATCTTACCTGCGCGCATGGACCATGGCCGCGCTCGCCCTTCTCGCCCTCACGATGGCGGCCGGGCCGGCCAATGCCGCAAGCCGCACCCGCTTCTGGAACCTGACCACGGGCACCATCAAGGAATTCCGCCTCGCGCCCGTCGGAAGCACGAGCTTCGGCAAGAACCAATGCGAGAACGATCCGGACGCGGCCGTCGACCATGATGAGCGGCTCGACGTCACCGGGGTCGCGTCGGGCCGCTACGACGCGAAGATCGTCTATGCGAGCGGCAAGGCCTGCATGGCGCGCGGCTTCGAGGTGAAGGAGGGCAAGGTCTTCTCGCTCGAAGATCATGATCTCACAGATTGCAAATAGGAATTACGGTGACAGTGCACTTAATTTCAAAAGCATCTCATCCCTGTCAGGCTATTCCGCAATTAAGTGCACTGTCACCGTAATTCTCTGACGCTCTCGACGCTCGTCGGCGCGGGAGCGGCGAGGGCCGCAAACCTGCTTTCGAGCCTGCATCTCGGAACGCGTCAAGGGAAGCGATGTCACCGACGACATGATCCGCTTCCAGATGACGACCTGCCGCGACCTGTGCGAGGCAGAAAGTAGCGAGAAGCGAACAGCTTCAGGGGTCGGCCGAAACCTCGCGGCTTGCGACCCGCAACCCCTCTCGGAGGCCGAGTTCAAGGCTCTGCGCTCCGCAAGCTCCTCCTTCCTCGTCTACGCCCATGCCTTCACCTGGGACATCCACAATGTCCTGCCGCACAAGATCATCCGCAAGGTGGAGATTTCCTACCCGACGCTCGACCTCGACGAGACGACCGCGACGGGCGGAGGCACGGTGCTGCCCGGCGAAACGGCGACGATCCTGATCAACGGAGTCTTCGACGGTTATCCGGCGATGCATTACGCGCTCAAGGTCAAGGCCGTCTACGCCTGTCCGAGCGAGTGAACGCGCGCGGACACCCGCCTTCACAATGTCGTGAGTTGCGTGGCGCGGATGCGCTCGGCGATCGAGCTCACGAAGCTCGGCGAGCGTTGCGCGCGCGGCACCTCGATCGGCAAATCCGCGACCATGCGGGCGGGCCGTCCATCGAGCACGATGACGCGCTCGACGAGGCGGGCGGCCTCCAGGATGTCGTGCGTCACGAGAAGGCTCGTGACGCAGCGGCTTTCCACGAGCGCGATGAGCTCTTCCTGAAGCTGGCGGGCCAGCGTCTCATCGAGCGAGACGAAGGGCTCGTCGAGCAAAAGCAGATCGGGGCGAACCGCGAAGGCCCGCGCCACGGCGGCGCGGCGCGCGAGGCCGAGCGACAATTCGCGCGGATAATGCCGCCGGTGATGAGCGAGGCCGAGCGCCTCGAAGATCGCATCCAACTCGGAAGTCGGTCGCCTGCGGCGCTGCGATCCTGACGTTCTCCTCGACGCTGCGCCAAGGCAGAAGGCGCGGCTCCTGGAAGACGAAGCCGAGGCGGCGCGCCGGGAGTGTCACCTCACCGTCGAAATCGTGATCGAGCCCGGCGATGATCTTCAGAAGCGTCGTCTTGCCGGACCCCGAAGGGCCGACGAGGGCCGTGACCTCTCCGGGCGCGAGCGCGAAGGCGATGTCGGCAAGGATGTCCTTGCGCTCGCCCGCCGCGCTCCGCACCGCCTTCTTCCGGATGGAGACCTCAACCTTTCCGGTTTCGCCAACGGGACGCATTTCGTTCAAGGGGCTGCACCAGGCATGTTTCGATCGCCAACATCACCGCCACGAAGCACAGACCGTAGGCGAGAATGCGGGCAACGTCGAATAGTTGGAAGGCCGTGCCGATGGCAAAGCCCACACCGTTCGGCCGGCCGATGAGCTCGACGACGAGAACGATCTTCCAGACGAGCGACAATCCGGTCCGGGCCGCGGCCGCGAGATAGGGCGCAAGCTGCGGAACGACGATGTGGCGGGCTCTCGTCCAGGGATCGAAGGTGAAGGCATGCCCCATTTCGTCGAGTGCCGGATCGAGCGCGCGCGCTCCTTCGCGCAAGGTGGCGATGGTGTTCGGCAGCTTGTTGATCGCCACCGCCCCGATGGCCGCGGCTTCGGTCAAGCCGAACCAGACATAGGCGAGCAGGATGATGACCAGCGCCGGGAGGTTGAGGAGCAGGATGAGCCAAGGGTCGGCGACCCGATCGAAGGCGGGGAACGCCCCATCGCATAGCCGATCGCCGCCCCGGCCAGGATCGCGATCGTGAAGGCGGCCGCGACCCTCGCGAGCGTCGCCAGGAGATTGAGCGCGAGCGCGCCCGAGCGGGCTTCCTCGAGGAATGCGGCGAGCACGGCTTGCGGCGACGGCAGCGATGCTCCCGCCAGGCTCGAGCCCAATTGCCAGGCGAGCAGGAAAGTCGCGAGCGAGGCGATGCGCCACATCATGCCGAAGCGGATTCCTTCGAGGTGGAAGGGAAGGGCGCGGAGGAAGGGCGGCGGGAGGCATGTGCCGAAGCTATCCGCCCGTGTTGACCTTGTAGAAAGTCCCCGGATCAAGCTCGGTCGCCTTGCCGACGAGCTCGGCGCCGCCGAGACGGGCGAGCAAGGCATAAAGCATGCGCGCGTCGGCCTCCTCCGCCTCGACCGGCCGGCGCGGTATGCCTTGTGCGTAACGCCGCCGCAGCACCGCAAGCGCGCCGTCGTCGTGCAGGTTCAGTCTCGGCTTCAGCCGCTCCCATTCCTCGGGCGTCTCGGCGAGGATGTCCTTGGCCTTGCGCGTCACATCGAGAAAACGCGCGAGCGCGGCTTCATTGCCGCGCGCCCAATCCTCGTTGAACACGTAGCCGAGATTGGCGAGCGGCCCGGTCGCGCCGAGCTTCACGGCCAATTCCTCGACGCCGACGAGCCGGCGGAAGCCGGCCGCCTCGAGCTCGGCACAGAAATTCCAGAAATTCAGAGCTCGCGGCAAACTCGCCTTGCCGCGCCTTGGCGGCAAGGAGAGACGGTGCGCCGTAGACGATCGAGGCCTCCGATTTGAGGTCGAGGCCCTCTCGCAAGGCTGCGCCTTGGACGATGAGCCAGCTCTTGTCGAGCGGTCCGCCGGCGACCGCGAGCGTCTTTCCCTTGAGATCGCTCAAGCTCGAGATCGAGGAGGACTGCGGCGTCATGATCGCGCCGATCGCCGAGGAGTAGGGATAGAAAGTCAGGCGCCCGCCGAGCGAGCGGCTGCGTGTGACGTAAAGCCAATCGGAAATGATGATGTCGACCTGGCCCGCGAGAAGCGCGAGCTCGCCGGCTTGCGGGCTTGCGAATTCAGCCGTCTCGATCGCCACATCCGCCGCTTTGTCGAGACCGCGATTTGCGATGACGTCCAGTTCCCAGGCGAAGGTCCCGGTTTTCTGGGCGGCGAGGCGAATGGCGGGCGCGGCACGCGCCGGGGAGGCGGCGAGGAGCGTCATGCCCGCGATGAAGCGGCGGCGGGACAAGGGAGCGCGCAAGAGCCGCATTTTCCATCCGTTCAAAGGTCATGGCCCACTATGGCGTGCCGCGCCGTCCGATCAAGCCCTTCGAGGGATCATAGGCGATGAGGGCGCCCGCGAGAAACACGGTCGTGCAGCCGAGAACGACGGCAAGGGATTTCCAATCGATCTGGCAATAGAGCGCGAAACGGACGAGCTCGACCGCATAGGTGAACGGGTTGAGCTGGCAGACCACATAGAGGACGGGGCTCGTCTCCTGAACGCGCCAGAGCGGGTAGAGCGCCGAAGAGGCGAAGAACATCGGGAAGATCACGAAATTCATCACGCCCGCGAAATTCTCGAGCTGCTTGATCATCGAGGAGAGCAGCATGCCGAGCGCACCCAGCATCATCCCGGAAAGGACGAGCGCCGGCAGCACGGCGATGTAGCCGAGGCGCGGCGGCTCGATGCCCCAGAGCCAGGCGACCAGAAGATAGGCATAGACCTGGATCACCGAAACGGCCGTGCCCGCCAAGAGCTTCGAGACGAGAATGAACCAGCGCGGCAAAGGGCTGACGAGCAGGATGCGCATGTTGCCCATCTCCCGGTCGTAGACCATCGAGAGGGATGATTGCATCCCGTTGAAGAGCTGAAATCATCGCCATCAAGCCGGGCGTGATGTATTCCTCGTAGAGGACGTAGGTGTCGTAGGGCGGGATGATGGAAACCCCGAGCACGCTGCGAAAGCCCGCCGCGAAGATGAGCAGCCACACGAGCGGCCTCACGAGCGCCGAGATGAAGCGCTCGCGTTGGTGAAGGAAACGCAAGCCCTCGCGCCAAACGACACCCGTGAGGCAGATCAGATACTGGCGAAGCGAGAAGCCGCGCCGCGGCTCGGCCGGGCGGCCGAGCTCGGCGGAAGGGGAGCTTGCCGTCATGGCGGCGTCTCCAAGCTTTCGGACGTAGGCTCGGCGATGAGCGCCGCGAAGGCGCCGCCGATGTCCTTCGCCTCTTGCGATGCGATGATGCTTTGCGCGGAACCGGTGGCGAGGATGCGGCCACGGTGCAGCACGACCACATCATCGGCCGACGCGACCTCGTCGAGCAGATGGGTCGCCCAAAGCACGGTCAACCCCGTTTGCGCCACGAGATCGCGAAGATGGCGCAAGATGCTCGCCCGCGAATTGATGTCGAGACCCACCGTCGGCTCGTCGAGGACGAGAAGCTGGGGACCATGCAGCAGAGCGCGCGCGATCTCGACGCGGCGCATTTGGCCGCCCGAAAGATTGCGCGCCTTCTCGCCGGCGCGTCCCGAAAGATCCATTCGGGCCAGGACCTCCGCGGCGCGCGCTTTCGCTTCCTGCGACCCGACGCCGTGCAGAGCCGCATGATAGCGCAAGTTCTGGGCGACGGTGAGGTCGAGATCGAGAGTGCGCGCCTGGAACACCACCCCGAGGCGGCGCAGCGCCTCTCCCGGATGGCGGTTGATGTCGAAGCCGAGAACGCTGATCCGTCCTCGGCGCGCGGCAAAAAGCCGCGTCACCAGCGAGAAGAGCGTGGTCTTGCCGGCGCCGTTGAGGCCGAGCAGCGCGGTGCAACTCCCTCGCGCCACCGCGAAGCTCACATCGTCGAGCGCCAGACGATCGCCATAGGCGTGCGTCACATGCTCGATCGAGAGGGCGGGCTCGCAAGCGATGTCGGACACGGAGCCTCCCGCCGCCTATCGTCCCCGAGGCGTCAGCCCAGGGGGCCGGCGCATGAGCGTGAACATCAGGGGCAGCTTTCGCGGATCATGCGCGTGCTTCGCGATGTCGATGAGCGACCGGGCCGCGTTCGAGCTCGGAGCCGGCTCTTTCTTGTTCATGTTCCCTGCCGATCAGGACAGGCGAGGATGAGCGGACCTGGCCGGCCAACCGCATCGTGGCGAGGCGAGCGTCGCCGCGCCGTCCGCCGAAGGGCGCGACCCGCTCTTGCGGTCACTGCACCTTCTTTCCCTCGGCGTCGTACTGCTTGAGGAAAGCGATCAGGTCCTTGATCTTCTGATCGTCCTTGATGCCGACGAAGATCATCTTGGTGCCGGGCACCTTGGCGCGCGGATCCTTGATGTAGGAGGTGAATGTCTCCTCGTCCCAGGTCAGGCCGGAATTCTTGTTCGCCTCCGAATAGGAGTAGCCGGGATAGGTTCCTGCCTTGCGGCCGATCACCCCGTTGAGGACCGGGCCGACCGCGATTTTCGCGCCCTCGCCGATCTGATGGCAGGCCCGGCAGACGGTGAAAACCTTCTCGCCCGCGGCAGCGTCCTGCGCGCGGGCTCCCGTCGCGGCCACAAGGCCGATGCTCGCGCCCAGAACGGCGCAGAGAAACGTTTGTCTCATTGTGGAATTGCTCCTCGGGGTGAAAGGGTCGGCGGGGTTCGATTTTCTAAGCTTTGATGGCGAACTATGGATCAGTCGGCGGAGATGTCCAAGGGGTGTTCGCGTCGCATTGCCTGCGCAGGACGCATCCTTCGATAAGCGTAGGCCTTCGGCTCCTCGGCCTCGGCCGTCGCGAGGATTTTCGCCACGACATGATGGTGGGGCGAGAGATGGCAGACCGGGTCGGCTTCGCGAGCCTCTCCGGTCAGCATGAACGCCTGGCAGCGGCAGCCGCCGAAATCGACCGTCTTGCGCGCGCAGGAGCGGCAAGGCTCGCGCATCCAGGCGTCGCCACGAAAGGCATTGAAGCCGGGCGAATCATTCCAGATCTCGTCGAGCGAGCGCTCCGTCACATTCCAGAATTCGAGCCCGGGGATCAGCTCCGCCGCATGGCAGGGCAGCACCTTTCCGGAGGGCGTCACATTCATGGTGCGCCGCGCCCATCCCGACATGCACGGCTTCGGGTAGCGCGCGTGATAATCGGGAGCGACGTGGTCGATGACGATCGTCCCGGCAAGGCTGGCCTTCAGCCGTTCCACCTCTTCGATCGCCGCTTCCGCCTCCTCGCGCGAGGGCATGAGAAGACCGCGGTTTTTCGCCGCCCAGCCGTAATATTGCGTATGCGCGATCTCGACACGGCGGGCGCCGAGACGGACGGCGAGCTCGACCATGGCGCCGGCGCGGCGCACATTGGCGCGGTGGATCACGGCATTGACCGTCAAGGGCAGCCCGACCTCAGTCACGAAGGACGCGACCTCGAGCTTGCGGGCGAAGGCACCCTTGTAGCCGGCGATGTGATCGGCCAACTCCGGTTCCGCGTCCTGGATCGACAATTGCACATGGTCGAGGCCGGCCTCGCCGAGCTTCGTCATCAGGGCTTGGGTGACGCCAACCCCCGAGGTGATGAGATTGCTGTAGAGGCCAAGGCTCGCACCATGGGCGACGAGCTCGACGAGGTCGCGTCTCGACGCGGGCTCACCTCCGGATAGATGCAGTTGCAGGATTCCGATCGCCGCCGCTCCAACGCGTCCAGGTCGGTGGAGCTCGCCTTGGCGTGCATCAAGCTCGAGCAGGTTGGAGCGATCAGGCAGCCGACGAGCAGAGTGGTCGGTCGCCGAGAACCCGACGGGGCGGGGGGCTGTTCGTTGGTCGGTTGAGCGCCTCTTCGTCGCGAGTTCGCCAGGAGCGCGAGCGTGTCGATGCGCGATTCGTCGGCATGAAGGTCTCGCGGATCGTCCACGAGATCGGCATCGTTCGACCCGGTGCAACACTTCGAATCTCGACCATCACATCGTCTTCAGGACACGCTCGGGCGCGAGCAACAGCCACTCGTTGCGCACTTCGTCATGTTTCAGGCGCACGCCGCGCGGCAGGCGCGGGCGTATCGCGCCGGAGAGCTTCGCGGGCCCGGCGCCGGTCATGCAGGCTCCGCGGGCCGCCAGGCGCCGGGCGGGAGCTGACCCTCGACGTAAGCGTGCCAGAGCGCGTCGAGCTG
>CAVQNF010000020.1:0-15960 GCA_963713805.1 uncultured Alphaproteobacteria bacterium | reverse complement strand
CCTTGCCGGAGTTCAGCAAAGGGCGCAGGTCGGCGTAAGGGAGGGTGCAAATTTGTTCACCCGCAGCATAAGGGCCTAGGACGTAAAGGCCGAAGAGGACCGTGGCGCGATCTTTCGAAAATGACCAACTCTGCAGGTCCCGTACGGTGCTGCTGAAGGTGTCGGAGGCATGATCGTCCCGTTCATAGTCCTCTTCGTCTACAAGGTTGAGGTCCTCGCCACCATGGGCGTCGAAATTCTCGCGACAGAGCACGACGACTTTGTTGCCGGCCTTCTTGTCGAATAGATCCTTCATATCGATGATTTTACCATGAACAAGATCGATATTTATATAGACAGTGTTCCCGCCTCCATGAGCACCACCGCTGTAGAACCAAGTATCGATAGGAGCTGAAATGAATTCATCTGTCAAAAATGGTTGCGGCATTCGAAAGCTATTTTCAAAATTGCACCCATACCTTTTGTCGTCGCCCGCACATAGCCTCTTTTCACCTTCTGTGTCTGAAAATGATACCTCTGTTTCCTGATACTCTATTTGGCGATTGATTTCGGTATTGAACAGGCGCTCACCCGCACTACGAGCATTCGCGAACCGAAAGGCACTGACATGCAGCGCAGTGTCCCTTTCGACGATGGCCGGCTTATCGATCGCCAGATAGGTGAGGCGACCTCGTCGCTCGGGTCCCACGCCCTCCGCCCGAACGAGGAACGCTCGACGCTCCTCGATTTTGCCGAGGAGGCAGCGCGCATCGGTAGTGTCGTTACTATGTGGACAATCATTGCGACCGGTAATCCAATCCCTTTGAAGCGCTTCGAGGCCCTTTCGTTCGTCGGCGCTACGAGCGCGCCAGATGCGCTCGTAGGTCTGATTGAGCCTTTCGTCCGCGGTCTTCAGCACTGGGTCGGCGCAAATCGCTGTCTCGTCGCCTCGCGAAGCCTTGGTGCAATCGATGGCATGAGCCGGAAGCGAAGAGCAAATGATAGCGAGGAAACACGCAACCGGCAGGTGCTTGCGCATTGATTTTCGTTCTCCCAGGGCGCTAAATTTTTCCCTTTGCTCGAATTCATCGGGGATAAGCGCGGAGGAGAGATGCCAATCTCGCTTTCCCAGCTTCCTTCGGCTGGCCTCGTTCCCGCATTGGCGGCCGCCGAGAAAGAGCAGGCTCAGAAGCCCAAGCTCAAGGAGTGCGAGACCGGCGATGCAACGCAACTCGGCGCCGGGCACCATCCTCGGCCGCAGAATGGGTTGGGAAGGCCAAAGGGTCACGATATGATTGGTGCGGGGGCTCGCCCGGCTTGGGCGAGGTAGGCTGCGGCGGATCCGTCACCCGCTCCTGGGTGGGCCGGGGTCGACCTCGCCGCACACGTGCCGACCGTTCCAAGAAACACCAGGAGGCAACAGCCGGCGGCTGCAAAGTTGGGGCGTGCCGTTAACATCAAGGTTCTCCGAGGAAGCGGTCCGGTCGGTCCGGCTCCCTCGAATTATTCATCACGCGTGGGGCAACGGCGATGATCAAGTTTGGCCTTGTTCGGGCGTGATCGGCACCTATGGGCTTGCCGCCGCAAGACCCCTACGATGCAGGCTCTCGATGAGCTGGAGGGCGCGCGCGCTCGACTAAGGTCGAGCATCTCCAAGACGAGACGCCGGAAATCGAGCCCCGGGCATCGATCGCATTTGACGGAACTTGCGACGAAGCAGCGCCATGAGGGTCGATCAAGGCGCGACGATCGGCTGTGCCTTCAGCACGGGCTCGCGGATCGAAACGTTCGGAAAGAGCGTGCCTTCCTCGAACCAGCTCTTCGGCGCCGGCGCGCCCCAAAGCGTCTGGCGCGTCGGGTCGAGCAGGTTCCAATGGATCGGCTCATGGTCGGGATCGACCGTGAGGTAGTCGGAAGTGAAGAGCTCGATGCGGTGGCCGTCCGGATCGCGCAGATAGAGGAAGAAGGCGTTGGAGATGCCGTGACGCCCGGGCCGCGCTCCATCGACTTCAGGAAGCCCGTGGTCGCGAGCACATCGCAGATATGGATGATGTCCGTGATCGAGGAGACCCAGACGCCGATGTGATGCAGCCGCGGCCCGAGGCCGTTGGTGAAGGCGATGTCGTGCACGCCGCCCTTGCGATGCATCCACACCGCCCAGAGCTCGCCGCCGCCCTCGGCGGCCGTGTATTCCGTCGTGCGAAAGCCGATCTCGTTGTAGAAATCATGGCTCGCCTGCACGTCGGGCGTGAAGCAGTTGATGTGGTCGATGCGCTGGATCTTGGCGCCGCGATAGGCGCCGTATTTCTGCAGCATCGACGGGCAATTGATCCATGGCGAAGTAGAATTCGAGCGGCATGCCGAGCGGGTCGGTCGCCGACAGCGTGCGCCCTTGGAAGGGCTTCTCGACGAAGCGATGCGGGAGCTGCCGCTCGCCGAAGAAACGCGCCGCCTTGTCGAGCTCCTCTTCCGAGGCGAGCTTGAAGCCGAGCGTCTTGACATGCGGGTCGGGCGATTTGCGCAAGACCACCGAATGATGATTGCGCTCCTCGAGGCCGCGCAGATAGAGCGCGTCGCGCGCTCTCATCGGCGACGAGATAGCCGAGCGCATCGACCCAATAGGCCTTGGCGCGCGAAAGATCGGTCGCGCCATATTCGATATGGCTCGCGCGCACGATGCTGAAGGGCGGGTTCGGGACGGGCTTGCGGATCGGCATCTCGGCTTCCGGCAAAAGAGCAATGAGGGTGCGGTCGGATGGCCCTGGTCACGTGCCGATCTTCGAAATCTTGTGATTGTCGAGCGCGATCGCGATGTTCTTCGTCTCCATGTAGAAATCGAAGCGAGTAATCGCCGCCGTCGCGGCCGATCGCCGGATGATTTCATGCCGCCGAAAGGCGTCGGCAGATGGCGGACATTGTCCGAGTTCACCCAGATCATTCCGGCCTCGACCTTCTGGGCGAAGCGATGCGCGCGGCCGACGTCGCGCGTCCAGACATAGGCGGTGAGGCCGTAGCGCACGTCGTTGGCGATCGCGAGCGCCTCGCGCCTCGTCCGCGAACGGGATGACGGTGAGGACCGGGCCGAAGATCTCGTCTTGTGCGATGCGCATCTGCGGTCGAGGCGCCGGTGTAGAGCGTGGGCTCGACGTAATTTCCCTCTCCACGCCATGGCTCTTCCGCCGCCGCAGCGCAGCGTCGCGCCCTCGGCCCGCGCCGTCGCCGGAAAGCTCAGCACCTTCTCGACATGGCGCGGATGGATCAAGGGCCCGATCTCGGTCGCCGGATCGAGCGGATGCCCGACCTTGATCTTCGCGACGCGCTCGGCGAGCGCATCGATGAAGCGGTCATAGATCGAGGCTTCGACGAGCGCGCGGCTCGAGGAGGTGCAGCGCTCGCCGTTGAGGCTGTAGATCATGAACAGCGCCGCATCGAGGGCGCGCTCGAAATCGGCGTCGGCGAAGACGACGACCGGATTCTTGCCGCCGAGCTCGAAATGCACGCGCTTCAAGGTCGGCGCCCCTTGCGCCATGATGTGGCTGCCGGTCGCGGTGTCGCCGACGAAGCCCACCGCCTTGATGAGCGGGATGCTCGGTCAGCGCCTTGCCGGCCTGCTCGCCGAGCCCATGCACGCAATTCACGACGCCCGCCGGCAACCCCGCCTCGCGTGATCACCTCGTTCATGATCTCGGCGAGCAGCACGGCCGTAAGCGGGCTCCATTCGGCCGGCTTGTGGACGACGGTGCAGCCGGCCGCGAGCGCCGGCGCGATCTTCCAGGTCGACAGCATGAAGGGCGTGTTCCAGGGCGTGATCACGCCGACCGGGCCGATCGGCACGCGCATCGTGTAGTTCAGATGCGTCGGCGTCGGCAGCGACAGCCCGTCGCGCGCCGCGGGCGCCCGATCGGCGAAGAACCTGAAGTTCTCGGCGCCTCGCAAGGCGGCCTTCGACATGTAGCGGATCGCCTGGCCGGTATCGCTCGCCTTCGACGAGCGCGATCTCCTCGGCGCGCGCCTCGATCCGGTCGGCGATCGCGTGCAGGATCGCGCGGCGCTTGTCGCCGTCGAGCGCCGACCAGGCCGGGAAGGCCGCCATCGCCGCCTTCGCGGCGCGGTCGATCTCGGCTCGCGCCGCCGGACGCGACCTTGGCGAGCACGGAGTTGTCGGCGGGCGACAAATCATCGAAGGTCGCGCCCGTTCCGAGGTCCGGCGACGCCCGCGATGAGGTGAGGCACGGTCGCCGCGCGGAAGCGCTCGAGATGGCGCTCGGCCGCCGTCACATTCGCGAGGAAGGCGTCTTTTGCGACGGGCTTGTTCATGTCGATGTCCTCATAGTGTCGTGGATTTGGTCCCCCCGACCGTCATGGCGAGGATTGTCCTGGGCCATCAACGCCATACGATCGAACGGTAGAAAGGCGTGGGTGGCCGGACCAAGTCCGGCCATGACGGTCGCTCCCATCATATCCATGGAGCAATCCTGATGCGCGATTCCGCGCTCTCACGCTCGCGTCGCGGCCTTCCGCGCCTTCACGATCCCATGCATGTTGTTCTGCTTGAAGGTCGCCGCCGGGTCGATCTCGGCGACGTCGAGCGTGATGCCGAGCGGCGTCGTCGCGTAGATCGGTTGAAGATGGGCGCAGACGGCTTCGAAGATCGTCTTGCCGGCCCTGTGCCGCGTCGCCTCGTCGCGACCATGGCCGACGCGCACGTTCACGGTGACGAAGGCATTGTCGGGATGGCCGTCGGCGATCGCGGTAGACCTCGCGCCTCGCGCAGCGCGTGCGCAAGCCTCCGACCTCGAAGACGCCCGTCGCCAGTGCCGCCTCATGCGTCTTGCGAACGAGCTCGCGAAGCTCGATGCGATTTTCGAGATTGGCGGAATATTCGATGACGATATGCGGCAATCCCTTCTCCCTTTTGTCGCCGCCGGTCAGCGGCCCGCCTAATTCGCACGGCTGAGTGGAAGTCCGCCGAAGCTGCTGTCAAGCAAAGCGCAGGCGCTGGCCGATGCCGAGCCGCTTGCCCTTTTCCAGCATGGCGTGGCCGAGCGCGATATCGGAAAGCGAGAGGCCCCGGTGCCAGAAGAGGATGGTCTCGTCCTCGCGCTCGCGCCCGGGCTTGAGGCCGGCGACGATCTCGCCCATCTCGGCATGCAGCGTCGCTTCGGAGAGCTTGCCGGCCTCGACATGGGCGCGCAGCGAGCCGAACTTCCCCGCCTTGCACTGGCCCCAATCGTCGACGACGAGCTTCGACATGATGTCGGTGAGCGAGAGCTCGACCGCGCTCATCGTGCCGTAGGGCACGACGAAGGCGCCCTTCTTGATCCAGCTCGTCCGCAGCATCGGCTCGGGTGCGGCAAGGCGCGAGGCCTCGACCACGATGTCGGCGCCCTCGACGCAGCTCTCGCCAATCCGCGGTCGCGACGACCCGCTTGCCGAGATCGCGCGTCGAGCGTCGCCGCAAAGGCATCGCGGCTCTCGGGCCGGCGCGAATGCACGCGGATCTCGTCGAAATCGAAGAGGTGGTCGAGAAGGCGGACGTTCCAATAGGCGGTGCCGCGCGCCCCGATATGGCCGAGCACCTTGGAGTTCTTGCGCGCGAGATATTTGGCGCCGATCGCCGTCACGGCGCCGGTGCGCATATCGGTGATGTGCGCTCGCGTCGAGAATGGCGACCGGGCGCGCCGTTCCTCGGATCGAGCAGCAGCAGGGTCGCGAGCTCGGAGGGCAGCTTCTCGAGATAGTTGTCGACGAAATCGCCGACCACCTTGACGCCGGCGAGACCGACGGGCGCGCCGATGGCGCCGCGCAGCACGTTGAAATGGCCGCGCGCCACGCCGGGCTCGAGATGCATGCGCGGCTCGATCACCGTCTCCTTGCGGCCCTGCGCCGCAAGACTCGTCTCGATCGCGGCGAGGATTTCGTCGTCGCTGAGCGCGAGCTCCTCGATGTCGAGCCGGTTGAGATAGGTGATGTAGATCGGCGGCATGGACATCGGACCTGAGTGGCATGCCGGCAGCGCCGATGGCAAGGCGGAGGGAACGGCCAGGGCGCCGACGCGGCGGTGCCGCCGCGCTATATATTTGACGCGGTGGGCCTCAGGGAATTTTGGCTGCATTCTTTGTGTTTGGCACTCTCGAGGCTATACAGATGTTGAGGGAGCAGGATGATGATTAAGGCGATGCACAAAAATAAGTGCGGCGGGAATTTTCGCAATTTAGGCTTCGCCACCTGGGGAAACAACCTAGCTTAGCTAAGCTATCCGATTCACTTAAACTACTAAGTGTCCTAAGCGCGGATTGCCGTCGCCAGCTATCTCGTCAGGCTCACGAGGCTGTATCTGATGTTTGGCATTGGCGCGGGTCTCTGCGCCATTGCCGTCGTGCTCATCACCAAAGAGCCGCGACTGGCCATTTCCTTTATTTTCGGAATAGTTTTTGGTGTGATCGCCAGGGGCTTTGCACAGGCCACGAAATTCACGGTCAACGATATGCGAAGCATAATTCCAAGCCTGACCAAGCACGCCACACAGGCGCATCGAGCACGCTGACCTACCGCTTTCTTTCGACCGCTGGCACTGGCAAGTTCCATCGCGGGTGCGCTGAACCTGAGGCAGGGGGCGTCGTCCGCTGGCTCCCGCTGCTTGGCCTAAATCGCGGCCTTCATCACCGGCGCCCGGTCCAAGGGGTGCAAGGGACCATGATAGGGGCGCAACAGATAACGGCGCGCCACGTCGAGATAGCCGTCATAGACAAGCCCGCCATTGGCCGCGATCAACCTCTCGCGATTTTCGCGATACCAGGCCGGAATCTCGGTACCACGGCAACGTCGGGCGCTCGTGATGGGCGGCGTGCAGATTGTTGTAAAAGTAGAGCAGGCCGAGGACGGGCGCGTTCTCGACGATGGCGGTGCGCTCGAACACCTCGGAGGCGGCGCGGTGTTCCGCGAAGGAGCGCAGAAGCGCGAGCGACGCGGCCGGGTAGACGATCCCGAAGAAATAGAAGGCGAGGCTCATCTTGCATACGAAAACGAGCCAGGTCAGCATCAGCGCGAGCGGCAGGAGATGCGATCGCCAGGCGCGTCGCGCCACGGGGCTGCCGTTCCAGAGGGCCTCCGCCTGCTTGATCAGGAAACGTGGCACGACCCAGGCCGGCCCGATGATCAGACGGCCTGCAAGCGTCGTCTGGAGCTTGAGGAGCGGGTGCCAGGCGCGGTTCAGCGATCCCCACAGCCCCTTCGTCCAATAATAGGATTCGGGGTCGTCGAGCGGGTCGGTGAGGCGTTCGTCGCGATGGTGCATGAGATGCGACACGCGATAGCTTTCATAGGGCAACCAGAGGGAAAGCGCCGGCAGTGCCAGAAACCGGTTGAAGCGCCGCCAGCGCGTCGGGTGCCCGTGCAGCACCTCATGCTGCAAGGAGCCTTGCCAGGCGACCAGCCAGGCTCCGCAAGGGCAGACGAGCCACCAGGGAAGGGACGATTGGAAATAGGTGACGCAGAGCCAGCCGCCGTAGATCGTCGCTGCGAGCGGACGGTCGGCCATTCTATCCCAGGCGCCGTAACGGCGCTCATTGTGCTCCTGGTCTTGCGCATCAATCCTAGCCCCCAAGCCACGCCGGTCGCGTGGTCAGATGAATCTGAGGTAATACCTCTAAGTAATTAATATATCTATACTTGTATTTCTCACAAGTGAACAAAACCGGATCGCGGGCGCGCCGTCGAAATAAACAGCTTGAATCTATCTTCGCTCGCAGCTTTGTGATGGTGCCCGCGGGCGCCAACGGGAGAGAAAGCCGCGCCGGCGCCGGTTGGAGCTCGGCCTGATCTACTCAAGGGTCGTCCTCAGTTTGCGCAGGGTTTGCCAGGCGGCGAGAAAGAACATCTTGCCGAGAAGCGGACGACGTTGCCGATAGACGCGCAAATCCATTTGCCAAGTCGAGAAGAGATGTTTATTGCTTGATGCGTTCGACTCTCGTCGGTTCGCGCGCTTGTTTCCCCTTGGGGGCTCGGCCTTGCTATCCGCTTCGGGTGTGGTTCGGATCCGCCTTCGCATGGGCGGAGGTGGTCGGTTTTGTCATCATGGAGTGCAGGTATGCCGGTTGGGACAGTCAAGTGGTTCAACGCTCAAAAAGGTTTCGGTTTCATTCAGCCCGAGGCTGGCGGCGCCGATGTGTTCGTTCACATCTCGGCCGTTGAGCGTGCCGGAATGAGCAATCTCAACGAAGGCCAGAAGCTCAGCTACGAACTTGAGAAGGGCAAGCAGGGGAAGACCTCCGCGGTCAATTTGCAAGCCGTTTGAGCTCGCCGAGCCTGCCGCCTCGGCGGCGCGCTCAGCAAAACGTGATCCTGGCCGGCCCCGTCGCTCCACGGCGCGGGGCCGGTTGCTTTTGACGAAGGGCCTCGTTGCCCTGAACGAACCGCCGCCTCCCGCGGCCCGTGCCGAGGGCTGCCGTACAAAGCCTGGTGGCCGCTTCGTCCGCACCTCCTCGAGGAATCGGGAAGACGAGCGACCGGGACGACGCCGGGCTCGAGGCTCAGGCGGTGAGGGTCTGCATCCAGCCGAGCCCTTCGGCCGTGGTCGTGCGCGGCTTGTATTCGCAGCCGATGAAGCCCTTCCAACCGAGCCGATCGATCCCCAGGAGGATCTCGCGATGGTTCAGCTCGCCGGAATCGGGCTCCGACCGGCCCGGCACTCCCGAAATCTGGATATGGCCGATGCTCGCGAGATTCGCCGAGAGCCGGGCGAGGATGTCGCCTTCCATGATCTGCGCGTGGTAGGTGTCGAACATCGCCTTGAGATAGGGTGAGGCGAAGCGCTCGACGATGGCGCAGGCGTCCTGCGAGCGCGACAGGAAATAGCCGGGCCGGTCGCGCGAGTTGAGCCCCTCGATGACGAGCCTCACGCCCGCCTTCTCGGCCTTGCGGATCCCGGCTTCCATGTTGCGCATGAAGGCGGCTTCGGCGGCTTCGCGCGGGATGGCGTCGATCAAGCCCGAAAGCACATGGACGTGCCCGGCACCGGCGGTCGCCGCATAGGCGAGCGCCTCGTCGAGATTGCGGGTGAAAGCCTCCTCGCGCCCCGGCAGGGCGGCGAAGCCGAGGCGCTCGCCTTCCGCCTCGCCGGGCGTGGTGTTGATGCCGACGAGGGTGAGACCGAGATCGCCGACGCGCCGGCGCATCTCGACGGCCGCAATCTCCGGCACCGCGCATTCGACACCCGGAAAGCCCGCCTTCTTGGCCGCTCCGAGGCGATCCGCGAACGGCAGCTCCAGATAGAGAAAGCTCAGATGGGCGGAGAAGCGAAGCATGAGGCACCCTTTGTGAAGTTCGGCGTATCCTACCGATCGGGGTAGTCCACGCCGATCAGGCATAGTCCCGCCGCGGGCGCCATGTGGCCGCAACGCGAGCGATCGCGCGCTTCGAGCGCCGAGGTGACGTCGGCGAGCGTCCAGCGGCCGGCCCCTGCCATCTCGATCGTGCCCACGAGCGAACGCACC
This sequence comes from uncultured Alphaproteobacteria bacterium, assembly GCA_963713805.1. Lineage (GTDB taxonomy): Bacteria > Pseudomonadota > Alphaproteobacteria > Rhizobiales > Beijerinckiaceae > GAS188. The sequence goes on along the minus strand of CAVQNF010000020.1, from coordinate 6,487 downwards.
TGATGATGCAGGAAAGAGCGCGCCGAGGCATAGATCACGACCTCTTCCCCCTGTCGATTCACATCCAGGCGATCGAGCGTCTTCACCGGGCTTCGCGCCTGGCAATCGGCGGCGCGGAAGGTGGTGAAGTCGTGCCGGCCGATGAGGAGCTGCGCCGCCTCATGCATCAAATCGGCGTCGAGCGGGCGCGGCACATGCCAGACCCGTCCGGCCTCGAGCGCCGGCGGAGCGCGCCGGTTCAAGATGCGGTAGCGATAATGGCGCTTGAGGGCCGAGAGGCGCGCGTCGAACTCGTCGGTGGCGCGCGCCGCGGCGAGCACGCTGATCGGCAACGGTCGCAAATGCGCGTTGAGCGCGTCGCGCAAAGTGTCGGCGCGCCAGTCCTTCGTCAGGTCGGCATGCACCACCTGATGGGAGGCGTGCACCCCGGCATCCGTGCGTCCCGCGGCGCGCACGCGCATCTTCTCCCCCGTCAAGCCGAGCCATGGCCGCCTCGAGCCGGTCCTGCACCGAGCGGCCGCTGGCTTGCGCCTGCCAGCCGTCGAAGGGCGAACCGTCATATTCGAGGATCAGCTTGAAGCGGGGCACGGAAATAGGGGCACGAAGCCTCTTGAACAAGGGCACGAAGTCTCTTGGCGATTTTCAGTCACCTGGTCAGTCTATAGGCAGGAGGCCGTGAAGAGAATGCGGGTGCGGCGGCTCACGGCCGGTCAAGAAGGCAGCTTGGCGCAAGACGAAAGGATCGATGGCCGACATGCAATCTATGTCCTTCGGCGAGTTCCTCAACTCCGCGATCGGGCTTGCCAGCGCCTTCGTGCTCGGCACGTTGATCGGCGCCGAACGGCAATATCGCCAGCGCACGGCCGGCTTGCGCACCAACGTTCTCGTCGCCATCGGGGCTTCGGCTTTCGTCGACATCGGCATGCGGCTCACCGGGTCCGCCGGCGCGGTGCAGGTGACCGCCTATGTGGTTTCCGGCGTCGGCTTCCTCGGAGCGGGCGTGATCATGAAGGAGGGCATGAATATTCGTGGCCTCAATACCGCGGCGACGCTGTGGTGCTCGGCGGCGGTGGGAGCATTTGCGGGAACGCGCCTGATCGGTGAAGCCGCGTTGCTCACCGTGGCGGTGCTGGCGGGCAACACCTTGCTGCGGCCCTTGATCAACCTCATCAACCGCACGCCGATCGACGAGCGCCGGACCGAAGCCACCTACGAGGTGCGGGTCACGACGCAAGCCGAAAATGTCGTGCCCGCGCGCGATCTGCTGGTGGAGACGCTCGAGGCAGCGAATTACCCGGTGAGCGACGTCGATGTCGAGGAGCGGACCGAGGGTGACGTCGAGATCGTCGCGACACTGGTCAGCACCGCCGTCGAGCCGGCGGAAATCGAGACGGTGATCCGTCTCCTCAAGGCCGCGCCCATGATTCGCGGCGCAAGCTGGACCGTGCGCACCAGCGACTGAGGTGGCGTTCCTTACGCCTTCAAGGCGATCGCCGAGAGATGGCGCCCGTAATCGGTCTCGCCCCGATGCGTCATGCGGCGATAGCTGAAGAACAGCGCCTCATCGCCATAAGTGCAACGGCCAAGATCATCGACGCTGCCGACGCGCGATTGCCGCAAGGCGCGCGCCGATATAGGCGGGCAGGTCGAACATGGCATGGCCCTCGGCGGGCCGAGGGCGTGAAGAACTTGGCGTTCGTCGCGTCGGCCTCGACGAAGCGCGCCTCGAACTCCGGCCCGACCTCATAGGCGACGCGCGAGATCATCGGCCCGAGCGCCGCGCGGATCCGCGCGCGCTTGGCGCCTTCGCCTTCCATCGCCGCGACCGTCGCCTCGATGACGCCGGTGAGCGCGCCTTTCCAGCCGGCATGCGCCGCCCCGACCACGCGCGCCTCTTCATCGGCGAACAGGAGCGGGCCGCAATCGGCCGAGGAGACCGCGATGGCGAGCCCCGGCAGGCGCGTCACCAGCGCATCGGCCTTCGGGCGGCTCCCTCGCTCCGGCCTTCGATCCCATGGCTTGTCGATCACGATCACATCCGGCGAATGGACCTGAAAGACGGTCGCGAAGCTCTCGCGGCGCGACACCCAGGGCCGCCGCCATGCGTGCCCGGTTCTCGATGACGCGCGCCCGCTCGTCGCCCGAGCCGAGGCCGCCGTTCAGCGAGGCGTAAACGCCTTCCGAGACGCCGCCCTCGCGGGTGAAGAAGGCGTGCGCGATGCCGGCAAGCCGGGATAGGCTCGGACGAGGTCAGGATCATCGAGATGTCGCGCCTCAGCTCGCGTCCTCGCTCATATGGGCGAACCAGGTGAGGAGGTAGGCGCCCGCGGACGCGACCGTCAAGACGGCGATCAGCGCCATCATCCAGTCGCGCGCCGTCGCCGAGATCGAATTGGAACGCGTTGGCGGCGAGCACGAGGCCGGCGAAACCGATCTGGGCCGCCGTGTTCACCTTGCTGACCAGCGAGCGGCTTGATGGCGAGCGGGCGCCCGATCAGCCAGGCGACGACGACGCCGACCAGGATCATCACGTCGCGCGACACGACCGTGATGGCCAGCCACCCGGGCAGCGTGCCGATCGACGGCGAGCGTCACATAGATCGACATCAGCAGCGCCTTGTCGGCCAGCGGGTCGATATAGGCGCCGAGCTCCGTGCGCAGCGAGAAGCGCTTGGCGATGTAGCCGTCGACCGCGTCCGACACGCCCGCGACCACGAAGCAGATGACGGCCGCGAGCCAGCGCCCTTGCGTGATCATGACGATCAGGAAAGGCACGAGCAGAAGACGCCCGATGGTGATGAAGTTCGGCAGGTTGATCATGACGAAGTCGAGTTCGGACGGGCGGGATCGCTTTCCGATGCTCTTCGTGCCGCCGACGTATCGTGAGTCGCACCATCATTGAGCTCGGATCGAGCGTTCTCGCCGACAATCCGCGCTTTTATCCGTGCCGGGATCGCATCAGGACGCTAGCCGATTCGGTCAGAAGCGACTAATCTTCACCTTGCGCTGTGCTCGCATCGGGTAGCCTTCGTCGATCGCCCCGGGCAAACGTCACGCGCCGGTCTGCCCTTGCTTTCGTCTCGGCCGTCGGGCACATCTCCCTCGAGGCGAAGCCTCAAGGCGTGAATGAGTGGAGGTCTTCATGTTCTCCTTTCGCAAGAAAGCGGCGATGCCGTCAGCGAGCGAAGCGCTGCCCGGGCGCGCCCAGCCGATCCCGACGGCGCGACGCCATTTCGTCAACGGACGCGATCTTGCCCCGCCCTATCCCGAAGGCTCGAGCAGGTGCTCTTCGGCATGGGCTGTTTTTGGGGCGCCGAGAAGGCGTTCTGGAACGTCGCGGGCGTCTGGGTCACCGCCGTCGGCTATTCCGGCGGCTCGACGCCCAACCCGACCTATGAGGAAGTGTGCTCGGGCCTCACCGGGCAAAACGAGGTCGTGCTCGTCGTCTATGATCCCAGCGAAGCTCTCCTTCGAGGAGCTCTTGCGCATCTTCTGGGAAGGTCACGACCCGACGCAGGGCATGCGCCAGGGCAATGATGTCGGCACGCAATACCGCTCCGCGATCTATGCACGACGCCAGAGCAGATCGCCGCCGCCGAGGCCTCGCGCAAGGCTTACGAAGAGCGGCTCGCGGCGGCCGGCTACGGCAACGATCACGACGGAGATCGCGAAGGCCGGCCCCTTCTATTTCGCCGAGGACTATCACCAGCAATATCTCGCGAAGAACCCGCATGGCTATTGCGGCCATGGCGGCACCGGCGTCTCCTGCCCGATCGGAACCGGCGTCACGAGCTGAGCGGCAGAGCTCAAATCGGGCACCCGTTTTCGGCTGTTGCACGCGCCACGCACGGCCTTTAGCATCCTTGCGCTGGCCATCCACGACTGACGAAGGCGCGGTTCAAAGGCGGGGATGGGCGGGACTGATCCTCGGAGCAAGTCCGAGGACGGCCAGGACGGCAAGGAGGGGCAAAGCGCCAGAAACGGCACATCCGCGGTCTATGACGAGCGTTCTATGCCGGCAAGACCGCGCCCGAGATGCCGTCGAAGGCGCCCGGCTCGAGCTCGAGCCACAAGAGCCTATCCGGATCGACGGGGCCTGGAAGCGCGAGGCGGCCTTTCGGCACCTGCGTGAAGCCCGAACGGCGATAATAGGGTTCGTCGCCGACGAGAATGACGCGCGATCGCCCTTCTCGCGCGCCGCGTCGAGCGATGCCGCGATCAGGTCGAAGCCGATGCCTCTGCTCGTGAAAGCAGGCTCGACGGCGATCGGGCCGAGCACGAGGCCCGGCGCGTCGCCCATGGTCACCGGCGAGAGCCGAATCGAGCCGACGAGATAGGTTCCGACATGGGCGGTGAAGCACAGATCGGGTCGCGCCGCCGCTCCTTCGCGCAGGCGAAAGGCCGTGCGTGCAAATCGGCCCGGCCCGAAGGCGCGCTCATGCAGGCGTTCGATCGCTTCCGCGTCCGACGGCGTCTTCGCGGCGAATGAGCAGAGGCAGATGGTCATCGGGTGAGCATCGGATGGGAGGGCCGCGGACGCTCATTCGCCTGCGCGCGAGACCCTTTAGAGCATGATCCGCAAAAATGGGAATTATTTTTGCGGGTGAGATCATGCGTCAAAACAATGGATTACGGCCATGCCGCTGAATTCGTCCGAGTGCCTTCGGCTCGCTGTGTGGGGACGTCCCGACTTAAAACGGTGCCGCCTTTTGGGCGTGTTCCCACATTTTTTTGCCGCGAAAGAATGATTATATGTTCTCGGCGGGGACTGGTCAGGGGCGCGAACAGGTGAGCCATGCTGGCCTTCCTCATCTCTCTCATCTGGGGAACCTCCTATCGGTGGCGGCCCGACATCGATGTGAGCGACCCCTTCGTTCTTTCCACCCTCTTCGCCGATGGGGCGCCACTGAAAGCCGGTCCTTGGTCGCAAGACCTATGCGGTAACTCGAGCCGGGCACATGAGAACCCGCGATGGCGTCGGTCTTCCGCTTCGCGCGGGGCCGTCGAGACCCGATCTCCTGCTTGCAACGCTTCTTTCCTTAGATATATTCTAAAGAAGGAGGCGCTTCATGAAATCCCTTTCCGAGCTGACGGAATCCGAGGTCCTTGCTTTGGCGATCGCCAACGAGGAAGAGGATTCGCGCATCTATCAGACCTTCGCCGAGAAGATCCGCAAGGCCTTCCCGGACTCGGCGCGCGTTTTCGACGAGATGGCGGAGGAAGAGCGCTCGCATCGCTCGACCCTGTACGACGCCTATCGTCATCGATTCGGCGAGCATTTGCCGCCTATCCGGCGCGAGGACGTGCGCGGCTTCATGAAGCGCCGCAGCGTCTGGATGCTCGAAAATCTCGGCCTCGAGCGCATGCGCAAGGAGGCCGAGGTCATGGAGCTGCAGGCCGCCAATTTCTACGACAAGGCGGCGGCACAGACGCAGGACCTCGGCGTGCGCGAGCTCTTCGTGCATCTCGCCGAGGTCGAGCGCGGCCATGGCAACCGCGCCGCCGAGAGCGAGGACCGCAACCTCACCTTGCCGGCGAGACAAAGGGAGGACGAGGCGAGCCGGCGCGTCTTCATCCTGCAATATGTGCAGCCGGGACTTGTCGGCCTCATGGACGGCTCGGTCTCGACGCTCGCCCCGCTCTTCGCGGCCGCCTTCGCGACGCGGGAGAACTGGCCGACCTTCCTGGTCGGCCTCGCCGCCGCGATCGGGGCCGGCATCAGCATGGGATTCGCGGAAGCCTTGTCGGATGACGGCAAGCTCACCGGGCGCGGCTCGCCGCTCATCCGAGGCATCGTCTGCGGCCTCATGACCACGATCGGCGGCATCTTCCACACCATCCCCTTTCTCGTGCCGCAAACCGTGCCGAACGCCTTCACCATCGCGACGAGCATCGCGGCCGTGATCGTGCTCATCGAGCTTTCGGTGATCTCCTGGGTGCGGGCGCGCTACATGGACACTCCGCTCTTGCGCGCCGCCTTCCAGGTTGTCATCGGCGGCATACTGGTGTTCCTTGCCGGCATCCTCATCGGCAGCGCCTGAGCGCGGGAGGGAGCAGTCCATGGCCTATTGGCTGGTGAAATCCGAGCCGGACGCCTTCTCCTTCGAGCAACAGCTCGAGAGAGGCGCCAAGGGCGAGCCCTGGACCGGCGTTCGCAACTTCACGGCGAAGCAGAATCTCAAGCTCATGAAAAAGGGCGAGCGCGCCTTCTTCTATCATTCGAATGTCGGCAAGGAGATCGTCGGCATCGTCGAGGTCATTCGCGAGGCCTATCCCGATCCGACCGACGAGAGCGGCGATTCTCGGCGGTCGACGTGAAGGCGGTGAAGCGGGTCCCCAAGCCCGTAACGCTTGTCGCCATCAAGGCGGACCCGCGCCTTTCCGAGATGGCGCTCGTCAAATATTCGCGCCTCTCGGTGCAGCCGGTGACGGAACGCGAATGGCGCATCGTCTGCGAGATGGGCGGATTGACGGATTGAGGCGCGAA
>CAVQNF010000019.1:0-237533 GCA_963713805.1 uncultured Alphaproteobacteria bacterium | reverse complement strand
CGAGCTGACCTGCCTGTACACCTCGACGGCGACCGAGGACTTCATCCTGGACCGGCGCGGGCCGTTCGTCATCTGCTCGGCGTGCTCCGGCCATGGCGCCAAGTTCGCGCCGCTCACCGGCGAGCTCGCCGCCGACCTGGCCTGCGGAGGTTCCGCCGCGGAGCCCGCGCTTTACCCTCGCCGCCCACGGTGCCTGACCGTCCCCGCTGCCGTGCTCCCGCCCGGCCGCCGCCGTTTCCGTCATCCCGGCCCGCGGACGATACGATGCAAAAACCTTTTGGCAATCCGCCGGAGCAAAGGAAGAAGGGTGACGCCGTTGCGGCCAGGACACTTCACCGGCCGGAGGCCGCTCAGCGAGACGCGGGCGACTCCTCACCGAGGTGAGCAGGGGTCGGAGGCCAGCGGACCGGGTGATCACCGGCGGCAGGCTCGTCAACGTGCACACCCGCGAGATCCTCGACGCGGACGTGGCGATCGCCGCGGCCCGGGTCGCGTGCTTCGGCGATGTGACCCACTGCACCGGCCCGGACACCGAGATCACCGACGCGGCCGGCGCGTTCCTTGTCCCCGGCCTTATCGACACCCAGTGCACGTGGAGTCCACCCTGGTCACCGTGCGGCCGTTCGCCGACGCGGCGCTGCGGCCGGCACTACCACTGTGCTGATCGAGAACCACGACATGGCCAACGTCTTCGGCGTCGCGGGCATCAGGTGGATGCTGGAGGAGTCCCGCGACCTGTCGCTGAAGGTGCTGCTCGCCGTGCCTGCCTGCGTGCCGCCGATGCCTGGCCTCGAGGACTCCGGCGCCACCCTCGACCCGGCGGACATCGAGGCGCTGCTCGACGAGCCGGGCGTCGGCGCCCTTGGCGAGATGATGAACATGCGCGACATCATCGACGGCGACGACCGCATGCACGCGATGGTCGAGGCGGCGCTGGGCCGCGGCATGATCGCCACCGGGCACTGGTCGCTGTCCGGCTGGAACGACCAGCGGCTGCACGCCTACGCCGCCTGCGGCATCGACTCCTGCCACGAGAGCGTCACCCGGGAGGACGCGCTGGCCAAGCTGCGGGCCGGGCTGTGGGTCCAGTTCCGCGAAGGCTCGGCGTTCCATGACATGGCGGCGCTCGCGCCGCTGCTCACCGCGCGCGAGATCGACCCGCGGCACGTCATGTTCATCACCGACGACGTGGCCCCTGACTTCCTGCTCGAGCACGGGCACCTGAACAACGCGGTCCGTGTCGCGATCGCGCACGGCGTCGACCCGGTGCTGGCCATCCAGGCCGCGACCGCGCGCCCGCCGATACCTCGGCCTGCGCCACGACATCGGCTCGATCGCCCCGGGCCGGTTCGCCGACATCCTGCTCGTTGCCGACCTGGCCGACTTCCGCCCGCACCGGGTGCTGGTCGACGGGACTGACATCGGGCGGGTGACAGCGGCGGGGGCGGCCCTCCGCTGCACGTCCCGGCCGGGGATACCCGGCGGAGGCCGCGGCTCTCGGTCCGCGTCCCCGCCGAACTCAGCGAGGCCGACCTGCGCATCCCCGCCTCCGGTCCGCACGCCCTGGTCCGCGCCATCGGCATGGTGGACCGGATGGTGCCCACCGAGCACCAGCTCGTCGAGGTCCCGGTGCGCGGCGGCGAGGTCACCGCCGACCCGGCGTCGGGCCTCGCCAAGATCGCGCTGGTCAACCGGCACGGCAGCGAGGGCAAGCAGGTCGCCCTCGGCTTCGTCAGCGGGCTCGGCCTGACCGGGGAGCGATCGCGCAGTCCACCGCGCGCGACACCCATCACCTGCTGATGTCGGGATGACGACGCCGACATGATCGCCGCCGCCCGGGCGGTCGCCCGCGACGGCGGCGGCATCGCTGTCGTCCGCGACCGCCAGATCCTCGCCGGCTCCCGCTGCCGATCGCCGGCCTGCTGTCCGAGGGCACCGTGGCCGAGGCGGCGGCCGGGCTGCGGTGCGTGGTGCGCGCGCTCGACGAGCTCGGCTGCGCGATCGAACAGCCGACGACCATGCTCGCCATGCTCGCGGTCAGTGCCATCCCCGAGCTGCGGATCGGCAACCGCGGCCTAATCGACTCCCGCGACTACCGGCTGGTGTCCCCCGTCGTCGGCTGAGCTGGCGCGGTCGTGCGCACGGCTAGGCTGCCGCGCCCGCCGGGTCGACCCGCGGGCCGGCAGAGGTTGGCGGGGACAAACGCGGTCCGGCGGTTCCCCGGCCATCCTGTTGGCAAGCAGGCCGACCGCTGCGGCCCCGATCTCCTCCGGGTGCAGGTCGACCGCGGTCAGCGCTGGGCGCCCCGTCCTGGCCACCGCACTGTCGGAGGCGACCGCGACCTGCACCTGGCCGGGCACCGTCACGCACGGCGTCTGCGGCTGCGTCGAGTGCGGGCCGCGACCAGCGCTTCCACCACGAGGTACAGGGCGTCGGCCGGACGCGGCCCCGAGCATTCGCGCGACACCGCAGCGAAACAGTCCGCGGCGCTGAACGGCGAACCGAGCACGTGCAGCCGGGCAGCCGCGCCGCGCTCCCCGCACCATCGCAGGTACGCGTCGACCGCGTCGGTCATGTATGACTGCCCGGTGTCCGCGGAAACGAGGCAGACGCGCTCCGCACCGGCCGCCGCCAGATGGTCGAGCACCCCGGACGTCGCGGCGCCGATGTCGTTGTCCGCCCACCACTGCCGGTCCGGTGGGCAGGCGCCGTCCCTGCCGACGGTCACCGCCGGGATCCCGAGGTCGTCAAGCGCGCGCAGGGTCTCATCGGAGGCGGACCGGGTCGGCGAGGATCGCGCCGTCGAGCGGAATCCTGCCGAGGAAACCCGCGTCCACCCCTGGCGGCAGCAGCGTCGGGTAGCAGTCCCGCTCCCAGGCGGCGAGGCAGATGGCCTGGTTGAGCCGCATGATGTACTCAAGGTCCGAGGCCTGGAAGCTCGCGCCCTCACTGAGCTGGTTGATCACCGCGATGATCCCGCTAGCGGCGGACCGCATGTTCCGTGCGCTCGGATTCGCGCGGTACTCCAGGTGCGCCGCCGCGTCGATCACGCGCTGCCTGGTCGCCTCGCTCAGCCGTCCCATGCCGTTCAGCGCGTGCGACACGGTGGTAGGGGAGACCCCAGCCGCCGCCGCGACCTCGCGTATCCCGGCCGCGCGCGGTCGCCGCCGTCGGCGGCCTGGTTTGCCACGGACTCAATGTACCGCCGAAACACGCAGGACATATTGGCTGTCTAGGCTTGCCAAAACGATTTGGCCATCGTCAGGCCGAGAGTTCTATCGCCAGGCCGCGAGCCAGCGCGAAACCGTTGAGGCAAAACAAGCAAAGACTCGGGTACACGTGGACGGAGCGCAGGATGGCGGAGCAGCATGGGATCGACATCATCCCGGATGCCGAGCGCCGGAGTACGCCGGCCGACCTGCTGTGGATGTGGGCCGGTGGCCTTATCAACGTGGAGACCGTCGCGTTCGGCGCGCTGGTCGCCGCGCTCGGCCTGGATTTCACCCAGGCGGTCGTGGTGATCGTGATCGCCAACCTGAGCTGGATCGCCGCCGCGGCGACCAGCCTGGCAGGCAACGCCGCGGGGACGACCGCCTTCACGATCAGCCGCGCGCCGTTCGGCCTGCGCGGCGGGCGGTTGGTGTCGTTCTTCAACTGGGTCTCCCAGGTGACGTTCGAGATCACCGGTATGTACCTGGCGGTGCTCGCCGGGCTCGCGCTGCTGCACCACGCTGGCGCCGCCGAGTCCGCCGGCGTGAAGGTCGGCGTGATCGTCGCGATCGGCCTGCTCCAGTTCATCGTGCCGAGGCTCGGCCACGCCGTCATCCTGCGGACGATGAAATGGCTGGTGGCGCCCTGCCTCGTGCTGTTCGTCGTGCTGACAATCCTGACCGGCAGCAAAATGCACCTGCACGCGGGCAGCGCCGCGTCCCTGCCCCTCGTGGTCCTCGGGCTCGCCGTCGCGTTCTCCGAGTCCGGCGTCTCGTGGACGGCCAACGCGCCCGACTACTCGAGGTACCTGCCGCGGGAGACCTCCCGTCCCCGGCACGTCATCGCGGTCTGCCTCGGCGCCGGCATCCCGATGACTCTCCTCATGATCCTCGGCGCGGCCGTGGTGACCATCTCGCCGGCGAGCAGCGACCCGATCGGCGGCCTGCCCGGCGGTGTTCCCCGGCTGGTTCGTGGTGCCCTACCTGCTGTTCGCCGTCGTCCAACTGCTCGCGGTCAACACCCTCGACCTGTACTCCTCTGGCGTGACGCTGCAGGCGCTCGGGCTGCGGGTGACCCGAGTCCAGGCAGTCGCCATCGACACCGTGCTGTGCGCGTCGGTCACCGCGATCGCCCTGTTCAGCTCCAGCTTCTACCATTTCGTCACCGACATGGTGCTGTTCGTCATGGTGTGGCTGGCCCCGTGGACCGCGGTCTTCATCGTCGACTTCCTGCTGCGCCGCGGTCGGTACGACTCGGACGCCCTGCATGCCACGAGGCATGGCGTGTACTGGGTGCGCGGCGGCTTCCGGCCCGCGGCGTTCATCGCCCTGGCGGTCGGGATCTATCGGAACAAGAGCCAGCGATCGAAGTCGACCTATCCATTCCTGGTCGACGTGCAGTCTGATTTGCTCGACGAACTTCAAACGCGCGTGGTAATACCGCTTACAAAGGCCTCCGCACTGGCGAAAAGGCCGCTGAGTAACTTGACGCCAGCTCTGAAGTTTGACGGTGAAACGTACCTGCTGATGACGCCGCAACTTGCGGGGGTCGCCCGGACAGATCTTGGCGCGTCGACCGGGAGCCTCGCCGACCAGCGGCGGGTGATTGTAGCGGCCATCGATTTTCTGCTTATGGGATTTTAACCGGGTCGCTCAGAAGCCCGACTGCGATACCGACCGACTTGTATGAGCCGCGTTGACCCGGCAATTTTCGCGGCTTCGCGGCATCGCGAAGCCTAGCGGCCGCAGGGACTCAGGCTCCGAAGACAGACAGGAGGGGAAGAAGAGAGAGTGAACACTCAACGCACCAACCGCGACCGTCGCGCCCTGCTGGCGGGGTTCCTTGCATTGCCGGTCGCCACGATCCTGCCGCGGGATTCGCGCGCGCAGGTAGGCTGGGTGCCCGCGCCACCTCCACATCTTGAAGGCCTTCTGAGCGTCGCGGAGTTCGAGGCCGCCGCGCGCGCGGTGCTACCGCCCGCGCATTTCGGATATCTCGCCACCGGCGTCGACGACGATCGCACGGTGTCATGGAACCACGAAGCCTATGGCCAACTGGAAATCAGCGTGCGGCGCTTCGTCGACGTAAGCCGCACTGACCTGAGCATTGACTTATTCGGCACGCACTGGCCCTCGCCGGTGTACCTCTCGGCCGTCTCCGCTCAGCGTGCCTTCCATCCCGAGGCCGAGCTCGCGACCGCGCGCGCCGCCGCCTCGCGCTCGGCGCTCATGATGCTCTCGGCCGGCGGCTCTACCGGGCCGGAGGACGTGATGGCCGCGCGCGGCGCACCCATCTGGCAGCAGATCTACCCCACCGACGACTGGGAGGTCGCGCGCGCGGTGATCGAACGGGCGCAGCGCGCCGGCTGCAGCGCCATCGTGCTCACCGTCGACAATCACTGGCCGCGCTACAACGAGACGCTGGTACGCGCGATGCGCCAGGACCCGCGCAACTGCACCGACTGCCACGTCAATAACTCGCACGACTTCGTACGCAAGGCGCCCATCTACCAGGGCGTCGACGTCTCGCGCGTGAAGGAATTGACGCAGCCCTCGGCGCTAACCTGGGAATATCTCGACCGCGCGCGCGGGCTCGTCAAGGGGAAGCTCCTCATCAAGGGCATCATGCGCGGCGACGAGGCCGCGGATTGCGTTCGCCACGGCGCCGACGGCGTGATCGTCTCCAATCACGGCGGGCGCGACGAGGAATCGCTGCGCTCCACCATCGAGTGCCTGCCGGACGTGGTCGCGGCCTGCCGGGGCCGCGTGCCGGTGCTGGTCGATGGTGGCATCAGGCGCGGCACCGATGTGTTCAAGGCGCTGGCGCTTGGCGCGAGCGCCGTGGGCATCGGCCGCCCGCAGATCTGGGGACTCGCCCCCTATGGACAGGCCGGCGTCGAGGCGATACTCGACATCTACGCGCGCGAGCTGCGCGCTATCATGCGCCAGGCCGGTACGCCCAACGTTGCCTCGATCACTCGCGACTTCGTGGTCGCGCGCACACAGGCGCCGCGGTAACGCGCTGTCCGTCGCACACGGCCGGCATCAGGGCCTCGTGGGAACATGTGCCTACGCCCCATAGTACTGGAGGTCGGGTCAATGCAGCGAATAATTGTGCCGACGGAAAAATTTCATTCGGAGCAGTTGATGCCCGGCGTGTCGTTCGAGCGCTTCTATCCCGGTGGCAAGAAGGGTCCGAAAGGCGAGTGTCTTTTCGATACGCCTAGTGGTCAGGGCTGGACGGACAGCTTCTTGCTCGGAGACAGCGACGATGCCTTCCAGATGTTGGTTCCGGACATCCGCTTGCCCGCCAATCAGCTGTGGCCATTGCATTGGCATGATTGTTGGACCGCAGTGGTGGTCTTTGAAGGACAGTGTTTGATCGGCGATTGGTGGATGCAACCCGGCGATCTGTTCATCACTGAACCTTCACTCGAGTATGGACCGCTGGTTATCGGTCCGCAGGGATGTCGGTTATTTGAGATCTTTGCCAAAGCTCACTTGTCACGCGGCGGCTATGCGCCGGAGTATCGCGACCATCCGACGCTGAAGGGAACGCAGGCGGTGTTTAAAGAGAGATCACCGCTGAACAAACGCAATGAGGGACACCAGGCGCTATCATTCGACGGCGTAGACGGCATTACCATGACTCGCTTGTCCGCGGGCCGGCAGTGGGACCTCGGGGAGCACGGCGACCCGGATCGCTCGGTACTGAAGGATACGCGACTCACAGGCAAAGAACGTTTACCGGCGCATCGCTATGCGGATTGGCATGCACTGATGATTGTATCTGGTACGGTGGACATCGCAGGTCGCACGCTGGGCAACGACGACTACCTGGTGATTCGACCCAACAGTCTCCTTAGTGACATCGAGGCAGGCGCCGATGGGACGCAGTTGCTGGAGATGTCGCGGACCGCGCGCGGCATGCGGCCGTACGCGACTGCCTAGGTTTACCGATGTTTCGGTCAGCTGCCTTCCGTTGCAACGCACGGACTAGAATCTCGAATTCGGAGCACATATGATCTGCTTACAACACGTGGGGATATCAGTCACGAATCTCGAGCGGGCCACTGAGTTCTACACGAAGAGTTTCGACATGGAGCTTTCCGCTCCTGCGTTCCCGTTTGGTGGGCCGCAATACTCACAAGTCATGGGGCTCGAAAATGCGCAAGGCAGAATGTGCGTAGTGGCGAGGGGCAGTCTTAAGCTGGAGTTGTTTGAGTTCGCTAACCCGAATCCGGCGTACAAGGACCCGAACTATTCGGTCGGGGATCGAGGCATATCCCACTTCGGGATTGAAGTGACTGATATCGAAGCGATGTACGAGCGCTTGGTGGCCGCAGGCGTTCGATTCCATTGTCCCGTCGTCACATTCCCTAGTGGCGTGAAGGCAACTTACGGCCGTGACCAGGATGGCAATGTTTTCGAATTGCTCGAGATGCCGCAGCGAGCGCCAGCATCGTCGCTGCTCGATCGAGAAACTGACCGATGAGTGAGTGTCGGAGACACGTCGTTGCAGGTGGACTGTCCGTGAGTCAGCACATCGAAACCCATCCCTTTAACCGATGGACCGTTGAAATTCTCGCGCACGAGGTTGACGTTCCAACTTTGCCAACCGTTTCCACAAAGAAGTCGGGCATAGCCGCATCATTCCAAAGGATGTTCGCAGAGGCAATGGGAGCGAGTGCGCCAGGCTGTTCACCGAAGATGCGGTGTTCGAAGTCCGAGAACCGCTCCTCGGCAATCCCGGCCTCAGCTGCACGCGCTCCAAAGTGACGGGTCACGATGTGGCGTCGGGCGACGCCCTATTATTTCCGCGGCGAATCCGCGCCTCAGACGCTGTACGAGTTGCCGAACTCATGAATGGTCGTTGGCCAAGTCTGACGAATCCTCGTAATGACCGAGGCCGATCACCTCGTTGGCCTCTAACCGCTTGATGGTCGCCTCGTCATAGCCCAGTTCTACCAGCACTGAACGCGTATGCACGCCCAGCGCCTCATAGGGCTTGCCTGCTTCACACGGCGTTTCTGAGAACCTCACCGGTGGAGCATGTCTCCAGTACTTTCCCTCAGGCGCTCGGTCGAGAAAGGCGCGGCTGCGCGTCGGAGTCATAAAGCCGATCGCTTGCGTATGCGGATCTTCGTGCAGGAAGCGCACATGGCCCGGGCCGTCTGCTCTGACGCAGCCAATGTCGGCGGCAGTGAGTAAGGCTTCCCACTCGGCGGCGTCGCGCGTTTTGAACACCGCTTCCAATTCCGCCCCCAGTTCCCGGCGATGGCGGTTGCGCTCCGCGCAGCTGGCGTAACGGAAATCGCCGAGCAGGTCTTCGCGTCCAATGACGCGGCAGAGCACCGCGAACTCGCTATCGAACTGCGCGGCGAGGAATACCCAGCCCCGGCCAGTGTCATAGAGGCGATAAGTGGCCTCCAATCCGAGTTGGTCTTTGCCCGGCACGCGTCGGGCAGGCTTGGCGGCATAATCGAAGGCATCATCCGAATTGCAGTAGACGTTCGAGTTCATCATCGATGTCTCGATGTACTGACCCCTGCCGCTCAGCAAGCGCGCCGCGAGTCCGAGCATAATCCCTGTTGCAACGCCGCTGCCGGCGATTGGGTCGGGAGACTGGTCTCCCTTGGGAATATTCCCCTCGCCGGATTGAAACACCGAATTGCCGGAGAACGCTCCCATCGTCGGATTGAAGGCCGCACGCAGCGAGTCCGGCCCTAACGAACCATACGATCCGGCATAAACATAGACGAGATCTGGCTTAAGACGCTTCAGCGTCTCGTAGTCGATGCGCAGACGCTCGGGTACGCCGGGCCGAAAATTGTGCATGACGATGTCGGCTCGCTTCACCAATTCATAGAATATCGATAGGCCTTCTTCGGTCTTGAGATTAAGCGCGATATTCTCCTTGCCCTGGAACGACCTAATCATATTTTCGTTGGTGAGCATCTTACGAAAGGGATCACCACTCAGCGGCTCCACCTTGATCACTCGCGCTCCTAAATCCGCGAGCAGTGCACCCGCGAACGGCGCCGCCAGCCAACTGGCGGCTTCGATCATCGTGACGCCTTCCAGGGGATGACGAGGGCGCCCTCCTGACGGGCAGATTGTCGGGGCGGCAAGCGGCAACCGGGCGAGGACCTCTTCGGTATGCTGGCCTGGCAGCGGCGCGGCGCGCGAGATGGCGGCAGGCGTCTCGCTCATCTTCGCAAACGGGCCGAGCTGTTCCATCAGGCCGACTCGAGGATCATCAATTCTGATCAGGTGGCCGTTCGCGATGAACTGCTCGTGGTGAATCGCTTCCTGAGTGGTCTGCATAATCTCGCCCGCACAATCGGGATTATGGCGGTAGATTTCACGCCACTCGAGCGACGTCCTCTCTTTCAAGCGTTCGACGAGCTGGAGATTGAGCGCGATGCGATCCTCCTGATTGGCAAACCTGGGCGCATCGCGATAACGCGGATCCTTCCTCACCCAACTGAAGCCGATTGTATCGATCCAGGCATCGAACAGGTCCTGCTGGGTGTGTGAATGCATGATCCACCGCCCATCCTTGCATTGCGCGCACAGCTGATTGGGGCTCGCCGTGTAAGGATCGGACTCCTGCCGATCGGGGACTAACTCGCCCCGGCTAGCTGCTTCCTTGGATACTTCGCCGGGATAGCGATCGGGTGCAAGTTGCTGGCCTTCAAAGCGGCGCCATGCGTTGTTGGGGGCGGTGACTCCGGTGAGGAGACTTCCCTCTAGCTTCTGCCCGCGTCCGGACATCAGCCGCACACGCAGGGCCGCAATAATCGCCTGAACGGTGAACATCGCGGCGTGATAGGAAACGTCGTTGACCGCCCGGAATGTAGGACGGCCGCGCTGCCATCCCACCTGGTCGCGCATCCGTCCCGACTTCGCGTTGATGATGCCATCATAGGCTCTAAGGTCCTTGTAGGGGCCTTCCTGTCCGAAAGCTGAAAGCGAATAGTAGATGAGCGCTGCATTTCCGGCCTTGGCATCGTCATAACCGAGGCCTAATCGGGCCGGCCTCGCCGGGTCGAAGGCTTTCGATGAAGATATCGGCGCCTCGCAGCAGCTGACGCGCCTGGGTCGCCCGGTCTCGCTCGACCAGTCGATTTCGACGCTCTTCTTGCCGCGGTTCCAGAGCAGATAGGCAGGAGCGAGCCCACATGGGATCGCCACCGGGCGGCTCCAGCCGGATGACCTCGGCGCCGTAATCAGCCAGGATCATGGTGGCGAGCGGCCCAGCCATGCCCTGGGTCAGATCGATGACGCGAATTCTCTCGAATATCTGGGGGCACTAAGGATCTCTCGACTGGCGGACTCGCGAGCACAGAGTAATTCGGCTGGGTCGCCGCTGCAAAGTTGCAAAAGAACCCTTTCGCGAAATCGAATGCTCGCCCAGTATAGTATCTCGCCAGATGGAGATCGGGATCGCACGGCAACGCCCCAGATCGGGTACAGGCAGGAGACAACTATGGCAAACGGTGCAAAAAATTCGCTTGTAAAGGCCGATGCGGATGACGCAAAGCGCTACTGGCTCGACGAAGGCCGCACTTCCGGCGGGTGGAGCAGGCGCTCGAAAATTTCGACTACTTTATGCGCGTGCGCCAGGAGCGGGTTGCCTATTTCCAGAAATGGCTCAGACGATATTTCTGGACCGACATCCGGGCCGACGACAAGGGCGTCAGAGCGCTCAATCGCTGGGCTAGACGCTATTCGGGATTGGTGTTCCTCGGCGATTTGGAACGGAGAAATAGCTATTACACATACGACCCGCCATGGACTGGTGCCGGCGCTGGATGCAATGTCGTGTTCGACATTGGAATCGCATTAGGCGAATTCATCATCGTCAATTGTCCCAAGCTACGCTGGGATATGGATCCGATTTCGGCAGTGCTGCCGAAGACTGCGCGGGAACGCAAACGCTTTCTAGGATCCGGTTTCCAGCGGCCCCAATTGACGGGCTTCGACCATCCCACCTGGGGCAAAACCCCACTCTCAGATTCATATATGCTTGCCTCGCAGGTAGCGAGGATCACGACTATCTGGGGCCTCATCAATACGACCCGAATCTGGAGACGCAGTCAGCTATATTTGTTAAGTTCTACATATCGAACAACAATCAAAGAATACGCAGCAGGCAATCCGGCTGTTCTCTATAACATCGTTGGCCCGCCGGCCGATCTAACGGAGGAAGACTATGGGTGACACGAATGATGGCTCGGTTAGTACACTGGTCGGCGTTGGGACCTTTTCGATCGGCCAAGGTTTCTTGAATGCCTATCCAGGTTTACGGAGCAACTATGTCGTCTATTATGGGTCGAACGGCCAGCCGCCTTCGATTAGTAGAGCATTGGAAGATGCAATTTCGTCAAATGGTCTTAATTTGATCCAATGCGATGCCACCGCGCCATTGCTAACCTCCAATAACCTTCTCTATACGGCCAATCGAATTTCCAACCTGGGAAACTCGGCCGTGGTCGCCGAAGTCGGAAACATACTCGATCAATACGGCAGCAATGTTAGTAATATCGGGGTCGATTTCAGCGGCGTCGCAGGAATTGGGCATAATTCCTTCACTTTTTCCGACGGATCGACGTTCAGGCCCGACATAAGTTATACAACAAAGTCATTCTTTTCTGGAACGATCAACTATGTCGACGAAGTCAAGGGTGCGAACGTTCTAGGAGCAACTGCAGGAAATCTAAACCAGGTCTCGAATTACGGTCAGGCGGTGGCCGAGAACGCAGCTGAGGTGGGTGGCATCCGCGCCGGTGGCACAGCGCTCGAGGGCGTCGGTGGGGCGCTGATCATCGGGGGGCTTGGCTATGACACCTATGTCGGAGCCAGGACAGGCGATTGGTCCGGTCTCGCGCTCAACGGGTTGGGCTTAGTAGCGCTTTCTGGCGGCCCTGTGGCCTTTGCCGCAGTACAGGGTGGAAAAGTAATTCTCTCACCAACGTCATCTAGCGGCCCATTGGAACTTCTGAGCGAAGCCAACGGTATTCCCAACGTTAGCTTGGAGGCGCTAGAGCGGATTGGAGCTGAGGAGAGTCCCAATCCAGTCCCGTTTGGCACGCATGTAGTGAGTATCCCTTCCCCTGACGGATTTGGGACGAGTTATACAGTTCAAGATTATAGTGGCGATACTGGCATCAGTACGGACTGAAAACACACCAGCGGAATTGGGACCGGGTCCTGGAGTAAACTTAGCGGGTGCACGGACGCACAGGTAGGAGCGCACGTCGGAGCTGTTGGGACCGCCAATGGCCTTTCAAACGACGCAAGCGCCGCTGGCACGCCGTTCGCCTTTGGAGGGATCACGGGTCGTTCTTGAACGGTGGCGCTCCCGCTTTCAACGATCCGGCCTTCGATCCTTCCATCCTCTTCGCTCCGGGCATTCCTTCCGATGCTCCTCCGGGCATTGGCGTTGTTCCGGACGCCCCGCCGGTCGACATTCCTCCTATCGATCCTGCCCCATTAGTGACGGACGTGCCCGTAGACACGGGCGGGGGCGACGTGCCCGTAGATACGGGCGGGGGCGATCAACCTGTCGTGCTGGACCTTGCGGGCAAGGGCATCAAGATCACGCCCCTGTCCTCGTCGAACAGCTTCTACAACCTCTCCGGCGACGGCTACCAGCACCGCACGGCCTGGGCTGGCGCGGGCAATGCTCGCCCTAACCGGTACCGGCGAGAGCGTCGCCGGCAGCATGGGTGCGATCACACTTGCGGCCAACAGCTCCTTGAGTGTTGAGGGCACGGGCGACAGCATCACACTCTCTGGCGGTGATACGGTCTTGACGAGCGGCGACGGGAGAGGGTCTCCGGCGCTCGAAACTCTCGACGTTTTCGGCACGGCCAATAGCGCAACCATCGCGTCCTCGGCAGTAACCCTCGAGAACGGAGCCTCGGTGATCATCACCATTGGGAGCGGGAACGTCATTGCGCAGAAGGCGAACAGCTCGGTGACGGCCAATAGCGCTGGAAACAAATTCGATATCGTTGGAGCGGGTGCGTCGACCGTTGCAGGTAGCGCTTCCATAACGTTGGAGGCGAACTCTTCATCGACGATCACGGGTTCGGGCAATACTATCAGCGACAACTCGGCTCTTCAATCGAGCGTCATCGGCAACAATAATACGGTGACTGCGAGCGGCCCGACTTGGGCGCTGACCCTTTCCGGCACGGGTAACAGCGTTGCCGGAAGCAACGGCGTAGTTAGCTTGGCGGGTAATAGCTCCTTGAACCTCGCGGGCACCGGGGACAGCATCACGCTTTCTGGCGGCGACATAGTCTTGACAAGTGGCGGCGGCAGAGGATCTCCCGCGATCGAGGCCATCGATGTTTTTGGCACGGATAATAGCGCGACGATCACGTCCTCGGCTGTAACCCTCGAAAGGGGGGCGTCGGTAACGATCTCCAATCGAGCATTATCGGCAATAACGCTACGGTGAATGCGAGCGGAACCAATTGGGCACTGGCCTTTGCCGGCACGAGTGAGAGTGTCGCTGGCAGCACGGGTGCGATCAGGCTCGCGGTGAACAGCTCCTTGAACGTTACGGGCACAGGGGACAGCATTACGCTCGCTGGCGGCGACACGCTCTCGACAAGCGGCAGCGGCAGAGGGTCTCCCGCACTCGAAAGCCTCGATGTTTTTGGGACGGGCAACAGCGCGACGATTGCGTCCTCAGGGGCAACCCTCGAGAATGGCGCCTCGGTGACCATCACCGGTAGCGGGAATGCGATCACGCAAAAGGCGAACAGCTCGGCCACGGCGACGAGCGTCGGCAACACGTTCGACATCATTGGAACGGGCGCGTCTGTTTTCGCGAGTGGGTCCTCGGTGACCATCGAGAAGGGTGCTGGCGCTACGGTCACCGGCAATGGCAACACCATCACCGAGACCGTGAATGGCTCGCTCACGTTAAGCGGAAGCAACGACACGCTGGTCGTCGCGGGTTCCGGGAATCAGGCGAATACGTCTGGCGCAAAAATCATGGCCAATGCCAATTCAGGCGTCGTGGTGACCGGTAACAATGATGCCTTCAGCGTTGCCTCAAATTCTGTTGTGACCGCACATGGGACAGGAGAGACGTTCGACGTCACGGGAACCAGTGCCGTGATCAATGTCTCGAATGCGGTTATCATGTTGGAGGTGGGGGCGACAGCCGCTATCAATGGGCAAAACAACACAATCATTCAAAAGCAGAGCGGAACGGCTAGCGAGAGCGTGCCCGCGACGGGAGCTGCCCTGAGCCCCCAAGTCGGAGGCGCCAGTCAAAATCCGGCGATGACCTCAGACGCTTCTTTGGCCGCAGCCGACGCATCAACAGCCAGTGCCTCATCTTCGCAACCCACCACGGTCAAGCAAGGGTTCAACGCGGCAGGCCAGTTGAGCTTCGACCAGATCTACGACGCGATGAGCGGCGCCTTGAAGGAGACGGATCAGTATCAATACAACGCGAGCGGGAAGCTGACCGAGATCGATCGGTTCGGCGGCACCGGAGGGGCGAGTTCCGAGGCGGCAATCTTCGACCCGGCCACGAGCCAGGAGATCGGCGCTTACGTCTTCGCGGTCAACGGCCAGGTGGCGGAGGTCAACGACCTCGTCGGTCATCACGACTGGGTGGCGGCCGGAAACGGCAGCTATCAGGACAAGATCAGCGGCGCGACGGCGTCATCCATGCCGCTGCTGCACGCGGCCTGATGAAGGCTGGTGTCGTGGCTTCCATGATCATGGCCGTCCTCGGGCTTATCCCGAGGAGATCGGCCTGGCCATCCACGCCTTCCCGCCCGATGCCCGTGGAAAGCAAAGGCGTGGATACGCGCACCGAGTGCGCGCATGACGAAGCGGCAATGCCTGTCCGTCATGCCCAGGCGTTGGCCCGGCCATCCGCGCCTCCCCGCCCGATACCCGTGGAATGCAAAGGCGTGGATACGCGCACCGAGTGCGCGCATGACGAAGCGGCAATGCCTGTCCGTCATGGCCGTCCTCGGGCTTGTCCCGAGGAGATCGGCCCGCCATCCATGTCTTTTTGCGCCGTTGCCAAAGGAAAGGCGTGGATGACCGGACCAAGTCCGGTCATGACGAAGTGGAAGGGTGATTCGTCATGGCCGGGCATCGGCCCGGCCATCCACGACTTCATACGATGCCGTCGGAAAGAAAGGCGTGGATGACCGGACTGATCCTCGGAACAGGTCCAAGTCCGGTCATGACGACGATGCGTGGTCACTCATCGGCGCGCGGAGTTGAATGTTAGGGGCGGATCACTAAGCCAATGAACGACATGGCGCAAGCGCGGCCGGCCCCGGCCGCCTCGGCGGATGGCGGCCTCATCGGCCTTGCCATCATCGCGGGCCATTACCGCATCGCGTCCGATCCGTTCCAGATGCGCCATGAGCTCGGGCTCGGTGACCGGGCGACCGAGAGCGACGATCTCATCCGCGCCGCCCATCTCGTGGGCCTCAAGGCGCGCAAGCTCTCGCGCGTCTCGGCGAAACGGCTTGCGAGTATTCCGCTGCCCGCCCTGATCGGGGGAAAGGACGGTTCCTTCGCCGTGCTGGCGGCGGGGCGTGAGAAAGGGGCGCTTCGCCTCCTCGATCCGGTCCAGCGCGGCATGCGCGAGATGAAGATCGAGGAGATCGCCGAATGGTCGACGGGCGAGATCGTGCTCGTCACGCGCCGCCTCGGCGGCGCCGGCGCCGATCCCAATACCTTCAGCTTCACCTGGTTCCTGCCCTCGATCTGGCGCTACCGCAAGGCGCTCGCCGATGTGTTCGTCGCCTCGCTGTTCGTGCAGATATTCGGCCTGATCACGCCGCTCTTCTTCCAGCTCGTCGTCGACAAGGTGCTCGTCCATAAGGGCCACTCGACGCTCGTGGTGCTGGCGATCGGCCTCGTCGTGCTCGGCGTGTTCGAAGGCATCCTGCAATATCTGCGCACCTATATGCTCACGCATACGACGAACCGCATGGATGTCGAGCTCGGGCGGCGGCTCTTCCATCATCTCTTCCGCTTGCCGCTCTCCTATTTCGAGACGCGGCCGGCGGGGCAGACCGTGGCGCGCGTGCGCGAGCTCGAGACCATCCGCAACTTCCTCACCGGGCAGGGCCTCACCTCCTGCCTCGACCTCATCTTCACCATCGTCTTCATCGCCGTGCTCTTTCTCTACTCGGTCGAGCTCACGCTCGTCGTGCTCGCCTCGATCCCGATCTATGTGCTGATCGGCACCTTGATCCGTCCGCCCTTGCGCGATCAGATCAAGGAGAAGTTCAACCGCGGCGCCCAGAGCCAGCAGCTCCTCGTCGAATCGATCATCGGCGTGCAGACGATCAAGGCCGCGAGCGTCGAGCCGATGATGCAGGTGCAATGGGAGGACCGGCTCGCCGGCTATGTGCGCACCTCATTCGACGCCACCATGCTCGGCACCTTGGGGCAGAACCTCATCCGCGGCGTCAGCAAGATCGTGACCGCCCTGATCATCTATCTCGGCGCCGAAGCCGTGATCGACACGCAGCTGACGGTCGGCGGGCTGATCGCCTTCAACATGATCTCCGCGCAAGTGGTGCAGCCGATCTTGCGCCTCTCCCAGCTCTGGCAGGACTTCCAGCAAGTGCAGATATCGGTGGAGCGCCTCGGCGACATCCTCAACTCACCCATGGAGCCGACGCCGCGCCAGCTTCAATCGCTCCCTCCGCTCAACGGCGCGATCGAGCTTTCCAACATCACCTTCCGTTACAAGCCCAGGATCGCCGGACATCCTGAGAAACCTCTCCTTGTCGATCAAGCCCGGCGAGGTGATCGGCATCGTCGGGCCCTCGGGCTCAGGCAAATCGACCATCACCAAGCTCGTGCAAAGGCTCTACATGCCGGCCGACGGGCAAGTGCTGCTCGACGGCATCGATATCGCCCAGCTCGATCCGAGCTGGATAAGAAGGCAGATCGGCGTCGTGCTGCAAGAGAACCTTCTCTTCAACCGCACGATCCACGACAACATCGCCTTGTCGGACCCCGCGATGCCGCGCAGCCGGGTCATGTCGGTCGCCGAGCTCGCCGGCGCCCATGAGTTCATCGCCATGCTGCCGCAAGGCTACGACACGCTGATCGAGGAACGCGGCGCCAATCTCTCGGGCGGCCAGCGGCAGAGGATCGCGATCGCGAGAGCGCTCGCCACCAATCCGCGTATCCTGATCCTCGACGAAGCGACGAGCGCGCTCGATTACGAGAGCGAGCGCATCATCCAGGACAATATGAAGAAGATCGTGCAGGGCCGCACCGTCATCGTCATCGCGCACCGCCTCGCCGCCGTGCGGCCTTGCGACCGGATCATCGCGGTGAAACGCGGCCAGATCGTCGAGGAGGGAAGCCACAGCGATCTCCTGGCGCGCAAGGATGGCGTCTATGCGCATCTTTGGTCCTTGCAGACCGATCAGGCGCGCGCCTGATGGCGAGCTCGAGCGCCGGCCGCGATCGGGAGTTCCTTCCCGCGGCGCTGGAAATCCTCGAGACTCCGCCGTCCACGGCACGCCGGGCGTTCCTGTCTGACGCTCTGCGCCTTCACCATCATCGCGCTCGCCTGGTCGTATCTGGGCTTCATCGACATCCACGCGGTGGCGCAGGGGAAGATCGAGCCCAAGGGGCGCGTCAAGGTGATCGAGCCGCTCGAGCCGGGCAAGATCCTCAGGCTCAACGTCAAGAACGGATCGCATGTCGCGAGCGGAGATCGCGCTCGTCGAGCTCGACTCCATCGAGGCGAGGGCCGATGAGGCAGCGAGCGCCCAGGCGGTCGCCGCCGGCCTTGCCGAGATCGCCAGGCGCAAGGCCGCGTTGCGGGCCGTGAGCCTCACGGATTTGACGGTCGGCCCATCGCCTGCGATCCAATGGGAAGACGCAATTCCCGATGCGCTTCGCCGGCGGGAGGAGGAGGCGCTCAGGGCCGACCTCTCCCAGCTTTCAGGCGCGCTCGGCAATCTCGATATGCAGATCGCGGAGCGGCAAGCGACGCTCGAGCGCTTGCGCGCGAGCACGGTCATCGACGCCAAGCTCGTCGCGACCTCGAAAGAGCGCGTCGACATGCGCCAGGAGCTCATCGACCACAATGCCGGCACCAAGACCAATCTCATCGATTCGATGCAGGATTTCGAAAGGGCGCAGGCGACGCTCACGACCGATCAGGGCCAGCTCGCCGAAGCCAGCGCCGGCATCTCGACGTTGAAGAGCCAAAAGGCCAAGACCATCGGCGATTTCGTCGCGGACAACACCAACAAGCTCAACGAAGCAGCCAACAAGGCCGAAGTCGATGCGCAGGGTCTCGCCAAGGCCCGCGCGCGGGCGGCCCGCACCATCCTCTTCTCGCCGGTCGACGGCATCGTGCAAAAGCTCGCGGTGACCACGGTCGGCCAGGTGGTCACGACGGGCCAGGCCTTGATGACGATCGTTCCGGGCGATGGCGGCTTGCAGATCGAGGCCTTCGTCGCCAACACCGACATCGGCTTTGTGAAGATCGGCCAGGACGCGGTGGTGAAGATCAATTCCTTCCCCTTCACGCGCTACGGCTCGATCACGGGCAGGGTCGTCGACATCGCGACGGACGCCGTCAACGAGGCCGAGGCGCGCATGATGCAAGCCAATGCGACGAGCCTCGCCAATAGCGCCAATGCCGCCGCCACGAGCGGGCCTGACGGCCAGACCTTCGTGTTCCCGGTGACGATCGCCATCGATCAGAGTGCGTTCCAAATCGGCGAGCAGAGCATTCCGCTTTCGGCCGGCATGAGCGTCACGGTCGAGATCAAGACCGACACCCAGCGCATCATCGGCTATCTCTTGACCCCGCTCGCGACCATGGTCTCCTCGTCAATGCACGAGCGCTGAGCGAGAGGGAGGCGGGTGGATTTCGTGACCGGTTTGGAGGCAGGCACAGTTTTGGCCCATGCGTCGCGGAGAGCCAAAGGCGTTCCGCTTCCCGGCTGAGAAAGCGCCTCCCGATTCCCGCTCCCTCCGGAGCGCGCAAGACGCTTTTGCGCAGGTCGCGGTTGCGGAGGCCGTCCGCCTTGTGCCACATCAGCCTTCATGAGCACCGCCCGATCGCCCTTGCAGCTTGGCCGGCACGTTCCCGTCCCTCACTCGCCCGCCGAGGCGAAGCTCGAGCGCGTGCCCAACCCTCATCCCGGCACGAAATATCTCGCGCGGTTCACCTGCCCGGAATTCACCTCGCTTTGCCCGGTGACGGGCCAGCCGGATTTCGGCATCCTGGTCATCGATTACCTGCCGGGCAAATGGCTCCTCGAGTCGAAATCGCTGAAGCTCTACCTCGCGAGCTTCCGCAACCACGGCGCCTATCACGAGGATTGCACGATCGGGGTCGGCAAGAAGATCGTCGAGCTCGTCGCGCCGCGCTATCTTCGCATCGGCGGCTATTGGTACCCGCGAGGCGGCATTCCGATCGACGTGTTCTGGCAGACCGGGAAGCCCCCTCCCGGCCTGTGGCTCCCCGATCAAGGCATCCCGCCCTATCGTGCTCGCGGGTCGTGAGGCGGCGCGCTCGAACGTTCCTGCCGCCACCGCACGATCCTTTTCCCAGACCCTTGACGGCGAAGGGTCCGGCCGCGAACATCCCGAGCCGGAGGGTTCGATGCGCATCAGGCTCCTGGCGTCCCTCATCGCCGCGTCGTCGGCGCTGACCCTTTTTCATGCCGGCGTCGCCGCCGCCGGCATGCCGACGCAAATCGGCGAGTGCGTCGAGACGCGGGTGAGGTCCGTCGGCAATCGGCTCGAGGACACGCCCGGCAGCGGCAGCGCGATCAGCTTCGCGAATGGCGGGCACCAGGTGTCCTATGAGCAGGTGCCGCAGGTCGATCGATCGCGCGTCGGCGATGTCGTGACGATGTGCCTTGTCCACATCCCGAGAGATTGTCCGCCGGGCGACAATCGGGGCCGCAGATACCGCACCACCAACAAAAGGACCGGGCAGACCTGGACCTTGCCCGACGCCGAGCATGTGTGCGGCGGTGCCTGAGCTTTTTCGACCGCCGTTGCCGCGCAAGAAGGCCTCGCCGATTTCCCCGTCACAGCGTCTTCAGGAAGGTGGCGAGCCGCATCAAGCCTTCGGGCCAAGGACCATGGCCCGATGCCGTGTTGATGTGGCCGGCATCACCGGCATCGACGAGCGTCGAGCCCCAAGCTTTCGCTTTTGCCTGCGCATCCGCGAAGGAGCCGTAAGGGTCCGTGCGGCTCGCGACCAGAAGCGAGGGAAAGGGCAGGGGGGCCATCGGCGCCGGAACGAAGGCCGGATCGACTTCGGGAAGCGTCGCGATGCTCGCGTCCGAGGGTGGCGTGATCAAATAGGCGCCGGCGATCTTCCCCGGGGCGAGGCGAGGCGCCGCATGCACGAGGGCGAGGCTGCCGAGGCTATGCGCGATCGCGACCACGGGGCGGCCCGCGCCGCTGGAACGCGCGACTTCCTCGGTGATGCGGCCTGTCCAGTCGCAGAGGCGAGGGCGCTCCCAATCCTCCTGCTCGACGCGCCTGCCGGTCGAGAGCTTGTTCTCCCAGCGTGTCTGCCAATGCTCGGGTCCCGAGTTGCCGAGACCCGGAATGAAGAGAATATCGGCGTCGGAGCTGCGCATGGTTTCCCGCGTCGGATAGGGGCGGCACGGATGTGCTCTTAGGGAAATGTCTTCCCCGCCTTGTGATCGCTTGCCTGCAAGGTTGCAATCCGGCGACGTCGGCTTCAATTAAGGGTATGAGCCGAAGCGAAAGGTGAGCCTATGAGCACCGCAACTCTCAAGAAGCCAGCCGCCAGGAAATCCAGCGCTTTTCCGGTCGAGAAGCATCTCATCGGCGGACGCATGCTCCCATCGGTTTCCGGCGAGACCATCCCGGTCGTCGCGCCGGGCGACGGCAATGTCTTCGCCGAGATCGCATCGGGTGATTCGGCGGATGTTTCGCGGGCGGTCGCCGCCGCGCGCGGCGCTTTCGAGGGTGCGTGGGGACGCCTCACGGCGACGGAACGCGGCCGCTTGCTGCTCAAGCTTTCGCAGGCCGTCCTCGCCCATGCGGCCGAGCTCGCCGCGCTCGAAAGCCGCGACACCGGCAAGCCGATCAGCCAGGGCAGGGCCGACGTCAACGCGCTCGCACGTTATCTCGAATATTACGGCTCGGCGGCCGACAAGCTGCATGGTGAGACGATCCCCTTCCTCAACACGCATCTCGTCTCGATCCTGCGCGTGCCGCACGGCGTGACGGGCCACATCATCCCCTGGAATTATCCGGTGCAGATTTTCGGCCGCTCGGCCGGCGCGGCGCTGGCCGCCGGCAATGCCTGCGTGGTCAAGCCGGCGGAGGACGCTTCATTGAGCATCCTCAAGGTGGCGCGCCTCGCGCTCGACGTCGGCTTTCCGGAAGGCGCGCTCAATGTCGTGACGGGGCTCGGCCGGACGGCGGGAGCGGCCCTCGCCTCCCATCCCGGCATCGATTTCCTCTCCTTCACCGGCAGCCCGCAGACCGGCACCTTCATCCAGGCGGCCGCGGCGCAAAACCATGTCGGGGTCACGCTCGAGCTCGGCGGCAAATCCGCGCAAGTGGTGTTCGCCGATGCCGATCTCGAGAGCCTCATGCCGGTCGTGGTCAATGCCATCATCCAGAACGGAGGGCAGACCTGCTCGGCAGGCAGCCGCCTTTTGATCGAGCGCTCCGCCTATGAGCGTGTGGTCGACGCGGTCGGCAAACGCTTTGCCGCGCTGCGCGCGGGGCCGCCCGAGCGCGACCTCGACCTCGGCCCCATGATCAACGCCACCCAGAAGCGGCGCATCGAATCCTATCTCGCCGGAGCCGCGGCCGATCGCCTCGAGACGCTGGCCTCCGGGCACGATCGTGAAATACGCCCCGAAAGGCGGCTACTACGTGCCGCCGACCCTGATCGGCCGGCCGCCGGAGAACCACAAAATCGTTCAGGAAGAGGTCTTCGGCCCGGTGCTCGCGGCGATGACTTTCGAAGACGAAGCCGATGCCGTGCGCCTCGCGAACGGCACGCCCTATGGGCTCGTCGCCGGCGTCTGGTCGAATGACGCGAAGCGCGCCTTGCGCGTCGCCCGCAAGATGCGCGCGGGCCAGGTGTTCGTGAACTCCTATGGAGCGGGCGGCGGCATCGAATTGCCGTTCGGCGGCTTCGGCCGCTCCGGTCACGGACGCGAAAAGGGGTTCGAAGGCTTGCGGGAATTCACGACGACGCAGACGCTCGTCATCGCGCATGGCGAATAGGAGCGACCGGACAGGCTGCGGGTAAGCGCGCGCCTCGATGAGCCGTTAAAAACGTTTGCGGACGGAAGCCGTGCTTGACAGCCTTCATCCGTCAGGGACGGCGCGCGACCGCATTTGAAAAGCCTACATGCGGTTTGGCGGGTAGGCATCCGTCCGGTGCAGGCCGCGCCAGATCCACAGCACGATGATCGAGCCGAGGAGGGCGGCGAGGAAGTGGTCGAGCGAATTGCGCAGGCCGAAATTGGCGAGCGAAGCGATCTCCGAGCCCACATAGGAGCCGGCAATGCCGATGAGGATGTTGGTGAAGATCCAATGCCTCGAGCCGAGGATCATTCCGGCGATCCAGCCGGCCAAGCCGCCGATGATGATCAGCGCGAAAAAACCAAGCGGCTGAGAATTACCGACGAAGGCGACAGGTTGATCCATGATCCCCTCCTTGCAAGGATGAAGAATCGATCATACGCCATATTGCCGGCTGCGTTCCAGAGCTTGAATTCGAGCCACAAGACGGTCTGATTAACTCAAAGACATCTTCTGGTTTCTTGACGAAACAAAAATCAGGCCCGGAAATCCTCGAGATCATCTTCCAAAAAATGCTTCAGCCTGTCGCCGAAACCTGTACCGCGAGGAGGTCGTCGAGGCGGGCAAGGTCGCTGTAGTGGCACAAGAGCACGCCCGTCGTCCGCGACAAGGCTTCCGCCGAGCGGGTGAAGCCGGCATTCGAGACAACGGCGGCCGCCGTCGCTCCGTAGTGCTTGCGCGCCGTGAAGGCCTCCTGCACCGCCTTGTTGCCGATCGCGTTGCGGTGGAGCTTGCACTGCAGCACGATGGTGATGCCCCCCTTCTCGGCCACCACATCGGCGCCCTGATCGCCCGAGGTGCCGGTGGCGCGCGCCTTCCAGCCGGCCGCGTGCAGCGCCGTCGAGCACCAATGCTCGAATTCGGCTGGCGACATGTCCTTGGCCATGGCGAGCGAGGCTTCGAGCTCGCGCGCGCGCCGAGCGACCGGCGCTCCGATCAACTCCTCGAGCAGCGCCTCGCGTCGGAAGGCAAGCGCCGCGCGTTCCCGAGCGCCGAGCTGCGGCATCACGAGCTTCTCGATGAAATAGCGGTATTCCTTGCGCCAGGCTCCCTCGTCGATGAGACCGTAGTGATCGGTCTTGACGAGGGTCAGCCTGCGGCGGGCCAGCGTCTCGAGATGCGTGGCGACGAGGCTTGCGATCTTGCGGCGCGCGGCGGCGACGTGGCTCAAGCCCCGCAGGAGCGCGAGGAGGCCCCACGAGGCGAGCGCGCCCAACGCGATGGAGAGGAGGGTGAACGGATGTGGCATCTTCCGCTTTGTCCGAGCGCGAACTGTTCTTGTGTTGTTCTAGCGCAAAATGACGGACGTTCCTAATGATGAATGCCCAGGCCGCTGCCTTGAACTTGAGCGAGAAGGACGGGTGTCGCCATTATCCCGCGAGTGCCTATTCCTCGCGCGCTGTGGGCAACGCCGCGCACGCGCTCGATGGCCTCCACCCTATCCGTCAGGCGCGGGATGAGAGAACGGCGCTGGGGCACTAAAATACTTGCAGCGCCGACGCCTCGATCTGCCGCCGCAGGGTTCTGTGGAGACTATCGCGGGTCATGATGTCAGCAGAGCGCCCGAGAATTTGAGCCGTAGTTTCCTTCACATCCATAAGCTCGAAAAGTCCCAGCTTGCCCTTTTGGTAGTCAAAGAAGAGGTCGATATCGGATTCGTCGCGCGCTTCGTCACGTGCTGTCGAGCCGAACATGTAGAGATGCTCGACGCCGAGCCGCTTGAGATCGGCGGCACGCGCTTTGAGACGATTCATGGCTTCGTCGCGGTTCATTCGGATATTCTAGCATGGAGAACAGGGCGATTTGAGCGCTTCGTTGCGCTGTACGCATCAAATTCTCCCTTCGTCGCGGGGTTAGTTCTCGCTCGGACCGCATGACTATCAGCGCATCGCTATTTCGCGTATTCCCGGACCGCGTCAGCAGGCAATTGCGTCGGCGCTCGCTGCCCGACGCTCGGCGACCGGAGGACGGCATGAACTGGGAGGTCTTCATCACCTGCGCGGTCACGGGAGCGGGCGGGACTGCCTCTCTCAGCGAGAAGATCCCGGTCACCCCCGCGCGAGATCGCGGCCGCCGCGATCGAGGCGGCGAAGGCGGGCGCCGCGATCGCGCATATCCATGTGCGCGATCCCGAAACCGGCGCGCCCGCGCGCGATCCCGCGCTCTATCGCGAGGTCGTCGAGCGCATCCGCGATTCGGGAACCGACGTCGTGCATCAATCTCACCGCCGGCATGGGCGGCGATCTCGTGCTCGGGCGGCGCGGAGACACCCTTGCCTCTCGATGCGGCGAAGACCGACATGATCGGCGCCGACGCAGCGCCTCGCCCATGTCGAAGAGCTCCTGCCGGAAATCTGCACGCTCGATTGCGGCACGATGAACTTCGCCGAGGGCGATTACGTGATGACCAACACGCCGAGCATGCTGCGCGCCATGGCGCGCCGGGTGCAGGCGCTCGGCGTGCGCCCGGAAATCGAGGTGTTCGACACCGGCCATCTCGTGCTCGCGCGCCAGCTCATCGAGCGAGGGCCTGATCGACGATCCCGTGATGATCCAGCTCTGCATGGGCATTCCCTATGGCGCGCCCGACGATCCGACGACGCTGATGGCGATGGTCCGCAACCTGCCGCCGGCCTGCGTGTTCTCCGCCTTCTCGATCGGACGTATGCAGCTTCCTTATGTCGCCATGGCGGCGCTCGCCGGCGGCAACGTCCGCGTCGGGCTCGAGGACAATATCTATGCTGTCCAAGCGGCGTGAAGGCCTCGAATGGCGCACCTCGTCGAACGCGCCGTCGCCATCCTCGTGGCGATGAACATTCGCGTCCTCACGCCGGCTGAAGTGCGCCGCAAGCTCAAGCTGCGCGGCGCTGCCGCGTCGAGTGCCGAGGCGCCATTGAACGCGCGCCATCGAACGCTGCGCCATCGAACGCTGTGCCGTCATCGGTGCCGGCGTCATCGGTGCGGGATGGGCCGCGCGCTTCGTTCTCAACGGCCTCGATGTCGTGGTCCATGATCCGCATCCCGATGCGGAGCGGCGCGTCCGCGCGACGCTGGAGCAATGCCGACGCGCGCGCTAGGGCGGCTCACCTTGGCGCCCTCGGCGCCCGTCGGCGAGCTTCGCTTTGCCGCGACGCTTCCCGAAGCCGTGCGGCAGGCGCGATTTCATCCAGGAGAGCGCGCCCGAGCGCGAAGAGCTGAAGCGCGATCTGCTGCGCGAGATCGACGCTCATGCGCCGCCGGCCGCGCTTGTCGCCTCATCCACCTCGGGACTGTTGCCGAGCCGCCTGCAAGCGGCGATGAGCCGTCCCGGCCGCTTCCTCGTCGGGCACCCCTTCAACCCCGTCTATCTCTTGCCGCTCGTCGAGCTCTGTGGTGGAGGGGCAACCGATCCCGCCTCGATCGTCGCGGCGCAGGACTTCTATGTCTCGCTCGGCATGCATCCGCTTGTGCCTTCGCAAGGAGATCGACGGCTTCATTGCCGACCGCCTGCTCGAGGCGCTGTGGCGCGAGGCCTTGTGGCTCGTCCATGACGATGTCGCGACCGTCGAGGAGATCGACGACGCGATCCGCTACGGCGCCGGCCTGCGCTGGGCTTTCATGGGGACGTTCCTCACCTATCGCCTCGCCGGAGGCGAAGAGGGCATGCGCCACTTCATGGCGCAGTTCGGGCCGGCCTTGAAGCTGCCCTGGACGAAGCTCATGGAGGTTCCGGAACTGACGCGAGGCTTCATCGACAAGATCGCCGACCAGTCGGATCGCCAGGCGGCGGGAGCCTCGTTGCAGGAATTGGAGCGCAAGCGCGATGATTGCCTCGTCGCGATCATGCAGGCGCTCCGCTCCCAGGATTTCGCCTCGGGAACGACGCTCGCCGCCCAGGAAGAGCGGCTGCTCGCCAGGGCGCATCGTGGCCAGAAGCGCACGATGCCTCACGACATCTCCCAGCCGTTGCGGCTTCATGAAGGAAGCGTGCGGCCGGATTGGATCGACTACAACAATCACCTGACCGAAAGCCGTTATTTGCAGGTGTTCGGCGATGCGACCGACGCGCTCACTGCGTATCTCGGGGTCGATGGCGCCTATCGCGCCTCGACAGGCAGCTATTTCACGGTCGAGACCCATATGAGCCACCTTCGCGAAATCGCATGCCTCGAGCCGTTCTACGTCACGACGCAGATCTTGCACGCCGACCAGAAGCGCATCCACCTCTTCCATCGGATGCATCACGGGCGCAGTCGAGACCTGTTGGCGACCGCCGAGCAGATGCTCCTCCACGTCGGTGCCGAGAAAGGCCGCGCATCGTCCGCAAGCCCCGAAGTCGCAGCGCGCCTTGTTGCGTTGCGGGACGCTCAGGCGCCGTTGACGAGGCCCGAGCAGGCGGGCCGCCGGATCGGGGAGAAGCGTGAGCGCAAGTCGAGCGTGTGAGACGGGCTCTTCCGATCTTTCGGCGAGGATAGGCCGCGCGCGCATTCGAGCGCCGCGTCAGCGCTCTTTGCCCTCAGAAGCGGAAATAGATGAAGGCCGCCGGCGGTCCGCGACCGACCTCGAGGAAGCAATAGACCGCAAGGCTCGCGAGCGCCACCGCGAGCCAGGGTTCCGGCCGCAGCCAGCGGTCCTTGATCTCATGGGCCGGCGGTATGAGGACCGAGGCGGCCGCCGCGATCGCGATCACGCCGATGCCTTTCACGCTGCCGGTGAAACCGTGAAACCCCGCGAGCGAGGCGAGAATCGAGGCGGCGGTTCCGAAGCTCGGCGAACGGAACAGCACCCAGCCCGCGACGACGAAGAGCAAAGTGAGGAACCAGCTCGCCACATCCGGCAGAGGTCGCTTCAGCCATCCATAGGCGTGGCAGATGATGAGGCCCATGCCATGCCAGAGGCCCCAGGCCGCATAGGTCCAGCCGGCGCCGTGCCACAGGCCGGCAAGCCCCATGGTGACGAGGGTCGCCATCACATAGCGCCACGGCCCATGCCGGCTGCCGCCGAGGGGAATGTAGAGGTAGTCGCGAATGAAGCGCGACAGCGAAATGTGCCAGCGCCGCCAGAAATCGCGCAGATCGAGCGCGAGATAGGGCCGGCGAAAGTTCTCCGGCAGCAGCAAGCCGAACATCAAGGCGATGCCGATCGCCATTTCGGTATAGGCCGAGAAGTCGAGAAAGAGCTGAAGCGAGAACGCCAGCGTCGCGGTCCAGGCTTCGCCGAAATCGAGCACACGATCGGTTGCCGCGAAGAAGAGCGGGTCGGCCAGGCGGGCGAGGCGTCCGGCGAGGAGCACCTTCTTGGCAAGCCCCAAGGTGAAAAGCGTGAGGCCCGCCGAGAAGCGCCAAGCTGCGCCTTCGCGGCGCGGGTCGAGTGCGAATTGCGGGATGAGCTCGTTGTGCCGCACGATCGGGCCGGCGATGAGATGCGGGAACACCATGACGAAGAGCGAAAATTGCCGGAACGGATAGATCGGCGCCTCGCCGCGCAGGCGGTCCACGAGATAGGAGATGAGCTGGAACGAGAAGAAGCTGATGCCGATCGGCAGGACGATGCCGGCGCGCGGCAAAGCGATGCCGGTGAGCGCCTCGGCACTGCCGATGAGGAAGTCGAGATATTTGAAGGTCGCGAGCGATAAGAGGTTGAGGACGATGCCGAGGATGAGGAAGCCGCGCCGGCCACTCCTTTGCTCTGCCAGGGTGAGGAGATAAGTGAGGGTCACCTGGCCGACGAGCAGCGGAACGAAGCGAATGTCCCACCAGCCGTAAAAGAACAGCGAGCCGCAGAGCAGCATGATTTGCCGGGCCGGGGCGGAATTCGCGACCAGGTAATAGAGGATCAACAAAGCCGGCAGGAAGAGCAGGATGAATTCTTGTGAGTGGAACAGCATCCCCTGAAATGTCCTCGCCGGCCTTGAATTCTACTGTTCAACCACGGTCGAGCTCGTGGCCCGCAGCACGTTGGCGATATCCGTTTCGATTTTTCTCGATAGAAACGCCCGGTAATGACCGGCGTCGACGAAATCCGCGGCGTCGCGCGTCGCTAGCGTATCGAGGAAATAGTCGAGGCTGCGCCAATTCGGATGCGCGGCGATCCGGCGCTCGAGCTCGTATTTGCAGGTCTTGACCTCGCGCCATTCCGCCGTGCCCTCCTGGGGCAAGATCGAGATATGCGCGGGCGGAATGACGAAGATGACGAGCGTGCTCGTGGGCAGCCCTTCGAGTGCCTCTTCCATCAGGTCCATGGCCGGAAAACCCGTATCGCCAAGGAGATCGGGAGAGAGATCGGTAAACGGAGGCTGCACGGCCGGTGGGGGAGCAGCGAAGGCGAATTTCACCTCCTCAAAGGTGGCGCCGCTCGGGTCCGATGTCGCCGACCGTCCCAAAGTCACCTTGATGCGCCGGATGCCGTAGCGAAGCATCGAGGCGCTCATCAGATGCGACAGATAGCCGAGATCGGAGCCGTAAAGCCAGAACGGAAAGGGCGCGGTGAGCGGGAGCGCCGGATCGCGGTCGCACATGGTCGGATCGGCATTGATCACGAACGCGGCGATCTTCGGGTGGTTTCGCCGGAACCAGGCGATCATGGCGGCGTCCTCGCGCTTGCGTTCGGCGGGGACGGCCAATTGCACAAAGGAAAATCCGGTCGCCGCGCTCAATCTTTTCGGCTCGAGCGGCATCAGATGCGAATTGCCGATGATCGCGGCGTCGAACCGCGGATCATGGCCCCGGCTCACGTTCACGACGCGCCCGACGCTGTCGATCGGCCCGCCGGTCGTCAGCTTCGGGAAACGCCCGCTGTCGAGAGGGTCGACGGCCACGAGGAAAGCGAAGACCGCGACGAGCTCGATGATGAACACCGCCACGAAACGGCGCGCGAATCCCCGCCATTGCGCGGGGAGCGGATCGAGGGCCTGCGCGGGCGCTACGGGCACCTGCGGTGCGTCCATCATTCATCCCCTCGCGGAATCGACACCCCCGATTGCGCCGACGGCGGCATAGCTCGATAAGGCATGCTTGGCCAGCACCCGGCAAGTGGTCGGAAGGGAGGCTCAGCGCCTCACCTGCGAGGTGACAATGCGGTAAGGCCCCAGCTCGTTTGGAGGAGCTCGATGTCCCGGACGGTTCACGTCATGATCACAGGCATCGTTCAAGGTGTCGGCTACCGCGCCTTCGTCGAAAGGCAAGCGACATCGCTCGGGATTTGCGGATGGGTCCGCAACCGCAAGGACGGTTCGGTCGAGGCGATCTTCTCAGGCGAGGCCTCGAACGTGGAAGCGATCCTCATCGCCTGCCGGAGAGGTCCGCGCCTCGCGATAATCGAGGAGGTGAGGGTGACGGAACGATCCGTCGACGCCGAGCTTCGCGAATTCGATGTTTTGCCGACCGAGTGAGAAAGCTCCTGCCTTATTGGAAAGTCAATGTTCCGCCCTGCGCAACAATAGGAGCAGCCTTGAAACGAGCCGGGGCTTGAGCTACATTGTGGCTCGAACAAGGAAGGACATTATGACTGCCAATTCTGTCGTCCGGGCCCGCATTGACGAGCGCACCAAGGCGGAGGCGGCCGCCGTGCTGAGCGCCATTGGGCTCACGGTTTCGGATGCATTCCGGTTGATGATGATCCGTATCGCACGCGAAAAGGCGCTTCCGTTCGAGCCGCTTGTGCCGAACGCCAAGACAATCGCGGCCATGAAGGCCGCCCGTCGGGGAGAGCTTGTGACCGTTGGCTCGCCAGCCGGGCTGCTGGCGAGTCTGCGTGCGGATCGTTAAATACACCAGCCGATTTCGGCGCGACTATCGGCGGGAACAATCTGGACGGCACAGCAAAACCCTCGATGCCGACTTAATGGCGGCCGTCGATTTGCTTTCGGGTGACCAGCCCCTGCCCCAGCGGTATTTCGATCACCCGCTCGTGGGCGAGTGGAAAGATCACCGGGATTGTCACATCAAGCCCGACCTTCCGCTGATCTATCGCAAGCCGGATGCCAGCAGTCTCGAGCTGGTGCGTCTCGGCTCGCATAGCGAGCTCGGTTTCTGAACACTCGCCCTTTATTCGCTAGAGCGGGCGACTTGCGCGGCTTGACCGGCCGGACGCCAAGGCGTCCGCCGTCTCCTTCAACTACACCCCGTGGTCGCGCCGCAAGTCTCGCATTTCAGGCAGGTGCCGTTGCGCACGAGCGTGAAGTTCGCGCACTCGGGGCAGGCCTCTCCGACATAGCCCTTGGCCTTGGCCTCGGCCCGCTTGACGGCCTCGGGCTTGCCCATCGCCGCGCCCGAATGGGGGAGCGGGGTGTCGAGGGCGAGCGCGCCCTGTTCCTCGGAAGACTGGCGGTGGTCCTCCGATGCTCCCTCATATTGCGCATGCGGTTCGGCGAATTCGCTCTTGAGCACGGTCGCCCCTTCGATGGCGTAGAGATGCGGGCCGCGTCCCTCGCCGGGAGCGCTCCCGGGTGCCTGCATCATTCGCTCCGAGCGGCCCCGCGTCAGCCCCTTCGAGACGAAGGTTGAGGCCGGAGGCGGGGAGGGCGGGACGCTGTCGCCGGTCACGAGCTTGCCTTGCGCGACCCCGCCGCCGAGCACGTCGTTGCCGATCTCGGAAGGATCGACATGGGCGAGGTCGGCGCGGTCGAGGTAGGAGATGGCAAGCTCGCGGAAGACGTAATCGAGGATCGAGGTCGCGTTCTTGATGGCGTCATTGCCCTGGACGAAACCGGCCGGCTCGAAACGGGTGAAGGTGAAGGCATCGACATATTCGTCGAGCGGCACGCCGTATTGGAGGCCGAGCGAGATGGCGATGGCGAAGTTGTTCATCAGCGAGCGGAAGGCGGCGCCCTCCTTGTGCATGTCGATGAAGATCTCGCCGATGCGTCCGTCGCCATATTCGCCGGTGCGCAGATAGACCTTGTGGCCGCCGACCACGGCCTTTTGCGTATAGCCCTTGCGCCGGTCGGGCAGCTTCTCGCGTTCGCGCACCTTCTTCTCGATGATGACGCGCTCGACGATCTTCTCGGCGAGCGCCGTGGCGCGGGCCGCCGCGGGCTGGGTGAGGATCGCCTCGAGCGCCTCTTCCTCATCCTCCTCATCCGCCACCAGAGAGGCGTTGAGCGGCTGCGAGAGCTTCGAGCCGTCGCGATAAAGCGCGTTCGCCTTGAGCGCGAGGCGCCAGGAGAGAAGATAGGCCTCCTTGCACTCCTCGACCGTCGCCTCATTCGCCATGTTGATGGTCTTCGAGATGGCGCCCGAGATGAAGGGCTGCGCTGCCGCCATCATGCGGATATGGCTTTCGACCGTGAGATAGCGCTTGCCGATGCGCCCGCAGGGGTTGGCGCAATCGAAGACGGGATAGTGCTCCTTGCGCAGATGGGGCGCGCCTTCGAGCGTCATGGCGCCGCAGACATGAGTGTTGGCCGCCTCGATTTCGGCTTTCGAGAAGCCGAGATGGGTGAGGAGATCGAATGACGGATCGTCGAGTCGCGCCAGCGGAACCTCGAGATTTTCGTGCAGGAATTCAGCGCCTAGCGTCCATTTGTTGAAGACGAACTTGATGTCGAATGCCGAGGGCAGCGCCTTCTCGAGCGCGGCGAGCTTCTCATCCGAGAAGCCTTTGGCGGCGAGCGTCGAATGATTGATGGCGGGCGCCTGGCGAAGCGAGCCGTGACCGACCGCATAGGCCTCGATCTCGGCGATCTCCGATGCGCGATAGCCGAGCGCCGCGAGCGCGTCGGGCACGGCGCGGTTGATGATCTTGAAATAGCCGCCGCCCGCGAGCTTCTTGAACTTCACCAGCGCGAAATCGGGCTCGATTCCGGTCGTGTCGCAATCCATGACGAGGCCGATCGTGCCGGTCGGCGCGATCACCGTGGCTTGTGCGTTGCGAAAGCCATGCCGCTCGCCGCCCGCAAGCGCCGCCTCCCAGGCCGAAACGGCGTGGGCGGCGAGCCTGGCGCCGTTTTCGCCGAGCGTGGCGCAAGCGCCACGGTCGAGCGGCACGGGCGTCGTGGCGAGCGCCTCGTAACCTGCGGCCTCGCCGCGCGCGGCGCGCGCGTGATTGCGCATCACGCGCAGCATGTGCTTGTTGTTCCGGGCATAGCCGGGGAAGGGGCCGAGCTCGCCCGCCATCTCGGCCGAGGTCGCATAGGCGATGCCCGTCATGATCGCGGTGAGCGCCCCGCACAAGGCGCGGCCCTCCTTGGAATCATAGGGCAGGCCCATGGTCATCAAGAGGCCGCCGATATTGGCGTAGCCGAGGCCGAGCGTGCGGTAGCGGTAGGAAAGCTCGGCGATCTCGCGCGAGGGGAATTGCGCCATGGTCACCGAGATCTCGAGCACGAGCGTCCAGAGCCGGCAGGCGTGCTCATAAGCTTCGACATCGAAGCGCTTGGCCTCGCGATCGTAGAACTGCAAGAGGTTCAACGAGGCGAGATTGCACGCCGTGTCGTCGAGGAACATGTATTCCGAGCACGGGTTCGAGGCTCGGATCGGCCCCGAGGCCGGACAGGTGTGCCAATCGTTGATCGTCGAATGGAATTGGATGCCCGGGTCGGCCGAGGCCCAGGCCGCGTGACCGATCCTCTCCCAGAGATCGCGCGCCTTGAGCGTCTTCGTCACCTTGCCGGTGATGCGCGCCTTGAGGGCCCAATCGCCATCCGCCTCGACCGCGTCGAGGAACTCGTCCGTGACGCGCACGGAATTATTCGAGTTCTGGCCGGAGACGGTGAGATAGGCGTCCGAATCCCAATCGGTGTCATAAGTGTCGAAGGAGATATCCGTATAGCCTTGGCGGGCGAACTGGATGACGCGCTTGATATAGCTCTCAGGCACCATGGCGCGCTTGGCGAGCTTCACCTCGCGCTTGAGCGCGGGGTTCTTCGTCGGGTCGAAGCAGTCCTCGCCCGGCCCTTCGCAATTGACGCAGGCGCGCATCACGGCCTTGAGATGCTTCTCGCAGATGCGCGAGCCGGCGACGAGGGCCGCGACCTTCTGTTCCTCCTTCATTTTCCAATCGACATAGGCCTCGATGTCGGGATGGTCCGCATCGACCACCACCATCTTCGCGGCGCGGCGCGTCGTGCCGCCCGATTTGATCGCGCCGGCGGCCCGGTCGCCGATCTTGAGGAAGGACATCAGCCCCGACGAGCGCCCCCCGCCGGACAAGCGCTCGCCCTCGCCGCGAAGCTGCGAGAAATTCGATCCCGTGCCCGAGCCATATTTGAAGAGGCGCGCCTCGCGCACCCACAAATCCATGATGCCGCCCTCGTTGACGAGGTCGTCGGCGACGGACTGGATGAAGCAGGCATGCGGCTGGGGATGCTCATAGGCCGATTTCGACTTGGTCAAGCGGCCCGTCTTGAAGTCCACGTAGAAATGACCCTGGCTCGGCCCGTCGATGCCATAGGCCCAATGCAGGCCGGTGTTGAACCATTGCGGGGAATTCGGCGCGGCCATCTGCCGGGCCAGCATGAAGCGCATCTCGTCGAAGAAGGCTTGCGCATCCTCTTCGGTGGAGAAATAGCCCCCCTTCCAGCCCCAATAGGTCCAGGCGCCCGCAAGCCGGTCGAAGACCTGCTTTCCGGAACGCTCGGAGCCTGAACGCTCGCCCGGCGGCAAGGATTCGAGAGCCTTCTCGTCGGGAATGCAGCGCCATAGCCAGGAGGGGACGTCATTCTCCTCGACCCGCTGCAGTCTCGTCGGCACGCCGGCGCGGCGAAAGTATTTCTGGGCCAGCACGTCGCAGGCGACCTGGCTCCAGGCCTCCGGGACCTCGATGCCGTCCATATGGAAGACGACCGAGCCGTCTGGGTTGCGAATCTCGCTCAACGCTTCGCGGAAGGGAATATCCGCGTAGGGGGACTGTGCGGCCTTCGTGAAGCGACGTTCGACGCGCATGATGTTTCCTCGTCTTTCGGGCAAGGCAGCCCGTTGCGCCCGACGGCGCCGGTTGATCCGAGATTGTCGCTGCTTGACGCCGCGCCTTCGGCCGTTGATCGGCCTTCCGGCGGGAAACCCCTCGCGAGGCGAAGACCTCCATATCCGGTTCCCGCCTGGAGGCGGGAAGGCTTGATCCGGAAGCTTTTGGCGGTCTCGCGCCCAGGTCTTCGACGATGCCAGACGAGTCGCCTGGCGTCAAGACATTGTGGCTGACGTTCGGATCAGCAACTATATGTGGGAAAGAGGTGGATAACTTTCAACCGAAGAACAGCGACTCAGCGCAAGCAGCGGATTCGGCTCGCGGTTTTTTTCAGCGGGTCAGGTCACCGATCCCGAAGCGAAGCGTTAACCATGATCGCCGAAGGCCCAAAATAGGCCGCATGCGGGAAAAAATTCGTGAAAGCCGGATCGAAGCTCCTGCTCGAAACAGGGCGCCCGCGTGCATTGAAAACAGTCGATCCGGTGCTTTTCCCATCCGTCCCTTCCTCGACCAAGCCGAAGCTTGCGCCGATTCACAAGACCTTAAGCGATTCGCTTCGGACCGCGGGAACTCGGGCGTTCGCGGCGAGCCTGCGCTGCCGACGGCCGCCAAGGGAGCGGCCCAACCTCGGCGCCGATTTCCCGAACCCCAGATGGATGGTGCCGCATCGTGAACGCTTGATGACGTTCGCAATCCCTGGCGCTCGATCTTAAGCGCCAGGGTAGAGGTTGACCTGGCTTGTGGCCGGACCCGTTAAAGCTTGGAGTCCTCGAGAGCTTGCGCGAGGTCTTCGTATTCGGTGCAACCGGTCCCGCAGATCGCCTTGATGGTCGCGAGCTGCCCCTCGGCGAGATCGGCCTTGCCTTGGACGATGTAGGCTTCGCCGAGATACTCCCGCACCTGAGCGTAGCTCGGATCGAGCGCGACCGACTTCAGATAATAGCCGATGCCCTCATCGAGGCGGCCGAGCTTGCGCGTCGCGTAGCCGCGATAGTTGAGGGCTCGCGGCGTGTTCGGGTTCTCGAGCAAGTTGAGGACATCGAGTGCCTCGGTGTAGCGCTCGGCCTTGGCGAGCGAATAGGCGTATTCGGTCATATAGGCGTCGGGCAGGACGCCGCGCTCGGCCTTGACGCATCGATTGTGCTTGTGATCGTAGATCTTGCCTTTGGCGCAGACCGCGGCGGGCGTCGGGATGACGCCGCTGTCGGCGGACCCGCCGCCGTTGCCGCCGCCCCCACCACCGCCGCCCCCACCACCCCCGCCGCCACCACCCCCGCCGCCTCCGCCGCCGCCTCCACCATCGGCCAAGGCCACGCCCGCGGTGAGAGCGAGGGCGAGCGCGATCGAAAGAGGAGCAAAGCCTCGAACGAACCGGCTCAAATGCTGCATGATGTTCCTCCACTTCCTTCGAGTGCGAATGTCCGCAACACGCGTCTACATCGATTTATTCGAGACTTTCGCGCCCCTGCGCCTCCCTTTTCGTGGCGTTTCGGCGACCGGAGGCGCAAGCCGTTGAGCTTGCTTCGCTATTCTTTTAACGCTTGGACTTCACAAGCGTGTGAGGTGGAAATAGCGCCTCTCCCTACCATCGCTACCACCGCTCATCCCCGCAATGCACTACATTTCCGCTCATCCCCGCGAAGGCGCGCGAAGGCGGGGAACCAGCTGTTCTCGGAGCTGCCTCATAAGCCTGGATTCCCGCTTTCGCGAGGAACGAGCGGGAGTGATACGCGGGCATGAGCGGAAATGTCATCACGGAGAGGGC
Source organism: uncultured Alphaproteobacteria bacterium (assembly GCA_963713805.1). GTDB lineage: Bacteria > Pseudomonadota > Alphaproteobacteria > Rhizobiales > Beijerinckiaceae > GAS188. The sequence goes on along the minus strand of CAVQNF010000019.1, from coordinate 201,318 downwards.
GTTGCGTGCAGGCTCCACTCGCGCAAAGACGGCCTCGCCGGACGCCCTCGGGAAGCCGGCGCCCGAGCCGGGTTTCCCTTTTGCCGAAGGCCCCCTAAGGTGGGGCGTGACCTGCCCAAGGAGACGGCCCCCGCGATGCTTGATGCCTTGTTCCGCCCGCGCAGCATCGCTGTCGTCGGGGCGTCCACCGATCCGTCGAAGCTCGGCAGCCTTCCCATCAAGTTCATGCTCGGTGCGGGTTATGACGGAGAGATTTATCCAGTAAATCCGCGCGCCAATACCATCCAAGGACTGTCGGCATTTCCTTCTGCCAAGTCGATCGGCAGGAAGATCGATGTCGCCATCATCGCCGTTCCCAAGGAATTGAGCCTTGCGGCGCTCGAGGACTGCGCCGCCGCCGGCGTCGGCGTCGCCGTCATGTTCACCTCCGGTTTCGCGGAGGTCGACGCGTCGGGCGCCCTGGCGCAACGCGAGATCGCCGCGCTCGCCAAGCGCTCGGGAATGCGGGTGCTCGGCCCGAATTGCCTGGGCGTCGTCAATTTCGCGCAAGGGATGGTGGCGAGCTTCCATCCTGCCTTCGCGCTCACCGAGAAGCGCGCCGGACGCATCGGCCTTGCGAGCCAAAGCGGCGCCTTCGGAGGCTTGAGCTTCACCTTGGCGCGCGAGCGCGGGCTGTCGTTGAGCTATTGCGTCACGACCGGCAACGAGGTCGACATCGACATCGCGGAATGCGTGAGCTTCCTGGCGGACGATGCCTCGACCGACGTGATCCTGCTTTATCTCGAAGGCTGCCGGAACGGGCCTTCGCTCATCGAAGCGCTGAAGGCCGCGAAGTGCAAGCGAAAGCCCGTGGTCGCCATCAAGGTCGGCCGTACGGCGCCCGGCGCCGCCGCGGCCGCATCCCACACCGCGACGCTCGCCGGATCGGATGCGGTGTTCGACGCGGTGTTTCGCCAACATGGCGTCTATCGGGCGCACAGCATCGAGGAATTCCTGGACGTCGGCGTCGCTTGCGCGCTCGGGCAATCGCCACGCAATGCGAGCCTCGGGCTTGTCACTGTCTCCGGCGGGGTCGGGGTGCTCATGGCCGATGCGGCGACCGATCTCGGCCTTGACGTCACCGCGCTTCCCGAGGCGACGCAAGCGCGCGTGCGCGAGATCCTGCCCTACGCCGGGCCGCGCAACCCGATCGATGTCACCGGACAAGTCGTCGCCGATCCGAAGCTCTTCGAGCGTGGTCTCGAGATCGCGCTCGCGGAAGGAGGGTTCGGCAGCCTCGTCGCCTTCACGGGCGCCCTGCCGCGCAATCCCGAGCATGCGCCGAAGCTGAGGACGGTGTTCGAAACCTTGCGCCGGCGCCACCCTGAGGTCAGCCTCGTTTCCGCCGGGCTCTCGACGCCACAGTTTCGAGACGAGCTCGGCGCGATGGGCGTGCCTTCCTTCGAGGATCCCACGCGCGCCGTGCGCGCCGTGGCGGCGCTTCGTTTTTTCGCCAGCGATCCCGGCGAGGCGATAAGCGCGGATGTGCGTGCGCATCCGCGCTTGCCTGATGGGCCGATGGGTGAGCTCGAGGCGCTTCGTGCACTCGGCGCCGCCGGCATTCCCGTCATCGATGCCCATCTCGCGGTCGATGCGAAGGGGGCCGCCGCTGCCGCGACGAAGATCGGCTTCCCCGTGGTGATGAAGATCGCCTCGCCCGACATCCCCCATAAGAGCGACATCGGCGGCGTCATGCTCGGCCTCGCCGGCGAAGACGATGTCGCGAAGGGATTTGACGAATTGATCCTGCGCGCGCGCCGCGCCTATCCCGAAGCGCTGCTGCAAGGCTGTCTCGTCGCACCGATGATCGAGGGCGGCACCGAGATCGTACTCGGCGCCAACTGCGATCCGGTCTTCGGACCGGTCGTCATGGTGGGTTTCGGCGGGGTTTTCGTCGAAATCCTCCGCGACGTTTCGTTGCGCGTCGCGCCCGTCGGCCGGGACGAGGCCTTGCGGATGCTGCGCGAGCTCAAGGGCTTTGCCCTGCTCGAGGGCGCGCGCGGGCGCCCTCCCTTGGACATCGAAGCGCTGGCGCAAGCGCTCGTCGATCTTTCTTCCTTCGCGGTCGCTCACGCGCACGAGATTGTGAGCTGTGACATCAATCCATTCCTGGTTCTTTCCAAGGGCGCGGTCGCGCTCGACGCCGTGATCGTGCGCAAGAGCCTGTCCGGCGAGGAGAACGCGTGAGCAACCAGACTTCCGAGCGCTTCAAGGCGATGCGCGGCAAGACACCCGACGAAGCCGGCTTCTTCTGGTCAGGCGGCCCGATCGAGGTCGCCGAGCGGAGCTGGTTCCAATCGCGCTTCAGCGGGGTCACCGGTTTCGAGACCGATGAAGGCATCGTGCTCGTCGACAGCGGCATGGCCCCGCTCGGGCGCCTTCTCGCCGCGATGCTTCGCGAGAAGACGAGCGCGCCCATCCACACCGCGATCTTCACCCACGGCCATGTGGATCACGCCTATGGCCTCGAAGCCTTCCTCGCTCCGGGCCAGCCGCGTCCGCGCATCATCGCGCATCGCAAGATGCTCGAGCGCTTCGCCCGTTACGAGCTCACGAGCCGGTTCAATGCGGCGATCAACGCGCGCCAATTCGGCGGCAGTCCCGATCGCGCGGGCGCAGGCGAGGAATATGACAGCTTCTCTCCCCCGGCTCTCATGCCGGACACGCTTTACGACGAGAGCCTCGCCTTCAGGGTCGGCGGCGTCAATTTTGAAATCCACCATTGTCGCGCCGAGACCGACGACCACAGCTTCGTCTGGTGTCCCGACCGGAAGGTGCTGTGCTCGGGCGACCTCGTCATCAACGCGCTGCCCAATTGCGGCAATCCGCAGAAGGTGCAGCGCTATCCTTGGGATTGGGCCGCGGGCCTGAGAAGCATGGCCGCTCTCGAGGCACAAAGCCTTTGCCCCGGTCACGGCGGCCCGGTGGTGAACGACCCCGGCAAGATCCAGCGCATCCTCGTGGAAACCGCCGAATATCTCGAGGCGATCGTCGAGCGCACCTTGGCGGCGATGGCCGAGGGGGCTCCCCCGCACACCGACATCGTGCATGCGGTGACGCTTCCGACGAGCGACTCGCCCTGGCTTCGGCCGATCTATGACGAGGGCGAATTCATCGTCCGCAACATCGTGCGCTTCTACGGCGGCTGGTGGAATGGACGCCCGAGCGATCTCAAGCCGGCTTCGCGCTCGGCGGTCGCGGGTGAGATCGCCAAGCTCGCGGGCGGGGCGCGCGCCTTGATGTCGCGCGCCGAGGAACTCGCCAAGGAAGGCGATCTTCGTCTCGCCTGCCATCTCGCCGATTACGCGCTCGAGGCCGAACCATCGGACGCCGAGATCCAGAAGGGGGTGTCCGCGCTTTACGAGGGGCGCGCGAAGGGGGAGGCGGGGCTCATGTCGGAGAACCTGTTCCGCTCCGCTTCGGCCTATGCCGCGAAAGGGCGTCCCTTCACTTGATCCGAGCGCCAACTCGTTGCCGTCATCTTCGCGAAGCTCGGCGCCGAGGCTTATTCGATCATCTCGATGCGATCGGCAAGTCGCGATGAAAGGGCACTCCATGACGAAAGCGAAGACGACGAAACATAAGAGATTGTGGCCTCACCTCACCGAAGAGGAGGAGGAGGCGAAGGTCCAGGCCGGCATAGCGGCTGATCCCGATAACCCGGAATGGACGCGGGAGGATTTCGCGCGAGCGAAACCCGCCCGCGAGGTGCTTCCACCCAGCTTCTTCGAGGCCGTGAAACGCCTTCCTGGACGACGCGGCAAGCAAAAGGCTCCGACCAAGGAGCTCGTGACGATGCGGCTCGACCGCGCGGTCGTCGATCACTTCAGGAAGGGCGGCGAGGGTTGGCGCGCGAGGATCAACGCGGCGTTGAAGCGAATTGTCGACCCGGCGTGATCACGTGCAAACTTCTGGACAACGACTTCGACGCGCGCGCTCGCCCCACGCGCATGCTGGTAAAGCTCTGCGATTCACTCCATAAGGCCATTGGGAGCCCCAATTTCCACTCTCATACCGACGGCAGGAAATGCATCCTGTCTGTCGATTTCCGGCCTTGGCAGCGCAGAATCGGCAGCGCAGAAAATGAGAGCAACGCTAACAAAATCCGCCTTTGCCACAAACGATAAAAGAGGAAGAAAATGGGCAGTCTCATGAGGGAACGCAAAGCCTGGATCGTCGTCGGCATGATGTTCTTCTTCATGCTCATCAATTTCGCCGACAAGGCGGTGATCGGGCTTGCCGCCTTGCCCATCATGACCGAGCTCAAATTGACCAACACCGAGTTCGGCAAGATCGGCAGCGCCTTCTTCCTCCTGTTCTCGATCTCGGCCGTGCTCGTCGGCTTCCTGGTCAATCGCGTGAAGACCAAATGGGTGCTCGCCGTGTCCGCGCTCATCTGGGCGCTCACCCAGCTTCCCATGATCGGCACCGTGAGCCTCTCGATGCTGGTCGCCTCGCGTATCATCCTCGGTGCGGGCGAGGGGCCGGCCTATCCGGTCGCGCTCCACGCCGTCTATAAATGGTTCGAGAACGGGCGCCGCACGCTGCCCACGAGCTTCGTGTCGATCGGCGCCGCGGTCGGCACGGGCGTCGCGGCGCCGGCCCTCACCTGGATCATCATCAACTATAGCTGGCATGCCGCCTTTGCGGCGCTCGCGCTCGTCGGCTTCATCTGGGTCGCCGTCTGGAGCTTCGTCGGCGAGGAGGGCCCCTTGAGCGAACCCGTCGCGGTCGCCGGTGGGGCTGGGCTCGGGCAGATCCCCTATGCCCGTCTCCTCACCTGCCGCAGCGCGATCGGCGTGTTGATCGCGGGCTTCTGCGCCTATTGGGCCTTGACGCTCGCGATCGTCTGGCTCCCGGCCTATCTGGTGAAAGGCGCCGGATTTACCCCAGGCGCCGCTTCATGGATCGTCGCTCTTCCGTCCTTGACGCAGATCGTGCTCTCGCCCGGCATCGGCTTTTGGTCGCAGCGGCTCTTGGCGCGCGGGCATAAGAGCCGCAACGCGCGCGGTCTTCTCGGCGGGGCTTGCGTGGCGCTCGCGGGCATCGCCATGGTCTGCCTGCCCCAGGTGTCGACGGCTCCTTTGCAGATCGTGCTCGTCATGGTGGCCTTTGCGTCAGGCAGCGTGATCTACACGCTCGGTCCCGCCTTGATCGGTGAGATCAGCCCCGTCGGCCAGCGGGGCGCGATGCTCGGCATCAGCAACGCCTTCTATACGCTCGCCGGTCTGTTGGCGCCCTGGATCATGGGCAAGATCGTCGATGTGGGCGCAAATCCGCAGGCGGGCTTCGGCACGGGGTTCGAGTTCGCCGGCCTCCTGATCGCGGGCGGCGGGCTCGCCGCCATGCTCCTCATCGATCCCGAGGCCGATCTTGCGCGCTTCAACGCAGACGCCTTGCCGAACGAGCCCGCGCTCGGCGCCGCGCTGACGCGAGAGCCGTAAAGTCGTTCCGCAAAGGCACGGCTCACCGAATGGCGATGAGGCCACGCTCGAAACGCCGATTTGGCGCGTGATCTCGACGGCCACAAACGGTCGGATCACGCGTTCATTTCATGTCGCGGCTTCAACACGTTTCTACGGCGCGAAGGACAGGCGTGGATGATCGGATGAAGCCGGTCAGGACGGCTGGAAGAGCAAAGGGTTAGAGACGGCGCACGCAATCAGGCGGGGCCTTATCCCCTGATGCATCGATTGCTTCGTTGATCGAAGACCAGCCCCTTGGCGCAGATGCTTTGCTGCGGGATGACGATACGCGCGCTGCCGCCGCCTTCACCGCCTCCGCCGCCGTCACCGCCTCCCATGCCGCCGCCTCCGCCTCCCGCGGCGCCACCTCCGCCTCCCGCGGCGCCACCTCCGCCGCTACCACCGCCTCCGCTCGCCCCACCGGCTCCCCCACCTGCTCCCCCTCCAGCTCCACCGCCACCACCACCGGCTCCTCCGCCGGCTCCGCCTCCCGCGCCGCCCATCGCCGAGGCGATGGTCGCGGCAGAAATGAGCCAGAGCACGAGCGCAAGTGAAGCCGGAGCCAGGTCTCGACCGATTCGGTGCAAGCGCCGCATGATGCTTCTCCCTATTGGTGAATCGACAAAAACACCGGTGCCCGATCATTTATTCGGAGCGCGAGGGGAGACCGTCGTGGTCGACGCCTCCGGCTTAGAGCCAGCCGCTCGACATGTCCTTATGAAGACCAGGAGCTTCCGGGAGGCTTAATTCAATTAGCGTGCCGGCCTCGGCGCGCCGAAAGCCGCGCAAACACGCTGGGGCAACCGAAGATCGCCGGCATCGCACTGGGAATGCGGCCGTTGTTCCATTAGAGTGAAGGCGTCACCGCGTGCGGCGTCGGCCGGGAGGAATGGATGCGGTCGAGATGGAACATGGTCGGTGCCGGCTTTGCGGTTCTCCTTGCCGGCGGCAGCGTCTTCATGCGCTTGACGGGCTCGGCGGCGACGGGGATCGACCTTCCCGGAGTTCTGCGAGCCGGTGAAGACGCCCTTTTGGTGGCGCAGAACGACGGCGCCTCCGAGAAGCCTGCCCCGAAAGCCGCGGTGAAGCCCAAAGCGCCCACGCCCAAGGCGCCGGCGACCAAGCCGTCTCCGCCCGCCGCTTCCGGCAGCGGCGCGCCTCCGGCTCCGGCGGAAGGCGCCGCCCAGCCTCCCGTCGGCGCACCGCCATCGGCGCCCGTCCCGCAGGCGAGCGCCGATGGCGTGGGCGAATTCCAACCCGTCCTCCACGCTCAAGGCGCGAAGATCGCGACCTGCATGGACACCATCATCAATCAGTCGAGCAGCGTCATCGACAGCGCCCATACGGCGATCTCGACCTGGGTGTCATCGGCTCCGAACGACAATGCGTTCCAGTCGATCGTCGGGCTGAGCTATCCGAACAAGCTGGCCCCCAATGCGGCCTCGATCATCTTCGCCGCGCCGGTCGGGCCCGGAAGATGCGAAGGCGAGACCGTGCAAATCTATCCGACGGCGCAACCCTGCAGCGTCGTCCAGGCGAACCTCATCAAGGAGGGACACACGATCGCGACGCTTCAGGCGCTCCCCGTCGTCGAGACGAAGACGGGCGGTCGCGACATTCTTCTGCCGAGCGCGGGCGGAGGCTGCGTCATCGTCGCGACCGGGCTGAAGTGAGCTGGACGGGATGTCGTCGGGCTCACTCGCAATCGACGTTACACCCCGTCGTCACTCGTCTGGTGATCGATTTTTTCGCGAGACCGCTAAGGCGTGGATGGCCGTGCCAAGCACGGCCATGACGGCTCATCCTCGCGTCATCACCGGACTTGGTCCGGTGACCCACGCCTTTCTCTCAGCGACGGCGTAAAAGGCGTGGAATGGCCGTGCCAGATCCTTGGAATGAATATCCGAGGGGCCATGACGTCGGGCCTTAGAACTCGCCCTCGAGGCCGGCGCTCGCCACATGCGTCTTGTTGCCGCCATAAGCGTAACCCGCCGTGATGGCGAGCGGGATCGTCGTATCGAAGCGATGCGCGACCGAACCGCCGAGGCCGACCGCGCCGTTGAACAGGCTGGTGTTGCCGGCCCAGGTGGTGCGGCCGGGCGCCGACGGCATCGGGGCGCTTCCCATGGCGACGGCGGCAGCAACGCCTTGCCGCGATTCGTCGCGAAATCGGCGCGTGAGCGCCGCGAGGCCGTTGATCTGAGTTTGCAGACCGGTGATCGCGGCCGGGCTCACGCCGCCGCCTCCACCGCCGGGGATGCCCGCCGCCGGCGAGCGCGGTAGCGAGCTGGCTGACATTGACCGCGTCGGTCGGGTTGACGCCCGCCGCCACATTGGTGATGCGCCGCTCGGCGCCCGGCGCGCCGACCGAGACCGTGTTCGGCAAATTCGCGATCGATCCTTGGCCGAGCGCCACGGAGCCGGCGGCTGTGGCCATCGCGCCTTGGCCGAGGGCCAGGCTGTTGGTGCCGCTCGCGACGCTGCCTTGGCCGAAAGCCGAGCTGCCGTCACCGCTCGCACTGCTGGCTTGGCCGAAGGCCGAGCTGCCCGCACCGCTCGCCAAGCTCGCCGCGCCGATCGCTGTGCTGTTGTTGGCCGATGCATTGCTCGTCGCGCCGAGCGCCGTCGCCATCGTGGCATTCGCGGTCGAGAGCGCGCCGACCGCGGTCGCGCCGATCTGGCCGGCCGCCGTCGCGCCGGCCTGGGCGCCGGCGCCGAGCGCGGTGGTGCCCGCATTGGTGAAGCTGTTCGTCGACAAGCCGCCCGCCGCGCTATTGGCGCCAAAGGCCGAGCTATTGGTGCCAGACGCTGCGCCTTCCGTGCTGAGCCGACGCGACAGTTCGAGCCATTGCCGTCGCCATTCGCTTCGTGGCGGCGGAAACCCGATCGCGGTTGCGTCGGTCTGGCCCGCCGCCGTCGTGCCGGCCTGGGCGTTGGTCCCGATCGCCGTGGTGTTCGCGTTGGCGAAAGAAGTGCCATTTAAGATGTTATTTATGTTGTCGCCTGCGCTGGCATTTGCTCCGATCGCAATACCGTTGGTGCCAGTTGCCAAGGAAAATGCGCCTAGAGTGGTGGAAGAATCGCCAAAGGCGTCGCTGGCAAATCCAGCCGCCGTGCTACTGTTGCCCGTAGCTTGAGCGGCGCTACCGATCGCAGTCGTCGACATGTTGCTGGCATTAGCGTTGGATCCGATTGCCGTAGCGCCGAACTCACCTGGGGTAGCGCCACGGCCCGCGGATGCGCCGGCGCCGATCGCCGTCGTATTCATACTCCCGAGGCACCTGAAGTACCCGACATGGCGCCAGTGCCGATTGCGATACTGTCATCGCCGGCACTAAGGCCGTCATTGCCGATCGTGAGCTGGCCCGCAAACCGGTCGCCTGGCTGCCTTCGCCGATCACCGTGGCCCGTTTCCGCTCGCCGTATTATTGGCCCCGACCGCAGTGGAGTTGTCCCCGCTCGCCGTGCTGTCGGAGCCGAGCGCCGTCGCCTGGTTCGCGTTGCGGCAGCGTTCGCGCCGACCGCCGTCGAGCCGAACCGTTCCCCGCGTTGTCGCCCGCTTGCGCGCCTGAGCCCACCGCCGTTGAGTTGGTGTTGTTGACGGTCGCACCACCCGCATTGGCGTTGCTGCCGCAAGCGACGGTGCCGGTGCCGCCGCCCGTGGTCGCGCCCTGCGCGTCCTGAGGCGCCGCGCCGTTCGCGCTGCCGCCGCAGACGAATTGCGCGAAGGCCGCCGTCGGGAGAAACACCGCGCAAAGGCAAAGAAACGCCAAGCCGGCGAGAATCCGCCGCCTCGCGCCGGCGAAAATCCCGCCGAACGAGGTGAGCCTCGCAGCTCCTCGCGCCGATCCACGCGCTCGAAAGGTCCACCCCTTGAAAGCCCCGAATGGGAATACGTTGCCGCCATCTGGTCTTCGCCTTGCATTCCCATTCGTCGGACCGATGCGGTCGCGCAAGTTCCACTCCGTTCCGCGAAAAGGCGAAACGGTTTTGCCGAAACACTTGCAAAATCAATGGGAAGACAGAGCTGTTTTGAGCTCGGCGGGAGTGGCGCGCGAATCGCGTGCCGACTTACCACAACGGCGAACATTAGCAGATACAGTTTACCAAATTAGCATGTGCGATGCGTTTTGTCACATTCTGCAATGCGTTTTTCAAGACTCTTGCCCGCAATCGGGGCGTGGAGCGCCGGCAATCCGGCCTCGCGTTTGGCCGAGCTTCGAAGAATCGACGAGCTCGATCGGCCGAAATGACGATCGAGGTTGCGCTAAGTCGCGCACGCCCTTATATCGGCGCCTCATCCCGCACGCGGTCGGTCAAGAGCCCTCATGGCTCGATCCGGTGGCTAGGTGACTTTTGCAAGTGATCTGGCCTTTGACCGCGGAGGTCCAACCGGAGCTTTGAGACATCATGGCGCTACCTGATTTCAGCATGCGTCAGCTTTTGGAAGCTGGCGCGCATTTCGGCCATCAATCGCATCGTTGGAATCCGAAGATGGAGTCCTACATCTTCGGCGTCCGCAACGGCGTGCACATCATCGATCTCGGCCAGACCGTTCCGCTCCTGCACCGAGGCCTGCAGGCGATCAGCGACACGGTGGCGCGCGGCGGACGCGTGCTGTTCGTCGGCACCAAGCGGCAGGCGGCCGATCAGATCGCGGATGCGGCCAAGCGCTGCGCGCAATATTTCGTCAACGCCCGCTGGCTCGGCGGCATGCTGACCAACTGGAAGACGATCTCGAATTCGATCAAGCGCCTGCGCGAGGTCGAGAACACTTTGGCGACCGGTGCCCAGGGCCTCACCAAGAAGGAGCGGCTGATGCTGTCGCGCGAACGCGACAAGCTCGACCGCACGCTCGGCGGCATCAAGGACATGGGCGGCACGCCCGACCTCATCTTCGTGATCGACACGAACAAGGAGCAGCTCGCGATCGAGGAGGCGAAGAAGCTCGGCATTCCGGTGGTCGCCATCGTCGACACGAATTGCAACCCTGACTTCATCACCTTTCCGATTCCGGCGAATGACGACGCCGGTCGCGCGATCTCGCTCTATTGCGATCTCGTGGCGCGCGCGGCGATCGACGGCATCTCGCGCCACCAGGGCGAGCTCGGCATCGACACGGGCGCGGCGGAAGCGCCTGTCGAGGAGGCTTTGCCCGAGGTGGCGCCCGAACCGACGCAGACGATGGAGGGGACGCCCAGCGTCGCCTTCGAGCGCCTCGTCGGCCCGCGCGGCGCGCCCGACGATCTCAAGCATCTTCATGGCCTCGGGCCGGAGATCGAGAAGAAGATGAACGATGCGGGCATCTTCCATTTCTGGCAGGTCGCCGCCATGTCTCCCGAAGACGCTACGACGCTCGATCACGAGCTCAAGCTTTCGGGACGCATCGAGCGCGAGCATTGGATCGAACAGGCGCGAAGCTTGGGCGAGGCGGAATAGGCCCTGTCGGGTAGCGCTCGTGCATCGGCTCTCGCTCGTGCATCGGCTTTGGCATAGGGTTCCGATGACGTTCATCGTGTCGATCGCGTCCGCGCCGGGCCGGCCCGCGCCATCCGTATGTTTTCCGTGCGAAGACAGGCGTTGATGGCCGGGCTGATCCTCGGAACAAGTCCGAGGACGGTCATGACGACGCTTGGGAAGTCATCGAGCTGTGGATCGTCGCGCTGCCGAAAGCCGGCGGCGCCGTCATCATTTGATTTGAAGAGAAGGGCTAAGGTGCGATGGCAGTGATTTCCGCCTCCATGGTCAAGGAGCTTCGCGACAAGACCGGCGCGGGCATGATGGATTGCAAGGCGGCGTTGAACGAGACCCAAGGCAGGATCGAGCCGGCGGTCGACTGGCTGCGCAAGAAAGGCCTCGCCAAGGCCGCGAAGAAATCCGGTCGCGTGGCGGCCGAAGGCCTCGTCGCGCTCGCCCATCGCGGCGATCACGGCGTCGTGGTCGAGGTGAATTCGGAGACCGATTTCGTCGCCCGCAACGAGGGCTTCCAGAACCTCGTGCGCCACATCGCCCACATCGCTCTCGAAAAGGGCGACGATGTCGAAGCGCTCAAGGCCGCCGCCTATCCGGGCGGCGGCACGGTCGCGGATGCCATCTCGCACGCGGTCGCGACCATCGGCGAGAACATGACCTTGCGCCGGGCGAAGCGGCTCCAGGTGGCGAACGGCATCATCGGGACCTACATCCATAACCTCGTCGCGGACGGGCTCGGCAAGATCGCGGTGCTCGTGGCGCTCGAGTTCGCCCGGCAAGCACGCCGATCTTGCGAGTTTCGGTCGCGAGATCGCCATGCATGTCGCCGCGGCCAACCCGCTCGCGCTCGATTGCACCTCGCTCGACAAGGAGACGGTGGCGCGCGAGCGGGCGATCCTTTCCGAGAAGCACCAAGGCAAGCCCGCCCATGTGATCGACAAGATCGTCGAGAGCGGGCTCAAGACCTATTACAAGGAGGTCTGCCTCATCGATCAGGCCTATGTGCGCGACCCGTCGAAGACGGTCGGCCAGGCGGTGCAGGAATTCGGAAACCGGACGAAGCAGCCGCTGCGCATCGCGGGCTTCGTGCGCTATGCGCTGGGGGAGGGGATCGAGAAGGGCGAGAATGATTTCGCGGCCGAGGTCGCGGCCGCGGCCAAGGGCTGATCAGCGCACGCTCGCCTCGTAGAGCAAAAGCCTGGAGCCTCACCCGCGCTCGTTTCCGCAACCGCCCGCGCTCCGCGCAGGCGCGAACCCAGATCTCTCAAGGTACGAGCTCCAGATAATCTGGGTCCTGCCTTCGCGGAGATGAGCGGAAACCTGGAGCCTCACCCGCGCTCGTTCCCGCAAGCGCCCGTGCTCGTTCCCGCGCAGGCGGGAACCCAGACTTGCAAAGCGACGCCATTTCACCACAAAGCTGAAGGAGGACGGCAGAGTTCTCAAGGTCGAGGGATAGGGAGTTTGCGAGGCCGCTACAAAACGTGGCGCTAAACGGGAAGTCGCATCATGAGCATTCCGATCGCGAGCGAGAAGAAGCTTCTGACGCCTGAGGACTTCGAGGCGGTGAAGGTGACGCACCATCCCGCCATTTCGTCCTTGAGCCTCGAAGTCTTGAAATCGGCGAAGCATGATTTGGGCGAACGCCGGGAGAAACTGCGTGTGATCCTGGTGGAAAACCGTCGCGCGCGTGTGCGGCGGACGGTCCGCGAAGCCTCCTCGAAGGGAGATGAGGCTCAGGTGGGGCGGCGAAAACAGGTGTTCTCGAAGGCCTTGCGGCGCCTCAATCATGAGCTGCGTCGCCGCGAAGAGGTCGAGGCAAGGGCACGGCCCGCTCCCGCCGGCTCTCGGCCGCAGACCCAACCGAGGAAGGCGGCTGCGAAGGCCTCCGCCTCGCTTCACAAGGAAGCCTCGCCGGCAAAGCCTGCTCGCGGCCGCACGGCGAAGGCCAAGCCGAGCGAAGCCAAGCCGAGCGAAGCCAAGCCGAGCGAAGCCAAGCCGAGCGAAGCCAAGCCGAGCGAAGCCAAGTCGAGCGAAGCCAAGCCGAGCGAAGCCCGGGGCGAAGCGAAGCGGCGAAAAGCGTCGAAAAAGGAAGGCTGAAGCGCATCTCCCGGCGACCTTGGCGGGCGACGGCCCTCTCGCTCATCGGCGCTCGGAAGTTGAGCGCCGAGCCGAGCCGGCGTTGACTTGACCCCTGTCCCTGCGCTTGAAGCACGGGGCATTTTCCCCTCCCCAGTCGAGGAATGATGGACAAGACTTTCGATCCCGCGGCCGTCGAGCATCGCGTCGCCGCCGTCTGGGAAGACGCAGGTGCGTTCAAGGCCGGCCGCCCCGAGCGCGCTCAGGCGCGCCCCTACGCGATCGTGATTCCGCCTCCGAACGTCACCGGCTCCCTCCATATGGGGCATGCGCTCAACAACACGCTCCAGGACATCCTGTGTCGCTTCGAGCGCATGCGCGGGCGCGACGTGCTGTGGCAGCCGGGCACGGACCACGCCGGCATCGCGACGCAAATGGTGGTCGAGCGGCAATTGATGGAGACGCAACAACCCGATCGGCGCACGCTCGGCCGCGAGGAATTCCTCAAGCGCGTCTGGGCGTGGAAGGAAGAATTGGGCGGCATCATCATCAACCAGTTGAAGCGCCTCGGCGCGTCCTGCGATTGGTCGCGCGAGCGTTTCACCATGGACGAGGGCCTGTCCAAGGCCGTCATCAAGGTGTTCGTCGAACTCCACAAGCAGGGGCTCGTCTACAAGGACAAGCGTCTCGTGAATTGGGACCCTCGGTTCCAGACCGCGATCTCCGATCTCGAGGTCGAGCAGGTCGAGGTCAAGGGCAATCTCTGGCATTTCGACTACCCGGTCGTCTCCGACACCGGCGCCGAAACGGGAGAGGTTCTCACCGTCGCCACGACCCGGCCTGAGACCATGCTGGGCGACACCGGGGTCGCCGTGCATCCGGACGACGAGCGCTACAAGCATCTCGTCGGTCGCCAGGTGAAGCTGCCCCTCGTCGGGCGGCTGATCCCGATCGTCGCCGATGCCTATTCCGATCCCGAGAAGGGCACGGGCGCGGTGAAGATCACGCCGGCGCATGATTTCAACGATTTCGAGGTCGGCAAGCGGCATTCGCTCGCCTCGATCAACATCTTCGCGCCTGACGCCACCTTGAAGCTCGAGCCGCAAAGCGCCTTCGACGAGGGCGTCGCGCCCTCGACCGACCTCATCGCCGTCTTCGCGCTCAACGGCCTCGACCGCTTCGAGGCGAGGAAGCGCATCGTCGCCATGATGGAAGAGCGCGGGCTTTTGCGGTCGACCGAACCGCACACGCACACCGTGCCGCATGGCGACCGCTCGAATGTTCCGGTCGAGCCCTATCTCACGGATCAATGGTTCGTCGAGGTGAAGCCGCTCGCCGAGAAGGCGATGGTCGCGGTGCGCGACGGCAGGACGCGCATCGTGCCGCAGAATTGGGAGAAGACCTTTTTTCAATGGATGGAGAACATCGAGCCCTGGTGCGTCTCGCGCCAGCTCTGGTGGGGTCACCAGATTCCGGCCTGGTACGGGCCGGATGGATCGGTCTACGTCGCCGAGACGCATGAAGAAGCGCTCGCGACGGCGCTCGCGAACGCGGTGGTGAAGAACGAGCTTTCGCGTGAGGAGGCGCGCAGCCTGGCGCTCGATCCGGAGCGGCGTGCCGTCCTACCTCACCCGCGACGAGGACGTGCTCGACACCTGGTTCTCCTCGGCGCTCTGGCCGTTCTCGACGCTCGGCTGGCCGCGAGATGACGCCCGAGCTTGCCCGCTATTACCCGACCGATGTCCTGGTCACCGGCTTCGACATCATCTTCTTCTGGGTCGCCCGGATGATGATGATGGGCTTGAATTTCATGGAGGAGGTGCCCTTCCGCGACGTCTACATCCACGCGCTCGTGCGGGACGAGAAGGGCGCCAAGATGTCGAAGTCGAAGGGCAACGTCATCGATCCCCTCGTCCTCATCGACAAATTCGGCGCGGATGCCCTGCGCTTCACGCTCGCCGCGATGGCGGCGCAAGGGCGCGACGTGAAGATGTCGGTGCAGCGTGTCGAGGGCTATCGCAATTTCGCGACGAAGCTGTGGAACGCGGCGCGCTTTGCGCAGATGAACGGCTGCGCGCCTGTCGAGGGCTTCGATCCGAAGAGCGTGTCGGGGACGTTGAACAAATGGGCGCTGGGCGAGCTGGCGCGCGCGGCGCGCGAAGTGACCGTCGGCATCGAGGCGTATAAATTCAACGAGGCCGCCAGCGCCATCTATCGCTTCACCTGGAACAGCTTCTGCGACTGGTATCTCGAGCTTGCTAAGCCCGTGCTTCAGGGCGAGGACGGGGCGCAGAAGAAGGAGACGCAGGCGAGCATCGCCTTCGTTCTCGAAGGCGCGGTGAAGCTCCTGCACCCCTTCATGCCGTTCATCACCGAAGAGCTGTGGGGCGCCGCAAGCGTCGGCGAAAAGCGGGGCGTTCTCGCGCTCGCCGGCTGGCCGGATCTCGGCGGCCTCGATGATCCGCGAGCCGAGGCGGAAATCGGCTGGCTCATCGATCTCGTGACCGAAATCCGCTCCGTGCGGGCAGAAATGAATGTGCCGGCGGGCGCGCAGATCCCGCTCGTTCTCGTCGCACCCGGGAAGGAAACCGGCGCCCGCCTGGAGCATTGGGACGCGGTGCTCAAACGTCTCGCGCGCCTCTCGAGCGTGGAAAGCGCCGCCGAGCCGCCAGCGCAAGGCGCGCAAATCCTGGTGCGCGGCGAGACGGCCGCCCTCCCGCTTGCCGGCGTCATCGACATCGAGGCCGAACGCACGCGATTGGGCAAGGAACGCGATCGCCTGGCCGCGGACATCGGCAAGATCGACGCGAAGCTCGCCAATGCCGATTTCGTCAAGCGCGCACCCGAAGAGGTCGTCGAGGAGCAGCGCGAGCGCCGCGAAACCGCGCTCGCGCGCATCGCAAAGCTCGAGGCGGCTCTGAAACGATTGGGATAGGAGGGCACAAGGCGATCACGGCAGAAGCTCCGTCCGGAGCGCGAAGCCGTTTTCTTCAGTCGCACCGGCTCGTCAACATAGGCGACGGTGACATCACCGATGAGGCCGCGATGTGCGCTTCCCGAAGCTTCGTCACCGGATCGGAGTGGATGATATTTCAGTGGGTGAGCACCACCGAATTGATTGCCGTTTGGAAGAGCGCCGTCATCGCTTGGCTGATGCCCTGGGTGGGGGTGACCTGGTAATAGAACCCCGGCGAAGCACATGCCTTGAGCGCGACGCCAATTCCGTTGCTTGCGGGGTCAGTCGGGTTATTGGGATTGACGGCGTTGTTGTTGTTCAGCGGGCTCGCTGCCACCCATTGGTTATAGAAGGCGTTGCTCGTCACCGGCTGGTAAGGCGTATAGAGAATTGCAATCTTGACGTTGCGGGGCGCATTCTTGAGGGTGTCGCACATCGTTCCGGAACCGGATTTGATCATGTCGATCAGGCGGCAATTGGAGCTGACGTTTCCCGTGAGCGAATTGGAGATGTTCGGCTGGTTGTTGAGCGGAAGATAGCTCGCCGGCGGATCAGCCGGGTCGCCCGACCCCGAGCAACCTTGCACGGGTGCATCCTCGACGCCGTCGGTCACCAGGAACAGAAAATTCTCGGCGACCGTCGGGCTCGAGCCGTTGCCCGAATTGGGGATGATGTTGTTCATGTATTGCAACGCGGTATCGAAGGAAGTCTGCGCATCGCGTTGGTTCCAATACGCATAGGCGAGATCGATGGCACTGGCATCGCTCGAGACGGTGGTCATGCTGCTGGACAAGGGGGCGACCGTCTGGAAGGTATCGCTGAAGGTATAGATCGCCATGCTGAACTGGTTGGGCTTGGTCTCCGCGCCCCCAGCGGTTTGCGTCAATTGCTGCGTCGCCGTGCGCAGCACATCGATACGTGTCGTCACGCCATTGAGCTTGGCGATATGATAGTTGTCGGTCAGGTCATCGCCCGTTATCTGCCCTTTGTTGTTGAAGGTGTGCTGGTGGCAGGCGAACGCGCAGCTCGAGCGCGCAATGCTCCCTGAGTTCACATTGGGTGGAACGGTCGGCTTTGACTGGCCGTGAGCGAGATCAGGTTGCTGATGTCCGCTGGAGTGGCACCCAATCCCATGGATGGGGAATTGTCCAGCAGCAGATAAAAATTCACGTAGGGAGGCGCATTGACTTGCGCGGTGGAGGTTCCCGAAACGGCAACACTGTTGGTCCCGATGATGCCGCCGAAAACGGTCGGAATCTGAGCCGTATAGTTTAGCGTGACAGACAAGTTGGTGACGCTCGGAGTAATGGTGGCTTGCGTCGTATTTATCGTTGCACCCTGGACGTTGGCAGCGAGCGTATTGAAGTATTGCTGCACCTGCGCTTGCGTCGGAGTTGTGACGAAGGGGTTCGCATTCTTGGAGACGGCCTGGAGAGTGGCTGCGTCCGCCACGCCATCGAGCTTGGCTCGGATGTCGGTTACGCGCGTGTAGTCGACGGCCACGCCGATCGCGATCAGCAGAGGAATGCAAGTGAGGCCGAACATTATCGCGACATTGCCGGATCGGCTTTGCTTGAATTGGCGAAACAATTGTCGCAGCCACATGTTTAGCCCAAGCATGAATTCACACCCAAAAAAGCCATGTCGCGCTGCAAGTAACTGGCTCGAAAAGGCCTTACATCTCGTTAATTTATCGCCGTTTATTTTGTTACGGCTAGTAGATGCTTGATAACAGCAATAAACATTTAATAATGAGCGGCGCCAAGCGACTGGACCTTCTCATGGACGAAGTTGGTGAGCAGGTTGGATTATCATTCGTCGCCTTGTGGGCGCGCGGGGTTCCCGTTGGTCGAGCAGTCGGCGCGTCCGGCAAACTCAAGTTTTGTCGAGTGGAATGCCCGGCTCGATCGCCACCTGCTTTGTGCGCTGGGATCGTTTCCCCATTATCGCTTTCGGCCTTCCTGGCCGGGGCTCTCCAATTTTTGAACCAGCACCGTAAGTCGGGCGATCTTCAAGCAGAGAGCCGCGTTCCTCCTTTGAAGCGCCTCGATGCTTTCAGTCGAGATATCCTCATTCTGGGTCGTAGCCGTTTGGCTTTTGAATCTGATCCCAACCGCGGCCTTTGTTCTCCACTTGAGTTGACATTGCAGCATCGCGCCACGCTGTGGAATCGCCAGCTCAAATTCTTCCGGGAGGACGAGCGTCTGATCGAGCTCCAGCCTGGCCCCGCTCAATGAGATGCTTCTCACAATGCAATCCATTGTCCTGTTCCGGTCATAAAAGCGGATGGTTGCTCTCAGGATGGATCTTACGCGTTCGGAGCGCCGTTCTTCAAGCATGGCGAGTCCTTTGTCGATTTCGATCTTCACGCAACCCGTTGCTGAGGCAGCACTGCCGCAAAATAATTGTACTGCCTCGACTATTCAGTAAGAGTAAAAATTCGTTGGTGGCATCTTCTATTCTTCCTTAGGAAGTTTTTCACGCGCGAATTGTAATCAAGGTTGATCAGCATGGGACAATCTCATGGCGCGTGAACGTCGTAAGAGCTTTCGTGTTCAGTGGAACTCGGAAGCCATCATTTCCGCGTATGAGGGCGACTGGAGTGCTCCTTGGATTCTCAGCGACTTTTCGGCGGACGGAGCGAGGGCGTGATCGTCAGTGACGCCCCCGATCATTTCGTTTTGCGAATGGCTCGCGGTGTGAAGCCGCGCAATGGCGCGCTCATGCATGATGGAGCATCGACCCCAAACGACCGAGCCGTTGCATGATCATGTGTCGAGAGCCGCAACTTGAGCCGCTCGCCATTCGCCCTTTTCGCTGCTCGCCGGGGGGACTTGCTTGCGCGAAAGGCCGAAGGAGCTCATCCCGGGACGCTGGCATGAGGAAGCTTGCGGAGCCAGCGGGATGGGCATCGTGGTTCGCCGACAAAAGCGGCGCCGTCGCGGTCGAATTCTCGATCGTGGCGGTCCCCTTCCTTGCCCTCTTGCTGGCAATCTTCCAGACGGCACTCGTCCTTTTTACGCAGCAGGTGCTCGACACGGCGCTCGCGGACACGGCGCGCCTCATCATGACAGGCCAGGCGCAGACCATGTCCGCCGCCAACTTCGCCACCGGCCCAAACGGCCTATGCACCCGCGTCACCGCGCTGTTCAACTGCACGGCGGCCTATAATGCCGGCACCCTGCAAATCGATATTCGCACGCCGTCGAACTTCGCCAATGCCGTGCTCGCCCCGCCGACCGTGTCGGGGAATACCATCAATTGGGGAACGCCCAACGGCCAGTCCATCTATACCAATCCCGGGCCGGGTCAGATCGTCATCGTGCGCGCGGCGCTGCTCGAGCCGATCTACATGTCCTTTCCCATAACCTTCCTGGGCAGCAACATGGACAGCGGGCTGAAGACTGCCGGCAGCGGCACTTCGCGACTCATCATGTCGACGGTCGCTTTCGAGACGGAGCCTTTCTGATGGTGCGCCTGAAGAGATTGCTATCCGCGACGCGCCTATCGCTTCCCCTCGGTCCGGGCAGGGCCGCAGTGCGCCTGCGCGCCAAGCTTTGCGATTTCGCGCTCCTCGGATCGGCGACGGCGGCCGTCGAGTTCGCCGTCGTGCTGCCCGTCATGCTCGCCGCCTATATCGGCTCGGTCGAGATCGGCTCGGGAGTTGCCGCCGATCACAAGCTTTCCAACCTCTCGCTCACGCTCTCCGACCTCACGGGTCTTTCCACGAAAGCCCTGCAGGATTCGGACGTCAACGCGATCTTCAACGCGAGCTCCGCCGTGCTCGCGCCGTTCGACTATACGCAGGCCGGCATGGTGATCACGAGCATTGTGTTCGACAGCTCAACCCCGCCGAAGGCCTTCGTCGTTTGGAGCACCGCCACAGGGCCGGGCGCCACCGCCTTGACGCCCGATTGCAAGACGAATCTGTCGACCACGCTCGTTCCAGTGAATCTCCGCTCCGCCGGCGGATCGCTCGTCATGGCACAGGCGTATTTTCCATACCGTCCGTCGATGGGCTATGTCGTGACCGGCACCATCAATCTGACGGGTACGAATTTCATGGTGCCGCGATACCTCACCTCGGTCCCGCGCACCAATACGAGCGGCGTCACCTATTCGACCTGCGTGAACGGCACGCTTTCGGCGCTCGACTTGCCGGAGTTCGGCTGAGCGAGCGCCATCTCGCCGGCTCGCCGCTGACCCTTCTTCTCGGCGGTTTACATAGCCGCGAGCCGACCGCTGCGATAGGCGATGAGATGGGGTCGGGCTGCGGCTCGCATCAGTCCATACGCCCACACCAATTCGGGCACGCAGCAGCACCGGTACCTCAATCAATCGCTGCTTCGTTGGCGAGGAGGACGGGTCGATCTTGCGGTGCACTCGAAGACAGGGATATCCCGAACTTGCGGATTTTCCTTTTCCCGCAGTTTCATTTGAAAAACCGGCCAAGCCTTCGATCCAATTGGTGAGCGCGCCGGGGCTCGAACCCGGGACCTACTGATTAAAAGTCAGTTGCTCTACCGGCTGAGCTACGCGCTCCGGCGGCGTGGTGGTAAGCCGGGCACTTCCCGTGGTCAATAGCGCTACAAAAGCGCAGGGAAGGCCGGAACGCCTCTTCCCGAGTTGGTGAGGCGTTGCGGGCGTCGTCTCCGGTTCGGCTTGGCTCCCTTATCTGGTTCCCTCTCATCTGGCTCTCCCATCCGGCTCTCTCCATCCGGCTCCCTCATCCGGCGCCTACGGCTGGGGCTTGTTGCCGGCTGCGCCTCCCGATACTTTAGGTTTCAAATATCGGAGAGGACCATGGACGGCGCGTCGAGACGGCATGCGTTGGTGACGGGGGGCGGCAAGGGCATCGGCCTTTCGATCGCGGCCGCGCTCGCGGCGATGGGCGTCGAGGTGAGCGTCCTCGGGCGTGACCTCGCAGCGCTCGAAGCCGCCGTCGCTTCCGGGAAGGCACGCTCGGCGATCGTCGCGGATGTGACGGATGCCGAAGCTGTCCGCGTCGCGGTCGCACGGGCCGAGCGGAACGCGCCGATCGACATTCTCGTCAACAACGCGGGCGGGGTCGAGACCGGGCCGTTCCTGCGCCTCGGCGAGGACGCCTTCGAGCGTCAGCTCGCGCTCAACCTCATGGGCACGGTCCGCCTGACGCGCGCCGTTCTTCCGGGGATGGCGGAGCGCGGTTTCGGCCGCGTGATCAACATCGCCTCGACCGCGGGCCTCAAGGGCTATGCCTATGTTTGCGCCTATGTGACGGCGAAGCACGCCGTCATCGGCTTCACGCGCGCGCTCGCGCTCGAGATGGCGACATCCGGCGTCACCGTGAATGCGATCTGCCCGGGTTATACGGATACCGATCTCGTGCGGGCGAGCATCGAGAGGATCGGGGCGAAGACCGGACGCTCCACACAGGAGGTGCTCGCGAAGCTCACCTCCGCCAATCCCCAGGCGCGTCTCGTGCGACCGCAGGAGGTGGCGTCCGCCGCCGCCTGGCTCGCCTCGGAAGCGGCGGCTTCGGTGACCGGTCAGGCGATCGCCATCGATGGGGGGGAGACCGTTTCGTGACGCTCTTGGCGCAAAACCCGCTCGATGCCGAAACCAAGGCGCATGAGCATGAGGACGGGCACCAGGCCGAGCTTCGGCTTTGGTTGCGCCTCTTGACCTGCTCGACCCTGATCGAAAGCGAGGTGCGGCGCCGGTTGCGCGAGGAGTTCCGCACGACCTTGCCGCGCTTCGACCTGATGGCCCAGCTCGAGCGCGCCCATGACGGCATGACGCTGAACGAATTGTCGAAGCGCATGATGGTGACGAACGGCAATGTGACGGGGCTCGTCGAGCGTCTGGTCGCCGAAGGCCTCGTCGATCGCCGCCCGGCGCCGAAGGACCGCAGGGCCCAGTTCGTGCGCCTGACGCCGCTCGGGCGGCAGGTTTTCCAGCGCATGGCCGTGGTGCATGGGCGCTGGCTCGCTGCCCTCTTCGCGGGCCTCGACGAAAAGGAGATCGAAATGATGATGGCGCTCTTGGGCAAGACCAAGCTCTCGGCGCGCGGCGCGATCGCGCGCGGCGCCTTGGAGAATCCGCGGCCATGAGGCCCTTTCCCGTCGTGACGCCTCCGCTCGCGCGCCACGGCGCGCTGCATTTCAAGCTCGGCGTCGAGGGCAAGGTCGCGACCGTCACCTTGAACCGTCCCGAGCGCAAGAACCCTCTCACCTTCGACAGCTACGCCGAGCTTTCAGCACTCTTTCGCGCCGCCGCGCATGATGATGAGGTGAAGGCCTTCGTGGTGAGCGGGGAGGGCGGAAATTTCTCTTCGGGCGGGGACGTGCACGAGATCATCGGCCCGTTGACGAAGCTTGGCACCAAGGGGCTTCTCGATTTCACGCGCATGACGGGTGAGCTCGTCAAGGCGATGCGCGCCGCGCCCCAGCCTATCATCGCGGCCGTCGATGGGGTGTGCGCCGGTGCCGGCGCCATCATCGCCATGGCGAGCGATCTGCGCCTCGGCACGGCGCGGACGAAGGTCGCCTTCCTGTTCAACCGTGTCGGGCTCGCGGGCTGCGACATGGGCGCTTGCGCCATCCTGCCGCGCATCATCGGGCAGGGCAGGGCGTCCGAGCTGCTCTTCAGCGGCCGGGCCATGACGGGCGACGAGGCCGAGCGCTGGGGCTTCTTCAACCGGATCTGCGCGCCCGAAAGCGTGCTCGAAGAGGCGAAGGCCTGGGCGAAGACGCTCGCCGACGGGCCCAATTTCGGCAATGCGATGACCAAGCGCATGCTGGACATGGAGTGGGCCATGTCGATCGAGGCGGCGGTCGAGGCCGAGGCGGTGGCGCAGGCGCTGTGCATGCAGACCGAGGACTTCCGCCGCGCCTATCGGGCCTTCGTCAAGAAGGAGAAGCCCGTGTTCGAGGGTGATTGATGCCAGACGAAGCCTTTCTTGCTCTCCCTTTCTTCGAGGCGCGCCATCGGCGCTTCGCCGAGGAGATCTCGGCTTTCGCCACGAACGTCGCGACCGGGCTCGTCGATCATCACGACGTCGACGCCTCGTGTCGGCGCCTCGTTCGCGCGCTCGGCGAGGCGGGCTTTTTGCGCCACGCGGTGATCGCGCCGCATGGAGGGGAGGCGCCTTCGCTCGACGTGCGCACGCTTTGCCTCGCGCGCGAGACGCTGGCCGCGGCCGCGGGGCTCGCCGACTTCGCCTTCGCCATGCAGGGGCTCGGCACGGGGCCCGTGTCGCTGTTCGGCACGAAAGAGCAGAAGGAGCGCTGGCTGCCGGCGGTCGCCAAGGGAGAGCGGATCGCCGCCTTCGCGCTCTCCGAGCCCGAGGCAGGGTCGGATCCGGCGGCCATGACGACGACGGCCGTCGCCGACGGCAATGGGCATCTTCGTCTCGACGGCGTCAAGACCTGGATATCGAACGGCGGCATCGCCGATCACTACGTGGTTTTCTGCCGCACCGGCGAAGCCGCCGGATCGAGGGGGCTTTCGGCCGTGATGGTCGAGGCCGGCACGCCCGGCCTTGCGGTCGTCGAGCGCCTCGAGACCATCGCGCCCCATCCGCTCGCGACCTTGTCCTTCGAGGGCTGCCGGGTGCCGATCGCCAATCGAGTAGGCGGCCCGGGGGAGGGCTTCAAGGTCGCCATGGCGACCCTCGACGTGTTCCGCTCGACGGTCGGGGCGGCGGCTCTCGGCTTCGCGCGTCGCGCGCTCGCGGAGGCGCTGACCCGCGCCGCGACGCGCAAGATGTTCGGAGCGACGCTTGCCGACCTGCAGCTCACGCAAGGAGCGCTCGCCGAGATGGTCGCCGATGTCGAGGCCTCGGCCCTTCTCGTCTACCGCGCGGCCTGGACCAAGGATCAGGGCGCCGAGCGGGTCACGAAGGAAGCGGCGCTGGCAAAGCTCGTCGCGACCGAAGCAGCGCAGCGCGTCATCGATAAGGCGGTGCAGATCTTCGGCGGCGCCGGGGTGCGCAGCGGCGTCAAGGTCGAGGAGCTCTATCGCGAGATCAGGGCGCTGCGCATCTATGAAGGGGCAAGCGAAGTGCAGAAAATCGTCATCGCGCGGGCCGAGCTCGCAGCTCACGGGGCGAGAGACCGTGAAGCGGCGGGTCGAGAGCGTCGGGCCCGATGAGCGAAGGCGCAAAAGCCGGGAACATCGAGGCGTCTTGCGACAAGAAAATCGAGGAGGAACGAGCGACATGAGCACGACGACTGCCCCCTACACGGCGCATGTCGACCCATTCGCGCGCGAGCATTTGCCGCCGCCGAGCGAGAGGCCGGATTTCATCTTCACCTTGCCGGAGCTTCGCTATCCGGAGCGATTGAACTGCGTCACCGAGCTCGTCGACTGCTGGCTCGACAAGGGTCATGGGGCGCGACCCTGTTTCCGCTCCTTGGATAGAAGCTACAGCTATGCCGAGTTTGCCGCCCTCATCAATCGCATCGCCAATGTTCTCGTCACCGAACATGGGCTCGTTCCAGGCGGCCGGGTTCTCTTGCGCTCACCCAACAACCCGCTGATGGCCGCGGCGCTGTTCGCGGTGATGAAGGCGGGCGGCATCGCGGTGACCTCGATGCCGCTCCTGCGCGCCAAGGAGCTCGCGTTCATGAGCGACAAGGCGAGGGTCGCGCTGGCCTTGTGCGACCATCGTTTCCTCGAGGAGCTCGAGAAAGCCAGGCCATCTTCCTCCGGCCTTGCGAGGATCGTGCCCGTGGGGGGCAGTTCGAGCGAGGATCTGACGCGCCGGATCGAGACGGCATCTTCCGATTTTGCCCCCTGTCCGACGGCGGCGGAAGACATCTGCCTCATCGCTTTCACTTCGGGGACGACGGGCGTGCCCAAGGGCGCGATGCACAATCATCGCGACATGCTCGCCACCTGCGACACTTATGGAAAATATGTGCTCGAGCCACGCGCCTCGGATGTGTTCATCGGCTCGCCGCCGCTCGCCTTCACCTTCGGGCTCGGCGGCGGAGCGCTGTTCTCGCTTCGGGTCGGCGCCTCGTCCATTCTTCTCGAGCAGGCGGCGCCCGACAAGCTGATCGAGGCGATTCGGACGCTGAAGCCGACCGTCTGTTTCACGGCGCCGATCGCCTACCGGGCCATGCTCGCGAAAATTCAGCCGGCAGACGTGGCGAGCCTGCGGATTTGCGTTTCGGCGGGCGAAGCGCTGCCCCGGGCCACCTGGGAGGCCTGGCAAAAGGCGACCGGCATCGAGATTCTCGACGGCATCGGCTCGACCGAAATGCTGCACATCTTCATCGGCGCGCCGGCGGGCAAGATCAAGCCGGGCGCGACCGGCATTCCGGTGCCGGGATACGAGGCGAAAATCGTCGATGAGGAGGGCCGCGAGCTGCCGCGCGGTTCCGTCGGCTTGCTTGCCGTGCGTGGGCCGACCGGGTGCCGCTATCTCGCCGATCCGCGCCAGACCGTCTACGTCCGCGACGGCTGGAATTTCACCGGCGACACCTACCGTCTCGACGAGGACGGCTACTACTGGCATCAGGCGCGCTCGGACGACATGATCGTTTCCGCGGGCTACAACATCGCCGGGCCCGAGGTCGAAGGCGCGCTGCTCAGCCATCCGTCCGTGCTCGAATGCGCGGTGGTCGGCGCACCGGATCTCGCCCATGACACCACGATCGTGAAGGCCTATGTGGTGCCGCGCCCGGGCCAGCAAGCCGATGCGGCCTTCGTCGCCGCCCTCCAGGACCATGTGCGCGCCGAGATCGCGCCCTTCAAATGCCCGCGCGTCATCAGCTTCGTCGAGGCGCTGCCGCGCACCGAATCCGGCAAGGTGCAGCGTTTCGTGCTGCGCGAGCGTGCCAAGGCCGAAGCCGAGAAGGGAGCCTCGATGTGAGCCCGCCGAACAAGCCGATCGTGGTGCCGGCCCTCGTTCCCGAAGACGAGGCCGGCCCGAAGAGCCTCAACCCTCAAGGCTGGCCGCGGCCGAAAGGCTATGCGAACGGCATGACGGCGCAAGGGAGGGTCGTGCTCACGGGGGGCGTCGTCGGCTGGGACGAGATGGGCCGGTTTCCCGAGGGCTTCGTCGCGCAGGCGCGGCGCTGTTTCCTCAACATCCGCGCCATCCTCGCCGAAGGCGGAGCGGAGCCGCGCCATTTGGTGCGCCTGACCTGGTACGTGACCGATGTCGATGCCTATCTCGCAGATGCCAAGGCGCTCGGCGAGGCCTATCGGTCAGCCTTCGGTCGGCACTATCCCGCGATGGCGGTCGTCGAGGTGAAGCGCCTCGTCGAGAAGTCGGCGCTCCTGGAAATCGAAGCGACGGCGATCGTGCCGAACTGAGCAGAGTTCGAGAAAGCTTTAGGTCTCGGAAGCGAGGAGATGGGAACTGTCGAAGCTATCGCGCGCCGACGAGCAGGCCATGGACGCTATACGTCATCGCCGCGAGCACGAGGGTGAGCGTGAGGTATAAAAGCGCGTATTCCACGCGCGTCTTCGTCGCGACCTGGTAATAGGCGAGGTTCTGCGCCGAGCGCGGATCGTAGTTCCAGGCCTGACGTACCTTTGGAAATGCCGCGATGGCGATCAGGACGAAGATCGGGCTCGGGTAGTAGAGAAAGGCCGCCACCATCAACGGGGCGCCGAGAAGCCAGATACGCGGACTGACGATCGCCGTGATGCGTCCGCCGTCGAGCGGCGAGATGGGCAGAAGATTGAACAGGTTGAGGAAGAATCCGGCGTAGGAGATGGCGAGGAGAAGGACGCTGTCTTCGGATCTCGCCAAGTAATAGGCCGCGAAGGCGCCGAAGGCGCCCACGATCGGTCCGGCGATCGCCACATAGGCCTCAGTCTCGACGTCATGGGGCTGATCCTTCAAGGTGATGTAGGCGCCGACGAAGGGAATGAAGATCGGCGCGCCGACCGACAGGCCGCGCTGGCGCGCCGCGATGTAGTGCCCCAATTCATGCACGAAGATGAGCGCGATGAACCCCGCGGCATATCGCCAGCCGAATGCCAGCGCATAGACCGCGATCGAGAGGAGCATCGTCCCGCCCGTCGCGGCGAGCTTCCCGAATTTGAGGAAGGAGAGAAGCGTCAGCATGCTTCAAGCCTGCGTTCCACCGCCGGACGACGGCCGCCGGCGAAACCATTTGGCGATGCCCGCCATCACCGCCGCCGCGCCGAGCGCGATGACCTTCACGAATTTCACCACGAAAAGGGCGGCGAGCGCCAGCAGGCCGAGCTTCTTCGCCACGAGGCCGCCGACGAGGGCGGCGATGCCGTAGGCCGCGATCTTGTCGGTCGAGGTGTTGAAATCCTCGTAGCGCTTGCCGGACGCGAAGCTCAGATTGGACAGGAGAGTACGTGCGGTCTCCTTCTCGGCTTCGATGCGATCCGAGCCGGTGATGAAATTGAGGGTGAAATATCCGTCGCGACCCAAAAGATAGGTGTTGTAGTTGACCGTCCGAGGCTCGCTGGCGGACGCATTCTTCTCCTTCAAGGAGAGCGACCAGACGAGGCGATGCGTCGTTGCGTCATAGGCGGGTCTCTCGACCCATCCGAGGACTTCCAGCTCCGGAAAGCCGCGCGCGATGCGGTCGTCATTGGCGCTTTGCGTGCCTTCCTTGAGGTTGGTGAGGAGGTCGTCGGCGTTCCAGTTCTTGGCGTCGTCGTCCTTGACGTAGCCCTCCTTGACGAAGGAGATCTCGGCCGTCCACTGATCCTCGTTGCGCGAGCTGAAGGCCAACCCCAGGAATACGTCGGGATCGATGACATTTCCCCAGGCGCGCATGAGCCGCATGCCCTCCGCCTTGGGAATGAAATAGAACCCCTTGGGCACGGCGAAGCTTCCTTGGTCGCCGAGCGAAATTTCGCGAGGCCCCACGATCTTCGCTTGCATCGCGGCTTGCTCGGCGGCGCGTTCTTCGGCCTGGCGCCGCTGCTCGGGCGTGGGGGGAGACGGCGAAGCAGCGCTGCCATTCGGGTTCGTTTGGGCTTGTGTCGTTCCCTCGAACGAGACGATCGACGCGAGAGCCATCGCGAGCGCGAGCGCGAAACTCACGGCGAGCCGCGGCCGAAGGTTCCGCGCCCGATGGAAATGTGCTGACAGGAGCATGCTCCCCCCTTTTTGAATCGCGCGGCCAAAGGCGCGAACATTGGTTACCGACGAAGGACAATTAGAGTTCTCAGTTTGGCCGTATTTTCCGGGCGTGGCAAGAGTGTTCCTGTTTTATTCTGACGGCCCGCGCTTGAAACTGGCCTTGACAAGCGGCTCGCCCTGGGGCGCCTTGCCGGCGCTTCATCCTGGCCGCGAATCCATTCTCGAGGCATCCTTGTCCTTGATCATACGCCCTGCCGTTCCCGCCGATGCCGCCCTGGTGTTCAGCTTGGTGCGAGAGCTCGCCGAATACGAGCGGCTGCTGCATGAGGTCGAAGCCACCGAGGAACTGATCTCGCAGGCCCTTTTCTCCGACGCACCGAGGATCTTCGCCGATATTGCCGAATGGGAAGGCGTCTCCGCGGGGCTTGCCCTCTGGTTCTACAATTTTTCGACCTTCAAGGGCCGTCACGGCATCTTATCTCGAGGATCTCTTCGTGCGCCCAGGCATGCGCGGCCATGGAATCGGCAAGGCATTGCTGCGAGGATTGGCACGCCGCTGCGCCGCCGAAGGCCTCGCGCGGCTCGAATGGTCGGTGCTCGACTGGAACGAGCCGTCGATCGGCTTCTACCGCTCGCTCGGGGCCGTGGCCAAGGACGAGTGGACGGTGTATCGGCTGAGCGAAGAGCCCCTGGCGCGACTGGGGCGATCATAGGCTTGGTGGACGTCGGCAGGAGCGGTCTCAGCCGCGTCGTGACGAGATTATCCAAGGGGCGGCGGCAACGTCGCTTCGACAGCTCGGGAAGCAAGGAAATGGCCACCGAAATCCGCGTTCCGACGCTTGGCGAAAGCGTCACCGAGGCGACCATCGGGCGATGGTTCAAGCAACCGGGCGATGCGGTGAAAGCCGACGAGCCGCGTGCTCGAGCTCGAGACCGACAAGGTCACGCTCGAGGTGAACGCGCCGGCGGCGGGAGTGCTCGGCGAGCAACTCGCCAAGGAAGGCCAGACCGTCGCGGTCAACGCCGTTCTCGGATCGATCACGGAGGGCGCGGCAGCCTCTCCCGCCAAGCCTCCCGCCAAACCCGCGGAAGCGAAGAAAGCCCCGCCCGCGCCCGCGAAAGCGGCAGCGGTCGCGGCGCCGGCCACGCCCACGGGCGCCGCCGCGTCGGGTGCGAACGGGCCGGCCGTCGAGCGGCTCACGGCGGAGAGTGGCATCGATCCATCGGGCATCGCGGGGACCGGCAAGGGAGGGCGGGTGACGAAAGGCGACATGCTGCATGCGATCGCGGGAGGCGCCGCGCCCGTGGCGCAGCCGGCCTCCGTAGCGTCGGCCTCGGCTCCCGCCGTGCCTCTCCGGCTACGCGCACCCTCGCCGCCCGATGATGCCTCGCGCGAGGAACGGGTGCGAATGACGAAGCTGCGCCAGACGATCGCGCGCCGCCTCAAGGATGCGCAAAATACCGCCGCCATGTTGACGACGTTCAACGATGTCGACATGTCGGAGGTGATGAAGCTGCGCGCCCACTACAAGGACGCGTTCGAGAAGCGGCACGGGGTCAAGCTCGGCTTCATGGGGTTTTTCGTGAAGGCTTGCGTGCAAGCCCTGAAAGAGCTTCCCGCGGTCAATGCCGAGATCGACGGCGAAGACCTCGTCTACAAGAACTACTATCACATCGGCATCGCGGTCGGCACGGATAAGGGCCTCGTCGTGCCCGTGGTGCGCGACGCGGACGCCCTTTCCCTCGCCGGCATCGAGAAGGCGATCGCCGATTTCGGCAAGAGAGCCCGCGACGGCAAGCTCAAGATCGAGGAGATGCAGGGAGGCACATTCACCATCACCAACGGCGGCATCTACGGCTCGCTGATCTCGACGCCGATCCTCAACGCGCCGCAATCGGCGATTCTCGGCATGCACCGCATCGAGGACCGGCCGGTCGCCCGCGGCGGCCAGGTGGTGATCCGCCCGATGATGTATCTCGCGTTGAGCTATGACCACCGCATCGTCGACGGCAAGGACGCCGTGACCTTCCTGGTGCGCGTGAAGGAGGGGCTCGAGGACCCGGCACGGTTGATCCTGGATTTGTGAGAGCTCACAAATTCGCCGAGAGCGCTTGGCCGTCGCCGGTCGAGCAGCGAGACGCTTCAACATGCGAATTACGGTGACAGTGCACTTAATTCGGAACCTGCGGCTTTGGCCCGGGTTTGCGCGGCTTGAGACTGCGGTTTGTTGAGCGCTCGATGCGGGCCAAGAATCGCTCGTCTCCGAGCGGCCTGCCAATGCTCTCGGCGGCGCGCAGTCGCTCAAACATGTCCACGTCCGGGTCCAGGGCAAGCAGGTCCGCGAAGCGCGGGAAGCGCTGGTGAACAGGCGCACGTGCGGTGATGCCGTCGTCCTTGCCGACAAGATGCGCGCGCGTGCTCGACCAGCGCCAGTCTTGCGCGCGGGTGACCAGGCGCGCGCGCACCGGATTGAGCGAGACGTAGCGCAACGCGGCCGCGAGGTGATCCTCGTCCATGGCAACCGAGCCGAAACGGCCCCGCCAGAAATGGCCGCTGCGCCGGCGCCGCGCATGGATGATGCCGGCATAGCGGCGGTGCACGGCCGAGAGTGCGCGCCGTAACCCGTCGGCATCGGACGGCACCAGGATCAGGTGGACGTGATTGGGCATCAGGCACCAGGCCCACACCTCGACACCAGCCGCGCGACAATGCTCGGCCAGGAGATGACGGTAGAGCTCGTAGTCGCTATCGTCAAAGAAGGTGCGAGCGCGCCCGTTGCCACGCTGGGTGACATGGTGCGGAAGGCCAGGGATGACGAGACGGGCGAGGCGAGCCATATGCCATCATGGCTTCGGTAGGGTGGCGGTGTCAATTAAGTGCACTGTCACCGTAATTCGCGTAATTCGTAATTGCTAGCCCAGGACGCCAGGGAAGCGTGATGAGCCTTGCCCTTCTCCAGCAAGGATGAATGTGCAAAAGCTTGCCCGAACCATTCGAGCGTCGCGCCGGAGAGAGCCGAAATGCCCTACGACCTCATCGTCATCGGAAGCGGCCCCGCAGGCTATGTGTGCGCCATTCGCGCGGCGCAGCTCGGCCTCAAGACCGCCGTCGTCGAGAAATGCGCGACCTATGGCGGCACCTGCCTCAACATCGGCTGCATTCCCTCGAAGGCGCTGCTGCACGCCTCCGAATTGTTCGAAGAGGCGGGCCATGGCTTTGCGGCATTCGGCATCGATGTTCCCGCACCTAAGCTCAATCTCGACGCCATGATGGCGCATAAGGACGCGACGGTGAAGGCGAATGTCGACGGCGTCGCCTTCCTGTTCAAGAAGAACAAGATCGACGGGGTGCGCGGCACGGGGCGCATCGCGGCACCCGGCAAGGTCGAGGTCAAGGC
Organism: uncultured Alphaproteobacteria bacterium; assembly: GCA_963713805.1. Classification (GTDB taxonomy): domain Bacteria; phylum Pseudomonadota; class Alphaproteobacteria; order Rhizobiales; family Beijerinckiaceae; genus GAS188. Next base: position 169,845 of record CAVQNF010000019.1, on the reverse strand, counting down.
CGAGGACGGCTCGACGCGGATGCTCGAGGCGAAGTCGATCGTGATCGCCACGGGCTCCGACGTGACGCCGCTGCCAGGGCGTCGCCATCGACGAGAAACGGATCGTCTCGTCGACCGGGGCGCTTGGAGCTTCCCACGCCGCCGAAACGACTGCTTGTCGTCGGCGCCGGCATTATCGGGCTCGAGCTCGGCTCGGTGTGGCGGCGTCTGGGATCGCAGGTCGAGGTGATCGAGTATCTCGACCGCATCCTGCCGGGCATGGATGCCGAAACGGCGAAGCAATTCCAACGCCTCATGGAAAAGCAAGGCGCGAAATTCCATCTCTCGCGCAAGGTCACCAAGGCCGAGCTGACGAAGAACGCGGTCACGCTCACCGTCGAGCCCGCGGCCGGCGGGGACGCGACCACCATGGCGGCCGATGTCGTGCTCGTCGCCATCGGGCGACGGCCGATGACCGATGGGCTCGGTCTTGCGGAGGCGGGGGTCAAGCTCGACGAGCGCGGGCGGGTCGAGATCGACGAGCATTTCCGCACCACCGTCCCGGGCATCTACGCCATCGGCGACGTGGTGCGTGGGCCGATGCTCGCCCACAAGGGCGAGGATGAGGGCATGGCCTGCGCCGAGCTCATCGCCGGCAAGGCGGGGCATGTGAATTACGACGTCATCCCGAACGTCGTCTATACCTATCCGGAGATCGCTTCGGTGGGAAAAAACGAGGAAGAGCTCAAGGCTCAGAACATCACCTACAAGGTCGGCAAGTTCCCCTTCACCGCGAATGGTCGCGCAAGGGCGAACCGCACGCCGGAAGGTTTCGTCAAGGTTCTGGCGGATGCCGCGACCGATCAGGTGTTAGGCGTGCATATTCTCGGCGCCGGGGCGAGCGAAATGATCGCGGAGGCTGCCGTGCTGATGGAGTTCAAGGGCTCCTCGGAAGACCTCGCCCGAACCTGTCATGCGCATCCGACGATGACGGAAGCCGTGAAGGAGGCAGCCCTCGCGGTGGAAAAACGCGCGATCCACATTTGAATCTTCAAGACCCCTTGCCTGCGGCGCGCTTCGAAGGGGACACCTCGAGCGCCCCGGTTTTCCCTGAAGCGCCGCCGCGCTATCTTGCGCGCACGAAACCGACGATGTCCTTCACGTCCTCGATCACCGGATGCGCGATGGCGCTTGCGCGGCGAGATCCGTCGGCGAGCACCGCGTCGATGTGATCTTGCGCCGACGAGAGCCGCATCATCTCGGCACGCAAGGGTCCAAGCTTCTCGACCGCGACATCGACGAGAACGCTCTTGAACTGCGAGAATTGCGCGCCGGCGTGCTGCTTCAGCACCTGCTCGGGGGTCGTGTCGGTGAGCGCCGCGAGAATGCCGACGAGATTTTCGGCCTCCGGACGGGTCTCGAGTTCCTTCACCGTCTCGGGGAGGGGGTGCGGATCGGTCTTCGCCTTCCTGATCTTTTGCGCGATGGTGTCCACGTCGTCCGTGAGATTGATGCGCGAATAATCTGAAGGATCCGATTTCGACATTTTCTTCGAGCCGTCGCGCAGGCTCATGACGCGCGCCGCCGGACCGCCGATCAAGGGTTCGGTCAAGGGGAAGAAGGCCTCGCCATGCCCGCTGGCCCGGATCGACGGACCGTAGTCGGTGTTGAATTTCTGGGCGATGTCGCGGGTGAGCTCGAGATGCTGCTTCTGGTCCTCGCCCACGGGGACATGCGTTGCCTTGTAGGCGAGGATGTCCGCCGCCATCAGCACCGGATAGGAGTAGAGCCCCGCGGAGGCGTTTTCGCGATCCTTCCCGGCCTTCTCCTTGAATTGCGTCATGCGACTGAGCCAGCCGACGCGCGCGACGCAAGAAAAGATCCAGGCGAGCTCGGCATGCTCATGCACCTGGCTCTGGTTGAAGATGATCGAGTGCTTCGGATCGAGCCCCGCGGCGAGAAAGCCGGCCGTGACGCCGCGAATGCCGTCGCTGAGCTCGTCGGGCGTAGTGGGTAATCGTCAAGGCATGCAGATCGACCACGCAATAGATGCAATCGATCCTCGCCTGCAGTTCGACGAAGCGCTTGATGGCGCCGAGATAATTGCCGAGATGCAGCGAGCCCGTCGGCTGGACGCCGGAAAAGACACGCTCTTTGAAGGCCGCCATCGATCCGCTCCCTTTCCTCAGGCGGCAGGCTTATGGCACCGCCGGGAGCGAGGCAAGACGCCGGATCGGAACGCATGGACCGATCGTCAGGCTGGCGGGATGCCGCAATCGATTAAGCACACGGGTTCAGCCGTCCGCCCATCGGCGACGAGAAGCCGCCGCGATCGCGTCGGGCTCGTCGCCGTTCGCGACTGAAGCTCCTCGCGGCCGCCGGAGCGCCGTCAGCATGCCGCGATCGATGCCGCCGAAAGCAGTGGCGAGCGCGCCGAATATGAGCGCTCCGATCGCGCAGAGCCCGATGAGCACGCCGAACCTGGTCGCGAAGGAATGCGCGGGCCCGAGAAGCGGGGACGTCATGGGCAGAAGCGCCCTGAGCGCGGCCGCCATGGCGAGGCCCGCGGCGAGAATGGCGACGGCGCGCCCAAGCGTCCGGCGTTCCGGTGCCGCAATGCCGCGCCATTTGAGCACCACGCCGAGCGAGGTCGCCTGCGCGGTCGCCGCGAGCGCGATCGCAAGCGCGATGCCCGCCGTGCCGAAGCGGGCGCGCAGCAAATAGCCGAAGCTCAAGGTGATCACGACGACGCCCAAGGCGGCGAGCAAGGGCGCGGCGGGCCGCTCGCGCGCGAAGAAGGGCTGGGCAAAGATTTTGGCGAGAGCGGCGCCGGGAAGCGCGAGCGCGAGCCAGCGAGCCGCATGCGCGGTCTCGAACGTGTCATGGGCTTCGAAGGCGCCATGCTCGAAGAGGACGGAGACGATGGGCGACGACAGCGCCAGGAGACCGGCGGCGGCCGGCAGGGTGACGAGAAGCGCGAGCTCGCAAGCCCGATTGACGACGGCCGATTCGCCGCGCGCGTCGCCTTCACGCACGCAGCGCGCGATCTCGGGAAGCAGCACCGTGCCCATCGCCACCGCGATGAAGCCGAGCGGGAGCTGATAAAGCCGATCGGCGTAATAGAGCCAGGACACCGCGCCGGGGAGCGCGGAGGCGACCTGCGTAGCGGCGACCACGGCCATCTGCGTCGCGCCGCTCGCGGCGATGCCGGGGAGCGCCAGGAGGCAAAGGGTGCGAATCTCGGGCGACCAGCGCGGCCGCGTGAAAGGCAAACCCGTCGGGCTCCGCCACAGCGAGATCAGGAGCCAAAGCACTTGCGCGAAACCGGAAAGCCCGACGGCGCTCGCGAGAACACGCGCCCGATCAGGCTCCCCCTGATCGGTCAACCGCAAGACGATCAGCAGCGTGACGAGGATGATATTGACGATCACCGGGGCGAGGGCGGCGCTCGTGAAGCGCCGATGGGAGTTGAGCGACGAAGCCATGAGCGAGGCGAGGACCGCGAAGGCCAGGAAAGGAAAGGCGAGCCTCGTGTATTTGACCGCGAGCGCGAGTTTCAGCGGATCGTCGGAAAATCCAGGCGCGAGGGCAAGAACGAGGCCCGGAGCCGCGAGGTCGCCGGCCATCGCCAGCGTGATGAGAATCAAACCGGCGCCCGAGATGGCACGATGGGTGAAGGCGCGAGCGGCGTCGCTGCCGAGCTGCGAGCGGATACGCTCGTGCACCGGCACGAAGGCCGGATTGAGCGCGCCTTCACCGAGCACGCGCCGAAAAAGGTTGGGCAGTCGGAAGGCGACGAAAAAGGCATCGGCGACAAAACCCGAACCGAGCGTCGCCGCGATCAAGGCATCGCGCACGAAACCGAGCAAACGCGACAGCGCGGTCGCGCCGCCGACGAGGAGCACCGGCTTGGTGAAGGACATGGGCTTGGTGAAGGACATGGCCAGCGGGTTCCGCGCGTCCTACCTTCGATGCCGAAACGCTTGTGTCCGCCCCTGCCCTCGGGCGGCAGACCTTCTCGTCCCAGCGCCATGCGCGGAACTGTGGCCCTCAGCGCCGCGGGGTCAATCTCCCGATCGGCGAAGACGGTGCCTTCGCGTAGAGCCTGATCCGCGCAAGAATGGGAACGATTCTTGCGATAAGATCATGCGTCAAAACAAGCGATTGAGAGCCATGTCGCTCTCTCGATCCCGCATCCGCTCTAAGACGCGAAGGCTTCGTCCATGAAGGTCTGGATCTGCGTGAGATGCTTGGACATGACGCCGGCGGCGGTCGCTGCCGTGGCCGGGCGGCCGGCGTAGCGCGCTCGCTTCGCCTTGACGCCCGCCTGGCCGAGCACCCATTCGAGACAGGGCTCGACGAAGCTCCAAGCGCCCATGTTCCTGGGCTCTTCCTGGCACCAGACGAGATCGGCGTTCTTGAAGCGCGCGAGCTCCTGGGCGAGCGACTTCAGCGGGAAGGGGTAGAGCTGCTCGACGCGCAGGAGATACACATCCTCGAGGCCGCGTTTCTCCCGCTCCTCGTAAAGATCGAAATAGACCTTGCCCGAGCACATGACCACGCGACGGATCCTGTTGTCCTTCACGAGCCTGATCGCCTCCGAGGGCAATCTCTCCGTGTCATCCATGAGCCAGCGATGGAAGGTCGCGCCCGGCGCGAATTCCTCGATCGTCGAGACGCAGCGCTTGTGGCGCAGCAGCGACTTCGGCGTCATCAGGATCAGGGGCTTGCGGAAATCGCGCTTGAGCTGGCGGCGCAAGCACATGGAAATATTGCGCCGGCGTCGAGGCGTTGACGACCTGCATATTGTCCTCGGCGCACATCTGCAGGAAGCGCTCGAGCCGCGCGGAAGAATGTTCGGGCCCCTGGCCTTCGTAGCCATGCGGCAACAGGCAGACGAGGCCGGACATGCGCAGCCATTTACGCTCGCCCGAGGAGATGAACTGGTCGAACACGACCTGCGCGCCGTTGGCGAAATCGCCGAACTGGGCCTCCCAGAGCGTCAACGCGTTGGGCTCGGAGAGCGAATAGCCGTATTCGAAGGCGAGCACGGCCTCTTCGGAAAGCATCGAGTTGATCACCTCGAAGCGCGCCTGACCCTCCTTGATGTGGTTGAGCGGCGTGAAGCGGTCCTCGGTGTTCTGATCGACAAGCACGCTGTGGCGCTGCGAGAAGGTGCCGCGCTCGCTGTCCTGGCCGGAGAGGCGAACGGGGTGGCCTTCGAGGCAGAGCGAGCCGAAGGCGAGGGATTCGCCTGTTGTCCAATCGATATCCTTGCCGCTCTTCAGCGCCTCGCGCCGATTGTCGAGGAAGCGCTGGATCGTCTTGTGGACGGCGAAGCCTTCAGGAACGGCGGTGATGCGCTCGCCGATCAGGCGCAGGGTCTTTTCCTCGACGCCCGTCTGGCCGCGTCGCGCATCGTCCTCGTCGAGCTTCACGGCGTGCATGCCCGACCAGGCGCCGTCGAGCCAATCGGCCTTGTTCGCCTTGAAGGACTGCGCCGCCTCGAATTCCTCGTCGAGGCGCTGGCGCCAGCCCGCCTGCATCTTCTCGACCTCGCCCTCGGCGATGACGCCCTCGGCGACGAGCTTTTCGGCGTAGAGCGCAAGCGTCGACTTATGCGCCCGGATGGTCTTGTACATCAGAGGCTGGGTGAATGCGGGCTCGTCGCCTTCGTTGTGGCCGAAACGGCGATAGCAGAACATGTCGATGACGACGGGCTTCTGGAAACGCTGGCGGTATTCGGTCGCGATCTTGGCCGACGAAGACCACGGCTTCGGGATCGTCGCCGTTCACATGGAAGATCGGCGCCTCCACCATCTTGGCGACGTCCGACGGATAGGGTGAGGAGCGCGAATAGCGCGGATAGGTGGTGAAGCCGATCTGATTGTTGACGATGAAATGCAAGGAACCGCCGGTGCGGTGGCCCTTCAGTCCGGACAAGCCGAAGCACTCGGCGACCACGCCCTGGCCGGCGAAGGCGGCATCGCCATGGATCAGCAGCGGCATCACGGCGGTGCGCTGATCGGGCGGGCAGTTGTGCTGGTCCTGCTTCGCTCGCACCTTGCCGAGCACCACCGGGTCGACGATCTCGAGATGGGAGGGATTGGCGGTGAGCGAGAGATGCACCTGGTTGCCATCGAACTCGCGGTCGGACGAGGCGCCGAGATGGTATTTCACGTCGCCCGAGCCCTCCACCTCGTCGGGAGTGAAGGAGCCGCCCTTGAATTCGTGGAAGATGGCGCGCGTCGGCTTGTGCATCACGTTGGCGAGCACGTTGAGGCGCCCGCGATGGGACATGCCGAGCACGATCTCGCGCACGCCGAGCGCTCCGCCGCGCTTGATGATCTGCTCGAGCGCCGGCACCATCGCCTCGGCGCCGTCGAGCCCGAAGCGCTTCGTGCCGCGATAGCGCAGATCGGCGAATTTCTCGAAACCTTCCGACTGCACGAGCTTGTTGAGGATGGCGCGCTTGCCCTCCGGCGTGAAGGCGATCTCCTTGTCCGGCCCCTCGATGCGTTCCTGCAGCCAGCCCTTCTCCTGCGGATTCGAGATGTGCATGAACTCGTAGCCGATGGTCGAGCAATAGGTGCGCTCGAGCACCGCGAGCATCTCGCGCAAGGTCGCGAACTCGTAGCCGAGCACGTTGTCGATGAAGATCTTGCGGTCGTAATCCGCTTCGCTGAAACCGTAGGTCGAGGGATGCAGCTCCTCATGGTCGCGCTTCGGCTCGAGGTTCAAAGGGTCGAGATTGGCGTGGAGATGACCGCGCATGCGGTAGGCGCGGATCATCATGATGGCGCGCACGCTGTCGCGCGTCGCCTGGGCGATCTCGGCGGCGGAGAGCTCGCCTCCGATCGATCCCGGTCTTGTGTCCTGATCTTTTCGCCGACCGCTTTCTCGAGGGTGAGCCAGTTGCCGTCGAGCGCCGAGACGAGCTCGCCATTCACCGCGATCGGCCAGCCCGGCTGCTTCCAGGAAGCGCCTTCGGCGTTCTTCTCGACAAGCGAGCTCTCGTCCTTCAGCCCCTCGAAGAATTGGCGCCAGCTCGCGATCGACTTTCGCGGGATCGCGCCGGTACTCGTCGTAGAGCTGTTCGACATAGGCGGCGTTGCCGCCATAGAGGAAGGAGCTTTGTCGAGAAGGCGTCGTTTGGAGTTTGGCGAGCCATTCGTGCGGATCCTTGAAGTCCTCGTACCGCCCGTGAGGTGTCGGGCGAGGAGGGCGACGACATCAATGACGACATCAATATGGTGTTCGTAGACGCGGCACGGAAACGGTCTCTCCATGCCCGACGGCTCGGCTCGACGCCAGCGTCGCTGTCGGATGCCTTCAGTTCTTCAAGACCTCGACCAAGGTTTTTCCGAGGCGGGCCGGAGAGGGCGACACCTTGATTCCGGCCGCCTCCATCGCCGCGGTCTTGCTCTTCCGCGTCGCCCTTTCCGCCGGAAATGATCGCTCCCGCATGGCCCATGCGGCGCCCGGGCGGCGCGGTGCGCCCGGCGATGAAGCCGACCATCGGCTTCTTGCGCCCACGCTTCGCCTCGTCGCGCAGGAATTGCGCCGCATCCTCCTCGGCCGAGCCGCCGATCTCGCCGATCATCACGATCGAGCGGGTTTCGGGGTCGGCCAGGAACATCTCGAGAATGTCGATGAACTCCGTCCCCTTGACCGGGTCGCCGCCGATGCCGACAGCGGAGGTCTGGCCGAGGCCTTCGCGCGTCGTCTGGTAGACGGCCTCGTAGGTGAGCGTGCCCGAGCGCGACACGATGCCGACCGACCCGCGCTTGAAGATCTGGCCCGGCATGATGCCGATCTTGCATTCGCCCGCCGTCATGACGCCTGGGCAATTCGGCCCGATCAGGCGCGATTTCGAGCCGGAAAGCGCACGCTTGGTGCGGATCATGTCGGCGACCGGAATGCCCTCGGTGATGCAGACGATCAACGGCACCTGCGGCATCGATCGCCTCGCAAATGGCATCCGCCGCGCCCGCCGGCGGCACATAGATCACGCTCGCGTCCGCGCCGGTCGCCTCGCGCGCCTCGAGCACCGTGTCGAACACGGGCAGATTCAAATGCTGCGCCCCGCCCTTGCCGGGCGCCACGCCGCCGACCATCCGCGTTCCATAGGCGATCGCCTGCTCGGAATGGAAGGTGCCGTTCTTGCCGGTGAAGCCTTGGCAGATGACCTTGGTGGCGGCGTCGATGAGGATGGACATTGGTGGCCTTCTGCCTGTCAGTTGAGAAGGAGGGTTCAGACCTTAACCGAGCCGTAGATTTCAGCTGAGGCCGTCGGTCAGGGTCGGCGCCGAGTCCTCGATCCGCAGGATCCCGCATCCGTTAACTGGCTTGCCGCTCCACGGCCATGCGTCGCGGTCCGATGATCGGCGATTACGAGCTGCAGGTGCGCGACGTGATCGATTCTGCGAGACCTTGGAGATCGGCGCTGCTTCCAGCATGCCGGTGCGCCATTCTTGGCATCGCTATGCGTCCGCCACGCGTATCAGCCGTTCGTATCACGAATTCATGCGGCCACGGCTCCTGAGGGGACTTGTAGCCGGGATCGAGCGCGGGAATTTTCTCATCGCGATTCCGCGACCATGAGCCGGTCTTGTTCTTGCGATCGTCCAAATGTTCGCGCCATCGCATTCACTTCGTGTCCCGGCTAACGGCGATCCGACTTCCAGCAGTCCTCGTCGCGCGAGGTGATATTCTTCATGAGCGCAGCTCCGTTCTCTCAACACGGTCTATGGGGGACTGCGTCGCGAAGCAATCGAGATTGCAATCTTGAACCCGGCCCGTGGCTTGGGCCGCCTTCTTTTCACCGCGCCCACGATCTTCCTTGCGGCGTCATCGAGATCATCGGCCGAGATCACGTTCAGTCCCGATTTATCGAGGATCGCCTTGCCGAGCTCGACATTCGTGCCCTCGAGCCGCACCACGAGGGGCACTTTGAGGCCAACCTCCTTCACCGCCGCGATCACGCCTTCGGCGATGATGTCGCATTTCATGATGCCGCCGAAGATGTTGACCAGAATGCCCTTCACCTTCGGGTCGGCGGTGATGATCTTGAAGGCGGCCGTGACCTTCTCCTTGGTCGCGCCGCCACCGACATCGAGGAAATTCGCGGGCTCCTCGCCATAGAGCTTGATGATGTCCATGGTGGCCATGGCGAGGCCAGCGCCGTTCACCATGCAGCCGATCGTGCCGTCGAGCGCCACGTAGGAGAGGTCGTGCTTCGAGGCTTCGATCTCCTTCGCGTCCTCCTCGCTCGTGTCGCGCAACGCCATGATATCGGGGTGGCGATAAAGCGCGTTGTCGTCGAAGGAGATCTTGGCGTCGAGGCAGACGAGCCGGTTGTCCTTCGTGATGATGAGCGGATTGATCTCGAGGAGGCTCATGTCCTTGGCAACGAAGGCGGCGTAGAGCTGCGCGACGAGCCTCTCGGCCTGCTTGGCGAGATCGCCGGTAAGTCCCAAGGCCTTCGCGACCTTGTGGCCGTGATAGGTCATGACGCCGGTCGCGGGATCGACCGAGAAGGAAACGATCTTCTCGGGCGTATCATGCGCCACCTTCTCGATGTCCATGCCGCCTTCGGTCGAAACGACGAAAGCGACGCGCGACGTCTCGCGATCGACGAGCATCGACAGATAGAGCTCGCGTGCGATCGCCGAGCCGTCCTCGACATAGAGCCGGTTCACCTGCTTTCCGGCTGGGCCGGTCTGCACCGTGACGAGCGTGCTCGCCGAGCATCTCCTGCGCGAAGCGCTTCACCTCCTCGACGCGATTTGGCGAGCCGCACGCCGCCCTTGTCGCCGGCGGCGGCCTCCTTGAACCTGCCCTTGCCGCGCCCGCCCGCATGGATCTGGCTCTTCACCACGAAGAGCGGGCCGCCGAGCTCCTTTGCGGCGGTTTCGGCCTCGTCCGGCGTGAAGGCCGGCTTGCCGCGCGAGACCGGCACGCCGAACTCCCTGAGCACCGCCTTGGCCTGGTATTCATGGATGTTCATCGAGCGGTTCCTGGAGGCGCTCTCGGGAGGAATTCCTGGCGTCGCGGCCCATCAGCGCTCGTCTGCCTTGCCGTCGACGCGCGATGCCGTGCCGGGGCCTGGTCCTTCACCCCTTCAGGGCCGGATTGATGCTCTTGCAGGCGTCGATCAGCCCCTTCACCGAAGCGACCGATTTTTCGAACATCGCCTTTTCCTCGCCGTTCAAGGCAATCTCGACGACACGCTCGACGCCGCCGGCTCCGATGACGACCGGCACGCCGAGGAACAAGCCCCTTCTGTCCATATTGCCCGTCGAGATAAGTGGCGCAGGGCAAAACCCGCTTCTTGTCCCGCAGATAGCTCTCGGCCATCGAGATCGCGGAAGCGGCGGGGGCATAGAAAGCCGAGCCCGTCTTCAGAAGATTGACGATCTCGCCGCCGCCCTTGCGGGTGCGCTCGACGACGGCGTCGATCTTGGCTTGCGTGGTCCAGCCCATCTTGACGAGATCGGGGAGGGGAATGCCGGCGACCGTCGAGTATCGCACGAGCGGCACCATGTCGTCGCCATGGCCGCCGAGCACGAAGGCGGACACATCCTCGACCGAGACGCCGAATTCCTGGCTGAGGAAGAAGCGAAAGCGCGCCGAATCGAGCACGCCCGCCATGCCGACGATCTTCTTCGACGATAACCCTGAGAATTTCTGCAAGGCCCAGACCATCGCGTCCAGCGGGTTGGTGATGCAGACGACGAAAGCCTTCGGGCAATATTGCTTGATGCCGGTGCCGACCGCCTCCATCACCTTGAGGTTGATGCCCAGCAGATCGTCGCGGCTCATGCCGGGCTTGCGCGGCACGCCTGCGGTCACGATCACGACATCGCAGCCCTCGAGATCCGCATAGGATTGGGTGCCCTTGTAATTCGGGCGTCGAAGCCCTCGACGGGGGAAGATTTGGCGATGTCGAGGCCCTTGCCCTGGGGGAGTCCCTCGGCAATGTCGAACATGACCACGTCGCCGAGTTCCTTGAGGCCCGACGAGATGGGCGAGCGTGCCCCCGATCTGGCCTGCGCCGATGAGGCCTATCTTGCTGCGCGCCATGGAATTTTCCCAAATTGCGGAATCGAGCATTGGTGGCGCCCGCCGGGGCGAGCTTGTCTCGACCCGTGATTCCAGGAGTGCGGGCAGGCCGGACGCGGTCCTTCTAGCGACGGGTGGACGCTCGTTCAAGCGGGCGTCGGTCATCGCAGTCGGACATCCGAACCGATCGGATTTGAACGGGCATACCGGCTATCAGCTGCGCCTGCCGTGTGCCGGCTTTGATTTGCCGAAATCGAAGGGATTGACCCGCGGCTCTTGGAGCCAACGGCTTGCGGCAAGGGAGCGACCTGGAAGAAAACCTCGAAAATGAAAAAAGGAAGACCGATGCGTAAGACCATATTTCCGCCACCGCGGCCATTCTCATGGTTGCGGCGATTCCCGTCGAAGCCGGCGCATTCCCCCTCGCGACAACTGGATCCGGCAACGCCAGCGTCACCCTTATCGCGGGAGGCTGTGGACCGGCCTTCCACCGGGGTCCCTATGGCGGATGCGTGCGCAACTACTGGGGCCCGCGTCCTTACGCCTACGGCTGGCATCGGTGCTGGGTCCGCGAGACGCCCTGGGGTCCGCGGCGCGTGTGCCGCTAGCGAAACGCAGGCGGAGAAGAAAAACCACCGGTTCATGCTCCGATGGGGCTTTCCTCAGCTGAATGCAAGGCCCCGCCTTTTCCGGCCATGTCCGGCTGGCCCTGCCCAATCACCACAAATGCCTCAATTTTAAGCCGCCGGCGGTCCCGGCGGCTTCGTCAGCTTGCCGATGCCTTCAAAAAAGGCAGGATTTTTCGTTCTGGCCTCTTGGCAAAGCGACGCCGACCGTCTAAGAGACGCGCTTCCGTGAAGACTCCTCAAAGGGCCTTTTCGGGCGCGTCGCCTTGGCGGCTTGCCTTGACGATGCGGTTGCCCGCTTCCTCCGGTGCGGATGGCGCTCCAATTTCACGCTTCTGTCAAGTGCCGGTCGGCCTTGGTGGGATCGAGGTGCTTCGGGGAGGGCGGATCGATAACCTGTCCGAGACCGCAGGCGCCGGCTCCGCCGGCTTAAAAACGCTTCGCCTGCGCAGATGGGATGAGCTACAGGCCGCGGGTGGGATCAGTTCCTCGCGGTTTCGGCTTTGACCGACTGGACCGAGGTCGCGGGTTCTCCCGCTCGGCCGGACAGGCACTGGTAATCGCCGCCGCAGGACGCTTCACGGCGTCACGCCGGCTTGAAGTGCAACCGGCGGGCAGGGAGCGAAAGTTCCTGACCGCCCTCGTCGATGAAGAGAGCCCACGTGGAACGTGCGCAAAAGCAAGAGTTCGTGACGACGCTTCGTTCGACCTTCCAGGCGAACGCGTCGGTGATCGTCGCTCATTATGCCGGCCTCACCGTCTCCGACATGCAGGCCTTGCGCAAGCAGGCCAAGCAGGCCGGCGTGTCGGTGAAGGTCGCGAAGAACAGGCTCGCCAAGATCGCGCTTGACGGCACGCGAGGTCGCCTCGATCGCCGCGCTGTTGAAGGGGCCGACGCTGCTCGCCTATTCGGCTGACCCGGTGGCGGCGGCGAAGGTCGCGACGACTACGCCAAGGTGAACGAGAAGCTCGTCGTGCTCGGCGGCGCGATGGGCGAGCACCTCCCTCGATCCCAATGGGGTCAAGACGCTCGCCAGCATGCCCTCGCTCGACGAATTGAGAGCCAAGCTCGTCGGCCTCATTCAGGCGCCGGCGACCAAGCTCGCGCAGCTTGCCAACGCGCCCGCGGCGAAGCTCGCACGTGTTTTCGCCGCCTATGGCGACAAGAACGAGGCGGCCTGAGGCCGTCGCTTTTCCCCCTTTGTGGAATCAGACTGCCCATCAACCCCGCTTGGAATTCATCGAAACCGACCTAAATAAGGAACGTCTCCCATGGCTGATCTTTCCAAACTCGTGACCGAACTTTCCGGCCTCACCGTCCTCGAGGCCGCCGAGCTCGCCAAGATGCTCGAGGAAAAATGGGGCGTTTCGGCTGCCGCGGCCATCGCGGTCGCTGCGGCTCCGGGCGCGGGCGGGGCGGCTGCACCCTGCCGTCGAGGAGCAGACGGAGTTCTCGGTCGTGCTCGCCGCCATCGGAGACAAGAAGATCGAGGTGATCAAGGAAGTTCGCGCCATCACGGGGCTTGGCCTGAAGGAAGCCAAGGACCTGGTCGAGGCCGCTCCGAAGCCCGTTAAGGAGGGCGTCAGCAAGGAAGAGGCCGACAAGCTGAAGGCCCAGCTCGAGAAGGCGGGCGCGAAGGTCGAGCTGAAGTGAGTTTCGGGCCGGCCTTGGCCGGCACTGCATGGTTTGAGCGGTATCGCGGGCGATGCCGCGCGCGTCAGGCGAGGCGTCATAGGAACGCCTCTTTTACGTGAGCCCTGAAGCCGTTCGGCTCCGGGGTTTTCGTGTTGGGATTCGTTGGTTCGCGAGAGCGGATCGACATCGGCGGGCGAGGGCCGGCCAGAGGATGAACAGGACTGCGATGTCCACCATTGCGCCGAGAAATCGGGCCGTCGAAAGCTTCGGTGGCCGCGGATTTGGCCGCAATGGAATGGCCCAAGCCGATCAGGCTTGAGCGTCCCACGAGGGTAAGCGTATTCGCCGTCCGGTGTCGAGCCCGGACCATGAGAAAGGCAAGAGGAGCGACATGGCTCAAACGTTCACAGGCCGCAACCGTATCCGGAAATATTTCGGCAAGGTCCGCGAAGGCGCGGTGATGCCGAACCTCATCGAGGTGCAGAAGGCTTCCTACGATCAGTTCCTCCAGATCCACGAAGTCGGCGCCAAGCGGACCAATGACGGCCTGCAGGCTGTTTTCAAGTCGATCTTTCCGATCTCGGACTTCGCCAAGACCGCCCAGCTCGATTTCGTGAAATACGAGTTCGAGCCGCCGAAATTCGACGTCGACGAATGCCGCCAGCGCGGCATCACCTTCGCGGCTCCCTCAAGGTGACGCTGCGGCTCATCGTGTTCGATGTCGATCCCGACACGCAGGCGAAATCCGTCAAGGATATCAAGGAGCAAGACGTCTACATGGGCGATATGCCGCTCATGACGTCGAACGGCACCTTCATCGTCAACGGCACCGAGCGCGTCATCGTCTCGCAAATGCATCGCTCGCCTGGCGTGTTCTTCGATCACGACAAGGGCAAGACGCATTCCTCGGGCAAGCTGCTCTTCGCCGCTCGCATCATTCCCTACCGCGGGTCCTGGCTCGACATCGAATTCGACGCCAAGGACATCGTGCACACGCGCATCGACCGCAAGCGCAAGATCCCCGTCACCTCGCTGCTCTACGCGCTCGGCATGGATGGCGAGGAAATCCTCGCCCATTTCTATCAGAGGATCACGATCACGCGCGACGGCGAGACCTGGCGCCAACCTTTCGATCCTGAGCGCCTGAAGGGGACGACGCCGCCCAACGACATCGTCGATGCCGATTCCGGCGACGTGGTCATCGAAGCCGGCCGCAAGGTCACCGCGCGCGTGGCCCGTCTCGTCGCCGAGAAGGGCGTCGAGGCGATCAAGCTCACGAACGAGGATCTCGTCGGTCAATATATCGCGGAAGACATCGTCAATCCCGAGACGGGTGAAATCTACGTCGAGGCCGGCGCCGAGATCGAGCCGAAGCTGCTCGACAGCCTGATCGAGGCGGGCGTCACGCAGTTGCCGCTCCTCGATATCGATCACGTCAATATCGGCGCCTATATCCGCAACACGCTGGCGGTCGACAAGGCCTCCACGCGCGAAGAGGCGCTATTCGACATCTACCGCGTCATGCGTCCCGGCGAGCCGCCGACGCTCGAGACCGCGGAGACGATGTTCAATTCGCTGTTCTTCGATTCCGAGCGCTACGATCTTTCGGCGGTCGGACGCGTGAAGATGAACATGCGCCTCGACCTCAAGGCCGAAGACACGGTTCGCGTGCTGCGCAAGGAGGATATCCTCGCGGTCGTCAAGGAGCTCGTCGAGCTGCGCGACGGGCGTGGCGAGGTCGACGACATCGACCATCTCGGCAACCGGCGCGTGCGCTCGGTCGGCGAATTGATGGAGAACCAGTTCCGCGTCGGCTTGCTGCGCATGGAGCGCGCGGTGCGCGAACGCATGTCGTCGGTCGAGATCGCGACCGTGATGCCGCAGGACTTGATCAACGCCAAGCCGGTTGCGGCGGCGGTGCGCGAGTTCTTCGGCTCGTCGCAGCTTTCACAGTTCATGGATCAGATCAATCCTCTTTCCGAAATCACTCATAAAAGAAGACTTTCGGCTTTGGGGCCTGGCGGCCTGACGCGTGAGCGGGCGGGCTTCGAGGTGCGCGACGTGCACCCGACCCATTACGGACGCATCTGCCCGATCGAGACGCCGGAAGGCCCGAATATCGGCCTCATCAACTCGCTCGCGACCTTCGCGCGGATCAATAAATACGGCTTCATCGAGAGCCCCTACCGGCGCGTGACCCATGGCAAGGTCACCGATCAGGTGAACTATCTCTCCGCGATGGAAGAGGCAAAGCATTACGTCGCGCAGGCCATGTCGGCGGTCGACAAGCACGGCAAGCTGACCGACGACCTCGTCGTCTGCCGGCACGCGGGCGACGTGATCGTGGTGCCGCCCGAACGCGTCGACTACATGGACGTCTCGCCCAAGCAGCTCGTCTCGGTCGCGGCCGCCCTTATCCCGTTCCTCGAAAACGACGACGCCAACCGGGCCTTGATGGGCTCGAACATGCAGCGGCAGGCCGTGCCGCTGCTCAAGGCGGACGCGCCTTTCGTGGGCACCGGCATGGAAGGCGCCGTGGCGCGCGATTCCGGCGCCGCGATTGCCGCGCGGCGCACCGGCATCATCGATCAGGTGGACGCCTCGCGCATCGTGGTGCGCGCCACCGAGGATCTCGATCCCACGAAGCCCGGCGTCGACATCTACCGCCTCATGAAGTTCCAACGCTCCAACCAATCGACCTGCATCAACCAGCGCCC
Organism: uncultured Alphaproteobacteria bacterium; assembly: GCA_963713805.1. Lineage (GTDB taxonomy): Bacteria > Pseudomonadota > Alphaproteobacteria > Rhizobiales > Beijerinckiaceae > GAS188. The sequence continues at coordinate 153,823 of CAVQNF010000019.1, read as the reverse complement.
GCTGGTGAAGGTGGGCGACATCGTGCAGAAAGGCGAGATCATCGCCGACGGGCCTTCCACCGAGCTCGGCGAGCTCGCGCTCGGGCGCAATGTGCTCGTCGCCTTCATGCCCTGGAACGGCTACAACTTCGAAGACTTCGATCCTGCTTTCGGAGAATATCGCGAAAGAGGACGTGTTCACCTCGATCCACATCGAGGAATTCGAGGTGATGGCTCGTGACACCAAGCTCGGGCCTGAGGAGATCACCCGCGACATCCCGAATGTTTCCGAAGAGGCTTTGAAGAACCTCGACGAGGCGGGCATCGTCTATATCGGTGCGGAGGTCCAGGCAGGCGACATCCTGATCGGCAAGATCACGCCGAAAGGCGAAAGCCCGATGACGCCGGAGGAGAAGCTGCTGCGCGCCATCTTCGGCGAAAAGGCTTCCGACGTGCGCGACACCTCGCTGCGCGTGCCCGCCGGGCGTGCAGGGCACGGTCGTCGAAGTGCGTGTCTTCAATCGGCACGGCGTCGAGAAGGACGAACGCGCCCAGGCGATCGAGCGCGAGGAGATCGAGCGGCTGGCCAAGGACCGCGACGACGAGCAGGCGATCCTCGACCGCAACGTCTATGCGCGTCTTGGCGAGCTCGTGCACAACAAGAAGGCGGTCGCGGGTCCGAAGGGCTTCAAGAAGGACACCAAGCTCGACAAGGAGACGCTCGCCCACTACCCGCGTTCGCAATGGTGGACCTTCGCCTTCTCCAACGACGCTCTCATGAGCGAGATCGAGGCGATGCGCCGGCAGTATGACGAGTCGAAGAAAGGGGCTCGAGCAGCGCTTCCTCGACAAGGTCGAGAAGCTGCAACGCGGCGACGAGATGCCGCCCGGCGTCATGAAGATGGTCAAGGTCTTCGTCGCCGTGAAGCGCAAGATCCAGCCGGGCGACAAGATGGCGGGTCGCCACGGCAACAAGGGCGTCGTGTCGAAGATCGTGCCGGTCGAGGACATGCCGTTCCTCGAGGACGGCACTTCGGTCGACATCGTCCTGAACCCGCTCGGCGTGCCGAGCCGCATGAACGTCGGCCAGATCCTCGAGACGCATCTCGGCTGGGCCTGCGCGGGGCTCGGCAAGCAGATCGCGGCGGCCGTCGAGGCCTACCGCAAGGCGCATGACGCCAAGAAGCTGCGCAAGACGATCGAGAAGATCTACGGCAAGGGCAGCGCCGTCGCGGAACTCGAGGATGCCGATCTTGTCGAGATGGCGGGCAGCTTGTCTCGCGGCGTGCCGATCGCCACCCCGGTCTTCGACGGAGCCAAGGAAGGCGACATCGAGGACATGCTGGAGATGGCGGGCCTCGACAAATCCGGCCAGGTGACGCTTTACGACGGGCGATGCGGCGAGGCCTTCGACCGCAAGGTGACGGTCGGCTATATCTACATGCTGAAGCTGAACCACCTCGTGGACGACAAGATCCACGCACGTTCGATCGGGCCCTACAGCCTCGTCACCCAGCAGCCACTCGGCGGCAAGGCGCAGTTCGGTGGACAGCGCTTCGGCGAGATGGAGGTGTGGGCGCTCGAAGCCTATGGCGCGGCTTACACCTTGCAGGAGATGCTCACCGTCAAGTCCGACGACGTGGCGGGTCGCACGAAGGTCTATGAGGCGATCGTGCGCGGCGACGACACTTTCGAGGCAGGCATTCCGGAGAGCTTCAACGTGCTCGTCAAGGAGATGCGTTCGCTCGGCCTCAACGTGGAGCTCGCGTCGAAGCGCGCTCCACCCGTGACGCCGCCGACAGCGGAGGCGGCCGAGTGAGGAGAGCCGAAAGCTCAACTTCGTAAGCTCAATCGAACAATGCCTCTTTCGCGCCGCGAGAGAGGTGACACCAGTTTTCCCGCCGTTGTCCGGTGTGTCCGGCGCGGCCCAGATTTGAGGAGATGGCGATGAACCAAGAGGTCATGAGCATCTTCAACCAGCCGGCGCAGCCGGTGGCGTTCGATCGCATCCGGATCGCGCTGGCGAGCCCGGAGAAGATCAAGTCCTGGTCGTTCGGCGAGATCAAGAAGCCCGAGACGATCAATTATCGGACTTTCAAGCCGGAGCGTGACGGCCTTTTCTGCGCGCGCATCTTCGGCCCGATCAAGGACTACGAGTGCTTGTGCGGCAAGTACAAGCGCATGAAATACAAGGGCATCATCTGCGAGAAATGCGGCGTCGAGGTCACGCTGTCGCGCGTGCGGCGCGAGCGCATGGGCCATATCGAGCTCGCGGCTCCCGTCGCCCATATCTGGTTCTTGAAGTCCTTGCCGTCGCGCATCGGGCTCCTGCTCGACATGACGCTGAAGGACATCGAGCGCGTCCTCTATTTCGAGAACTACATCGTCATCGAGCCCGGCCTCACGCCGCTGAAGCAGTATCAGCTCCTCTCCGAGGACGACGTGCTGCGTGCCCAGGAGGAGTATGGCGAGGACAGCTTCACCGCCCTCATCGGCGCCGAGGCCGTTCGCGAGATCCTGATCAGCCTCGATTTGCCGAAGATCGCGCTCGACCTGCGCCAGGAGATCGCAACGACGACCTCCGAGCTGAAGCCCAAGAAGCTGATGCGCAGGCTCAAGATCATCGAGGCCTTCATCCAATCGGGCAACAAGCCGGAATGGATGATCCTGACGCAAGTGCCGGTGATTCCACCCGATCTTCGGCCCCTCGTGCCGCTCGACGGCGGCCGTTTCGCGACCTCGGACCTCAACGATCTCTATCGGCGCGTGATCAACCGCAACAACCGCCTGAAGCGTCTCATCGAGCTTCGCGCTCCCGACATCATCATCCGCAACGAGAAGCGGATGCTGCAGGAGGCGGTCGATGCGCTGTTCGACAACGGGCGGCGCGGCCGCGTCATCACGGGAGCGAACAAGCGCCCGCTGAAATCCCTCGCCGACATGCTGAAAGGCAAGCAGGGCCGCTTCCGCCAGAACCTTCTCGGCAAGCGCGTCGACTATTCCGGCCGCTCCGTGATCGTGGTCGGGCCCGAGCTCAAGCTGCATCAATGCGGCTTGCCGAAGAAGATGGCGCTCGAGCTGTTCAAGCCCTTCATCTATTCGCGCCTCGACGCGAAGGGGCTCGCGGCGACCGTGAAGCAGGCGAAGAAGCTCGTCGAGAAGGAGCGGCCCGAGGTTTGGGACATCCTCGACGAGGTGATCCGCGAGCATCCGGTGATGCTCAACCGCGCGCCGACCTTGCATCGCCTCGGCATCCAGGCGTTCGAGCCGACGCTCGTCGAAGGCAAGGCGATCCAGCTGCATCCTTTGGTGTGCGCCGCCTTCAACGCGGATTTCGACGGCGACCAGATGGCCGTGCATGTGCCGCTCTCGCTCGAGGCCCAGCTCGAAGCGCGCGTGCTCATGATGTCCACCAACAATATCCTGCATCCGGCCAATGGTCAGCCGATCATCGTGCCCTCGCAGGATATCGTGCTTGGCCTCTATTACCTCACCATCATGTCGGATGGGGAGCCGGGCGAGTTCAGGTATTTCGAGCAGGACGAGCTGAAGAAGCTTTTCAAGGCTCAGGATTACGCCAAGAACAAGGGCGCGAAAATTCCAAAGCAAGGGTTCTACGGCGATCTCGGCCAGCTCGAGCATGCGCTCGAGACGAAGTCGGTCACCCTGCACGCGAAGATCAAGTTCCGCTGGACGGGCCTGGACGAGAAGGGCAAGCGCGCCTCGAAGATCCATGACACGACGCCAGGTCGCGTGATGCTGGGCCAGCTCCTGCCCGAGCACGCCAAGATCTCCTTCGACATCGCCAATCGCCTGATGACCAAGAAGGAGATCTCGAACCTCATCGACATCGTCTACCGCGAATGCGGACAGAAGGAGACGGTGATCTTCTGCGACAAGATCATGAATCTCGGCTTCACCCAGGCGTTCAAGGCCGGCATTTCGTTCGGCAAGGACGACATGGTCGTGCCCGACAACAAGTGGAAGGTGGTCGACGAGACACGTGCGCTCGCGAAGGATTACGAACAGCAGTTCCAGGACGGGCTCATCACCCAGCGCGAGAAATACAACAAGGTGGTGGATGCCTGGTCGAAATGCTCGGACCGGCTCGCCACGGAAATGATGCAAGGCATCTCGACGGTGAGGAAGGACGATGACGGGCGCGACCTGCCGGTGAACTCCATCTACATGATGTCGCATTCGGGCGCGCGCGGCTCGCCCACGCAGATGCGCCAGCTCGCCGCGATGCGTGGCCTCATGGCGAAGCCTTCCGGCGAGATCATCGAGAGTCCGATCATCTCGAACTTCAAGGAGGGGCTCGACGTGCTCGAGTATTTCAACTCGACGCATGGCGCGCGCAAGGGTCTCGCCGACACGGCGCTGAAGACGGCAAATTCCGGATATCTGACGCGTCGTCTCGTCGACGTCGCTCAGGATTCGATCATCACCAGCTACGATTGCGGCTCGAAGAACGGCATCGTGATGCGCGCCATCGTCGATGCCGGACAGGTCGTGGCTTCGCTCGCCTCGCGCATCCTCGGTCGCACCGTGGCGCAGAACGTCGTCGGCGCCGACGGGAAGAAGGTGATCGTGAAGGCCGGCGAATTGATCGACGAGAAGCACATTGCCGCGATCAATGCCGCCAACATCCAGGAAGTGAAGATCCGCTCGGTGCTCACCTGCGCCCTGCGCGATGGCGTGTGCGGAAAATGCTACGGGCGCGATCTTGCCCGGGGCACGCCGGTCAATCTCGGCGAAGCGGTCGGCGTCATCGCGGCGCAATCGATCGGCGAGCCGGGGACGCAGCTCACCATGCGCACCTTCCACATCGGTGGCGCGGCTCAGATCTCCGAGCAATCCTTCATCGAGACGAATTTCGAAGGAAACGTCACGATCCGCAATCGCAACATCGCGCGCAATTCCGCCGGCGATCTCATCGCCATGGCGCGCAATCTGGCGGTCGTCATCGTCGGGCCGGATGGCACCGAGCGTGCCGTGCACCGCATCCAGTTCGGCGCGAAGCTGAAGGTCGATGAGGGCGATACCGTGAAGCGGGGCCAACGCATCGCGGAATGGGACCCGTACACCCGGCCGATCCTGACCGAGGTTGCGGGCAAGATCGGCTTCGAGGACCTCGTCGAGGGCGGCTCGATGACGGAAACGATCGACGAGGCGACGGGCATCGCCAAGCGCGTCGTCATCGATTGGCGCGCCAATACGCGCTCCTCGTCGCTGCGTCCCGCGATCGTGATCAACGGCAAGGACGGCAAGATCGGCAAGCTCGCGCGCGGCGGTGAGGCCCGCTATGTGCTGCCGGCCGAGGCGATCCTCGCCGTCGATCCGGGCAATGTCGTCAAGGCCGGCGACGTGCTCGCCCGGATTCCGACCGAAAGCGCCAAGACACGCGACATCACGGGCGGCCTGCCGCGCGTGGCGGAGCTGTTCGAGGCGCGCCGGCCGAAGGAGGCGGCGATCATCGCGGAGAAGGCCGGCACGATCCAGTTCGGGCGCGACTACAAGAACAAGCGCCGGATCAACCTCATCCCGCATGACGGGTCCGAGACGGTCGAATATCTCGTCCCGAAGTCGAAGCACGTCTATCACCAGGACGGTGATCTGATCGAGAAGGGCGACTTCATCGTCGACGGCAATCCCGCTCCCCACGACATCCTTGCGATCAAGGGTGTGGAGGAGCTTGCCGCCTATCTCGTGAATGAGATCCAGGAGGTCTACCGGCTTCAGGGCGTCAACATCAACGACAAGCATATCGAGGTGATCGTTCGCCAGATGCTGCAGAAGGTCGAGATCGCCGACGGTGGCGATAGCGACCTGCTCGAGGGCGAGCAGATGGATCGCATCGATCTCGAGGAGCTGAACGACAAGCTCGTGGCCGAGGGCAAGAAGCCTGCCGTCGGTCATCCCGTCCTGCTCGGCATCACCAAGGCCTCCTTGCAGACGCGCTCCTTCATTTCGGCGGCCTCCTTCCAGGAGACCACACGCGTGCTCACCGAGGCCGCGGTCAACGGCAAGGAGGACATGCTCGAAGGGCTCAAGGAGAACGTCATCGTGGGCCGCCTCATTCCGGCGGGCACGGGCTCGATGATCACGCGCATCCGCGAGGTCGCCTCCCATCGCGACGAGCTCATCCTCGAGCAGCGCAACAAGGCAGCCGAAGCCGCTGCCTTGGAAGCTTCGGGCGAGCAAGCGCTCGAAGCGCTTCCGCCCGCCGCGGAGAGGGTCGGCGCTCGCTGAGCGGAAAAGAGCGGACGGAAAGCCGCCCCTCGGGGCGGCTTTTTCTTGGGATGAGCACTTAAGCGCCGGCGTCTTCGCCACGCTTTGAGTTCGCCAGGGCCGAAGGCTGCCGCTCGCGAGCGGAAGGGCAGGCCCTTTCGTTCCGTTGCTTCGCCAAGGCGCAATGTTTCGCGGCGGGACTCGAAAAAGGGGGCGCGCGCGCCCATTTACCTGTTGACGTTTGGCGAAACGGACGTTAGAGCCGGCATAACGTTTTCGGCAGGTCGTGGACCTCGCCTGTTCGAGCGCGCCGCGCGCCCGATGCAAGAGCGTCCAAACACTGCCCGTCTGCGATTGATACAATCGATGATGGCATGATCGGGGTGACCCGGTCCTCTGCGTTTGGAAGGCGGACCTGATGCCCTGACCGGCAGATGGTCCGTTTGGCTTTGCGCCTTCGCGGCGCCGAGATGGAAGGCGATCATGCCGACGATTTCCCAGCTGATCCGGAAGCCCCGACAGCCGAAGACCTACAGGGACAAGGCTCCCGCGCTCGATGCCTGCCCGCAAAAACGCGGCGTGTGCACGCGCGTCTACACGACGACACCGAAGAAGCCGAACTCGGCGCTTCGCAAGGTGGCCAAGGTCAGGCTCACCAACGGCTTCGAGGTCATCGGCTATATTCCGGGTGAGGGTCACAACCTGCAGGAGCACTCGGTCGTGATGATACGCGGTGGGCGCGTCAAGGATCTGCCCGGCGTGCGGTATCACATCTTGCGCGGCGTGCTCGATACGCAAGGCGTGAAGGACCGCAAGCAGCGCCGCTCGAAATACGGAGCAAAGAGGCCGAAATGACGCGTGGCGTCGTCCTCGGACGCTGCCGAGCAGCGGTCCCGAGATCGGCGCGGTGGCGGTAGCAGTCGCGGATGGCCGGCCCGGTCACGCGGGCAAAAGACAAGACGTGGCAAAGGACAAGACATGGATGGTCGCGAGGCCGCCCATGAAGGACAGACAAACGCATGGGTCGTCGGCTCGGGAAGGTCCGGGAGCGGCCTTTACGGAAAAGACGGAAGACGGAGACGATCAGATGTCCCGGCGTCACAGTGCCGAAAAACGCGAGTTCGTTCCCGATGCCAAATACGGGGACCTCGTGGTCGCGAAATTCATGAACTCGATCATGTACGAGGGCAAGAAGTCGGTTGCCGAGTTGATCGTCTACGGCGCCTTCGATCAGATCGAGCAAAAGGCGAAGGCCGATCCGCTTGGGCGTGTTCAAGCAGGCGCTCGAGAACGTCGCGCCCGCGATCGAGGTGCGTTCGCGGCGCGTGGGCGGGGCGACCTACCAGGTGCCGGTTGAAGTGCGCAACGAGCGTCGCCAGGCCCTCGCCATTCGCTGGCTGATCGCCGCGGCGCGCGCGCGCAACGACAAGACCATGGTCGAACGCCTTTCCGCGGAGTTGCTCGATGCATCGAACAACCGTGGCAATGCGGTGAAGAAGCGCGAGGACACCCACCGCATGGCCGAGGCGAACCGCGCCTTTTCGCATTATCGCTGGTGAGATCGTCCCATGCCACGCACGCACAAGATCGAGGACTACCGCAATTTCGGCATCATGGCCCATATCGATGCCGGGAAGACCACGACCACGGAACGCATCCTCTATTACACCGGCAAGAGCCATAAGATGGGCGAGGTCCATGACGGCGCCGCCACCATGGATTGGATGGAGCAGGAGCAAGAGCGCGGCATCACCATCACCTCCGCCGCCACGACGTGCTTCTGGCGCGAGAAGCGCCTGAACATCATCGACACCCCCGGCCATGTGGACTTCACGATCGAGGTCGAGCGCTCGCTTCGCGTGCTCGACGGGGCGATCTGTGTTCTCGACGGCAATCAAGGCGTCGAGCCCCAGACCGAAACGGTCTGGCGCCAGGCCGACAAATATGACGTGCCGCGCATCGTGTTCGTCAACAAGATGGACAAGATCGGCGCGGACTTCTTCGAATGCGTCGATCAGATCGTGACGCGCGTCGGCGGCAAGCCGATCTGCATTCAATTGCCGATCGGCGCCGAGAACAACTTCAAGGGCGTCATCGATCTCGTGCGCATGAAGGGCATCGTCTGGGAAGAAGAATCCCTCGGCGCGAAGTTCAACGACATCGAGATTCCGGCAGATCTCAAGGAAAAGGCTGCGGAATATCGCACCAAGCTCGTCGAAGCCTGCGTCGAGCTCGACGACGAGGCCATGACGGCCTATCTCGACGGCAAGGAGCCGGACGACGAAACGCTTCGCAAGCTCATCCGCAAGGCGGTCATCGGGCGCAAATTCCACCCGGTGTTTTGCGGTTCTGCCTTCAAGAACAAGGGGGTGCAGCCGCTTCTTGATGCCGTGGTCGATTTTCTTCCCTCGCCGGCCGATCGCGAAGCCATCACCGGGCATCGACTTCAAGACCGAGCAGCCGATCGAGCGTCGCCCTTCCGATGACGAGCCGTTCTCGATGCTCGCCTTCAAGATCATGGACGACCCCTTCGTCGGCACGATCACCTTCTGCCGCATCTACTCGGGCAAGATCGAATCCGGCACCACGGTGCTGAACTCGACCAAGGAGAAGCGCGAGCGGGTCGGGCGCATGCTCCTCATGCACGCGAACAACCGCGAGGACATCAAGGAAGCCTTCACGGGTGACATCGTGGCACTCGCAGGGCTGAAAGACACCCGCACCGGCGACACGCTTTGCGACATGCAGAAGCCCGTGATCCTTGAGAAGATGGAATTTCCCGACCCGGTCATCGAGGTCGCGATCGAGCCGAAATCCAAGGCGGATCAGGAGAAGCTCGGCGTCGCCTTGCAGAAGCTCGTTGCCGAGGATCCTTCCTTCCGCGTATCGACGGATCAGGAATTGGGCCAGACCATCCTCAAAGGGATGGGCGAGCTGCATCTCGACATCAAGGTCGATATCTTGCGCCGCACCTACAAGGTGGACGCGAGCGTGGGCGCCCCCCAGGTCGCCTATCGCGAGAAGATCACGCGCGAAGGCACGGTCGACTACACGCACAAGAAGCAGTCGGGCGGCTCCGGACAGTTCGCGCGGGTCAAGATCAACCTGATGCCCGGCGCGCCGGGCTCCGGCTTCGTCTTCGAATCGAAGATCGTCGGTGGCTCGGTGCCGAAGGAATATATTCCGGGCGTCGAGAAGGGCCTCGAGAGCGTGCTCGGCTCGGGCGTGCTTGCCGGCTTCCCGGTGGTCGATCTTCACGTCGAGCTCGTCGATGGCGCCTATCACGATGTGGATTCGTCGGCCCTCGCCTTCGAGATCGCCGCTCGTGCCGCCCTGCGCGAAGGCTTGCGCAAGTGCCATTCGGTGCTGCTCGAGCCGATCATGAAGGTCGAGGTCGTCACGCCCGAGGATTACACGGGTTCGGTGATCGGCGACCTGAATTCGCGGCGCGGGCAGATCCAGGGCCAGGACATGCGCGGCAACGCCAATGTCATCAACGCCATGGTGCCGCTCGCCAACATGTTCGGCTACGTCAACAACCTGCGTTCGATGAGCCAGGGACGCGCGACCTTCACCATGCAGTTCGACCATTACGAGCAAGTGCCCACGGCGGTGGCGGCGGAGGTCCAGGCGAAATTCGCCTGAGGTCGCCGCGCTTGCCGCAAACGAGAACGAAAGCCTGACTGCCGACTACGCCTACCGGCGATGCTTCGACCGAGACTTCGCCAACGATCCTTGAATGGAGCAATGAGATGGCCAAAGAAAAATTCAACCGCACCAAGCCGCACTGCAATATCGGCACGATCGGTCATGTCGATCACGGCAAGACCTCGCTGACGGCGGCCATCACCAAGGTGCTCGCCGAGTCGGGCGGGGCGACCTTCACGGCCTATGATCAGATCGACAAGGCGCCGGAAGAGAAAGCCCGCGGCATCACCATCTCGACGGCTCACGTCGAATACGAGACGAAGAAGCGCCACTACGCGCATGTGGATTGCCCCGGGCACGCCGACTACGTGAAGAACATGATCACGGGCGCCGCTCAGATGGACGGCGCCATCCTGGTCGTCTCCGCCGCCGACGGCCCGATGCCGCAGACGCGCGAGCACATCCTGCTTGCGCGTCAGGTGGGCGTGCCGGCCCTCGTCGTCTTCATGAACAAGGTCGACATGGTCGACGATCCCGAGCTTCTCGACCTCGTCGAGCTCGAGGTGCGCGAGCTGTTGTCGAAATACGAGTTCCCCGGGGACGACATCCCGATCACCAAGGGCTCGGCGCTTTGCGCGCTCGAAAACACCAAGCCCGAGATCGGCCATGACGCGGTGCTCAAGCTCATGGATACGGTCGACGACTATATTCCGCAGCCCGAGCGTCCGAAGGATCAGCCCTTCCTGATGCCGGTCGAGGACGTGTTCTCGATCTCCGGCCGAGGCACGGTGGTGACGGGCCGCATCGAGCGCGGCATCATCAAGGTCGGCGAGGAAGTCGAGATCGTCGGCCTGAAGCCGACGCTGAAGTCGACGATCACCGGTGTCGAGATGTTCCGCAAGCTGCTCGACCAGGGCGAGGCCGGCGACAACGTCGGCTGCCTGCTGCGCGGCACGAAGCGCGAGGAAGTGGAGCGCGGCCAGGTGCTCTGCAAGCCGGGCTCGGTGAAGCCGCACACGAAGTTCATGGCGGAGGCCTATATCCTCACCAAGGAAGAGGGCGGACGGCATACGCCATTCTTCGGCAACTACCGGCCGCAATTCTACTTCCGCACCACCGACGTCACCGGGGTGATCAAGCTTCCCGAAGGCACCGAGATGGTGATGCCGGGCGACAACGTGTCGATGGAAGTCACGTTGATCGTGCCGATCGCCATGGAGGAGAAGCTGCGCTTCGCCATTCGCGAAGGCGGCCGAACGGTGGGCGCGGGCGTCGTCGCCTCGATCATCGAGTAGAGAGGCGAGGACAGTCGGGCGGGGCCGCCGAGAAGCGGTCGCCGCCCGGAGTTTTTGGCAAGGACGAAAGCCGTCGATTGGATTTGAGCGATGAACGGTCAGAACATTCGCATACGTCTCAAGGCGTTCGACCATCGGATTCTCGATGCGTCGACCCGCGAGATCGTGTCGACGGCCAAGCGCACGGGCGCGCAGGTTCGCGGACCCATTCCGCTGCCGACGAGGCTCGAGCGCTTCACCGTCAATCGCTCGCCTCACATCGACAAGAAATCGCGCGAGCAATTCGAGATCCGCACCCATAAGCGCGTGCTCGACATCGTCGATCCGACGCCGCAGACGGTCGATGCGCTGATGCGCCTCGATCTCGCGGCCGGCGTCGACGTCGAGATCAAGCTCTGAGGTTCACGACGGCTCCGGCGGCTTTCGAGAAGCCGCGAGCCGATGAGGAATAGGTCCATGAGGTCAGGCATCATCGCGCAGAAGGTCGGCATGACCCGCGTCTTCACCGACGCGGGCGAGCACGTCCCCGTGACCGTGCTCAAGGTCGATCATTGCCAGGTCGTCGCGCACCGCACCGTCGAGAAGAACGGCTATACCGCCGTGCAGCTCGGCATCGGCAAGGCGAAGGTGAAGAACGTCTCGCGCGCCGAGCGCGGCCATTTCGCCATCGCCAAGGTCGAGCCGAAGCGCAAGGTCGCGGAGTTTCGCGTCGCGCCCGACGCGCTCATTCCGGTGGGCGCCGAGATCACGGCCGACCACTTCGTCGCCGGCCAGTTCGTCGATGTGACGGGCACGACGACGGGCAAGGGCTTCGCCGGCGGCATGAAGCGCTGGAATTTCGGCGGGCTTCGCGCCTCCCACGGCGTGTCGATCTCGCATCGCTCGCTCGGCTCGACGGGCGGCCGCCAGGATCCCGGCAAGACTTTCAAGAACAAGAAGATGGCCGGCCATCTCGGCGTCGATCGCGTCACCACGCAGAATTTGCGCGTGGTGCGGACCGATGTCGAAAAGGGATCTGATCCTCGTCGAGGGCGCGGTGCCGGGTGTCAAGGGCGGCTGGATCCGGGTTCGCGACGCGGTGAAGCGCAGCCTGCCGAAGGACGCGCCGCGTCCCGGCGCGTTTCGCGAAGCTGAAATCCGCCGAGGCGCAAGCGCCGCAGGCCAAGGCTCCTGATGCCGCCGGCGGGGAGGTCGCGTGATGCGGATCTCGATGACCACTCTTCACGGCAAGGAGGCTGGGCGAGGTCGCGCTCGCGGACGAGATCTTCGGTCTCGATCCGCGCGCCGACATTTTGCAGCGCTGCGTGCGTTGGCAACTCGCCAAGCGCCGCGCCGGCACGCATGCGGTGAAGAACCGCGCCGATATCGCCCGCACCACGAAGAAGCTCTACAAGCAGAAGGGCACGGGCAATGCTCGCCATGGATCGGCGCGGGTCGCCGCAGTTCCGGGGCGGCGGCCGCGCCTTCGGTCCGCTGCCGCGCAGCCATGAGCATGGTCTGCCGAAGAAGGTGAGGGTGCTGGCCCTCAAGCACGCGCTCTCGGCCAAGGCCAAGGACGGCGCCATCCTCGTCATCGACAAGGCGAGCGTCGAGGGGCCGAAGACGAAGGCGCTGAAGGAGCAATTCGGCAAGCTCGGGCTCGCGAGCGCGCTGATCATCGACGGCGCCGAGATCGAGGCGAATTTCAAGCTCGCCGCGCGCGCCATCCCGAATATCGACGTGCTGCCGGTGCAGGGGCTCAATGTCTACGACATCTTGCGGCGCGAAAAGCTCGTTTTGACGCAAGCCGCGCTGCAAGCCATCGAGGAGCGCTTCAAATGAGCACGGATCCGCGACATTACGACGTGATCGTCGCTCCCGTCGTTACCGAGAAGGCGACCACGGCGTCCGAGCACGGCAAGATCGTCTTCCGCGTGCGCGGCGATGCGACGAAGCCGGCAATCAAGGCGGCCGTCGAAAAGCTGTTCAACGTGAAGGTCGAGAAGGTGAACACCCTCGTCCACAAGGGCAAGGTGAAGCATTTCCGCGGTCGCAGCGGCCTGCAATCCGATGTCAAGAAGGCCATCGTCACGCTGGCGGCCGGCCAGTCGATCGACGTGACCACCGGCCTCTGAGCGCGAAGGAAACCGAACCATGGCGCTGAAGCATTTCAAACCGGTGACGCCGAGCCTTCGCGAGCTCGTGATCGTCGACCGCTCGAGCCTCTACAAGGGCAAGCCCGAGAAGACGCTCACCGAGGGCAAGGCGTCCTCCGGCGGGCGCAACAACCATGGGCGCGTGACCGTGCGCTTTCGCGGCGGCGGTCACAAGCAGCGCTACCGCATCGTCGACTTCCGGCGACGCGAGAGGCTCGGCCAGACGGCGACGGTCGAACGCATCGAATACGATCCCGAACCGCACGGCATTCATCGCCCTGATCGCCTTCGAGGACGGCGCCAAATCCTACATCATCGCGCCGCAGCGCCTGGCCCAAGGCGACAAGGTGATCGCCGCCGAGCAGGCCGACATCAAGCCGGGCAACGCCATGCCGCTTCAGGCGATCCCTGTCGGCACCATCGTCCACAACATCGAGATGAAGATCGGCAAGGGCGGCGCGATCGCGCGCTCCGCCGGCTCCTATGCGCAGATCGTCGGGCGCGACCAGGGTTATGTGATCTTGCGGCTCTCTTCGGGCGAGCAGCGCCTGATCCATGGCGGCTGCTTCGCCTCGATCGGAGCGGTGTCGAACCCCGACAACATGAACACCAATCTCGGCAAGGCCGGCCGTTCGCGCTGGCTCGGCCGCAAGCCGCATAACCGCGGCGTCTCGATGAACCCGATCGATCATCCGCACGGCGGCGGCGAAGGCCGCACCTCCGGCGGACGCCATCCGGTGTCCCCTTGGGGACAGCCGACGAAGGGCAAGAAGACACGCATGAACAAGCGCACCGACGGCATGATCCTGGCGAGCCGCCACACCCGCAAGAAGAAGAGCTGAGGAACGAACGATGGCACGTTCTGTCAAGAAGGGTCCGTTCGTCGACGGCTATCTGCTCAAGAAGGCGGACACCGCGCGCAACTCGGGCCGCTCGGAGGTGATCAAGATCTGGAGCCGGCGCTCGACGGTGCTGCCCCAATTCGTGGGCCTCACCTTCGGCGTCTACAACGGCCACAAGCATATTCCCGTCTACGTGTCCGAGGAGATGGTGGGCCACAAATTCGGCGAGTTCTCGCCGACGCGCACCTACCACGGCCACGCCGGCGACAAGAAAGCCAAGCGACGATAAGCGAGGAGAGTGAGACATGGGAAAATCCGCTCGTCCGCGCTCCCTCGCGGATACCGAAGCCAAGGCCGTCCAGCGCATGATCCGCATCAGCCCGCAGAAGCTGAACCTCGTGGCGCAGCTCATTCGCGGCAAGAAGGTCGCGACGGCGCTTGCCGATCTCGAGTTTTCGCGCAAGCGCATCGCCTCGAACGTGCGCAAATGTCTCGAAAGCGCGATCGCGAACGCCGAGAACAATCACCAGCTCGATGTCGATGATCTCATCGTCAGCGAGGCGCATGTGGGCAAGGCGCTCGTGATGAAGCGGTTCGAGGCCAAGGGCCGCGGGCGATCCGGTCGTATCGAGAAGCCGTTCTCGCACCTCACTATCGTGGTGCGCGAAGTCGAAGCGAAGGCTTGAGGAGCGCAGCATGGGTCAGAAAGTCAATCCGATCGGGCTTCGTCTCGGCATCAATCGCACCTGGGATTCGCGCTGGTACGCGACCCGGGGCGAATACAGCCGCCTGCTGCATGAGGACATCCACATTCGCGACAAGCTGATGAAGGATCTCAAGCAGGCCGCCGTGTCGAAGGTGGTCATCGAGCGTCCGCACAAGAAGGCGCGGGTCACGATCCATTCGGCACGCCCTGGAATCGTGATCGGCAAGAAGGGCGCCGACATCGACAAGCTGCGCAAGAGCGTCGGCGAGATGACGAAGGCCGAGGTGGCGATCAATATCGTCGAGATCAGGAAGCCCGAGATCGATGCGACGCTCGTTGCCGAATCGATCGCCCAGCAGCTCGAGCGGCGCGTCGCCTTCCGGCGTGCCATGAAGCGTGCCGTCCAGTCCGCGATGCGCCTTGGCGCCGGCGGCATCCGCATCGTGTGTTCCGGGCGTCTCGGCGGCGCCGAGATCGCGCGCATGGAGCAGACGCGCGATGGTCGCGTGCCGCTGCATACGCTGCGAGCCGACATCGATTACGGCACGGCGACCGCGTTCACCACCTATGGCACCTGCGGCATCAAGGTCTGGATCTTCAAGGGCGAGATCCTCGAGCATGACCCGATGGCGCAGGATCGCCGCATCACCGAGGAGAACCGCGGCGGCGGTGGTGGAGGCGGGCGACGCGACAGCTCGTCGCGCGCGGGAGCTTAGGCCATGCTGCAACCCAAGAAGACCAAGTTCCGCAAACAGCACAAGGGCCGCATCCATGGCACGTCCAAGGGCGGCACCCAGCTGAATTTCGGGCAGTACGGCCTGAAGGCGCTGGAGCCCGAGCGCGTCACCGCGCGCCAGATCGAGGCGGCGCGGCGCGCCATCACGCGCCAGATGAAGCGTGCGGGCCGCGTCTGGATCATGGTGTTTCCCGATGTGCCCGTATCGAAGAAGCCCATCGAAGTGCGCATGGGCAAGGGCAAGGGGGCGCCGGAGCTCTGGTGCTGTCGGGTGAAGCCCGGCCGCATCATGTTCGAGGTCGATGGCGTGACGAGCGAAACCGCGCGCGAGGCGCTGCGGCTTGGTGCGGCCAAGCTGCCGATCCGCACGCGCTTCGTCGAACGCTTGCCGGATTGAGGAGACGCACCATGAAATCCGACAACCGGCTCGGCGATCTCAAGGCCATGAATGCCGATGCGCTTGCAAGACGAGCTGCTGAGGCTCAAGAAGGAGCAGTTCAACCTGCGCTTCCAGCGAGCGACGGGTCAGCTCGAGAACACGTCGCGCGTGCGCGTCGTGCGGCGCGATATCGCGCGGGTGAAGACGCTGGCGCGGCACAAGGCCGCCGCGGCGGCCAAGGGTTGAGGAGAACAAGATGCCCAAGCGCATCCTTCAAGGCGTGGTCGTCAGCGACAAGCAGGACAAGACCGTCGTGGTCAAGGTCGAGCGTCGCTTCCTGCATCCGGTCATGAAAAAGACCGTGCGGCGGACCAAGAACTACCACGCGCATGACGAGAAGAACGCCCACAAGGTGGGCGACCAGGTGCGGATCGAGGAGAGCCGCCCCTTGTCGAAGCTGAAGAACTGGGTGGTCGTGGGCGAGGCCGTGGTGAAAGCCTGAAGGCTCGCTCCAGGAATGCAATCCGGGCGCGGAGCCCGGTCGGACGAGGTCTGGCGCCTCGCATGAGGCGGTGCCGGAAACCGGTCCGAGAGGCTTCTAGATTGAGGATCGTGCCATGATCCAGATGCAATCCAATCTCGACGTCGCCGATAATTCCGGCGCGCGTCGTGTCATGTGCATCAAGGTGCTCGGCGGCTCGAAGCGCAAATACGCTTCGGTCGGCGACATCATCGTCGTCTCCGTCAAGGAGGCGATCCCGCGCGGCCGCGTGAAGAAGGGCGAGGTCACGAAGGCGGTCATCGTTCGCACGTCGAAGGACATCCGCCGCGCCGACGGTTCGGTGATCCGCTTCGATCGTAACGCGGCCGTGCTGATCAACGCCCAGAAGGAGCCGATCGGGACGCGTATCTTCGGGCCGGTTCCGCGCGAATTGCGGGCCAAGAACCACATGAAGATCATCTCGCTCGCGCCGGAGGTGTTGTGATGGCCGCGAAGATCAAGAAGGGCGACAAGGTCGTCGTTCTCGCCGGCCGTGATCGCGGCCGCAACGGCGAGGTGATCCGCATGTTTCCGACCGAGGAGCGCGCCCTGGTGCGCGGCGTCAACATGGTGAAGCGCCATCAGAAGCAGTCCGCGCAATCGGAGGGCGGCATCATCTCGAAGGAAGCTTCGATCCATCTATCGAACCTCGCCGTCGCCGACCCGAAGGACGGCAAGGCGACGCGGGTCGGTTTCAAGATTTTGGAGGACGGCCGCAAGGTCCGATTCGCCAAGCGTTCCGGAGATTTGATCGATGGCTGAAGCACAAGCGGCCGCCGACAAGGCGGCGAAAGCCGAAAAGGCGATCCCGCAATCGCCCAAGGATGCGGCGCGCGCGGAAAAGGCGGCAGCCAAGGCCGAGAAGGCCGCCAAGGCCGGGAAAGCCGAAGGGCGAAGAAGTCGGCGCGCCCGCGTCTGCCCGAGGGTTATCAGCCGCGTCTGCGCAAATACTACTCCGAGGTGGTGGCGCCGAAGCTCATCGAGCAATTCGGCTACAAGAACAAGATGCAGGTGCCGACGATCACCAAGGTCGTGCTCAACATGGGGGTGGGCGAGGGCGTCAACGATCGCAAGAAGGTCGAGAACGCGGCGGCCGACCTCTCCTTGATCGCGGGGCAGAAGGCGGTCGTCACCCGTTCGCGCAAGGCGATCGCGACCTACAAGCTGCGCGAGAACCAGCCGATCGGAGCGCGCGTGACGTTGCGCAAGACGCAGATGTACGAATTCATCGATCGCCTGGTCACGGTCGCGCTGCCGCGGGCTCGCGATTTTCGCGGACTGAACCGAAGAGCTTCGACGGGCGCGGCAATTTCGCGCTCGGCATCAAGGAGCACATCATCTTCCCCGAGATCAACTACGACAAGATCGATCAGGTCTGGGGGCTCGACGTGGTGGTCTGCACCTCGGCGAAAACGGACGACGAAGCCCGCGCGCTTTTGCGGGCGCTCAACTTCCCCTTCCGGCAGTGAGGCAAGGGTCTCGCACGCGGACGCTGGAGAACGGATAGAGATGGCGAAGAAAAGCTCGATCGAGAACAACAACAGGCGCATTCGCTTGGTCAAGCGCTACAAGGAAAAGCGCGCCGCGCTGAAGGCGATCGCGGCGGACGAGACGAAGTCCGTCGAGGAGCGTTTCGAGGCGCGGGTCAAGCTCGCCGAGCTTCCGCGCAACGGCAGCCCGACGCGGGTGCGCTTGCGCTGCGAAGTGTCCGGCCGGCCGCGCGGCGTCTATCGCAAGCTCAAGCTGAGCCGCATCGCGCTGCGCGATCTCGGGTCCAAGGGCATGGTGCCCGGTCTCGTGAAGTCGAGCTGGTAAGGAGGGCGAGATGGCGATCAACGATCCTCTCGGCGACATGCTGACCCGCATCCGCAACGCGCAGATGCGCAAGCGGACCAAGGTCTCGACCCCCGGCTCGAAGCTGCGGGCTCGCGTGCTCGACGTGCTGCAGGCGGAAGGCTATATCCGCGGCTACAACTCGACCGAGTTCGGCGACGGGCGCACCGAGTTCGAGGTCGAGCTCAAATATTATGACGGCCAGCCCGTCATCCGCGAAATCGCGCGCGTATCGAAGCCGGGGCGGCGCGTGTATTCGACCGTGTCCGCGGTGCCGCGCGTGGCGAACGGCCTCGGCATGGCGATCCTGTCGACGCCGCTCGGCGTCATGGCCGACCATGAGGCGCGCGAGCGTCATGTGGGCGGCGAGGTGCTCTGCACCATCTTCTGATTGGTTAGAGAGAGCATCATGTCTCGTGTAGGCAAGAAGCCGATCGTCGTCCCGAACGGCGTCACCGCCGCGGTCGACGGCCAGGCGGTGAAGGTCAAGGGCGCCAAGGGCGAGCTGCGCTTCGTCGTTCCCGACGATGTCGCGGTCGTGATGGACAAGGGCGCCATCAAGGTCGATCCGCGTTCGCCATCGAAGCAGGCGCGTGCTCTCTGGGGGACGTCGCGAGCCCGCATCGCCAACCTCGTCGAGGGCGTGACCAAGGGTTTCGAGAAGCGCCTCGAGATCACCGGTGTCGGCTATCGCGCGGCGGCCCAGGGCAAGGTGTTGAAGCTGTCGCTCGGCTATAGCCACGAGATCGATTTTCCCGCCCCCGAAGGCGTCGCGATCGTGACCCCGAAGCCGACCGAGGTCGTGATTTCCGGCATCGACAAGCAACGCGTCGGCCAGGCCGCGGCCGAGATCCGGGCGTTGCGCAAGCCTGAACCCTACAAGGGGAAGGGCGTGAGATATTCGGACGAATTCATCTTCCGCAAGGAAGGCAAGAAGAAGTGAGGATGGCGCAGCGATGACGAAGCAGGCAAAGATTCGCGCACGCCGCACGGCGCGCATCCGCCGTTCGGTGAAAGCGGCGGCAAGCGGGCGCGCGCGCCTCTCGGTGTACCGGTCCTCGAAGCAGATCTACGCCCAGCTCATCGACGATGCGAAGGGCGAGACCCTGGTCGCGGCCTCCTCGCTCGAGAAGGAGCTGCGCGGCGAGCTGAAGAGTGGCGCGACGATCGCGGCCGCGGCCGCGGTCGGCAAGACCATCGCGGAGCGCGCCAAGGCCAAGGGCCTCAAGCGCATCGTGTTCGATCGTGGCGGATATCTGTTCCACGGGCGCGTCAAGGCGCTCGCCGAGGCCGCCCGCGAGGGCGGGCTGGAATTCTAGCATTAGAACAGAAGCGAGCGGGGCTCTTGGCGACCCGCGACAGCCGAGAGAAGAACATGGCGAGAGATATGGGCAAGCGCGAGGAACGGGACAGCGAGTTCGTCGACCGCCTCGTGCATATCAACCGGGTGGCGAAGGTCGTGAAGGGCGGAAGGCGCTTCAACTTCGCGGCGCTCGTCGTCGTGGGCGACCAGAAAGGCCGCGTCGGCTTCGGCCATGGCAAGGCGCGCGAGGTGCCCGAGGCCATCCGCAAGGCGACGGATGCTGCGCGGCGCGGGCTGGTGCGCATTCCGCTGCGCGAAGGACGCACTTTGCATCATGACGCGAGCGGTCGCCACGGGGCGGGGCGTGTCGTGCTGCGCGCCGCGCCGGCGGGCACCGGCATCATCGCCGGCGGCCCGATGCGTGCCGTCTTCGAATCGCTCGGCATTCAGGACGTGGTGGCGAAATCTCTCGGCTCCTCGAACCCCTACAACCTCGTCCGCGCCACTTTCGATGCGCTCAAGAGCGAAGATTCGCCGCGCTCGGTGGCCGCTCGCCGCGGCCTCAAGATCGCGGTTTTGCAGAGCCGTCGTCAGATCGAGGCGACCGATGCCTCGGGCGATGCGTGAGGGGAGGGTGTCCATGGCGCAGAAGACGATCACCATCGAGCAGATCGGCTCGCCGATCCGCCGCGATTTCCATCAGCGGCGGACGCTGATCGGGCTTCGCCTCAACAAAATGCACCGTCGCTCGACGCTCGAGGACACTCCGGCGGTCCGCGGCATGGTGGAGCAAGTGAAGCACCTCGTGCGCGTCGTCGAGGCGCCGTGAGGAGGATGTGATGAAGCTCAACGAAATTTCCGATCTTCCCGGCGCCCTCAAGGCGAGGAAGCGCGTGGGCCGCGGCATCGGCTCGGGCAAGGGCAAGACCGCCGGACGCGGCGTCAAGGGCCAGAAAGCTCGCACCGGCGTCGCGGTGAAGGGCTTCGAGGGCGGGCAGATGCCGCATGCATCGCCGCTTGCCGAAGCGCGGCTTCCGGAGCCTCTCGAAACGGGAACTGAACGAGGTCAATCTCGACCGGATCCAGACGGCGCTCGACGGCGGCAAGCTTGCCGCCGGCAAGCCGATCGATATCGCGGCCCTCGTCGAGAGCGGCGTCTGTCGCAGCGCCAGGAGCGGCGTCAAGCTGCTCGGGCGCGGCGAATTGAAGGCGAAGCTTTCCTTCGAGGTGGAAGGAGCCTCGAAATCAGCGATCGCCGCCATCGAGAAAGCCGGCGGCTCGGTAACGATCCGGTCGCAGGAAGCACCGGCGGCTTGATGATCGCGTCGGCAGCACCTACCTCGTGCGCTATGATCCGTTAGACGGCCCACATCCGTCCGATGGGCTCGGCCGAGGGGCGGGTGCGGAGTCGAGAGCAAATTCGGAGTTGCACATGGCTTCGGCCGCCGAACAGATCGCTTCCAATTTCAATCTCGGAGCCTTCGCCAAGGCCGAGGAACTGAAGAAGCGTATCTGGTTCACCCTCGGCGCCCTGGTCGTCTATCGGCTCGGCACCTACATCCCGATGCCGGGCATCAATCCCGACGCGCTCGCCGAGACCTTCAAGCAGGCGCAAGGCGGCATTCTCGGCCTGTTCAACATGTTCTCGGGCGGAGCGGTCGGGCGCCTCGCCATCTTCGCCCTCAACATCATGCCGTACATCTCGGCATCGATCATCATTCAGCTTCTCACCTCGCTGTCGCCTCAGCTCGAGGCGCTGAAGAAGGAAGGTGAAGCTGGCCGCAAGGTCCTCAACCAATACACGCGCTATCTCACCGTCGTGCTGGCCGTGTTCCAGGCCTATGGCATCTCGGTCGGGCTCGAATCCTCGAGCGGCAACGTGGTGCTGCAACCCGGGTTGTTCTTCCGCATCTCGACGGTCATCACGCTCACCGGTGGCACGCTCTTCCTGATGTGGCTCGGTGAGCAGATCACGAGCCGCGGCATCGGCAACGGTTCGTCCTTGATCATCTTCTCGGGTATCGTTGCCAATCTGCCGACCGCTTTCGTCAATATGCTGAACCTCGGCCGGGAAGGCGCAATCTCGACCGGGCTCATCTTCGGCGTCATCGTCATGGCGGTCGCCGTGATCGCCTTTTGCGTGTTCATGGAGCGCGCCCAACGGCGTCTGCTCGATCAACTATCCCAAGCGCCAATCGGGCAATCGAGTCTATGAGGCGCAGACTTCGTTCCTGCCGCTGAAGCTCAATACCTCGGGCGTCATTCCGCCGATCTTCGCCTCCTCGCTGCTTTTGCTGCCGACCACCATCGCGAGCTTTTCGCGCAACGACGGCACCGGCATCATCGGCCTGATGTCGACCTATCTCGGTCATGGCCGGCCGCTCTACATGGTGCTCTACGTGGCGCTGATCGTATTCTTCGCCTTCTTCTACACCGCGATCGTCTTCAATCCGCAGGAGACCGCCGATAACCTCAAGAAGCACGGCGGCATCATTCTCGGCATCAGGCCGGGCGAGCGGACGGCGAGCTATATCGACACCATTCTCACGCGCATCACCGTGATCGGCGCGGCCTATCTCGCCATCATCTGTCTCATTCCGGAGATCCTGGTGTCTTCGGCGGCCTTGCCTTACTACTTCGGCGGCACCTCGCTCCTCATCGTGGTGAGCGTGACGATGGATACGGTGGCGCAGATCAACGGCCATCTGCTCGCGCACCAATATGAAGGGCTGATCAAGAAGTCGAAGCTGCGAGGTCGGCGTCGATGAGGCTCGTGCTGCTCGGACCGCCAGGCGCGGGCAAGGGCACCCAAGCGGCACGGCTCGTCGAGAAATTCGGGCTCTTGCACCTATCAACCGGCGACATGCTGCGCGCCGCTGGCGAGGCCGGCACGCCGACAGGTCTCGCGGCGAAGGAGATCATGGCGCGCGGCGATCTCGTGCCCGACGATGTCGTGGTCAAGATCATCGAGGATCGAATCGGCGAGAAGGATGCGTCGAAAGGCTTCGTGCTCGACGGCTTTCCGCGCACGGTGGCTCAGGCGCAATCTCTCGATGCCATGCTCGCGGCCAGGGGCCAGAAGCTCGACGCCGTGATCGAGTTCGATGTCGATGCCGAGAAGCTCGTCGATCGCATCGTCAAGCGTGCCGAGGAGGCGAAACGCGCGGGGTTGCCGGTCCGCAAGGACGACGATCCCGTGGTTTTTGCCACGCGGCTTGCCGCTTATCGCGCGCAAACCGCGCCTGTCTCGGCCTATTATCGGGGAACGGGCATGTTGAAGGCGGTGAACGGCATGGAATCGATCGACGTGGTGACCCGCGCGCTCGATGCCGTGCTCCAAGGCCATACGCATGTGTGATCCGCGCATGCTCGTGTTGACGAATGGGTACAATGGCCCTAGAAGCAGCGCGAACCGAGGATGACGTTTGCAGTTGGCCGGGCGACCGTGCCGGCTGCTTTGTGTTTGTCGCCGGGTTTCGAATTTCGGAAACCGTTTGCATGACCGGAACGCATCCATCGTTCCGCCTGAGGGAGAAGCGACGTGGCTCGCATTGCTGGCGTCAATATACCGACGAATAAGCGCGTCTCGATCGCGCTGCGGTATATCTACGGCATTGGCCCGACCAATGCCGAGGTCATCTGCAACAAGGTGGGCATTCCGGCCGAGCGGCGCGTCTTCCAGCTCACGGATCAGGAGGTCTTGCAGATCCGCGAGATGATCGACCGCGACTATATGGTCGAGGGCGATCTTCGGCGCGACGTGGCGGTGAACATCAAGCGGCTGATGGATCTCGGCGCCTACCGGGGCTTGCGCCATCGTCGCGGCCTGCCGGTGCGCGGGCAGCGCACCCATACCAACGCCCGCACCCGCAAGGGCAAGGCGAAGCCGATCGCCGGCAAGAAGAAGTAACTCGCTTCGTCAGCGCATTTTGGCGCAGCATCATTGTCGCTCGGGCAGATCGTCCGGCGCTGGGAGAACGGAACATGGCTAAGGAAGCCGGTCGCGTCAGGCGGCGCGAACGCAAGAACATCGCCTCTGGCGTCGCGCATGTGAATGCGAGCTTCAACAATACGATGATCACCATCACGGATGCCCAGGGAAACGCGATTTCCTGGTCGTCCTCGGGGGTGATGGGTTTCAAGGGCAACCGCAAATCGACGCCGTACGCGGCGCAGGTGGCGGCAGAAGACGCCGCCCGCAAGGCTCAGGAGCATGGCGTCAAGATGATCGAGGTCGAGGTGTCCGGACCCGGGTCGGGACGCGAGTCGGCGCTGCGCGCGCTGCAAGCCTCGGGCTTCACCGTCACCTCGATCCGCGACGTTACGCCGATCCCGCATAATGGCTGCCGGCCGCGTAAGCGCCGGCGCGTGTGAACCGGACGAAGTCCGGGTTCGAAGTTGGTGATTTCGCTCTGCGCCTTGGCGGGGCCGAGCTGTCAAAGGACATGGCCGTGATGCATAAGAACTGGCAGGATCTGATCAGACCGTCGAAGCTCGAGGTCTCCTACAGCGATGCCGCGCACCGCGTGGCGACCTTGGTCGCCGAACCGCTCGAACGAGGCTTCGGCACCACGCTCGGCAATGCGCTTCGCCGCGTGTTGCTTTCCTCGCTTCAGGGAGCCGCGGTCACCTCGATCCAGATCGACGGCGTGCTGCACGAGTTCTCCTCGATCGCCGGCGTGCGCGAGGACGTGACCGACATCATCCTCAACGTCAAGGCGATCGCGCTCAAGATGCAGAGCGAGCAGCCCAAGCGTCTCGACCTTGCGCAAGCAGGGACCCGGGAAGCGTCAAGGCCGGCGACATCACCGTCAGCGGCGACATGCAGATCCTCAATCCCGAGCTTGTGCTTTGCACGCTCGACGAGGCGGCCGAGTTCCGCATGGAGCTCACCGTCGCCAACGGCAAGGGCTATGTGCCGGCCGACAAGAACCGCGCCGAGGACGCGCCGATCGGCCTCATCCCGGTCGACAGCCTCTTCAGCCCGGTCAAGAAGGTCTCGTACCGCGTCGAGAACACCCGCGAAGGCCAGGTGCTCGATTACGACAAGCTCACAATGACGATCGAGACGAATGGCGCCGTGACGCCCGACGATGCCGTCGCCTATGCGGCGCGCATCATTCAGGATCAGTTGAACGTCTTCGTGAATTTCGAGGAGCCGCGCAAGGAGCAGGCCGTCTCGGTCTCGGCGCCCGAGCTTCCCTTCAACCCGGCGCTCCTCAAGAAGGTCGACGAGCTCGAGCTCTCGGTCCGCTCGGCGAATTGCCTCAAGAACGACAACGTCGTCTATATCGGCGACCTCATCCAGAAGTCGGAAGCGGAGATGCTGCGCACCCCGAATTTCGGCCGCAAGTCGCTGAACGAGATCAAGGAGGTGCTCGCCACCATGGGCCTGCATCTCGGCATGGAGGTCACGGGTTGGCCGCCGGAGAACATCGAGGAGCTGGCCAAGCGCTTCGAGGAACATTATTGAGACGGGCTTGACCCTTCGCAGCAGGTAGAGCGCCAGCAGGATCGACCATGTATCACCGCAAAAGCTATCGTCGCTTCGGCCGTTCTTCCGAGCATCGGCAGGCCATGTTTGCCAATCTCGCCGCCGCGCTCATCAAGCATGAGCAGATCATCACCACCCTGCCCAAGGCGAAGGACCTGCGGCCCGTCGTGGAGAAGCTGGTGACGCTCGGCAAGCGCGGCGACCTGCATGCCCGCCGTCAGGCCATGGCCAAGATCGGCGACGAGCAAATGGTCAAGAAGCTGATCGAGGTGCTCGGGCCGCGCTACAAGGAAAGGCAGGGCGGCTACACGCGCATCCTCAAGGCCGGCTATCGCTATGGCGATGCGGCGCCCGTCGCGGTCATCGAGTTCGTCGATCGCGATGTCGATGCGAGGGGCCTGGATTCAGGGCCGACCCAAAAGACCGAAGTGGTCGAGACGGCGGCCGCCTGAGCGATAGGCACCGTCGAGATCCGGGGCGCCGAGAGGCGCCCTTTTCTTTTGCCCAATCGCCTGTCAGCGTGTTGTCTTGGGTAGGCGGTGGCCTTTCCCAAAGACAGCTTCGCCTCTTGTCTTCGTCTTTCGCCTTCGCCATTCGGCCCGCCGCATCCGGCTCCCGCGCCTCTCCGCAATCCGCCGCCAGTCGAAGGAACGGGGCTTGCATTTCGGCTTCGAAAGAGTTTGTGCTTGATGCCGGAGTCTGCCGCGGAGAATTCGAGATGGTGTTTGCGAAACAAGCGTCGGCAAGAGGCCATTCCATCCTGCACGGGTTCATGCCTCTCGGGCTCGCGCGGGGATCGTTGGGGCAGGGTTTTAGGCCGATTATTGGGCTCATGTCAGGGCTTTTGTCTCTCGCCGTCTCGGCTTCCGCGCAAGCCCAGGGCGTCAAGGGGGCGGAACATAACTGGGTCGCGGCCTGGACGGCCTCGGCGCAAGGACCCTATCCGGTCGGCAATCGCGACGGCGCAACCCGAGCTGAAATTCGCCCTGCCGTCGGCCGAACGCGGCGCGTCGGATCAGACCTTCCGCCTGATCCTGCGCCCCGACATCTGGGGTGGTCAGGCGCGCATCCGGCTTTCGAACGCCTTCGGCACGAAGCCCGTCACCTTCGATGATGTCGAGCTCGCCCTGCAGTCGAGCGGCAGCGTGCTCGTGGCGCATTCTAGTCGGTCCGTCACCTTTTCACGGCAAGGCGAGGGTCATCGTGCCGGCGGGACAGAGCGTCGATGAGCGATGCCGATCGTCCTTGCCTTGGGTGAAGGACAGGAACGATCCGCTGCTTGTCGAATCGAAAGCTCGCCGTGAGCTTCCATGTGGTCGGCGACAGCGGGCCGATCACCTGGCACGCCAAGGCGCTCACCACGAGCTACATCTCGCCTCCGGGCTCCGGCTCGCATGCGCGAGAGGAGGGAGAGATCAGCTTTCCCTTCTCTTCGACCTCCTGGTATTTCCTCGACGAGGTGGAGATGGCGGTTCCGGAGGCGCAAACGATCGTCGCCTTCGGCGATTCCATCACCGATGGCACGGCCTCCACGCTCAACGGCGATGATCGTTGGCCGGATGTGTTCGCGCGTCGCGTGCACGCCGCCTTCGGCAATCGCTTCAGCGTGGTGAACGAAGGGATCGGCGGCAACATGGTCGATCGGACCTTCGAACTACGCGGCCCAGCCCTTCGCCGGCGGCCCGGCCGCGACCGAGCGGCTCGAGCGTGACCTGCTTGAGCCTGCCGCATGTGGCGAAGGTGATCTTTCTCGAAGGCATCAACGATTTCGGCAACGCCGGGGCCGAGCCCGAGAAGGTCGAGCGAGGGCGTGCGCGACTTCGTCGACAAGCTGCGCGCACGCATTCCCGCCGTGAAACTCTACATGGGGACGCTCACCTCGGCGGTGAACAGCACCAACGGCGGCTATGGCGCGCCGGCGGTCGAAGAGAAGCGGCGCGCCTATAACCAATTCATCCGCTCCGCCGGCATCTTTGACGGCGTGATCGACTTCGACGCGGCCACCATCGACCGCAACACCGGAGAGCTGAAAGCGGAGTTCCAGCCGAATTCGACGACCGGCGGCCCGGGAGACAAGCTTCACCCCAATCGTGCCGGTTACGCGGCGATGGGCCAAGCGATCGACTTCGCCACGGTCTTCGGCGCGGAACCGTGACGAGGTGGATGAGCATGGCCGCCTAGGCGTGAAACGCTGCGGACTTGCATCGCCTTCATGCCGAAGGCAGCGATGCTCGGAGCCTCCCTTTGCGTCTACGCCAGCTTCGTGCGCGCCAGATCGGCCAAGAGTTTATTGACGAGCGGCTTGATTGGGGCCTCCATGAGTGTCCGCTTGAACCGCTCGGTCCGTACGGCTCGCTCCCGCGGAGCTCGATCGGGGCCTCCTTGCGGGATCGTTTCAGCCTCTCCGCCGCCAGTATCGCCTGCAACGACGTGAAGGTGTGGTCGAGATCGTCATTGACGAGCACATAGTCGAAATCGCGCCAATGGGTAATCTCCTCCGCCGCCGACGCGAGGCGCTTTTGAATGGTGACCGTCGTCATCCTCGGCGCGTCGGCGCAGGCGCTCGACGAGCTCGGGAATCGAGGGCGGCAGGATGAAGACGCTCGCGACGTCGCTCGCGCATCTCCTGATAAACCTGCAACGTGCCTTGGACATCGATGTCGAACAGGTAGTCGCGCCCGGCTTCGAGCGCGGTTTCGACGGGCTCACGCGGCGTGCCGTAGAAGTTGCCGTGCACTTGCGCCCATTCGAGGAGCTCGCCGCGGTCTCGTAGCGCCTCGAAACGGCGCTTGTCGATGAAATGGTAATGTATGCCGTCGACCTCGCTCGGCCGACGCGGACGCGTGGTGACCGAGACCGAGAGGGTGAGCTGCGGGTCCGTTTGCAGCAAGAGACGGCTCAGCGTCGATTTTCCCGCGCCCGACGGTGAGGCGATGATGAGCACGAGCCCCCGACGCATCGCCGTCTTCGGCCCGCTCGAGGGTTGGGCGGGTGTTTTCATTCGACGTTCTGCACCTGCTCGCGCCACTGCTCCACCACCGCCTTGAGCTCGAGGCCGATGCGCGACAAAGCCGCATCGTTCGCCTTCGCGGTCAGCGTGTTCGCCTCCCGAGAAAATTCCTGCGCGAGGAAATCGAGCCGCCGTCCGACGGGACCGCCCTTCGCCAGAAGCTCGCGCGCTGCGGCGACATGGGCTCGCAGACGATCGAGCTCTTCGCGCACATCCGCTCGGCTCGCGATCAGCACGGCTTCCTGATGCAGGCGATCGGGATCGAAGCTGCCGGAGATATCGAGAAGATCACGCACCTGTTTCGCGAGGCGCTCCCGCACGGCCGCCGGCTGTCGTGCCGGGCAGGCTTCGGCGGCTTCGGTGAGGCGCTCGATCGTGGCAAGCTGAGCGTTGAGCACGGCCTCGAGACGCGAGCCCTCCTCGGCGCGCGCGCGCGCAACGGCGTCAAGCGCCTTGGCGAAACTCGCCGTGAAGGCAGCGGCGCTCGCGTCGCGCGCCTCCCCGCTCTCCTCCGACTCATCTGCTTCCACCACGCCGCGCACCGCAAGGAGAGGCGCGATTTGTGGCGGTTGCAGTCCGTGGCGGCCGGCCACCCGCGTCGCGGCACCGACTAACGCATCGAGCAGCGCTTCGTTGATCGCCGAGGCCCCGACCTGAACCTCGCGAGTGGCACTGAGTGCCGCGAAAACCGAGCCGCGCTGCAGCTTGCCCGCGACGGTTCGGCGAAGCGGCTCGGCCAGAGCATCAAAACCGGGCGGCAGCTTGAATTTGACCTCGAGACCGCGGCCGTTGACGCTCCGGATTTCCCAGGCAAAGCGCCAGACGCCGTGGTTGCCCGTCTCGCGGGCAAAGCCCGTCATACTCTGCAAGGACATGTCGATCCGCCGGGTCCAGTCGCAAGACGATCTCGCCCCGCTGATAGCGACGGGATCGGGATGCCGCAAGCAGGGCCGAGCGAGGACGAGACCCTGCTCCTCAGCGATCAGGGCAGTCGCGCCGGGTTGAGCTATTTGAGGTTGGGAACGGTCTTGGGGGAATTCAGGTCGAAAGTCTTGTTGTTGAGCGGATCCTTCGGGGTGCCCGCAACGGCATCGAAGGCGACCGGACGGCGAGGCGCGGCCGTGGAAGCAGCCGAGTTCTGATCGGCCGAGGCATCGGTGCCGGTCGCATCCGCGTTCGCGTTGCCGTTCTGGTCGAGGATCACGCTCGGATTCTGGTTCGAGCCCGGCCGGAGCTTGACGCCCGCGGCCGCGGCCTCCTGTTCCATCTTGGCGCGCATGGCCGGCGAGACGGGGAAAGAACCGACATTGCCGCTTCGTGCCGAAGTGTCGGGCTCGCTGAGTGCGCTGGCCGCCTGCGGCAACGGGCGCCCATTCGACGACGGCGTGCTGGCGCCTCGCTTTTGCCCTTTCGCGGGAGCGGCGGGCGGAGAGGTCGTCGAAGCGGGGACGCCGAAGCCCGGCGATCCGATCGTCGATGGGAAGGAACCAGGCGTGAGCGGAGCGACGAAGCTCGGCACTTGCGCCGAGGGCGACGGTTGCGTCGCGAGCTGCGGCGCCGTGCCGCGGCGGCCGCACGGTCCGCTTCGATCTGACGCCAGCGTGCCACATTGTGCAGATGCTGGTCGAGCGTTTCGGCGAAGACATGTCCGCCCGTGCCGTCGGCCACGAAATACAATTCCTTGGTGCGCGAAGGATTGGCGACCGCTTCCATCGCGGCACGCCCCGGATTGGTGATGGGGCCAGGAGGGAGGCCGTCGATGGCGTAGGTATTATACGGGGTCGGCTTGGCGATCTCGTCCTTCGTGAGGCTGTGTCCGAGTGGAGCCTTGCCTCCGGTCAAGCCGTAAACGATGGTCGGATCCGATTGCAGGCGGATGTTCTTCTGCAGCCGGTTGATGAGGACGCCCGCGACGCGCGGTCGCTCATCCGCCTTGCCGGTTTCCTTCTCCACGATCGAGGCGAGGATGACGAGTTCCTGCGCCGAATGGATGGGAAGATCGGCCGAGCGGTGCTTCCAGATATCGTTCAGCGCGGTGCGTTCCGCGTCCGCCATCCAGGCCAGGATCTTCGATCGCTGGTCGCCGCGCGTAACCTTGTAGGTATCGGGAAGGAAGCGTCCCTTCCGTCGGGATCTCCTTGATGTCTCCGGTAGAGATCCTCATCGGCTCTCAAGATCGGCGACCACCTCCTCGCTCGTCTTGCCTTCGGGGATGGTGACGAAGCGATCGATGGTCTTGCCTTCGACCAGAGTGTCGATCACGGTTTCGACGCTCGCCTTGGCCGGGAAACAGGAACTCTCCCTTGTGCAGATGCTGGTCGACGCCGAGCATCCGAACTCCGATCGAGAAGATGAGGCCATTGTCGATCACTCGTTCGTTCAACAAGGTGTCCGCGATTTCCGAGGCGCTATTGCCCCTGATGACCACAGCCTTGTCGACGGCGAGGGGGCCTGGCGCGTGCAGCCGCGTCGCCAGGAAGTGAATCCCGGTCGCCGGCGACCGCCATCGCGAGAAGCACCATGGTGAAAAGCGCGCTGCCGATGACCACGATGCGCCCATGCTCGCGCCTTCTTCGGCTCGGGCGGCGGTGGCGGGGCGACCGGCTGCATCGCGTCATTCGGGCTCTTGGGCGCGCGTCGGAATGCGCCCACAAGCCCGGAACGTGATTCCAAGGTGAGCGCCCCCGGTTCGGCCTCACTCGTCATCGCGCATCCTCATCACGAGCCCATTGACGGGCGCGCAAGCAGCTTCTGACATGCCCGTTTGATAGGCATTCAATGTGGCGAAACTCCGCCCCGACGCGCCGCGGCTCGATAGATTTCGCTCACGGCGAATGCCGACGGAAAATGACCGAAGCGTTGGTTCCTCCAAATCCGAAGGAGTTCGACAGGGCGATATCGATCTTGCGCGGCTTCGCGACATGAGGGACGAGGTCGATCGGCGTTTGGACGGAAGGGTTGTCGAGATTGATCGTCGGAGGAGCGATCCCGTCGCGGATGGCGAGAATCGAGAAGATCGCCTCGATCGCCCCGGCGGCACCCAGGAGATGCCCGGTCGCCGATTTGGTGGAAGACATGGCGACCGCGGCGCTTGCATTGCCGAGCAGACGCTCGACCGCGCGCAATTCGATCTCGTCGCCGAGCGGGGTCGAGGTGCCGTGCGCGTTGATGTAATCGAGATCGGCCGCGGAGATGTCGGCCCGCCCGAGCGCGGCCGCCATCGAGCGATAGGCGCCGTCACCGTCCTCGGCAGGCGAGGTGATGTGGTAGGCGTCGCCCGACAGCCCGTAGCCGACGATCTCGGCGAGGATCGGCACGCCGCGTGCCAGCGCATGCCCGCGTTCCTCGAGGACGACGGCGCCCGCGCCCTCGCCCATGACGAAGCCGTCGCGCTGCACGTCATAGGGGCGCGACGCGCGCTTCGGTTCGTCGTTGAAGGCCGTGGACAAGGCGCGACAGGCGGCAAATCCCGCGAGCGAAAGGCGATTGATCGGCGATTCCGCTCCGCCGGCCACCATCACTTCGGCATCGCCGAGCGCGATCAGGCGCGATGCATCACCGATCGCATGCGCACCGGTGGAGCACGCCGTCACCACCGAATGATTCGGCCCCTTGAGACCGAATTCGATCGACACATAGCCCGAGGCGAGGTTGATCAGCCGCCCGGGTATGAAGAAGGGCGAGATGCGACGCGGACCTTTTTCCTTGAGGATGATCGCCGCTTCGTTGATGCCGGCGAGGCCGCCGATCCCCGAGCCGATGAGCACGCCCGGTCCTCGTTTGATCCTGGTAGGTCGAGGGGTGCCAATTCGCGTGGTCGAGCGCCTGGCGAGCCGCGGCCATGGCGTAGACGATGAACTCATCGACCTTGCGCCGCTCCTTCGGCTCCATCCACTCGTCGGGATTATAGCCTCCGTTCGCCGCATCTCCGCGGGGAATGCAGCATGCGACCTTGGCCGGCAGAGTCGGAGACGTCGATCACGTCGTCGAGCCCGAATCGCGCCGCTCTCGCCCGCGACCAAACGCGACCACGTCGGCTCCACGCCGCACCCGAGCGGCGTCACCATGCCGAGGCCGGTGACGACGACGCGCCGCAGGCCGTTCCCGGTCGCGGGGCGCGAAGGCTGGAGCTCGGCCATCGTCACACGAGCAGGGACGGATGGCTTTGCCGCTCAGGAAGCCTTGCCCTTTTCCGCCGCACCCTTTTCGAGAAAGTGGATGGCATCGCCGACGGTCTGGATGGTCTCGGCGGCATCGTCGGGAATCTCGACGCCGAACTCCTCCTCGAAGGCCATGACCAGCTCGACCGTGTCCAAGCTGTCGGCGCCGAGATCGTCGATGAAATTGGCCTTCTCGGTGACCTTGTCGGGTTCAACGCCGAGATGCTCGACGACAATCTTCTTCACGCGCTCGGCGATATCGCTCATCGTTTGATCCTTTGCCACAATATCAACTGGATCCGGGGCCGCCGAAATCCGTTCTACGCCTATCATTCCCGCGGTTGTCGCCAATGCCGACGCAGTGCATTGCCGTCCGAATGGCTCGAGGAAAAGACTTGGGGCTGCAACGAGCCGCGCCAAGCTTTCATACCGGTTTGGCTCCTAACATATCCCGCTGGCCCTGGCGAGGGGGAAGGCGAGGACATGGACGGGCGCTGCCGGTTTCAACATTAAGCCTATGAAATCATGGCCATTCCACCATTCACATGCAATGTCTGGCCGGTGACGTAAGCGGCTTCCGTCGAGGCGAGATACACGGCCGCCGCCGCAACGTCCTCGCTCGTCCCGAGGCGCCCGGCCGGGATGCGGGACAAGGACATTCTCGCGCTGCTTTTCGTTGAGGGCGTCCGTCATCGCGGTCGCGATCATGCCGGGCGCGATGCAATTGACGGTGATCGAGCGGCTAGCGACCTCGGCGGCGAGCGATTTCGTCATGCCGGTGAGCCCGGCCTTCGAGGCGGCGTAATTGCCCTGGCCTGGATTGCCGGTCGCGCCGACGACGGAAGTGACGGAGATGATTCGGCCGAAGCGGCGACGCATCATTCCCTTGAGCGCTGCGCGCGACAGGCGAAAGGCGGCGGTGAGATTGACGGCGATCACCTCGTCCCACTCGGCATCCTTCATTCGCAAGGAAGAGATTGTCGCGCGTGACGCCGGCATTGTTCACCAGGATATCGAGCGAGCCGAGCGCGGCTTCCGCCGCCGGCACGAGCGCCTCGAGCGAAGCCGCGATCCGCGAGATCGGCAACGCAGACATGGGCGCGCGAGCCGAGCGTGCCTGGACGAACGCCTCGAGCGCCTCGCGCCGAGTGCCGGACAAGAGCGACCGTGGCGCCTTGCGCGTGAAGGGCGCGCGCGATGGCGCCTCCGATGCCTCCCGAAGCGCCGGTGACGAGTGCCGTCTTGCCAGCGAGATCGAACATGAGAAGCAATTCCTATGGCGAGATGCGTCGAGGAGAATCGAGGTGGCGCGCCATCTCAGGGAGCGCGCGAATTCCAGCGCAGAGCAGGCCGTTCAACGGCATCTCGTCTCAACCCGCCGCCCGCATCGAAAACGCTGCGACATCGGCCGGGAGACTCCGACATTGACGACCTCCGCCCCCTCGGCGATCCGTTTCACCAGCCCCGCAAGCACCTTTCCGGCGCCGACCTCGACGAAGCGCGTCACACCCTTAGAGGCCATATGGGCGACGCTCTCGCGCCAGCGCACCGTCCCGGTGACCTGCCGCACCAGGCTGTCGCGGATGACGGCAGGATCGCTGATCGCCTCGGCTTCCATATTGGCCACGAGCGGGACCAGCGGCGCGGCGGGCGTATGCTCGGCGAGCGCCCTCGCCATCGCTTCGGCGGCAGGCTTCATCAAGGCGCAGTGGAAAGGCGCGGATACCGGAAGCAGCATGGCGCGGCGAGCACCCTTGGCCTTGGCGATCTCGATGGCGCGCTCGACCGCGAGCCGGGCGCCCGAGACCACGACCTGGCCGGGCGCGTTGTCGTTTGCCACCTGGCAGACCTTGCCGGTTTCGGCCGCCGCTTCCGCCGCTGCCGCCGCCGGCTGCCGCAAATCCAGTCCGAGCAACGCCGCCATCGCACCTTCACCGGGCGCTACCGCCTTTTGCATCGCCTCGCCGCGCAGGCGCAGCAGCCGCGAGGCGTCCGAGAGACGGAAGGCACCCGCGGCGCAAAGCGCCGAATATTCGCCGAGCGAATGACCGGCGACGAAAGCAGCGTCGCGGGCAAGATCGAGGCCGCACTCGCTTCGCAGCACCTGCATTGCGGCGATCGACACGGTCATCAAGGCGGGCTGTGCGTTCCTCGTGAGCGTGAGCTCGCCTTCCGGCCCGTCGAACATCAAGGCCGAGAGCTTCTGCGACAAGGCGGCATCGCTCTCTTCGAAGACGGCGCGCGCAGCGGCGAAGTTCTCGAAAAGAGCCTTGCCCATGCCGACGCTCTGGCTGCCCTGGCCCGGAAAAATGAAGGCTGTGGTCATGAAGGCTTTGGTCCGCGAACAGAGAAATTCACGCCGTGTGACAGATCGTCGACGCGCGCGTGGAAGACGGGTTCTTGGTGCGGGGAGGGCACGGCTGTCAAGACAGGCGCTCGAGCTGAGCCGCGCTTCTCAATCGATGCCGCCGGTCGCCGCGACGAGGATGTCGGAGGAATTGAGGAAGCGCAGCGGATCGACCGGCTCACCGTCGATCCGCGTCTCGTAATGAAGATGCGGCCCCGTCGAGCGCCCCGTCGAGCCGACGCGGCCGATCGGCGTCCCGGCCGTCACGAGCGCTCCGTCGGACACCAGGATCGCGGACAGATGGCCGTAGCGGGTGGAGACGCCCTCTCCATGCTCGATCTCGACCATGTTGCCGTAGCCGCCGGCATAGCTCGCATTGACGACCTTGCCCGTGGCGGTGGCGCGCACGATCGTGCCCTCTTCGGCGCGCAGATCGACACCGGGATGAAGCGCCCAGCCCATACCGAAGGGATCTTTCCTCGCGCCGTAAGGGCTCGTGATCTCGAGCTGACCGGCGAGCGGCTGGCGCAGAGGCAGCAACGAGATCATTCGCGACAACTCGTCATGTTCTTCGAGACGAACCTTGAGGCCGTGCAGAAGAGCGTCGAAACCCGACAACCCGTCCTTGGGCAGCGGCAGGAAAGGGCCGCCCGTGTCGGAGGTCTTCGTCTTCACGGTGCGCGAGAAACGTGCAGGATCGAGGCCCGAACGCTTGAGTGCGCCACGCAATTGATCGATCTCGACCGCTGCTCTGCTGTTCGCGTGCTCGAGCGCCTCGACCTGCAGACGCTCCACGGTGTCGAGCGAGTTGACCACGGTCTCGATCGAAACCGGCCGCGTCGGACCGAGGGACGCGGCTCGGGTCGAGCCGTCGAACGAGCTCGCCCGGGGGCCTGGCGGTGCGACTGCGCGTGCAGCCGGTTGGGAAGCAGGAGCCCCCTCGGCGCCATTCGAAGGCCCCGCATGGCCCTGCCCATCCTCGGCAAAGGAAGAAACATTCGTGCCGTCGTCGATCGGGTGCGGCTTCTGGCCGGAGAAATCGCTGATCGCCCTCACCGGGTCGACGGGGTGCGCCTCCGAAGCGACTGCTCCGCCGCGTGAACGGTCCGTGCATTCGCCGTCGGGCCGAGAAGCCAGACGCGCGAATGAGGCTTGTTCGGATCGGTTGGGCTCCGCAGAAGCTGCGCCACAGTCTCGGTGCGGGTCTCGAGCTGAGCCTGGCGCGACAGCAAATCCCGAAGGCGGCCCTTCGAATGTGATATTGCGCCGAGGCTTGCCGGCTGCGTGCCTCGTCGAGCCTCGCACGTTCCGCCACGAGCTTCTCTTCATAGGCCGGCTCGCATCTTGGGCCTGATCGGCCATCAGCTTGCCGACCAGGGTGTCGCGGAACACGAGGAGATACAGTGAAATTCCGGCCCAGGCGATGAGAGCGACCTTGAGGGCCGCGCCGCAGACCGATCAGGGATCGCCGCAAGGTGAAGGTTCGCGCCGCGCCGTCGTTGCCGAAGGTGACAATGTGCACCCGACGCATGGCAGAATGACCGATGCCCGACATATAACCCGCGTCCCGATCCCTCGAAGGCCATCGCGGAGCCACATTAGACGCCGTTAAGGTTAACCCCGCGCTAATGCCCTCCTATGCTCCTCCTAAGCCTGCCCTCATTGACAGGGCGTCGAGCCGCGCTGTCTCGAGAGCGGATGACCGCGATGCGCGGCGTGTCCCGCGAGGGCGAACGTCCGCAGTCGGGAAAGCTTGGCCTTCTTAGATTCCGGCTGCGGCCGCGAGAGCCTCCCGCGCATGGCCGTCGACCTTGACCTTGCGCCAGATCCTGGCGATGCGCCCATCCTTGCCGATGAGGAAGCTCGAACGCTCGACGCCCATATAGCTTCGCCCGTACATGGACTTTTGGGTCCAGACGCCATAAGCCTCGAGCATCGCGTGGCGTCTCGTCGCCGAGAAGAGGGAAGGCGAGGCCATATTTGGCCTTGAACCTCGCGAGGGCCTTGACCGGATCGGGCGACACTGCGAGGACGGCGCAAGTCCAGCCTGCGGAAATCGTTGAAGAGGGCATTGAATTCAGTGGCTTCCTTGGTGCAACCCGAAGTGTCGGCTTTCGGGTAGAAATAGAGAACCAGCGGCTTGCCCTGGAAGCTCGCGAGGCTGATCCTTTTGCCTTCATCGCTCGGCAGGCGAAATCCGGTGCCGAATCGCCTTCTTTCAATTGCGCCATATTCTCAACTCCCTGATCGGTCATTGGATATGAGATCGTTGCGCGCCGAATCGCGAATTTCGTTCGATCAAAACCGAAGAGCAACTCTCGCTTGCGCGGACCTTTCACTACACCGCCGAGTTTGAACCTTCAAGCTTGGCGAAGCAATCGGTTGAGTCGCTTAACGGATGTCCGAATTTGCCAGAATCCATGCTTCACCGCCTCCGGTGAAGCCGAAGGCTTCCAGACCGGTCCGCCTTGCGGCGCCTCGCGCTTTGCGCGGCCTTCGCGGTTTGCGGCGTGCTCCTCCTCGCGAGCATCGGGTTTGGCGGGCTCGCCTGGCGATTGTCGCAAGGCCCGGTCTCGCTCGATGCCTTCATGCCGCGCATCACTTCCGCCCTGCAGCAGAGGCTCGCCGAAGGCTTTGTGGTCAGCGCTTTCGGGGGCTGAGCTCGAAGCGCGCGGCGCGCGGCCATCCATCACAGTTCTCGGGCTTTCGATCAAGGATGCGACGGGGCGCGAAATCATCTCGGCGCCGAAAGCCGAGGTCGATTTCGACCCGATGCG
The DNA here is from genome assembly GCA_963713805.1 of uncultured Alphaproteobacteria bacterium. GTDB lineage: Bacteria > Pseudomonadota > Alphaproteobacteria > Rhizobiales > Beijerinckiaceae > GAS188. The sequence goes on along the minus strand of CAVQNF010000019.1, from coordinate 116,407 downwards.
GCTTTTGCGTCCCGATGCCGGGCTGCACCGCATTGCCCTCATCGGCCCGCAGTTCAAGGCCTTCATCAGCCGCCAGGGCGAAATCTCCCTGTCACCGCCTTGTCGCCGACATCGCGGTGCGCGATCGACGCGCGGCGGGACCGCCCGCCGCGCAAGGCGCAGCCTGAGGCGGCCGCGCTGGCCAACCCCGACTGGTCGCCCAAGGCCGTCAGGCTGACGACGCGGTCGGCCTCGAGGGGGCGGCTCCGATCACGTGCGCCACGGGCTGGTCGCGGCTTACGACGAGCTTTTCGGCCCTCGCGGTCCCTTCAAGGTGATCAATTTTGTGAGCATCGAGGATGGCCGCCTCACGGTCGATGATGAGCGCTCGAATGATGAATTGATCTTTTCGCACCTCACGGCCTCTTTCGAGCGCGGCGCGAGGGAGCATGTGCATCTTTCGCTCAAAGGCCCCTCCGGCGAATGGTCCCTCGAGGCCGCCGTCGAGCGCAGCAGCGGCAATGAGCGTCGCCTCGTGGTCGAGCCGAAGGATGCGCCGGTCGGCGACATCCTCCTCCCGGTGGTGCCCCGGCCCTTGGCGCTCGCGCCAGACATGCCGGTGTCCGGGCGCATCGAGATCGACATCGGGGGCGACGGGCGCGTCAAGAACGCGCAGGGCGAGCTGATGGCCGGCGCGGCGGCCTGGAACAAGCCGGGAGAGAAGGCGCCCTTGCTGGTCACCGACGAGATCGCTGCCGCCTTCGCTTATGACGGCGCCTCGCATGTGATCGAGCTGCGCAAATTCGGCGTGCTCGCCGGCGATACCGATGTCGCGGTGAGCGGACGCATCACGCCGACCTCGGATGGCGATTTCGCTTTCGAATTCTCCGGCGCGAATGGCGCCGTCGCGGGCGCGGGACCCGGACGATCAACCGATCTCGCTCGCCCGCATCCGCATGACGCGGCACCCTTTCGCCGCGCGATGCCACCTTGACCGTGGCGCCGCTCGAGCTCTCGGGCAAGGACGTCTCCTTTGCCGTGAACGCCACCTATCGGCGTGGCCGCGCGGGAGGCTTGACGCTCGCGATGCAATCGGGCCGCATGCCGGCGCGCGCGCTTCTCGCGCTGTGGCCTCCCGAGGTCTCCAAGGATATTCGCAAATATCTGATCGAGCGGCTCGGGCGCGGCGTGCTCGAGCACTTCTCCTTGAGCAACAGCTTCAACGAAGGACTCGCTCGCCGATGCCATGGCCGACCGGCCGGTGCCGGATGAAGCGGTGAAATTTTCGGCTGATCTGTCGGAGACGAACCTGCGCTTTTCCGACGATCTTCCGCCTCTCACCTCGGCTGTCGCCCATGTCGAGGGCACGGGCCACACCGTGACCGTCCTGGTTTCGAGCGCGGATGTGGATCTCGGCGAGCAACCGACGTGCTGTCGCTCAGCGAAGGCCGTTTCGCGGTCGCGGACACGACGAAGAAACCAGCGCTCGCCCAGGTGAGCTTTCACGTCCAGGGCGGCGCCGACACCTTCGTGGCGGCGATGGAGCACGATGCCTTGCGCGGGCTCCCGGCCACACTGCTCGCCCCTGAAAGCTTCTCAGGCATGGGCGATGCCCATGTGCAGTTTCGCGCTCACCTTGCGCGACGGGGTGAAGCCTCGGGACGTGCCGGTCACGATCCAAGGCAATTTCACCAAGCTCACGGTGCAGGACGTGGGGGCCGGCCAGAAGCTCGAGAACGCCCAGCTCGGCTTCACCGATCGCCGGCGGCGTGATGACCGGCAAGGGCGACGGGCGCTTCCTCGGCGTTCCGGCCACCATCGATGTGCGCAAGGAAGCCGAGCGACCCTGTCCCGCAGATCAAGCTCGCGCTCACGCTCGATGACGCCGCGCGAGCGAAGCTCGGGCTGCGTGCCGGCAAGGCCCTCACGGGCCCCATGCCGATCAAGATCGCGCCGGCATCCGACGCAGGGCCGAGCCCCGGCCTTCGATGTCGAGGCTGATTTGAGCCGCGCCGCCATCGATGGTTTCATCCCGGGCTGGACGAAGCCCGCCGGCCGGCCCGGCAAGCTGACTTTCCGGGTGACGCCCGGGGATGATCAGACGCGCTTCAGCAAGATCAATCTCTCCGCCGCGCCCGGTCGCCGTGACGGGAGAGCGTGTGACCGGCAAGGACGGCGCCCTCGCTTTCGGCGAAGTTCGACAGCTTCAAGATATCGCCCGGGGATGATCTGCGCGTCGAGGTCGGTCGCGGGAAGGCAATGTCTACAAGACCAGCGGTCAGAGGCGCGGCGATCGATCTTCGGCCCTTCATCAAGAGCTTCATGTCGGGCTCGCAGACCGACACGCAAGACACCGATCTCGATCTGAAGGCGGCGAATGCCGATCGGCTTCGGCGAGGAGAAAGGGTCGGGCCTCGATCTTCGTCTCAGCCGGCGAGGGCAGGGGCTCACCGATTTTCGTTTCACCGGCCAGATCGGACGTGCCGATGTGAACGGCACGCTCAATCATCAAGGGCGCCCCTTGATCACGATCGAGACCTCCGATGCCGGCGCCTTCCTGCGCTTCACCGATCTCTACGAGCATATGATCTCGGGGAACATGGTGCTGCGCCTGACGCCGAGCGTCGGCTCGCAGGCCGGCGCCGTGAGCATCCGCGATTTCAGCTTGCGCAACGAGGAAGCGCTGGCGCGCATCTTCGCCGAGGCGCCTCCGCCCAAGCCTCCTCCGACGGCGGCCGCGGCCCGCGTGCCGCTCTGACGGCCGGAGAAGTGCAATTCAACCGGATGCAGGCAAGCTTCGTGCGCAATGCCGGGCGCCTCGACATGCGCGAAGCGCTGATCGTCGGCAATCAGGCGGGCATCACGTTGTCCGGCCTCGCTCGACTTCGGGAGAAACACGCAGAATCTCACAGGCACTTTCGTTCCGGCCTACGGGCTCAACAATGCCTTCAGCAAGGTGCCGCTCTTCGGTCCGTTGCTCGGCGGCGGCGCGAACGAGGGCCTGCTCGGCGTCAATTTCCGCGTGACCGGCTCGCTCACGCGTCCGGACATCAGCGTCAATCCGCTCTCAGCGATGACGCCGGGCTTCCTGCGCAAGCTGTTCGACGTCGGCAGCGCTCGGGCCTCACGATCTCGAGCCCGACACGCAGGAATTGATCGACATCCATCGCAACCCACGCAAGCCCGCCGACGCTGAGCCTCGGTCGCGACGCTCAGCACGGGCTTCAGCAGGACGTGGCGCTTGCGGCCGAGCGACAGCTTGACCACGCCTTCGGTCGTAAGGTCGGAGGCGCGAAGGGTCGCAGCGCTCGTCGGTGACGGCGACATCGTTCAAGCGCAACCCGCCGCCCTTGATCTGGCGGCGCGCCTCGCCATTCGAGGCGACGAGGCCGGCGCGGACGAAGGCGGCCAGCACGCCGAGCCCCGCCTCGAATTGGCGCGCGGCAGCTCGACCGTTGGGAGGCTCGCCGCCACCGTGCCTTCCTCGAAGGTCTCGCGCGCGGTCCTCGCCGCTTCGGGCCGCGGCGGCGTCGCCATGCAGCAACCTCGTCGCTTCGCTCGCGAGCGTCTTCTTCGCCTCGTTGATCTCGGCGCCCTGCAACGCTTCGAGGCGAGCAATCTCGTCGAGCGGCATCAGCGTGAACAGCCGCAGGAAGCGCCCGACGTCGGCATCCTCCGTATTGCGCCAGAACTGCCAGTAATCATAGGGGCTGAAGAGCTCGGCATTGAGCCAGACGGCGCCCGCCGCCGTCTTCCCCATCTTGGCGCCGGAAGCGGTGGTGAGAAGCGGCGTCGTCAGCGCGTAGAGCTGATGGCGTGCCCATGCGTCGGCCGAGGTCGACGCCCGTGACGATGTTGCCCCATTGATCGGAGCCGCCCATCTGCAGATTGCAGGCGACGCGCCGCGACAATTCGACGAAATCATAAGCCTGCAGGCACATGTAGTTGAACTCGATGAAGGACATCTCCTGGTCGCGCTCGAGGCGAAGTTTCACCGAATCCATCGAAAGCATGCGATTCACCGAAAAATGGCGTCCCACATCGCGCAGGAACTCGATGTAATTGAGCTTCGTCAGCCACTCCGCATTGTCGAGCATCAGGGCATCGCCCTTGCCGCTTCCGAAGCGCAGGAAGCGGGCGAACACCTGCTTGATGCCCTCCTTATTGGCCTCGATCTCCTCGATCGAGAGGAGCTTGCGGGATTCATCTCGTCCCGAGGGATCGCCCACGCGCGTCGTGCCGCCCCCCATCAGCGCGATCGGCGTGTTGCCGGTCTGCTGAAGCCAATGCAGCATCATGATCTGGATCAGCGAGCCGATGTGGAGCGACACGGCCGTGCAGTCGAAGCCGATATAGCCGATCGCCTTGCCCTCGAGAGCGAGCGCATCGAGCCCCGCGAAATCGGAGCATTGATGGATGAAGCCCCGCTCGTCCAGGGTTCTCAGAAAATCGGATTTGAAGGGCATCGTGGTCTCCGCTGGGCTCCCGCGGCAGCCGCTGGCCGGAGACAGTCCTTGAAGAGGCGCCGCCGGTCCGGCCGGCCACGCTCGTCATATCATGAACAGGCGCGCCGCATCCGAAGGAGCAGCGCGCGATCGCGAGACCTCGCAAGTCATCGCTCCGTTCATCGCCGGCTGGGTAATGACGCGGGTCCGCAAAGTCAACGTCCTGGCCTCGATCGGTCCGGGTCAGGCCGGCTCAGACCGGACCCGGCTTGCGGGCGGGGGCGCGCGAACGCGAGCGAGCTTCGGCGGGCGTGCTGGTCGATTGCGGGCCTGATCCTTGCAGAAACGCGATCATTCAAGGACGGACATGACGATATTATAGGAACGCAATAAAATTTGCTGGTAAAGCTGATTCATATCGGTCATAATGTGATAATATAATAATATATGGATCTATGCACGAATTGACGTAAATATAGACTTGCATATTCAGTAATCGGCTCAAAGCCGCTTTGGACGATAGGTGGGCATGTGGTTGACGGGACGCCGACAGTTCTGTCCTGTGAGGGAGGGATCGTCATCTGCGCTCTTGTCGTAATAAGGCAGTTGTGCCTTAATTTGGCGAGACTTGATGTTGTTTGATGGCCGTTTTGGGTTCGATCAGGGTGAGGGTCTCTGATGCTGGTTTTGTTCGGGGGTGAGTACGGCGCCATCGATACGCTCCGCTTCGTCGAAGAGAAACTCGGGATCGGCCTGTCCGTCCTCGATATCGATCCACGTACCGGTGATTGGTCGAGAGGGCTCTACTCCCGCCCAATGCAGTGGTCGACCGGAGTATACCGCCTGCTCGGCCTCGAGCCCGGTAGTGTCGAACCAAGCTATTCATTGCTCGACAGCTTGATTCATCCGGACGACCGCAAGCTTCCCCACGAGCTCGACGATGTGATGCCCGCGGCGGAAGCGCGCGAGCGAGAGTTCAGGATCATTCAGCCCAAGGGCACCTTGCGATGGCTGCAAATGCAGACCGAGGTCCTGCTCGATGAGCAAAGCGTACCGATCAAGAAGGTCTCCGTCTGGTCGGACGTCACCGCGCGCAACGACTCAAGAGAGACGATCGCGGAGCAGCAGCAGCGCTTCCAGAGTCTTGTGCGGGCCAGCGACAACCCGGTCTGGATCACGCGCCCCGACGGCATCGTCATCGACATTTTCGGCTGGCAGGAGCGCACGGGCCAGACGCTCGGCGAGGCGCTCGGCATGGGGTGGCTGGAGTGCATCCACCCCGACGATCGTGAGACGACGCTCGCCGTTTGGGCCGAATCGAATGCGCGCTCGGAAATCTACGAGGTCGAGCATCGCATTCGCATGAAGTCGGGCGAATACCGCTGGTTCAAATCGCGCTCCTCCGCGCCCGGCAAGACGAATGGCGCGATGGTCACGCGGATCGGCATCTCGATCGACGTCCACGACGAGAAGATGTGGCCGAAGCGTTCGGACGACGCCATGTTGACCGGTGCCCAGATCCGCGCGGCGCGCGGTATCCTCAATTGGTCCGTGCGCGATCTCTCCGAGGCGACCGCGATCTCGCCCTCGACGATTAGGCGGCTCGAGGAGACGGACGGGGTGCCCTCGGTTCCGAAAGAGAGCGCGACGGAGATCAAGAATTCGCTGCGCAGCGCGGGCATCGAGTTCTTCATTGCGCCGAGCGGCAAACCGGGCGTGAGCCCGAATTGAACACCCTACGGCAGCCCTGGATTCTGGCGCCGTAAGTCGCTCGCGCGGCAGCGCGACGTTCGGCTCGGCCGCTTCAAAAGCCTTGCCGTGCTCCTCGCCGGAGCGACCGTGACAAGCATCGGGCGCAGTTCGAGACCGAGCGAGATAAGGGCATGCCTGCCGGCAAGCTGGTCACCGGAACTCGAAGGCGCGACCATCGCGGCCGTCGACACGGGAATGAGCGATGCTCGCGTATTGCGGCTCGACGCAGGGCTCGCCACCGAGCGCTATCTCAAGATCGCCGAAGGGAAGGGGCGGGCGCAGTTGCGCCGGGAAATCGAGCGTATCACCTGGCTCGCCGCCCGGAACATGCGGGTTCCGAGAATCCTGCGAACCCATGAAGGCGCCGGCACCGTCGCGCTCTTGAGCGAGGCGGTGCCGGGCGTTGTCGCAAGCGAGGCCGAGATCCCTCCGCACAGGCTTGCCGTCGCGATCGGGCGAGGACTGGCGCAGCTTCATGCGCTCGCGGTCGCCGAATGCCCCTTCGACGAGACCGCACGGACGCGCCTCGCGCGAGCACGAGCACTCATCCGTCGAGGACGGATCAAGGCCGAGGAGTTCGATGAGCGCAACCGCGAGCTTGCGCCGCAAGCCTTATGGGCTCGGCTTTCGGCCAGCATTCCCGTCGAAGAACTCGTCGTGGCGCATGGAGATGCGACATTGGGCAACATGATCGTCGATCGCGACGGCACGGTCGGTTTCGTGGATTGCGGTCATTGCGGCAAGGCCGATCGCTACCTCGATCTTGCCGTCACCGCGCAGGAGCTCGAGGAGGCGTTCGGCAACGCCGAGGTCGAGGCCTTCGCAAGGGCTTATGGTGAAAGGGTTTGGAACAGGCAAAAAGCTCGCTTCTTTTCTGACCTTTACGAGCTGTTTTGAGCTTTTTGTCTTAATGGCGAGGCTTTGCCTACCCGGCGGCCATGGGTGTTCGAAAGCCTCCCATGCAAAGCGAGCCCACCAACCTCTCCGGCAGAATCGAAAAAATCGACAACCGGCCCGATGCGGATCAAGGCTTTCGCCCCCTGGCCGTCGCGGCGGGCTGTCGCCTTCTCGCGGGGTTCTTCCGGCGCTCCGTTCAGGATCAGCTTTTGGATCGGGGCGGCGTGGGCAATCCTCGCCACAATCTCCATTGCCGCCGCCATTGCGGAATCTCGATTGGCGAGCGGAAAGGATCGTAGCTGCGCTCTTCGGTCGCCCTGAGATAAGGCTCGACGAGCACGAGCGGCAAGAAGGCGGGGACGATTGCTTTCTCCAGGTTACGGACAGAGGCCTGCGCCTCGGCGAGATGCCGGCGCGCCTCGGCACGCCACTCGCCAATGCTCGCGAGAAGGGCAGGCGTCGCCCGTCCGTTCAGCGCTTCCTCGGGCGAGGAGCCGTGCCGGTGCAAGAGGTCGCCCGGTATGTAGAGCTGTCCGCGCGCCGCGTGCAGCGCGAAGGCCCGGATCAACCCGGTGAAGGCGTAGGCGAGGCCGGCGTGATCGGCGGCGGCAAGGAGGACAGGTGATGCGGCGGAGGCGTCGGGACAATTTCTGTGAGCCTCATGTGCAGCCGGTGACGCAGGCTGCGGGCCGCCTCCGCCCAAGATCTCGCCGACCCATCGAAACAGCAGGGATGAAGTCTCCCGGCAATAGGTCTCGAGCGTCGACATATCCGGCATCGGGTCGTCGTAAAGATCGAAGCCGCGGGCATCGATCAGCGCGATCAAGGGTGCGGCGCGGCAAGCTGAAGCGATCGATCGTGTCGATGAGGGCGGCCGCCACCGGATTGGCGCTCGGTGCAGTTCGCGCATCGTTCGCGAGCACGTCGCGCCACCATTGGTGGCGAAGCTCGCCGGGCATTGGCTCGCTGACGAGCTCGCGTATCCGCGCGATCTCAAATGAAAAGGCGTGCAGCGCATGGACATGCGCCCGCCGAGCGGCCGGAATGAAGAGATCCGCGAGATAGCGATCCTTGTCATGGTCGTGCAACAAGGTTTCGCAATGGGCATAGGCGCCTCTCCAAGGAGAATCCCGACGCGGCTTCCACCACTCAGCCCGACGAGAGGATCGCCTGCGCATCGCTTCGGAGCGGTCCCTCCCGCGATGAAGCGCAAAGGCGGGTTGGCCCGTCCTCATCCGGCGCGACGGTCGAATTGTCGCTGCGCGACGTCGATGTCCTGGAGATGGCGCTCGACCCAGCGATCGAGCGTCGTGATCGGTTCGCTCAACGAAGCGCCGAGCGCGGTGAGCGAATATTCGACGCGCGGCGGCACTTCGGGAAACGCACGCCGTTCCACGAACCCATTGCGCTCGAGCCGCCGCAACGTCTGGATCAGCATCTTGTCCGAGATGCCGCCGATCCGGCGCCGCAACTGGGCCGTCCGGGCCGGGCCATTGGCGAGCATGTGAACGAGCAGCAGCGCCCATTTCTCGGCGAGGACCTCGAGCACGGCCCGGGCCGGGCAGGCCGGGTCGAAGACATTGCCATGGCAGCCTTTGGGAGAAACCATGCTTCGCGCATAGGTCCAAAACTTACCAGAAGGTGGGTACTTGTCCAGCAGAAAGTAATGTGCAATGCTTCCGCGACGCGGCGACCGACGAGCGCATCCGAGCCGGCTCGCTTTCGCCGTCTCGCCGCTTGCACAGGAGATCATCGATGAAACTATTCTACACGCCCGGCGCCTGCTCGCTTTCACCGCATATCGCATTGCGCGAAGCGGGGCTTCCCTTCACCCTTCACAAAGTCGATCTTGCGAAGAAAACGGTGGAGTCGGGTGAGGACTTCAACGGCGTGAACGCCAAGGGATATGTTCCTGCGCTCGTGCTGGACAACGGCCAGATGCTCACCGAGGGCCCGGCCATCGTCCAATATATCGCCGATCAGAAGCCTGCCGCCGGAATCGCGCCTGCCGCCGGCACGATGGAACGCTACAAGCTCCAGGAGTGGCTGAACTTCATCACCTCCGAGCTGCACAAGCCAATGGGTTCGATGTTCAATCCGGCTCAGACGGCCGAATGGAAGGAGGCGGTGAAGGTGACCCTTTCCAAGCGATTCGACTGGCTCGTGAAGCAGCTCGACGGCAAGGCGCACCTCATGGGCGACAAATTCACCGTCGCCGACGGCTATCTTTTCACGGTGCTCGGCTGGGCGAAGCACGTGAACTTCGACCTCAGCAAATGGCCGTCTCTTCAGCAATACATGGCGCGCATCGGCTCGCGTCCGAAGGTCGTCGAGGCGCTGAAAGCGGAAGGGCTGATGAGCTGATGAGCCTTGAAGCCTTCTCGGCCTCGCGGGGAGGAGTGCCCCGCGAGGCTTTGGCTCGCCTCGATGGCGACGCGTTGACTTGGGGCTTGCTCAAGCTCATCTAACAGCTGTGGCCGCCGGCCTTGAACCGGCGGATACAGGGAGAATTGCAAATGTTCATCCAGACGGAAGCGACGCCCAATCCCGCGACGCTGAAATTCCTGCCCGGACGTGAGGTTCTGGGCAACCGGGTTGCGGATTTCACGACGCCGGAAGAGGCCGTGCACTCCCCGCTCGCGCAGCGCCTTTTCGCCATCGAAGGCGTCAAGGGCGTGTTTCTCGGCAGCGATTTCATCAGCGTCACCAAGGATCATCGTGAGTGGCCCCATCTCAAGCCGGCGATTCTCGGCGCGGTCATGGAGCATTTCCTGACGGGCGCTCCCGTCCTTGACGCATCGGCGCCCATGGAGATCCGCGGCGCTCCTGAATTCTTCGACCCGAAGGATGCCGACACGGTCGCCACGATCAAGGAATTGATCGAAACCCGCGTTCGTCCGGCGGTGGCGGGCGACGGCGGAGATATCACCTTCAAGGGATTTCGTGACGGGGTGGTCTACCTCAATATGAAGGGGTCCTGCTCGGGTTGTCCCTCCTCGACGGCGACGCTGAAGCACGGCATCGAAAATCTGTTGCGTCATTTCCTGCCCGATGTGCGCGAGGTCGAGGCCGCCTGAAGCCTCCCGACCCGATGGAAAATCCGCACGCGAAAATCCGGCCGGCGCCTTTGGCCGGCCGCTTGCCCTTCCTGCTTCCTTTTCCGGAGCCGCTCGGCCATGGCTGACCCGAACTTCAAGCCCTCCCCGCATCGCCCGATCGCGAAGGAGGCGCTCGATCAGATTTTCCTCGAAGCGCGCACCCATAATCGATGGCAGAAGAAGCCGGTCCCCCAGGCTTTGCTGCGGCAGCTCGCCGACGTGATGAAGATGGGGCCGACGAGCGCCAATTGCTCGCCGGCGCGCATCCTCTTCCTCGAATCGCGATCGGCCAAGGAGAGGCTCAGCCCGTTCATGTCCGAAGGCAACCGCGCCAAGACGGCCGCGGCTCCCGTGACCGCGATCATCGGCTACGACACCGAGTTTTACGAGAAGCTTCCGAAGCTCTTCCCGCATGCCGATGCGAGAAGCTGGTTCGTTGGCAAGCCGGCCCATATCGAAGAGACCGCCTTTCGCAATTCGAGCCTGCAAGGCGCTTATTTCATCATCGCGGCGCGCGCGCTCGGCCTCGATGCCGGCCCGATGTCCGGCTTCGATGCGGCTGGCGTGAACAAGGAGTTTTTCCCGGACGGCAAGGTGAAGGCAAACTTCATTTGCAATCTCGGCTATGGCGATCCCGAGGGCGTGATGCCGCGCTCGCCACGTTTCGCCTTCGAGGAATTCTGCACTATTCTTTGAAGGCAGGACCGCTTCGGCGAGGGCCCTGCTCGGCATCGATCGCAGCGGGAGAGCCCCTATTGATCGTTCTGGCGCTCGATACCGCGCTCGCGGCCTGTTCGGTGTGCCTGTTCGACACCGAACGGGATAAGGTCGTTGCCAGCGAGAGCGCCATGCTGGGCAAGGGGCATGCCGAAGCGCTTCTGCCGATGGTCGAGCGTGTCATCGCCAAGCTCGACGGTGGCTGGAGCCGCGTCGAACGCATCGGAGTGGTCGTCGGTCCCGGCAGCTATACGGGGTTGCGGGTGGGTATCGCGGCGGCCCGCGCGGCCGCGCTTGCGACCGGTCGTCCCGCCGTCGGGATCACGACGCTCGCCGCCTTGGCCGCGCCTCTCGTCGGGGTCTGCGAGGACGTGCCGATCGCGGCGGCAATCGATGCAAGGCACGGCAATCTCTTCTTCCAGTTGTTTTCGCCGGAGGGACGCCCGCTCGAGGAGCCTGCGGCCTTGTCGCTCGCCGAAGCGGCGGCGCGCATCGGCGAGCGACCGGTCCATCTCGTGGGCAGCGCCGCGCCGGCTTTGCAGTCCGTTCTGTCGCAAGCGGGCGGAACGGCAAAATCGAGCCTCGCCGAGGCGGTGCCCGACATCGTTTGCGTTGCGAAGCTCGTGGCATCCGCCGATCCGAGGAAGGCGCCACCGGACCCTGTCTACGTCAAGAGCGCCGATGCGCGCCCGCTTGCCGAGCAGGGCTCGGCCTGAGACGAGGTCGATGCGCCCGTGGCGACGCAAGGCGATCGTGCTGCGCGATCTGGGCGCCGAGGATGCGCCGCATCTTGCGCGGCTGCACGCAAAGGCGTTCCATCGCGGCTGGAGCGAGGACGAGTTCGAACAATTGATCGCGAGTTCGTCGAGCCTGGGGGAGGGCGCCGCATTTTCCGAGCGCGGCCGCTTGCAAGGCTTCGTGCTGTCGCGAATTGCCGCCGCCGAGGCTGAGATCTTGTCCATTGTCGTGGATCCGGCCTCTCGCCGAAAGGGAGTGGCGCGTGCCTTGCTCGCCAATCACATCGAACGTTTGCGCGAGCGGGGCGTGCGCGAGCTCTTTCTCGAGGTCGATGAAGACAATCGCGGTGCCTTGGCGTTCTACGAAAAATTCGGTCTCGAAGCCGGTCGGGCGCCGGCGCGCCTATTATGCGCGCTCCTCGGGCGATCAAGGGGCCGCATTGGTGCTGCACCGCGATCTCGATCGCTGAGCATGCGGGATTGGAGGCCTTACGAGTGAGGCCTTCTTGCTCGCTCGCGGCAAAGCCACCCGAGCCGGATCGCCCCTTTTTGCAGTCCTCCCCCCTTTGGGAAATCGAGGCACCGAGGAGGGGCATAGGAGCGGCACGCCAAGGCTCGACGTGACGCGCTCTTGATGCGATAGCTTCGGATTCACGTGCACATGCAGGAGCATCGTAGATGACCGAGGACGGACGATCGCTCGCCGTGCGTCGGCGCGAACGCCTCGCGCCGGACCTGCAGGAACTCCTTCTCAAGCAGGCCGATCTGTCGCAGGAGGTGCCGCGCAAGCCGCTCGCCTGGCCGAGCGAACGTGCAGGCGCAGGCTCGAGCCGCACGCGTTTCGTGGCGCGCTCGGCTCTGTGCATCGTCGCGATCCTTCCTTTCATGCTCGTCGGCATGGGCGTTCAGGCCTTGATCCTGCACTTCTGGCGCGATGCCGCCGGCACTTTGCCGAGGGCCTTCCTGTGGTGGGTCGGCAAGGTGCTCGGCCTGCGCATGATCGTCAAAGGGGAGATCGCGCGCACGGCACCGGTGCTCGTCGTCTCCAATCACGTCTCCTGGCTCGACATCGTCGTGCTCGGAGGCCTCGTGCCCTTGTCCTTCGTCGCGAAATCGGAGGTCGCCGGTTGGCCGATCATCGGAATGCTGGCGCGTCTGCAACGATCGATCTTCGTCGATCGGACGCGGCGAACGATGACCGCCGATATCGCCCGCTCGATCGGCCATCGGCTCGTCGCCGGCGACACCATCGTCCTCTTCGGCGAAGGCACGACCGGAGACGGCAATCGCGTGCTTCCTTTCCGGCCCGCGCTTCTGGCTTCGGTGCGCGAGGCGATGAGCGCGAGCGGAGCCGGCGGAAGCTCCGATCCTCGTGCAGCCTTTGTCGATCGTCTATTCGGGCCTGGACGGCTTGCCGCTCGGGCGAGCGGACCGTCCTTCGGTCGCCTGGTATGGAGACATGTCGCTCGGCTCGCACCTCTTGCGCCTCCTTTCGATTGGCCCGGTCGACGTGACGCTGCGTTTCGGGGAGCCGTTCGAGGTCACCCATGGGGATCGCAAAGCGCTCGCGAAGCGGCTCGGCGACGAGGTGCGCCTGATGGCGGCGGAAACCGCGAACGGGCGAGGGCATCCCTCCGCCGCTCCTACCGTGCGCCCGTGAGAGTCGCTTTGCCGCCGCGAGCGAGGAAGGCGCAACCCGAGGTAAACGCGGGCACGGTGATTCCGCGGTTTCGCGCCTTGGCCGTATTCCACGCCCGATTATGCCGAACCAGTTTCACTTCGTCCGCAAAGGGACTAAATGACGGGGAAGCTCGCGTCGACCCGTCGGGAAGAAGCTCGCGGGTCGATCGTCGAGATCGATCGTTTTGGAGGTCGTGATTGCCGAAGCGCTTTCTCGTGAAGTCATATGGCTGTCAGATGAATGTCTATGACTCCGCCCGCATGGGCGATCTCCTGCGATCAAGCGGTCATGTCGAGACGAGCGACCCGGCGAAGGCCGACATCGTCATCTTGAACACCTGCCATATCCGGGAGCGGGCGACCGAGAAGATCTTTTCCGAGCTCGGCCGGGTCCGGGACATGAAATCGGAGCGCGCCGCTGCGGGGCCGCAAGACGCAGATCGTAGTCGCGGGCTGCGTTGCCCAGGCAGAGGGCGCCGAGATCGTTGCCCGGCAGCCCGCGGTCGACATCGTGGTCGGCCCGCAGGCCTACCACCGTCTGCCAGCGCTCCTCGACAGGGACGCTGCCTCGTCGACCGCGATCGATCTCGATCTCGCGGCCGCCGATAAATTCATGCATCTGCCCTTGCCGGCAGGCGCGGATGTTCGCGCGCGCGGCGTGTCCGCTTTCGTCACGGTGCAGGAGGGTTGCGACAAGTTCTGCGCTTTCTGCGTCGTGCCCTACACGCGGGGTGCGGAAATCTCGCGGCCGGTTTCCGCCGTGATCGCGGAGATCGAGACTCTGGCGCGCGCGGGCGTGAGGGAGATCACGCTGATCGGGCAGAACGTCAACGCCTATCACGGCGAAGGGCCGGACGGGCGTTCCTGGTCGCTCGGACGGCTTCTGGCGCGCGCGGCGAAGGTGCCGGGCGTCAAGCGGCTGCGCTATACGACGAGCCACCCGCTCGACATGGATGACGAGCTGATCGAAGCCCATCGCGACCTCGCCGAGCTGATGCCCTATCTGCATTTGCCCGTGCAATCGGGCTCGGATCGCGTGCTCGCCGCGATGAACCGCCGCCACGATGCGAATTCCTATCTTCGCCTCATCGACAAGGTGCGCCGGGCGCGCCCGGACATCGCGCTCTCCTCCGATTTCATCGTCGGCTTTCCAGGCGAGACCCAAGAGGATTTCGAGGCGACGCTCGACCTCGTCCGCAAGGTAGGCTTTGCGAGCTCGTTCTCCTTCAAATACAGCGCACGGCCCGGCACGCCGAGCGCGCATTGGCAGGATCAGGTCACCGAGGAGGTGAAGGTCGAGCGTCTCGGCCGTCCTGCAAGCGCTGCTCGAAGAACAGCGTCAGGCCTTCAACCAAGCCATGGTCGGACGGACGCTCGATGTGCTGTTCGAGAAAGCGGGCCGGCACCAGGGCCAGATCGGCGGCAAGTCACCCTATTTGCAAGCCGTCCACGCCGAGCGCCAGGATGTGGCGATCGGCGATATACGTTCCGTGCTGATCACCGCCGCCGGGCCCAACAGCCTCGCGGGTCGCCTCGTCGAGGGGAAGGCTGCCGCATGAGCATGCAGGACGATATCCTGGCCCATAAGACGCGACGTCGCGCGCCGGCCGAGGCTCGCACCGGGGAGGGGACGGAGGTCAGGGTGGCCTTTGATGACAATCGCACGGCAAGCCTGATCTTCGGACAGTTCGACGAGAATCTTGCGCATATCGAGCGCCGTCTCGGCGTGCGGGCCACCGCCAACGGCAACCAGGTTCAGATCAGGGGCGCACCCGACGCTGCCGAGCAGGCGCGGCGCGTGCTGAGCGCGCTCAACATCCGAATCAAGGACGGCCAAGCCTTGTCGATCGGCGATGTGGACGGGGCGATCGCGGAAGCGGTCGCGCAAGGCTCGTTGTTCCCGACCGTGAGCGATGCGGCAAAGGGCGCCTTCGATCAAATCTCGACGCGCAAGCGCGGCCCGGTGAAGGCACGCTCGGCGAACCAGCACGTCTATCTTCAGCTTCTCAAGCGCTGCGAACTCACCTTCGCGGAGGGGCCGGCGGGAACGGGCAAGACCTGGCTCGCCGTCGGTCACGCGGTTTCGCTCCTCGAGCAAGGCGCGGTGAGCCGCATGATCTTGTCGCGCCCAGCCGTCGAAGCCGGCGAGAACCTCGGCTTCCTTCCAGGCGACATGCGTGAGAAGGTCGATCCGTATCTTCGCCCCGTTTATGACGCGCTCTTCGATTTCATGGACAGCCGTCACGTGGAGCGCGGCCTGCAGACCGGCATGATCGAGATCGCACCGCTCGCCTTCATGCGCGGGCGCACGCTCACCAACGCCGTCGTTCTGCTCGACGAGGCGCAAAACGCCACCTCGGTTCAGATGAAGATGTTCCTGACGCGCCTGGGCGAAGGTTCGCGCATGGTCGTCACCGGTGACCCCACGCAGATCGATCTTCCCGGCGGGCAGAAATCCGGGCTCATCGAGGCGATCGATCTCCTCAAGCATGTCGAGGGCATCGGCCACATCGCTTTTCAGCATGGTGACGTGGTGCGCCATGATCTCGTGCGCCGGATCGTTCAAGCATATGAAGAAGCGGGCAAATCTCCGCGCGGCAGGCCGGCGGTGGAGAAGGGTTGACGGCCCGGGATGTCAAGGCCGGACGTCGATATTCGCGTCGAGAGCCGATTGTGGGAGCGTGTCGCGCGCGCGCCCGCAACCGTGGTCCGCGCGGCCGAGGCCGTCGGTGCCCACCGCGAAGCGGGGCAGGCGATCCGCCATGGCGACGAGATTTGCGTCACGCTTTTGGACGACGCTGCGATTGCGGCTTTGAACCACAGGTGGCGCGGCAAGGACGGCCCCACGAACGTCCTGTCCTTCCCGGCAGGCCCGCGCCTGGCGCCGCGGCTGCCCCATTGTCTAGGAGACGTCGCGCTCGCCTTCGAAACCATCGAGCGCGAGGCGAAGGCGGAGGAAAAGGATTTCGACGACCACGTCGCGCATCTCGTCGTGCATGGTCTGCTCCACCTCCTCGGCTATGATCACCTGGACGACGGCGAGGCGAGACGGATGGAGGCGCTCGAGATCGGGATTCTCGCGAGCATCGGCATCGCGGACCCCTATGCGATAGAGGCGGCGTGAGCGGTGATGCCGCCACGCCGGGTGGATCGATTCCGACGGATGGTCTCCATCCGTCGGCAAAATCTATCCACAAATTCGATAGAGTTGTGGTCAGGCCCTTGTCCGACAAATGGATACCGTTTGTCGGGCCGGACCGCTAGGTGAACGGACATGAAGAGCAGCTCTCCCCATGGTGCCTCGGCCGCATCGACGAGCGATGGCGGAGCGGTGAGGCGTCTCGCCGGAAAGGTGAAGCGCGTGCTCCGTATCGGCGCCCGTTCCGCCTCGAAGGAAGGTGGCGGCCAGGCGGGCGCGGCAGCGGAGGGCTCGACCGAGGCCTTCTCCCAGGAACGCGCCATGCTCAGGAATGTGCTCGCCCTCAGACAGGCGCGGGTCGCCGATGTGATGGTACCGCGCGCGGACATCGTCGCCGTTCCGGCCGATGTCAGCCTCGGCGAGCTCTTGAAGGTCTTTCGCAGTGCCGCGCATTCCCGCCTGCCCGTCTACGGCGAGACCCTCGATGAGCCGCGAGGGATGGTGCATATCCGGGATTTTCTCGACTATCTCGGCGCCAAGGCACAGGAGCTCGGGGCGGCGGCACGGCGAGGAGGGCGAACCGCCGGTCGCCGATCTCGGCCGTGTCGACCTCGCGATGCCTCTCGAGGCGCTCGAGATCCTGCGGCCCGTGCTTTACGTTCCGGCATCGATGCGGGCCGTGGCACTGTTGCGGCGCATGCAGGCGACGCGCACCCATATGGCGCTCGTCATCGATGAATACGGCGGCACGGACGGGCTCGTCTCGATCGAGGACTTGATCGAGATCGTGGTCGGAGAGATCGAGGACGAGCACGACGACGAGGAGGGCGCGCTCGTTTCGCGCGTCGATGATCGCACCCTCGTCGCCAGCGCGCGCGCCGAGCTCGCCGAGGTTTCGGCCATGCTGGGCATCGATCTGTCCCGCGGCCACGCCGCCGAGGATGTCGACACGATCGGAGGCTTGATCGTCACGCTCGCGGGGAGAGTGCCGGTTCGTGGCGAGCTGATCGCCGGCCCGGGAGGGATCGAGTTCGAAGTGATGGAAGCCGATCCCAGACGGTTGAAGCGCGTGAGAATACATCTCCTCTCGAACGAGCGGCGCTTGCGCCGGCAAAAGGAGCAGCATGTGGAATCAACGCCGATAGCTCCGAACTCCGGCGCGAGCACGCCCACGCCCCAGGCCTCGACGGCTGCTGCCGGCGCGCGCTACCCAAGACGAGCCGATCCGCAAGTGACTTACGCGCAGGCTTCGCCGGCGACGTCGTTCGCGGACGGCGTGATGCTCGCCTGGGGGTGGCGCCGACGTCTCATCGCGCTCGCGGCCGGAGCGGCCGGTGCGCTCGCCATGCCGCCACTGGACTTTTGGCCGGCTTTGGCCGTGTCCCTGCCGATCGGCGTGTGGCTCATCGACGGTGCCGGGGTGGACGGCAGGCATCCACGCCTCGCCACGCTTCGCTCCGCCGCCGGCGCTGGATGGTGGTTCGGGTTTGGCTATCACCTCGCGGGATTATGGTGGCTCGGCTCGGCCTTCCTGGTGAATGGCGACGAATTCGCCTGGGCGCTGCCCCTCGGCGTTCTTGGCCTTCCGGCTGGGCTCGCCCTGTTCTTTGCGCTCGCCTTCGCATCGGCGCGCCTCCTTTGGAGCGATGGACCCTGGCGCATCCTGACATTCGCCTGGGTGCTCGCGGGCGTCGAGTGGCTCAGGGGGCATATTCTCACCGGCTTTCCGTGGAACGTGCCCGGAATGGCGCTGGGATCGAATATCGTCCTGGCGCAGGCAGCCTCGCTCGTCGGGCTTTACGGGCTCACCCTCATCGCGGCGCTCATTTTCGCCTCCCCCGCGACGCTTGCGACGGAAACGACGCCGCGCGCGAGATGGGCGGCCCCGGCGCTCGGGCTTCTCCTTCTCATGATGCTGGCGGCGTTCGGCGCCTGGCGTCTCGCGGCCGGCCCTTCAGGCATGGTCGCGGGCACGCGGCTTCGCATCATGCAACCCAATCTCGCGCCCGACCAGAAGTTCATCCCGGCGAACCGGGAGGAGATCGTCTCGCATTATCTCGCGCTCAGCGACAAGGCGACGTCGCCCGAGCGCAACAGCGTCGCGGACATCACCCATCTGTTCTGGCCGGAATCGGCCTTTCCCTTCATTCTCACGCGTGATCCGGCCATGCTCGCCCGCATCGCCCAGATGCTCGGCGACAAGACCACGCTCATAACGGGGGCGATCCGCGCCCAGGAGCCTCTGCCGGGCGAGCTCAACGCGCGTTTCTTCAATTCGATCTATGTCATCGGAAAAGGCGGCGCGATCGTCTCGTCCGACGACAAGGTTCATCTCGTCCCCTTCGGCGAGTATCTTCCGTTGCAGTCATGGTTCGACCGATTGGGCCTGCGGCAATTCGTGCGCGTGCCCGGTGGATTCACCGCCGGCGTCGAACGAAAGACCCTCGAAATTCCGGGTCTACCCGGCGCGGCTCCCTTGATCTGTTATGAGGCCATCTTTCCCGGAGAGGTCCTGCCGCAGGACGGGCGGCCGGTCGGCCTCATGGTCAATTTGACCAACGATGCGTGGTTCGGCCTGACGAGCGGCCCTTATCAGCATCTGGCGCAGGCGCGCCTGCGGAGCGTCGAGGAGGGACTTCCTCTCGTGCGAGCCGCGAATTCCGGGATTTCGGCCGTCATCGACCCGTTCGGGCGAGTGGTTGCTTCCCTGCCGCTCGGCGTCGAGGCCGTGCTCGATGCCGGGCTGCCCCGCGCGATTTCCCCGCCGCTCTATGCGCGCTTTGGCGATGCGGCGTTCTGGATCCTGATGCTGGGATCGGTTGTGACCACCCTCAGGTTGCATCGCCGTGAGCGCTTGGCTAGAGGTTAACCATAAGGTGGCGCAATCGGGGGAGCAGGGCGCAGGGCGCGAATGGCCAAAAAGACCCCGAACTCGATCGACCGCCATGTGGGGAGCCGGCTGCGCATGCGCCGTGTGCTGATGGGCATGAGCCAGGAGAAGCTCGGGGATCAGCTCGGGGTGACGTTCCAGCAGGTGCAGAAATATGAGAAGGGCATGAATCGGATCGGCGCGAGCCGGCTGCAGCACGCCTCGCGCGCTCTCGAGGTGCCGGTCGAATTCTTCTTTCGCGACGCGCCGCAATTTGAGCAGGGCTCTTCGGAAAACTCGGCCGGCAGCAGCAATTTCGTCGCGGATTTCCTGTCCTCGAACGAAGGAATCGAGCTCAATCAGGCCTTTGCCCGGATCAGGGATCGAAAGCTGCGCCGCCGCATCGTCGAATTGGTGAGGGCCGTGGCCGGAGATGACGAGGGCGAGCCCCAATCCCCCTGACCTTTCCCGTTCGGAATAGAGAACGAAGGGCTCGCCGATGCTTGACCTTCTTCCGTCGTCCTGCATAAAGAACGCCTGTCCGGCGCCTGCGATTTGACCGCGCGAGGCTAGCCTCAAATTCCCAACTCTCCCTTGAAGATCGAGGAGTGTCCCACCGTGATGCGGAAGAACTACGTTTTCACCAGCGAGTCGGTTTCGGAAGGCCATCCCGACAAGGTCTGCGACCGCATCTCGGACGAGGTGGTCGATCTGTTCTTCCGTGAGGGCGAGAAGGCGGGCATCGATCCGGCGAGCGTGCGCGTCGCCTGCGAGACACTCGCCACCACGAACCGGGTCGTCATCGCAGGGGAGGTGCGTGGCACGCTCGACGACAAGCAACTGAAGAGCAAGGTCAGGTCGGCCGCGCGCAAGGCCATCAAATCGATCGGTTACGAGCAGGACGGCTTTCACTGGAAGACGGCGAGGATCGAGGTGCTGCTGCACGCCCAATCCGCCGACATCGCCCAGGGTGTCGACGCCTCCGGCAACAAGGATGAGGGCGCGGGCGACCAGGGCATCATGTTCGGCTATGCCTGCCGCGAGACGCCCGAGCTGATGCCGGCGCCGATCTACTATTCCCACAAGATACTCGAGAACCTCACCAAGGCACGCAAGGCGAGGGAAGGCCGATGCGAGAAGCTCGGCCCGGACGCCAAAAGCCAGGTCACCGTGCGCTATGTGGACGGCAAGCCCGTCGGCGTCACGCAGGTCGTGGTTTCGACCCAGCATGTCGACGAGAACCTCTCCTCGCAGGACGTGCGCAAGATCGTCGAGCCCGTGGTGCGCGCCACCTTGCCGGAGAGCTGGATCACGCCCGAGACGGTTTGGCACGTCAATCCGACCGGCAAATTCGTCATCGGCGGCCCGGATGGCGACTGTGGCCTCACCGGGCGAAAGATCATCGTGGATACTTACGGAGGTGCCGCGCCCCATGGCGGCGGCGCTTTCTCCGGCAAGGACCCGACCAAGGTCGATCGCTCGGCCGCCTATGCGGCACGCTACCTCGCCAAGAACGTGGTCGCGGCCAATCTCGCCGATCGCTGCACCATCCAGCTCGCCTATGCGATCGGTGTCGCCGAGCCGCTCGCCGTCTATGTCGATCTCCACGGCACCGGCACGGTCGATGAGGAGAAGGTCGAGAAGGCGCTACGCGAGGTGATGCGCCTCACGCCGCGCGGCATCCGCGAGCATCTCGGGCTCAACAAGCCGATCTATGCCAAGACCTCCGCCTACGGTCATTTCGGTCGCGAGCCCGGACATGACGGCAGCTTCTCCTGGGAGCGCACCGACCTTACGGATGCGTTGAAGCGCGCGCTCGTCAATTGAGGTCTTGTGGGTCCGGCGCGCTCGATGGCTTGGACCCTGTTGCGTCGTGGGCGGCGATGGGCTAGCCCACGACTGCGCGAGACGCGCGCTGCGGTAGCTCAGTGGTAGAGCACTCCCTTGGTAAGGGAGAGGCCGAGAGTTCAATCCTCTCTCGCAGCACCATCATTTCAGTTCGCCCGCAACTTCACTGACGCATGATGTTTGTTTCAGCCCGCGCCAGGCCGCTGTGATCGCAAGGCTCTTCTGGTCCCTTTTGTTGGCGTTGCAGCTTGGCTTTCTCGCTGGACAAGGCGTGTTGGCTTATCTCGGCGTATTCTTCGGGCCGAGCCTCCTTCTCATTGGAATCCAGATCGTTCCCTTGCTGGTATTCAGACGTCGGCGGGACGGCGCGTATCTGACGTGAAACTGTAGCTGCCCGTCGCCCACAATCGCCGACCACCTCAACAGCTGGCTGACGTGGCTCGCTCGAATTAGGGTGACTGGCATAAGCTGGTTTCTCGCGGCCCGAGACCGCCGCCAGATCCTCTCGCTGGATCTTAAGCCTTTCGCTCCGATCCCCAGCGCTCGTGTGGACCTGGGAGCACGATCAATGACAAGGCCGATCGATCGTGCAGGCGTCATTTGCGTCCTAACACCGGCCCGGGTGCTGGGTGCACCAGATGATCTGCAACCGTCGCTCATGGGCGCTGCTGCCACCATAGCCGCGCGGCTCAACGCGTTCCTCGAAGACGGGAGCTCCCCATGCGGGCTGGAAGTGGGAATGGTGATGATGATGGTGGTGGTGGTGGTGATGGTCGTCGAAATATTGCGCCAGTTGCGGATTGGCTTTTCGTTGCGCCGCTTGGGAGTCGTCCACTTCCTTGAGGAGGGCGAGCGCGTTGGGGACGGGCTTGAGCAGCTCCGCGAAGGATTGTGGTCTCAGGAATTCACTGACCTTCGTGGCGCTCGGCGCTGCCGCTTGCGCACAATCCAAGGCGGCGACGGCGGATATCACGCCCATCGTGCCAGCAAGCTTCTTTTGCATCTCGTACTCCTTCCCGAACATTTCCACGGCGAGCCCGAGCTTCGAGCGGCCGACGATGTTTCCCGCGAAGGCGCAGTCTTGATGAACCGGGTTAATCAATCGGTAACGGGCTGGAGTGAGCGCATGTTGGCGTGGCCGGCGCATCGTGAGCGTTCGTGAGTGCCGTCCGGCTCACGAAAGCTTTTGTTGTGATCTTTTGCGGGTTCGGCTCATTTCCATGCAGCAACGACGCTCGTTTAGACGACCGTCTCTCCAGTCATGGATCGAGAAGATGACAAACCGCGAATTCGATAATAGCCCTTCGGTTAGTGTCGTGGCGCTGTTGAGCCGGGTGCTCATGAGCGCGATCTTCATCTGGGCCGGATTTGGGAAGCTTACGGCCGCGGCGGGCACTACGGCCTACTTCACCAAAATCGGACTTCCCATGCCGAGTCTCGCGTATCTCCTCGCCGTCGCCGTTGAGCTCGGTGGAGGAGTTCTGATGCTCGTCGGCCTGTTCACACGCCCGGCGGCGCTTGTTTTGGGATTGTGGTGCATCGCGACCGCGATTGTCGGCCACAGCGACTTCGGCGACCGCAACATGGAAATTCATTTCATGAAAAACCTGACCATGGCTGGCGGCTTCGCCTATGTCGTGCTCCTCGGCGCGGGTGCTTTCAGCCTCGATGCTCTTTTGGCCAAGCGCCGGGAGCTTGCGGCGGCTTGATCTCGCTCGGCTGGCGCGGCCAGCGAGCGCTCAGCGCTCGCGCATGCCTTGCTCGGCGCGCCAGCCGTAGAGCCAATCATAACGGGCGAGAAGCTTTTCGCCCGATGAGCGCGACAAGATCTGGTCGCGCGCGACAGCGAAGGGCCCTCTCGCATGATAGGCGAAGATATTGCGTCGGGCTTCGCGCTGCGCGCGCGCGGTGCGGGCCGCGCGAGCGCGTTCGTAGCGCCGCAGGGCGTCCGCCATGTCGCGCGGCCGGAAGGCGGCTTCCGATGATGGCGAATGTCCTTCCTCAGTGGTGGCCTTTGCTCGTTTTGAGAGCGCGTGGGTACTCGCGAGCGGAGCGAGGTCGCGGGCAAGGGTCGCCGCATCCTCGATCGCCATGGCGGCCCCTTGGGCGAGGAAAGGCAACATCGGATGAGCCGCATCGCCGAGCAGCGTCATAGGACCTTTTCCCCAGCGACGAACCGGCTTGCGATCGAAGAGCGACCAGCACCGCCATTCGGAAGCCGAAGCGATCAAGGCGCGCGCGTTCGAGCACCAATCCGCCACGGCCTCGCCGATGAGCCTTGGGTCGCCTTTACGCGACCAGCCCTCCTCGCCATGGCGTTCCTCGATCACCGCAACGAGATTGACGACGTCGCCGCTTTTCAGCGGGTAATGAACGAGATGTGCGCGAGGCCCGAGCCAGAGCCCAACCTCGCCCATCCGTGCAACTTCCGGCACGGCGTCCGCCGGCACCAGGGCGCGCCAGGCGCAATAACCCGAGAAGCGAGGCGGCGCCTCCGTCGCGCCATGCGGGCTCCGCAGCCCGTCCGCCGCAATGAGCGCGCAGGCCTGGAGCACGCCGCTCGCGCCGCGTTCGCTTCGCCAGGAGAGGGCGATGCCGCCATCGCGCTCGACGGAAGCTTGTGCCTCGCGTCCGTAGAGAAGCTGAATGCGCGGCTCGGCGCGGACCGCATCGAGCAAGAGGCCCGCGAGATCGGCGCGATGAATGACGAAATAGGGCGCACCGTGACGCTCCTTGATGCTTTGGCCGAGCGGGATCGTCGCGATCTCGCGCGCGTCCCTGGCGCGCCGGATGCGGATGCGCTCGGGTGCGCTCGCGCGCCGGGACAATGCGGGGCCAAGCCCGGCGTCGATGAGGATGCGGCTCGCGTTGGGGGAGAGCTGCAGTCCCGCGCCTTCTTCCTCGACGCGCGTGCGCTTCTCGATCAGTGCGACCGAATGGCCGGCGCGCGACAAGAACAGCGCCGCCGCGAGACCACCTATCCCTGCGCCGACGACCACGAGCGGTTCTGCGCGCATGTTCATGGCGGCTCGACGCGGCCTGATCGCCGTGCGATGGCGCTGGCGTGCCAGCAAGGCGGGATCGTGGCCCGCAGCGCAAGCCGGATCGCGAGCAAGCTCAGTGATGGATTGCCTGGCGTCAACACGATCATCGCTACCATGGCGCTGGCGCCGCAGCGCTAGGATACACGCTTTCGTGCCCTGTCGAAGCCTGTCGTCGTGACGGAGCTTCGCCCGCTCATCCCAGGCTCTATTCTTTCCGCGACGAAGTCGTGGCCGGCCGGGCCTGGCTCGATCACGATGCGACGAAAGCGCTCCGGCTCATTTCTCGAAAACATCGCGTTTAGGCCATCGCGTCCTCGGGATCTGGCGTCCAGGCGCAACCTGGCGGATCACTCTCCTCACCGTGGAGATCGGGGCGGAAGCGGTAGAGCGTCGAGCAATAAGGGCAGACGATCTCGTCATCGCCTCCCATGTCGAGGAAGACATGGGGATGGTCGAGCGGCGGCTTGGCGCCGATGCACATGAGCTTCTTCGTCCCTATGCCGATGCTGCGCGCGCCGGCATCGTTGTGGAAATGGGGTGTCGCGTCATGGGCCATGGCGAGCCTTCCGAATGGCGTTTCGCAGCGCTCTACCTTCTCCGGCGCGGACTGGCTAGTGGATTGAATCGGACGCTTGGCACCCGCCCGAGACCGTCCTCACAGCTCGCAGAAGAGCGGCGCGGCCCTGCTCGTTTGCAGACGTTCGGAAGGTCACGGGAGGGTGGTGAGCGGACGCCGCGATTAACGGGAGTCGGACCGGCTCGTCAGATCAGGCGAATATTTTCGTATCGCACCTTCTAGAAAGTGTTCGACCTCCCCGTCAAATTGCACCCAATGATGTTTCGACCGCTCGAATATCGATAACGCTGGGGCCGGGAAGTCAGGGGCGGCCAACGCACCAACGGCTACGCCGATCATTGATGGCAGCGCATCGGGCTTCCAATAGATTGTCGAACCGCACGTTGGGCAAAAATAGATGCGCACCCTGTTACCGCTATCGCCAATGTGAACAAATTCCGTGGCCCCACCAGAAATCTCAACAGTGTCAATCGCATAGAATGCCCCGACGCTGAACGGACTACCGGTCCGTCTCTGGCAGGCGAGACAATGGCATGCGACAACCAGTTTTGACGGTTCTCGCAACATAAGCTTAAGAGCGCCGCAAAGGCATTGAGCGTCGGCCATGGTAAATCCTCCGTCTAGCCGGTCAGGTAATATTGAATTTGGGGGGCTGAGACGCGGCCGCGCCGCATTGGAAGCGACTGGGGGCGTCAGACGTGCGACCCGATCAAGGGATCAAGGGTGCACAACACTAAGCACAATACGTCTCGCGGCAGCCCCCGTCCAGCGAAAAGACTGACGACGACGATGTCTGTTTGGGGTCGAACTTCCCTGTTCCGGAGAGTGGACATTCGGCGTGGACCGCCGCACTGCCATGGCCAACGTTAGCGGATTGACTCCAGCACCTGGTGCCCGCGTGCGGCGGCGGCGATGATTTTGTCGGGATCGGCGGTCCAGACGAAGGGCTTTGACTGCAGATTGTGGTCGACGACGAAGCGGTTGATGGCGGCCTGTAGATCGACGACGCCCTTGAAAACGCCGCGCTTGAGACGACGCCTGGTGAGGATGGCGAAGAAGCCCTCGACGGCGTTGAGCCAGCTGGCGGAGGTGGGCGTGAAGTGGAACGTCCAGCGGGGATGTCGGCCCAGCCATTCGATCACCTTGGGGTGCTTGTGGGTGGCGTAATTGTCGAGGATGGCGTGAACCGTCTTGCCAGCCGGGACCTCGCGCTCGACGGCGTTGAGGAAGCGGATGAACTCCTGATGTCGGTGGCGCTGCATGCAGCGGCCGATGACATTACCCTCCAGGATGTCGAAGGCGGCGAACAAGGTGGTCGTGCCGTGGCGCTTGTAGTCGCGGGTCATGGTCCCGGCGCGACCCTTCTTCATGGGTAGGCCCGGCTGGGAGCGATCCAAGGCCTGAATTTGCGACTTCTCATCGACGCTGAGCACCACGGAATGGGCGGGAGGATCGACATAGAGACCGACGATGTCGCGGACCTTGGCGGCGAACTTCGGATCGTTGGAAAGCTTGAAGGCACGGATGCGGTGCGGCGCCAGGCCGTGAGCCTTCCAGATGCGCTGAACCGAGGTCAGGCCAACGCCCGCCACCTTGGCCATCAACCGCCCGGTCCAGTGCGTCGTCTCGCCGGGAGGATCGCTGACCGTCAGAGCCACGACCCGCTCGGCCGCATCCGGCGGCAGGCGGGGCGTTCGATTCGTTCGACGGTGTGCCGTCCCGCGCGAGCCGGCATTGACGCTTCGCCTGCCATGGGCAAATTGCCGATGCGCGAGGAGGGTACATGGATTTTTTTCAATCGCGGGGAGCACGGATCGCCTTCGTCGATCTCGCGCCACCAGGCGAGGATCGCGGCGAGCCGATCGTGCTCGTCCATGGCTTTGCCTCGAACCATGTGGTGAACTGGGGCAGCACGCTGTGGACGCAGACGCTCACCCGCGATGGGCGGCGCGTCGTCGCCCTCGACAATCGCGGCCACGGCGAATCGGAGAAATTCCACGACCCCGCCGCCTACTCGCTCCGGTCGATGGCGGGCGACGTGATGTTGCTGATGGACCATCTCGGCATCGCGAGCGCCGATGTGATGGGCTATTCGATGGGCGCGCGGATCACGAGCTTTCTCGCGGCCGACCATCCGGGACGTGTGCGCTCGGCGATCTTCGGCGGACTCGGCATGCGGCTCCTGATGAGCGATTCGAATTATCTCGCGATCGTCGAGGCGATGGAGGCTCCTTCGCTCGATGCTCTCCCTGACCCGATGCAAAAAAGCTTCCGCGCCTTCGCCGAGCAGACGAAGAGCGATCTTGCGGCATTGGCGGCCTGCATGCGCGGCACGCGCGAGCTCTTGACGGCCGAGGAGGCCGCGGGCATTCGCGTGCCGGTGCTCGTCGCCGCGGGTACCAAAGACCTCCTGGCGCGCGATTACCGGGAGCTCGCTCATCTGATCCCGGGGGCCGAAGTGCTTGAAATTCCGAACCGGGATCATAATCTCGCGGTCGGCGACAAGGTCTACAAGCAAGGCGTGCTCGATTTTCTGCGTCGCCGGCCGTAGCTGGCGTCATCGAATTGTCCTACATGGTCTCGCAACCTTGGTCGTGAGACCCTATCTCAATCGCCTCGACAGATTCCCTTGAGAGGAGTTTGCCATGCCCGCCGAGATGAAGAAGAGCCTATCGCTCGCCGCAGTGAGAGGGACCGATCTCGTTTGGCGGCGAATTTGCGCGGAAGCCGAAGCGGTGATGACGCGCGAGCCGGCGCTTGCGGGATTTATGCTGTCGGCGATCTTTCGCCACGATCGTTTCGAGACGGCGGTGATCGGCCGCGTGGCGTCGCGGCTCGATCATCGGGGCCTCGGGGCCGACCTGATCTCACAGGCTTTCGTTGAGGCGCTCGCGAGCGATCCTTCGATCGCCGAGGCGTTCCGGGCGGACCTCGTGGCCGTCGTCGATCGCGATCCGGCGTGCTCGCGGCTGATCGAGCCCCTTTTGTATTTCAAGGGCTTCCACGCCATCCAGACGCATCGCCTTGCTCATTTTCTGTGGACGCACGGGCGCAAGGATTTCGCCCTCTATCTGCAGTCGCGCTCATCGGAAGTCTTCCAGACCGACATCAACCCGGCGGCGCGCATCGGCAAAGGCATTTTCCTCGATCACGCAACCGGTCTCGTCGTCGGCGAGACGGCCGTGATCGGGGACAACGTCTCGCTGTTGCAGGATGTGACGCTCGGCGGCACCGGAAAGGCCGGTGGCGATCGCCATCCGAAGGTGCGCGACTGCGTGCTGATCGGCGCCGGAGCGAAGGTGCTCGGCAATATCGAGATCGGGTCTTGCGCGCGCATCGCCGCGGGCTCGGTCGTGCTGCACGAGGTGCCGCCGCGCACCACGGTCGCGGGCGTGCCGGCGAAGATCATCGGTGAGGCGGGCTGTCCGGAGCCCGGCCTTACGATGGACCAGCTCCTGCAAAAGGTCGAGGAGCTCGGCGCCTGACACCGGCGAACGGGCGAGCGGGTTTCCATTTGGGCATGGCCCTTGCGTTTGCCTCCCGATGAGGCCACACAGGCGCGGTTCCACGCAAATCAGGAAGCGCTCATGGACAAGAATGATTGCGCGCGTCTCGAGCGCTATCTCCGCCGCCTGTTTCGAAACACGGAAATCCGCGTCACGCCGCGCCCCCGGAAGACCGATTCCGCCGAATTCTATATCGGCGAGGAGTTCATCGGGGTTCTCTTCGAGGACAATGACGAGGGCGAGCGCTCCTATAATCTGCAAATCGCCATCCTGAACGAGGATCTCGACGACTGAGGTTCGCGGAGCGTCGCGTGAAGCAAGCAACGGCCCGAGATCTCTCCACCCCACCTCGGCCCATGTCGGCTCTTCGACGTGAGGCGCGCATCGCCGGAAGGAGCAGGCCTCGTGCCGATCTATGCATTGCAGGGCGTCACGCCGAAGCTTCCACCGAAGGGCCGTTTTTGGATTGCGCCCGGCGCCCGGGTGATCGGCAAGGTGACCTTGCATGACGAGGTGAGCGTCTGGTTCGGCGCGGTCTTGCGCGGCGACAATGACGCGATCGAGATCGGCGCGCGCTCCAATATTCAAGACAACGCCATGGTGCATGTGGATCCGGGTTTCCCGGTGACGATCGGCAAGGGCTGCACCGTCGGGCATCATGCGATCCTGCATGGTTGCAGCATCGGAGATCATTCGCTGATCGGGATGGGCGCGACGGTGCTCAACGGCGCACGGATCGGGGCCGATTGCCTCGTCGGAGCCAATGCGCTGGTCACGGAGGGCAAGGTCTTCGAACGAGGTTCGCTGATCGTCGGCGCGCCGGCGAGGGCGATCCGCAAGCTCGACGATGCGGCACTCGCTGAATTGCGCAGGCCCGCCGAAAATTATCTTGCCAATTGGCGCCGTTTCACGGGGGGCCTCGTCGAGATCGAAGGCTGAGCGGGCGCCTTCGCCTCGACTGCCGGCGGGACATCGCAACGAGATCTTCTCGCTCGGCAAGGTGTGATGCGGCGTGACAGTAGACTTCATGGCCTGACCATGGTGTGATCCCATTCTGGGAGGCATGACTGAAAAGGGCGATAGGACTTGGATTTATTCCTCAGTCTCGGACGGGAAGACCGAGGTAGAGACATGTACATGTGTTTCGCGGGGCCAAGATGACTCCGCTGGCTCCGGACCTGTGGGTTGAGTGGCGAAGTTCGGCGGATGATATTCCTGCCGAATCCTGGAGGCAGTGCTTCTGCCCGCCGCTCGAGGGGCGATGGCTCTACGCGACTTTGGAGCAATCCGGGCTCGAGGAGCAGTTCACCTTCGCCTATGCGCTCGTGAAGCGCGGGCAATCGATCATCGCGATTGCACCCGTTTTCGCGGCGATTCTCCCCATTTCGCTTATCGCGCCAGATTTCATCTGCCGTCTGCTCGAGCTCGGTGGGCCGCTCTTGCGGCGGCTGCGCTTCCAAAAGACCCTGTTCGTCGGTTCACCCTGTTCCGACGAAGGCAATGTTGGAACTGCGCCCGGCGTTCGCCTTGCTGACGTAGCGCCTATGCTCCAGAAATCGGTGTGGGAATTCGGCACCAGAAACGGGTGCGCCAACGTCGTGTGGAAGGATTTTCCGCAGAGCGCCTGGCCAGCGCTTCGCGGCCTGGTGCGAGACGCGGGGTTGTGCGAGGTCGTAAGCTTTCCCGGCACGCAGATTCCCAATATCGGACGGAATTTCGACGAATATCTCCGCGGCCTTTCGGTGAAGCAGCGGCATAATCTGCGCAAGAAATTGCGCCTCTCGAAAAACGAGATCGATCTGAAGGCGGAAATCGTGGCTGACGCCGATGAAGCGTTGATCGAGGAAATTTGGCCTTTGTTCCAAAATACCTACAACAAATCGACGATCAAGTTCGAGCGGCTCACGAAGAAGTTTTGGAACGTCGTCGCGGCGCAACCACAAACCCGACTGATCGTGCTTCGTGAGTCGCGCGAGAGGAAGGCGGTCGCCTTCATGCTGGCCGGCGTCGAAGGCAAGAGGGCAATCAACAAATACATAGGCATAGATTATTCGCTCGGCACCAAGAGTTTTCTCTACTTCCGGCTCTGGGAGGAATTCCTGCAATGGGCGATTCGGATCGGCGCCGACGGTGTTCAATGTGGCCAGACCAGCTACGAAGCCAAGCTCGATCTCGGCCATGAACTCGTCCCTCTCAGGAACTTCTTTCGATATCGCAATCCCTTGATGCACAAGATTGCAAGCGTCGTGGCAAGGCGCATAACTTTGGGCACGCTGGACGAGACGTTGAGGCATCGCTTCGGGGCCGGACAAACGGTCTCCACGGCAGCCGGCGCTCATAGCTGACCGCCCTCGCCGATGAGTGTTCTCGCCACCTTTTTTTGGCTCTTGGATCTTTTGTTCGACACCTCCGGTCATCTTGCGCTCAAGGCTGCGACGCGACGCGCGGCCCCTGCTTCCGGCCTGATTTTCTGGCGATCCGTGCTGTCCCAGCCCTTCCTCTGGCTTGGTATCGCAGCATTTGCCGCGGAATTCCTCGCCTGGTTTTCGTTCCTCTCGCTGGTGCCGCTCTCCAAGGGAGTTCTCGTGGCTTGCGTCAACATCCTGGCGGTGATGATCGGCGGTCGCATCTTCTTCCGGGAACGGGTCACGACGGCGCGCGCAGCCGCGGGCGTATTGATCGGCGCGGGCGTGGTTCTCGTCGGGTGGGCGGGGCCGTGAGGGCGATTGCGCTTCTCAAATTTGCCGCCTTGATCGCTTTCACCGTGCTCGGGCAATTCAGCTTCAAGATCGCGGCGGATCGACTTGGCATCGTGCACTTCGATGCCGCTTGGATCCGCGCGTTCTTGCACGAGCCTTCGGTTGCCTTGATCATATTCGCCAATATCGGCGCCTTGGTTTTCTATCTTGCGCTCATCAAGGACGCCGCGGTCGGGCCGGCCTTCGCCGCGGCGCATCTCTCGATCGTCGTCGTCGTCATCGTGTCAGTGGCTTATTTCCATGAAACGCTGAACTGGGTTCAGGCGCTCGGTTGCGTCCTCATCTTCCTGGGGGTCGGCATTCTTGGCTACACGGAATCTTCCGTCGCCAAGCCTTAGATGATCCGAGCGCGCGTTTGGCGTTCGATATTGCCCGTCGCGCCGGGCGATATCTCACGGAGGCGGGAAAGCCGACCTCGCGATCGTGATGGATTCGCACGAAATCAGCGGCCGGTGCTGCTCGCGGCAATTGACGCCAACACGCGATCGCGCTCAATTGTCGCCGAAATTTCATCAAAATGACACTTGGTCAACGCGACGCCCTGGCCGTGGGCGCAGGAAGTGTCCGGAGGAAAAAATGCTGGCATTCCGCGCCTACAAATCCCTCTTGCCCCCACTGATGATGGTGAGTGTCCTTGCCGGGGCGGTTCCGGCAACAGCGGCGGGAAATCTCGTCATGTATTGCGGCGTGCAGGAAGAATGGTGTCGCGCCGTTTCCGCGGCCTTCGAACGCGAAACCGGAATCTCCGTCGCGATGACGCGCAAGAGCGCCGGAGAGGTCTATGCCCAGGTGAAGGCCGAGGCCGCCAACCCGAAGGGCGATATCTGGTGGGGCGGCACCGGGGACCCGCATCAGCAGGCGGCAGACGAAGGGCTGACGGTCGAGTACAAATCGCCCAATTTCGACCAGCTTTACGATTGGGCGCAACGCCAGTGGCAGGAGACGAAGGGGCGCACGGTCGGCATCTACTCCGGCGCGCTTGGCTTCGGCTACAACGAGAAGCTCCTCAAGGCCAAAAGCCTGCCCGAGCCGAAATGCTGGGCCGACCTCACCAACCCCGCCTATAAGGACGAGATCCAGGTCGCCGATCCGAATTCCTCGGGCACCGCCTACAACCTGCTCGCCACCATCGTGCAGATCATGGGGGATGAGAAGGGGTTCGCCTATCTCAAGGCCCTGCACAAGAACGTCAACCAATACACGAAGGCTGGTGCGGCGCCGGCCCAGGCCGTCAATCTCGGCGAGACCACGATCGGCATCACCTTCATGCACGACATGATCGCGGCCGCGCAGGACAATCCCGACATCAAGACGGTCGCGCCCTGCGAAGGCACCGGCTATGAGATCGGATCGATGTCGCTGATCAAGGGCGCCCACAACCTCGACAACGCCAAGAGGTTCTATGATTGGGCCCTCACCTCGATGGCGCAAGAGCTCGCCGCGAAGAACAAATCCTACCAGACGCCTTCCAACAAGGACACGCCCTTGCCGAAGCTCGGCGTTGACTTGTCGAAGACGAAGCTCATTCAGTACGACTTCGCCAAATACGGCTCGAGCGAGGTGCGCAACGCGCTCCTCAAACGCTGGACGGACGAGGTCAAGAACCAGCCGCGCTGAGAACCTCGAAGCTTGGTGCTGGCGAGACCTGGTTCATGAACCGCGCCACGCGCGCGATCGCGATCGCGGGGCTTGCCGCCTATCTCTTCTTGCCGTGGTACATGGTCGAGGAGGCGGGACCGAATGTCCTTGACTGGGCAATCGCCTACCCGCTCGGCAAGGCCGGCACGGCGCCGGCCCTCGCGCTTGCCGGCGCTCGGTGGCTGCTGCCGCTCGCGTTGCCTCTGCTCGCCGCCCTGCTCATCTCCTTCAGGGCGCGTGAGGACGAGCGCCAGGCCCTTTGGCTTTCGCTCTGCGGTTTTGCGGGCTTCGCCTATTTCCTTGCCCAGGGCTTCGCTATCGGTTTGCACGGATGGAACGCCGATTGGCTCGGCATGATTCTCGGTGCGCCCGGGCCGCGGCAGCAGGGGATGGGGATCGGAGCGCTCGTCGTCGCAAGCGCGCTCCTCTTTCTCGGCTGCCGGGGCCTTGCCGGACAGGGCTGGTGCCGCGGCGACGCTTTCATCGTCTCGTCGATCGGCACGGTCGCCGTTCTCCTCGCCATGTTCGTGTTCTTTCCGGTGATGAAAATCCTCATCAGCGCCTTCACCGACGACGAGGGGCACACGGCCTTTGCACTTTTCTACGACAAGATCACCGATTCCTCGATCTGGGGGCTTGGCTGCTTCGGGGGTGGCATCTCCTGCGGCGTCGCCTGGAACACCGTGCTGCTTGCCGTGCTCACCGGGCTCGCCTCGACAGCGCTTGGCCTCGCCTTCGCGCTGATCGCGGTGCGCACCGGCTTTCGATTCAAGGCGCTCCTGCGGGTCATGACGGTCTTGCCGATCATCACGCCGCCTTTTGTGATCGGGCTCGCGCTCATCTTGATGTTCGGCCGCTCGGGCGCGGTCTCCGCCTTCCTGTTCCGCTTTTTCGGGATCGCGCCGAGCCGCTGGATCTATGGGCTCGCCGGCATTTTCCTCGCGCAAGTGCTCGCCTTCGCTCCGATCGCCTTCCTGGTTCTCGTCGGTGTGGTGCAAGGCATCTCGCCGACGCTCGAGGAGGCGGCGCAGACGCTGCGGGCCAAGCGCCTCACCATCTTTCGCACCGTCACGCTGCCGCTCTTGCGTCCAGGCCTCGCCAACGCCTTCCTGCTCTGCCTCATCGAGAGCATGGCTGATTTCGGCAACCCGCTGGTGCTCGGTGGAAATTTCGAAGTGTTGTCGACCAAAATCTTCTTCGCCGTGGTGGGCGCGGCGACCGACCAGGGCCGCGCGGCCGTGTTGTCGATCCTCCTCCTCCTTTTCACCCTGATCGGCTTTGGGGTGCAGCAGCTCTGGCTCGGCAACAAGAGCTACACCACGGTGAGCGGCAAAGGGGATGCCGGCATCACGATGCCATTGCCGCGAAGCATCGGCTTTGCCTGTTACGCGGTCGCGATGCCCTGGGGCATGTTCACCTTCGCGGTGTACGCGATCATCTTCGTCGGCAGCTTCGTGAAGGCGGTCGGACGCGACTACACGCCGACTCTCGCGAGCTATGCCATCGCCTTTCGTATCGAGCATACGGATTTCGGCTGGTTCTTCTCGGGAAGCGCCTGGCCTTCGCTGTTCGCGACCGTCGAAATATCGCTGATCGCGGCACCGCTCACCGCCGCGATCGGGCTTCTCACAGCCTATCTTCTGGCGCGACAGAGCTTCTTCGGACGCAAGGCGTTCGACTTTGCCGCCATGCTCTCCTTCGCCATCCCGGGCACGGTGGTGGGTGTGAGCTACATCCTGGCCTTCAACGTGCCCCCGATCGAGATCACCGGTGGCGCCCTCATCCTCGTCATCTGCTTCGTGTTTCGCAACATGCCGGTCGGCGTGCGCGCCGGCATGGCGGCCCTCGCCCAGATCGACAAGAGCCTCGATGAGGCATCCCTTACGCTCGGCGCGCGCTCGTTCACCACGGTCGTCCGCATCATGATGCCTCTGCTGCGTCCGGCCCTCGTGGCTTCGCTCATTTATGCCTTCGTGCGCGCCATGACGGCGGTGAGCGCGGTGATCTTCCTGGTCTCGGCGCAATACAACATGGCGACCACCTACATCATCGGTCGGGTCGACGCCGGCGAATACGGGGTGGCCATCGCTTATTCCGCGGCGCTGATCGTGTTGATGCTGGCCGTGATCTTGCTGATCGAAGGGCTCGTCGGCGAGCGCAGGATCGGCCGCAGAACCGCCCTCGGCAATCTCGCGGCGGCGCCGGCGTGATGGCGCGGGCAACCAAGACAAAGAGTGGGCCGGCCTCCGTCGAGTTCCGCGGCGTCGTGAAGCGCTATGGCGCCGTCACGGCCGTCGACGAGGTCTCCTTCACCATTGCGCCCGGCGAGCTCGTCACCCTGCTTGGCCCTTCGGGTTGCGGCAAGACCACCACGCTTCGCTTGATCGCCGGGCTCGAGATGGCGACGAGCGGACGCATCGCCATCGGCGGCAAGGATGTGACGCGGCTCTCCGCCGCCGACCGCGACGTGAGCATGGTGTTCCAATCCTATGCGCTGTTTCCGCATATGAGCGTCGTCGAGAATGTGGCCTATGGGCCGACCGTGCAGGGCGCCGGCAAGGCTGTCGCCCATGATATGGCGATGGAGAAGATCGCTCTCGTCGGCCTCAAAGGCCTCGAGCACCGCGCGCCTTCCGAATTATCGGGGGGTCAACAGCAGCGTGTCGCGGTGGCGCGCGCTCTGGTCCTCGAACCGCAGGTCCTGCTATTCGACGAACCACTGAGCAATCTCGACGCCAAGCTGCGGCGCCGGGTTCGCGAAGAGATTCGCGAGCTGCAGCTTTCGCTCGGCCTGACCGTCGCTTATGTGACGCACGATCAGGAGGAGGCGCTCGCCGTCTCCGACCGCATCATCGTGATGTCGAATGCCAAGATCGCTCAGATCGGCTCTCCGCGCGAGCTCTACGAGGCGCCAACGACCCGTTTCGTCGCGGACTTCATGGGAGACGCCAATCTCATTCCCGTCGAGGTCGTCGCGCATGAAGGGCCATGCGCGAAAGTGCTGCTCGGTCAACGTGAGATGCGGCTCGCCCACCGCGGCATCGCTCCAGGAACTGCGTATATCGCGATCAGGCCTTCCCGGATTTCGGTAGCGCCTCTTGGCGCGGCGGACGGCGCTCTCGAAGGCCGGATTTCCAAAGTCGCCTATGTCGGCGATCACATGGAATACCGCATTGACGTGGCGGAGCCGAGGCTCGAACTCTTCGCCGTTCGCTCGGATGTCACGGAGCCCCTGCCCAAGGGGGCGCAGGTCGCCGTGACCTTCGATCCGGCAGGGTTGGTCTTGATTCCATCCGATTGATCTTGCGTCTGAGCTTTCCCGTCGCTCCCGTGGCCCTCGTCAGGAAAGACTTACGAGGTTCACGAGCCAGGCCCATAGACGCTGGTACCAGGAGAGATCCTCGGGCTCGGGCTCGTCGGTGACCGAGTTGACGACCGGAGCTTGTGCCTCGAGGTAGGTCGCGATCGCCCGGCGGTCGGCATCGGTCAAATGTGAGGTGCTGTCGGCGACGACCTCCTTCATCGCGCCCTTGACCTTGGATTCGAGCGGCGTGTCGCCGGTCTTCAACAGCTCGGCGATGTCGTCCTCCCTCCAATCGCCGATGCCCGTCTTCGCGTCAGGCGTGATGTTGGGCACGGGATCATCATCCGGGCCGTCCACCGTGCCGGCGAGCCACATGCTCTTTCGCATCGCTCCGAGCCTATTGCGGGGCGTGTGACACTCCCCGCAATGGCCGAGCGCGGTCACGAGATAGGCGCCCCGATTGAGCGAATTGTCGCGCCGCGGGTCCGGACGAAACGGCCCTTTGGTGAAAAACAGCATTTTCCAGCCGTTCTGCAGGAAGCGCCATGAGAAGGGAAACGACACCTCATGCCGGCGGTTCGGCTGGTGGACGGGCGCGAGCGAAAACAGATAGGCCTTGATCGCCAAGGCGTCCTCGTTGGAAATTCCGGTGAAGCTCGGATAGGGGAACACCGGGAAATAATTAGCTCCATCCGGTCGGACCCCCTTGCGCAGCGCGCGCACGAATTCGACGTCGGTCCAATTCCCGATCCCCGTCTCCTTATCGGGTGTGATATTGGGGCTGTAGAAAGTGCCGAAGGGTGTCGCGAGCGCGCGCCCCCCGGCGAAGGCCGTGCCGCCGGGGACGGTATGGCAGGAAAAGCACTCGCCGGCCCGCACCAGATATTCGCCGCGCGCGACGACGCTTGGCGATTGCGCCCAAGTCTGGCGCTGCGCCCGCCGTGATCAGAAAGACCAGCGCGAGGCCAGGCGCAGAGAAACCGCCCCGCAGCGTCATTGCTGGGGAGGGTAAGGCTTGCGGAAATCGTTATGGCAATCGCCGCACGCGTCGTTGACCGTCTTGTAGATGGCGGCGATCTTGTCCATGTCGCCGGTCTTCACCTGGTCGACAAGCGTGGTCGCGCTCTTCTGAACCGCGTCCACGAGCTGCTTCACCTTGTTGGGATCGGTCGTGAGGCCCGGCTTGAGATGGCTCTCAGTCACATCGGAACCGACCGGAAACAAGGAAACCATATTGGGGATGAGGCGGACGGTGTTTTCGGCCGCGGTCACGGTGTCCTGGCTGAATTGCATTCGCCCATTCGTCACCCAGCCGATGGCGACATTGAAGTTGCGCCCGAGTTCCTTCATGGCGTTGTCGCGGCGAACATAGGCGGCATGATTTTCCTTGGGCGTCGCCGCGACCGCGACCGCCACGGTCACGCTGGCGAGACCCGCCGCTACGCCAAGCGCACCAACCACATGTCGCATATCGTTCTCCTTAGCCTGTGGCGCATAAAGCGCCCGTAACAGAAATCGCCCGCGCGAACGAAATATTCCAGGGCTAAATGCGGGGCAAGATGAAGGGCTTCACGCCTTCCTCCGAAGCCGGACAGCCGTCAGCAGGCCAGATTGGAGTCGCGCGCCGGTTTGCGACGCGACCCGTCGGATGCGTCAACAAAACCGAGCTCTGCGCCGTGGCGTCGGCCGCGTCGATGGCTGGCAAACGGGATCGCGCGCTCGAGTTGTGAGCCACGGGTCGCCGTTTGCGTCGCGGCGCGTTTTTTCCCGCTCCCAAAAGCGCGAAGCCGGCCTTGGGGAAGGCCGGCTTCGCCGCGTACCCGGTCTTTTGGGGACGGGGAGGGTGGGGACGACCGAGTCCGCGTTTCCGAGAGCCGTTGGACGCGCCGGAAACGCAACGCCTGCGGCTCAAACTTGAGGGCTTTGCCTCTCCGTCGCCACGATCTTGCAGATCGCAGGTTGAGGCAGGTTCAAGATTTTCCTTGCAAGTTGAGGCAATCTCGACCCTTTCGGTGGTTTGCGATCAAGCGGGCTGATACTTTTCGCTGCGCGTTGGAAGTGACGACCGAATCCCCTGGCGCGCCCTTTTTTGCACCAATCCGTGTCACTGGGCGCTGCTCCTCGCCAGGAGGGCTCACCCGCGGTGGCCGGGCTGGACGGAAAGGCCGGTGCAAGCGCAGCATGAGCGCTCGGTGCGCGGAGGGTCGGCAGCTTTTTCGCTCGCCTATGGTCGCGAACAGATCAGGAGATCATCATGTCGAACC
Organism: uncultured Alphaproteobacteria bacterium; assembly: GCA_963713805.1. Taxonomy (GTDB): domain Bacteria; phylum Pseudomonadota; class Alphaproteobacteria; order Rhizobiales; family Beijerinckiaceae; genus GAS188. The sequence continues at coordinate 78,154 of CAVQNF010000019.1, read as the reverse complement.
CGCGTGAACCGGTGCTCGTCCCCGTCCCGATCGCGGAACTTCGGCCCACGCAGATCACCGTCGGCATGCGCGAGGTCCGCGCCAAGCGTCACCATTGGCGCCAGATGGAAGGCGGCAAGGAAGGCGCCTTTCTCGGCAAGCACATGATTCCGGTGATCCTCGGGCCCAAGCAGCGTCACTACGTCATCGATCATCACCATCTCGCCCGCGCGCTTCACGAGGAGGGCGTGGAGAATGTGCTGGTCACGGTCATCGCCAACCTCAGCAAGCTCGAAAGAGACGCTTTCTGGGTGGTGCTCGACAATCGAAGCTGGATGCACCCTTTCGACGAGCACGGGCGTCGCCGAGACTATGGCGATATTCCGAAATCGGTGACGGGGCTCGTCGACGATCCGTTCCGCAGCCTCGCCGGAGAGCTGCGCCGCGCCGGCGGTTACGCCAAGGACACCACCCCGTTCAGCGAATTCCTCTGGGCCGATTTTCTGCGTCGCCGCATGAAGCGCAAGGACGTGGATCAGGATTTCGACACGGCCTTGAAGAACGCCTTCAGGCTCGCCAAGGGAATGGATGCCAACTACCTGCCCGGCTGGTCCGGCCCGGTGTCGGATGATTGAGCTTGGCCGGATGGGCGAGCCCCATGTTCGCGCGCCCTTTGATCAGAGCTCGAAATGGCGATTGAAGCGTTCGCTGCTGATCGGCTGGTCGAACTCGACCGCGATGCCGGCGTCGAAATGGCGCACGACTCGCGCTTCGCGATGGCCGACGGTCACCTCGGTGCCGAGCGGGATCATCTCTCCGCAATCGATGGCCGCGCCGGAGATCGAGCAATCGACGATGATGGCGGGAAGGCGCCTGCCGTCCTTGAAGGTGACGACGCTGTTCGTGTTCGCGAGCTCTATGCGTTCGTGGCGTCGATCTTCGGGGAGGCCGAACGCTTGGCGGTTGATGAGCCAAGTGAGCTGGGCGGCGAGCTTTTCCTGCTTTCGTTGCGGCGCGACGATGGTCATGGCGAAGCCGTTCTCGAGGTCGCGGACGACCAGACCCTCGATCCGCCCGATGTGCTCGAGATAGACGATGACGCGCGATCCGATCTGACCCTGAACGGGAGCGACGAGGCCGACGCCGCCCGGGCTGATGTCGATCGTCTGGCAAGGAAATTCCCGCCGGTCTTCAAGCATGTAACGGCCGAGCACCGAAAGCTTCACCCGCCGAAAGCGCCTGCGTTCTTGCGGCACCGGCGCGACTTCGTTGACGTGCTCGACGCTGAACATGAAACGCTGCCGTCCAACTTACAGAATTCACAATACTGCTCGAATAATTTTAAAGGTCCTCGGTGAACAAATGATTGAGGGAAAAGGGAGAGGTGAAGGATAAGCTCCGGACTGCGCCCGGCAATCAGCTCTTGCCGCCGGGCAGCACGGTCAGATGCTCGCTCGCCTGACGCCGCGGCGCCGGCGGGGGCGGCAGACGCCCGAAGGTGGATTGTGCGCGCGCCCTTCGCTCGATCATGCGGATCGACCTCGTGCTCAACGAGGTGAGCGCGTCGACGCCGAACCACGGCGGCAGATTGAGGGCCGCGAAGGAGCCGATGGCGCCGCATTGGGAGGTTGCGTTCGGACGCACGGGCAACAAGAGCAGCTCGAGGTCGAGCTCACGGCCCTGCGCGGTTTCACCCGTAAGGCTCGCCACGAGGCCATGCATGCCGCCCGTCACCGCGCCGATGAGGCGCGAAATCTCGGCGCGCTCGCTCTCGAACCACAGCTCGGGCAAGCGCTGTCCCTTCAGCTCATGGCCGAAGAGCGCGCAGACGCGCGTGCCCGCAAGCCTGATGCGTCCCTCCTGCCAGGGCTTCGCGTCGAGCATGAACACATCGGCCAGGAAGCTGCGCAAATGGGCCGGATCGATGTCGCCTCGGGTGGGTGCGGCGCGCTCGCCGCGCAACCGATCCCAATGGGCAAAGAGCAACCTTGTCGTTGCCAGTCTCACCTTCCGTCCCTCGCTTTCCCACCGATTCAGCCGTTCCGCGCACGTCTCGTTGGGGAACGGCTTCGTGCCCTCGCGACACGCATCGTGCTCAAACATCCCCTTTGGCGGCTCAGGCAGCAGGTCTCGTGCCATGATGGGCGTTGAAGCAGGTGGGAGGGAAAGCGCCTTCGCCGAAGGGGGAATAGCTCGATTTGCGGCCGGAGCTTCAGCTCGTGCCGGGCAGCGACGGATCGAGGCGATACCTGCCTATTTGCCCGCATCGAGCCGGATGTTTTGGCCGGAAATCTGTCTTGACGGATCCGCCGGAGAATCTCCATGCAAAGGTCAAGCTCCAGCACTGCAGTTTCTTCCGCCACCTTTTTTTACCCGCAGCCGCTTGCTATGCGGGATGCCGACCGGCCGGACGCGGTCAGAGGAGCAACCGTGACGCGCGCTCGCGAGCCGATCTTCAATGTTCCAGCCATCGTGGTTGCCGTGTCCGTGGTTCTCACGGCCATCCAGATCGGGCGCGGCTTTCTTTCTGAAGATACCGATCTTCGCTGGTTGATCGATTTCGCCTTCATTCCGGCGCGTGAACTATCCTGGATCGCGCCTTCGCTTCTCGAGAGGATCGTCGAGCGCGGCCCTGCGGGGCTCGATGAGAACGCGAGCGCTCAGTACGAGCTCGCGCGCTATGTTTTGGCCGAGGGTCCTCGCCCCTGGACATTCCTCACCTACGCTTTGCTGCATGAGGGATGGTTGCATCTCGGCCTCAACGTGGTCGTCCTTTCGGCTCTCGGCACGCCGGTGGCGCGACGCTTAGGTCCGCTGCGCTTCCTTTCCTTGTTCGCCTTCGGCGCGCTGGCCGGCGCTTTGATGCATCTTGCCGTGCACCCCGCCGGCGTCGCGCCGCTCATCGGCGCGTCCGCCTCCGTTTCCGCCTGCATGGGCGCCGCGGCGCGCTTCGTCTTCGACCCGATCGCGCGAATGGGCGCGAGCGCACCGAGGCTTCGCGAAAGCTTGCAAAACCGCACCGTGATCACCTTCACGCTCGGCTGGTTCATCGCCAACGCCATGTCGGGGCTCGGCGCCAATCCGAGCGTGCTCGCGAGTGCCTCCATCGCCTGGGAAGCCCATATCGGTGGCTTCCTTCTGGGCTTCCTCGCCTTTCCTCTTTTCGATCGGCATGAAGACGCCGCCGAACCTGCCTGAGCGCATTTTGCAGCCGCCCGCCAAGGAAGTCGGCGCAATCGATCGCTTAGTCGTCTTCGCTGCCGGGCGCGCCATGTCGTGAACGACATCGCCTGACCGACGCGATCCGCGCGCATTGCCAAATGCGGGACCATGGCCCACATTGCCTGAAACACGACCCGGGACGGCGGCCTGAAGGCCCCTCATGGTGGGATCGGGCCTCGCCGGCGCCGTTCGCGGACAGCGCCAAGGAGGCTTTGTCATGCATGTCGCGGGCATTCTCAACGACAAGGGAAACGTGGTCGTCACCATGGGTCCTCGCTCGACCGTGAAGGAGGCCATCGCGCTGATGGCGCAAAGGCGCATCGGCGCCGTCGTCGTGGTGGGTGTCGAACATTCGGTGCTCGGCATGTTCTCGGAACGGGATGTGGTGCGCGTCCTGGCACAAAAAGGGCCGGAGGCGCTGGCCGACGATCTCGCGCGTCACATGACCTCGCCGGTCTTCACCTGCACGCCGCAGACCTTGATCGACGAGATCATGCATCTGATGACCAGCAAGAAATTTCGCCACGTGCCCGTGGTGGACGGCGGCGCGCTGAGCGGCCTCGTTTCCATCGGCGATGTCGTCAAATTCCGTCTCGCCGAGATCGAGACCGAGCACAAGGCGATGCGCGATTATATCGCCAGCGCGTGACGGGGTCGGTTCCGGGGGGCCTCTCCGCCACCGCTCATCCGCGACGCGCAGGTTGATCGAGGAAGGCGATAGGCCAAGAGCAGGGCGAGGCGACGCTGCGCCTTGCGCGGAAACCCATTCGCGTTTGGCCGACAGAACCAACGGAGCTTACGCGGTGCGCTGGCGCGCGAGGAAGCTCTTTTCAGCGATCTCCACGATCTCATGGATTTGCGGGAGCACGCGCAGCGTCGACTCCCGTCCGGCCGCGATCGCGGCGGCGGCGCGATGGAACTCGAAGAGCCCGAGCTCGGCGAGCTGGGGCGAGGCGATGACATCGGGCGGGTCACCCGCAAGCCTTGCGCGCGTGATGCGGTCTTGAGTGATGTTGAACGCATCGATCATCACCTGGGCGAAACCCGGGGTGCCTCGCCGCCGCCGGAAAAGGTCGCGCATGCGGGATGCCGCCTCGCGCACCGGAGAGAGAAGGCCGCGCTCCTGATCTCTCGCGACGGCTTCGGCGTAGGACCCGAACTCGGATTCGCCGCCGAAATCCTGAATGACGGTGCCGCGGCCGTAGCCTGCCCCGCTCAAATTGACCGCGATCACGATCTCGGCGCCGAGCGCGCGCGCCGCGGTCACCGGGACGGGATTGACGAGCGCACCGTCCATCAGCCAGCGCCCTCCGATGCGGCGCGGATCGAAAATGCCGGGCAATGCATATGAGGCACGCAGCGCATCGACGAGAGAGCCGCGCGTGAGCCAGATTTCATGGCCGGTATTGAACTCGGTCGCGATCGCGACGAAGCGCAGCGGCAGCTCTTCGATGGAAAGGCCTTCGAGATTCTCGGTAAGCCGCCTGCCGAGCCGGTCACCCGAAATCAGTCCCGAGCCCACATGCACATCGAGGAGCGCCAGGACGCGCGCCGGCGTGAGCTGCAGGGCGAATTCGGTGACCTCGCCCAGCTTGCCCGCCGCGTAACAGCCCCCGACAACGGCGCCGATCGAGCTGCCCGCCAGGATGTCGGGACGGATTCCGGCCTCATCGAGCGCCTGCAGCACCCCGATATGCGCCCAGCCGCGCGCCGCCCCTCCCCCGAGCGCCAGGCCGAGCTTGACGCCCTGCTTTTGGCGCGCCCGCAAATCCGGCGAAAGCGGTTCCACATGCTGGGGCGGATCGGCGACGAGAGGCGTGGCGGCGTTCTGAAGTCCGGAACCACCTTCCCGTTCCTCGAAAGATGAACGCGCCGACAGCTGCGCCTCCCGCGCTTCGTCGGCCTCGGCCGGCAGGTCCCCCTGCGGATGCCTGATCCTGCGCGGCACTATCAATCGCTCAAGCTCAAGGCCGGCGCGCCATCCGACCGGCGATCGAGCCCGACCTTGCGATAAAAGCACGAGCGGCGGCCGGTATGGCAGGCGCCGCCATCACCGGCGACCTCCACCTTGATCAGCACGGCATCCTGGTCGCAGTCGACACGCATCTCGACGATCCTTTGCGTCTGCCCGCTGGTCGCGCCCTTTCGCCACAACTCGCGCCGCGATCGCGACCAATACCAGGCCTGCCGCGTCTCGGCCGAGCGTTGCAGCGCTTGCGCATTCATATAGGCGAGCATCAGCACTTCACCCGTGGATGCATCGACGGTGATGCAGGGGAGGAGGCCCGAAGCATCGAATCTCGGCGTCAGGATAGAGGTTTCTTCGATCGACGAGGAGCTGCTCATCAGGTTTACACCTCGAGCATGATCCGCAAGAGCGGGAGCTGTCCCCAACGGAATCATGCGCTGAAAGCAATGAATAAGGCAGGCGCTGCCCCGTAAAGACGCGTCCGGCCCTGGCTATGCGACCAAGGCTCGACGCGGTGTGGAGGCCGCCTCCTCGCCCGCATCGAGCGTAATGATCTTGGGTTCCCCATGCTCGAGCGCGAGCCCGACACGCCCCTCGATGGCGGCAAGCGCGAGGTTGCCGAAAATCTCGCCGCGCCAGCCGGCGAGCGCCGCGAGGGGCTCGGCCCGGCCTTCCGCGATGGCTTCGAGATCGCCGACAGTCGCGATGATTTTCGACGCTACGCCAGTTTGTTGCGAGATGATCTTCAGCAAAACCTTGAGAAACTCGACGGTGGAGTCATGGCGCGGCAAGCGCCCGCGACGACCGAGTTGCGGCAAGGTCTTGGGATCGATCGCGACGCCGCGTCCGACGGCCGCGATCAGCGCCTGGCCGGCTCGCGAACGCTCGAGGCCCTGGCTCACGGCCCGCAGACGACCGAGCGCCTCGAGGTTTTGCGGCCGCGCCTGAACCACCTCCATCAAGGCGTCGTCGCGCAGGACGCGCTGACGGGGAACGTCACGCTTTTGCGCGTCGCGCTCGCGCCAGGCCGCGACCTCGATGAGGACGCCGAGATCTCGCTGCTTCTTCAGGCGGCCGACAAGCCGTTGCCAGGCATCTTCCGGCTTGGTCTCGTAAGTGGCGGGCGCTTCGAGCACCGCCATGTCCTCGGCGAGCCAAGTCTCGCGGCCGCTCGCCGCAAGCTGGGCCGAGAGTGCCTCGTAGACAGCCCGCAGATGAGTCACATCGGCCTGGGCGTAGCTAAGCTGTGCTTCGCTCAAAGGCCGGCGCGACCAATCGGTGAAGCGCTGCGTCTTGTCGATTCTCGCTTTCCCGAGATCGTTGGCGAGCTGCTCATAGCCCACCTGATCGCCATAGCCGCAGACCATCGCTGCGATCTGGGTATCGAAAAGAGGCTTCGGAATGATCCGTGCCATATGCCAGAAGATCTCGATGTCCTGGCGCGCCGCGTGAAAGACCTTCACCACGCGCTCATCGCGCAAAAGAGTGAAGAACGCTTCGAGATCAAGCTCTTGCGCCAAAGGATCGATCAGGAGAGCCTCTTCGGCGGACGCTACCTGAAGAAGGCACAGCTTGGGATAATAGGTCGTTTCCCGCATGAATTCGGTATCGACCGTGACATAGGGGTGCCGCGCCAGACGCTCGCAAGCGGCGGCGAGCTCGGCGGTGGAGGTGATGACGTTCATGAGCCGTGCTGTCATGCGAAAGGCGGCTCTTGTCGCGGCAAGCGATGGCCGCATTATGGCCGCGCGGTCATAATTGCGCATGTGGTTACCGCGATCCGAATGGGCGGCTTGAAGAGGCCGTTTCTTCACTCGATCTGCCGGTTTTGGCAGGGTAGCGCGCAGCCTGCCGTGCGCGCCGTTCAGGTTTTTGGCGCGCCGAAGGATTTCACGAAGGGTGGCCGTGAATCGACGAGTAGCGCTCGCGGCGCTCGGCACGGGTGTCGTGGCGCTCGTTGCCTCGCGTCCGGCGCAGGCGCAAACGAAGGTTGCCCGCCAGCTCGTCTGGGGAATGGGCGATATCGCGGGCGAGCTCGCTCGGATGAAGGCCTAACGCGCGGGGCAGGCGGTGGGGGGAGGCCGAGCGCGCAGCGGTCGAAGATCGCCGGCGCGCCGCGGATGAAACAATAGGGTTTGCGGGATCGGGCGAGCGGTGGCAGAAGGCGCGCTTCGCGACGTCGCGAATATCCGACACCGTTCCTGGGCCATTCCATGCACCGATACCGCTCCCATACTTGCGGCGCGCTCCGCAAGGAGCACGCTGGCGAAACCGTCCGCCTCTCGGGCTGGTGCCACAGGATACGCGATCACGGCGGCCTGTTGTTCATCGATGTGCGCGACCATTACGGCTTGACGCAAGTCGTGGTCGATCCCGATTCGCCGGCCTTCAAGACGGCCGAGACGCTTCGTTCCGAATGGGTGGTGCGCGTCGACGGACGGGTGCGGCACCGGCCGGAGGGCACGCTCAATCCAGATCTGCCCACAGGCGCAATCGAGGTGTTCGCGACCGAAATCGAGGTGCTCGGCCCTGCCGCCGAATTGCCCCTTCCGGTGTTCGGCGAGGCCGAATATCCCGAGGAGATCCGACTGAAATACCGCTTTCTCGATCTGCGGCGCGAGAAGCTGCACGGCAACATCATGAAACGCGGCGCGATCGTCGATTCCATCCGCCGGCGCATGAAAGCCGCCGGTTTCTTCGAATTCCAGACGCCGATCCTGACGGCTTCCAGCCCGGAGGGCGCGCGCGACTATCTCGTTCCCTCCCGCATCCATCCGGGCAAGTTCTACGCCCTTCCGCAGGCGCCCCAGCAATATAAGCAGCTCCTGATGATGGCCGGCTTCGATCGCTACTTCCAGATCGCACCCTGCTTTCGCGACGAGGACCCGCGCGCCGACCGCTTGCCCGGTGAGTTCTACCAGCTCGATGTGGAGATGAGCTTCGTCACACAAGAGGATGTGTTCGCAACGCTCGAGCCCGTCATTCACGGGGTCTTCGAGGAGTTCGGCAAGGGCAAGACGGTCACGCAGAGCTTCCCGCGCATCCCGCATGCGCAGGCAATCAGGAAATACGGTTCCGACAAGCCCGATCTGAGGAACCCGATCGAGATGCAGGACGTCTCGGAGATTTTCCGCGGCGCGGGCTTCAAGCTTTTCGCCCGCATCCTCGATGCGGACCAGAAGGCGCAGGTCTGGGCGATTCCCGCGCCGACCGGCGGTTCACGCGCCTTTTGCGATCGCATGAACTCCTGGGCGCAAGGGGAGGGACAACCGGGGCTCGGCTACATCTTCTGGCGCGACGGCCAAGGCTCGGGCCCGATCGCGAACAACATCGGAGCCGAGCTGACCGCGGCCTTGCGCCAAAAGCTCGCGCTGAAGGACGGGGATGCCGCGTTCTTCGTCGCGGGCGACCCGGCGAAATTCGCGCGCTTTGCCGGCCAGGCGCGACTTCGGCTCGGCGACGAATTGAAGCTCGTCGACGAGAACCAGTTCGCGCTCGCCTGGATCGTGGATTTCCCGATGTACGAGTGGGACGAGGAAGGCAAGAAAATCGAGTTCTCCCATAACCCCTTCTCCATGCCGCAAGGCGGCCTCGAGGCCCTGCTGACGCAGGACCCGCTCTCGATCAAGGCCTTTCAATACGACATCACCTGCAACGGTTATGAGATCGCCTCGGGCGGCATCCGCAATCATCGTCCCGAAGCCATGGTGAAGGCCTTCGAGATCGCCGGCTATGGCGAGAACACCGTCATCGAGCGCTTCGGCGGCATGTATCGCGCTTTCCAATACGGCGCGCCGCCTCATGGGGGAATGGCGGCGGGCGTCGACCGCATCGTGATGCTGCTCTGCGGCGAGCAGAATCTGCGCGAGGTTGCGCTTTTCCCGATGAACCAGCGCGCCGAGGATTTGCTGATGGGGGCTCCCTCGGAGGCGACGCCGCAGCAATTGCGCGAGCTGCATCTGAGGCTGAATCTGCCACAGAAGTGAAGCTTTGGACGAAGGCATGGGACGATTGCGGCCTGCGACCGAGCCCGAGGCGCCGGACCTTGAAGCTGCGGGTCCGTCCTCGATGCGCATCATCGCCGTCGTCGTGGTAAAGGACAGCGCCGCGGTCCTACCCTCCTGCCTCGCGGCGCTCGCGAGCGAAGGCGTCGAGGCGATCGTCGTCGACAATGCCAGCACGGATGCTTCGGTCGCGATCGCGCAAGAGGCCGGCGCGCGGGTCGTTCGCAACGCGCGCAACCAAGGCTACGGCCGGGCAATGAACATGGGCATGCGAGCGGCCACACAAAATGCCTGCCTTCTGCTCAATCCCGATCTCGTGCTTGCGCCGGGCAGCGTGGAGACGCTCTCGGCGGCGATGCGGCGCTATCCGGAAGCCGGCATGCTGGCACCGCGCCTTGTCGAGCCCGACGGGCGCCTTTTCTTTCAGCCGCGCTCGATGCTCTCGCCCTACCTCAGGAACGAGCCGGGTGTCCCTTGCCTGCCGGAAGGCGATTGTTGCGCGCCCTTCCTTTCGGGCGCCTGCCTTCTCGTCGATCGCGAGCTCGTTTTGTCGCTCGGCGGCTTCGACGAGGAGATCTTCCTGTTTTACGAGGACGACGACCTGTGCCGCCGCGTGATCGAGGCTGGGCGCTCGCTCGTGCATGTGCACGACGCGGTCGCGACCCATAAGCGCGGCGGCTCGAGCGCGAAGCGGCAGGGAAGCGTGTACCGCGCGCGCTGGCATAGGGCCTGGTCGGCGGGTTACGTGGCGCGCAAATATGGTTTGCCCGAGCCGTCATGGCGGATTTTCCTCGTGAACGCGGTCAAATGCTGCGGCGCGATGATCACCTTCAGGAGGGCGCTGATGGAGCGCTACGCGGGGTCGGCGGCGGGCGCCCTTTCCTGGCTGCGAGGCAAAAGCGCTCTTTCGCATGAGGGGCTGCGATGACCGGCCGCTATTTCGCGACGGCGCGCAGCGAGATCCTGCCCTTTCTCCCCGCGAAGGTCGGCCGCCTTCTCGACCTCGGCTGCGGAACGGGAGCGACCATTGCGCTCGTCAGGAAGGAGAGGGCAGTCGAATGGGCGGCCGGCGTCGAGCTCGACGGCGCGGCGGCCGAGGCGGCGCGCGCCCGGTGCGAGCGGCTTTTCGTCGGCGACGCCGCGACCCAGCCCTTCGAGAGCGAGATCGCGCCGGCCTCGCTCGACCTCGTGCTCTGCCTCGACGTGCTGGAACATCTCGCCGATCCCTGGGCGATGGTCCGGCGACTTTCCCCGTTGCTCGCGCCGAGCGGCCGGCTGATCCTATGCGTCCCCAATATTCGCCATTGGAAATTCCTCTGGCGCCTCGCGGCGAAGGGCGATTTTCAGTATCGCGATGCCGGAATTCTCGACAGGACGCATCTTCGCTTCTTCGTGCGCGACACCGCGGTCGCGCTTGCGACCTGCGGCGGGCTGACGCTGGTCGCCGTCGCGAACGCGCGCGATTTCACCTTTCCGGACGCGCGTTTTTTCTTGAGCAAGGGGAGCGGGCGGCGGCTCGACGCATTCCTCGCCAAGCAATGGCTCGTCGTCGCGGAGCGAACCGAAGCGCAAGATCATGGCGGCGACAGGGGATGAAAAGGGCGGTGGGCTTCGGCGCTCGCGCGATTGACAGCCGCGGCCGAATGCGGGGAAGCTGACCCCGCACGGGGCCGGCCGCAAAGGGGGCTCGGACGGGCCATCCGCGGCCGGCGGATCAGCCACTCGCCAGGCGCCGCGCGCCATCATTGGCGAGGTTCGGGGGCTCGAGATCGTCAGGGAGGGGAATGTGAACCGCAATTTCTTCTATGTGATGGCGGGTCTCGTGCTCGGCATCGTGCTCGGCACCGCTTGCTACTATTCCTTTCCCGACAAGGCGACCGCGGCTGACGTCGCGAAGTATATGTCGCTCATCAGCGCCGTCTTCCTGAAGCTCATCAAGATGATCATCGGGCCGCTCGTGCTCTCGACGCTCGTCGTGGGCATCGGCCATATGGGCGATGCGGCAACGGTCGGACGCGTCGGCGCGAAGACCATGGCCTGGTTCGTCTGCGCCTCGATCGTCTCCCTGCTTCTCGGCCTCACCATGGTCGATTTCCTGCAGCCCGGCGTCGGCGCCGTCGTCGATCAAGGCGCCAACACCGCCAATCTCACGACGCAGGCGTTCAGCATCGAAGGCTTCATCGATCATCTGGTGCCGACCTCGATCTTCAAATCCCTCGCCGATGGCGAGATCCTGCAGATCGTCGTCTTCTCGATTTTCGCCGGCATCGCCATCATGGCGCTCGGCGAACGCGGCAAGCCCTTGATCGAGCTCGCCGACAACGTCGCGCATATGATGCTGGTCATCACCGGCTATGTGATGAAGATGGCGCCCGTCGCGGTCTGCGCCTCGGTCGCCTCGGTGATCACCAAGTCGGGCCCGGCGATCCTTTTCAACTTCGCCAAGTTCCTCGGCGGCTTCTATCTCACCCTTCTCATTCTCTGGGTCGTGCTCATCGCGGTGGGCTATCTGACGCTCGGGCTCGCGCATGTTCGATCTCGTGCGGCGCATGTGCGAGCCTTTCCTCCTCGCCTTCTCGACCGCGAGCTCGGAAGCCTCCTATCCGAAGATCCTCGACCAGCTCGAGCGCTTCGGCGTCTCGAAGCGCATCGCGAGCTTCGTGCTGCCGCTCGGCTATTCCTTCAATCTCGACGGCACGATGGCTTACACGACCTTCGCGACGGTCTTCATCGCGCAGGCCTATGGCATCAACATGCCGCTCGGCACGCAACTCCTCATGGCCGCCGTGCTGATGATCACTTCGAAGGGCGTCGCCGGCGTGCCGCGCGCGTCGCTCGTGGTGATCCTTGCGACCTTGAAGCAGTTCGGCATCCCCGAAGCCGGGCTGTTCCTGATCCTGGGCATCGATCAGTTCCTGGACATGGGCCGCAGCGCCACCAATGTGATCGGCAATTCGCTTGCGGCGGCGGCGGTCGCCAAATTCGAGAACGATCTCGGCGGCGCGAAGGACGAGCTGCCGGACACGGCGCTTCCCGTGCCGGCTGGGGCTTGAGGCCGGTCTCGCGGTGCAGCCCTGCCGGCGGCCACGGTCCGCCTCGGCATGGCGGGCGAGGCGCGGGCTCGCCCGTCGGGAGGGCTCGCAGCGCCGGGCGGCTGTCGCTAGAGCATGATCCGCAAAAATGGGAACTTTTTTGCGATGAAATTATACATCAAAACAAAGAGATAAAATGGCTACGCCGATTCCATCTCAACGCATCCCGCTCTAAGAGGAGGCCTCGGATGAGAAGCTTTGCGCTTGCCGTCGCGATCATCGCGTTCACGAGCTGCGCGGCGCTCGCCGAGGACACGCTCGGTGCCGACATCACGGCTCCCCCTCCGCCGAGCGAGGACAACACGCCGGCCGTTCTCTCGGGAACCTTGAAGAAGATTCGGGACACCGGCGTCGTCACGATCGGCTATCGGGAAGCCTCCTTTCCGTTCTCCTATGTGAGGGAGGGCTCGCCGCAACCGCTGGGCTATTCGATCGATCTTTGCCTCGGCATCGTCGATGAGGTGGTCCGGGAATTGAACGGCAATCCAACGCGCGTCGATTACCGGCCGGTGACCCCCGATACGCGCCTCGACGCGGTGGTCTCGGGCAAGGTCGATCTCGAATGCGGTTCGACGACCAGCAATCTCGAGCGCCAGAAGAAGGTCGCCTTCTCGCCCATCATCTATGTCGCGGGCACCAAGATCATGGTGAAGCGTGGCTCGGGCATCGCCTCCTACCGCGATCTTAGCGGCAAGACCCTGGTGGTGACCTCGGGCACCACCAATGAAGCGGCGATGAAGCTCCTCAACGACAAATACAAGCTCGGCATCACCATCGTCTCGGCGCGAGACCACGAGGAATCCTACGATCTCCTGGCGCAAGGAAAAGCGGACGCCTTCGCCACGGACGACATCCTGCTCAACGGCTTCATCCTCGCGAAGAAGGCCGAGACCACGATGCAGGTGGTCGGCGATTTCATCACCTACGAGCCCTACGGCATCATGTTCAGGAAGGACGATCCGTTGATGGCGGACGCCGTGCGCCGTGCCTTCGAGACGATGGCGCGCACGCGCGGCCTCGTGAACATCTATCGCAAATGGTTCCTCGAGCCGACGCCGACGGGCGAGCTCATCGATCTGCCCATCTCGGTGCAGCTCGCCGAGACGTTTCACTCGCTCGGCGCGGAGGATTTCTAGGCCAAAGCGCGAACGGGACTATGCCGTCGCTGGCCTCAATATCCCACCGCCGCTCCCGCCGGACGGCGGTCGTCATTGGCGCCGTAGAGAAAGCCCGGCAGCACCTTCCCCGAACGGGACGAATCATTGCCGGACGAAGCCGTGCCCGTGACCGCCGCGGCGGCGGGCCCGACCTCGATCAGCTCGGCTGCTCCCCAGGGCGTCTGCTGGACGAGCTTATAGCCCCTGTCGTGCAGAAGCTCGAGCGTGTCGGGAGAAAGCGCGGAGGGTTCATATTGGATCTCGTCCGGCAGCCATTGATGATGGATGCGCGGCGCATCGACCGCTTCCTGCGGTTCCATGCCGTAATCGATGACGTTCATCACGATTTCGGCCACCGCGGTGATGATGCGCGAGCCGCCCGGGCTGCCGAGCACCAGGAAGACCTTGCCGTCCTTGGTGACGAGCGTGGGCGCCATCGAGGAGAGCGGCCGCTTGCCCGGCGCTGGATCGCGTTCGCCGTGCCCTGCACCAGCCCGAACAGATTGGGCACGCCTGGCTTCACGGTGAAGTCGTCCATCTCGTCGTTGAGAAAGAACCCGGTGCCCGGCGCGATCACCTTCGCGCCGAACAAGCCGTTGATGGTGTAGGTGACGGAGACGGCGTTGCCGTCCTTGTCGACGACCGAATAATGCGTGGTCTCGGGCTTCTCATGGGGTTCGATGCCGGGCTGCACCGCGCTTGACGGCGTCGCTCTCATCGGGATCGATCTTGGCGCGGATCGCGGCGGCGTAATCCTTGGAGAGTGAGCCGCTCGAGCGGGTTGTTGCACGAAGGCGGGATCGCCAAGATAGGTGTTGCGGTCGAGATAGGCGTGGCGCATCGCCTCGACCATCAGATGCACCGCCTGCGGCCGAGTGGAAGCCGAGCGGCTTCAGCGTCGTAGCCTTCGAGGATGTTGAGCATCTCGCAAAGCGTGGTGCCGCCGGAGCTGGGCGGCGGCGAAGAGACGAGCACATAGCCGCGATAGCTGCAGGTAAGCGGTGGGCCTTCCGTCGTCGTATAGGCGGAAAAGTCGGTTCGCGGCGAGAATGCCGCCATTGGCCTGGCTCGCCGTTTCCACCGCCTTGGCGATCGGCCCTTTGTAGAAGGCGTCCGGACCTTGCCCGGCGATGAGCGCGAGCGTCGTCGCGAGGTCCGTCTGGACGAGCCGGTCTCCTGGTTGCCAATGCGTCCCGTCGGGGCGCAAGAAGATTTTCGAGGCGACGGGGTCCTTGGCGAAGCGGAGCGCCCCGATATCGATGATGTCGGTGTCGCCGCGCGAAAGGACATAGCCGTCGCGCGCGAGCTCGATCGCGGGCGCCATCACCTTGGCGCGAGGAAACGTGCCGTATTCGGCGAGCGCGCGATCCAATCCCATCACGGTGCCCGGCACGCCGGCGGCGAGGTAGCCGTAGAGGCTCAGGTCCTTGATGGCGTTGCCTTGCGCGTCGAGATACATATTCTTGCTCGCCGCGGCCGGCGCCGTCTCGCGGAAATTGATGAAGCGGTCGCGGCCGTTGGCGAGATGGAGCACCATGAATCCGCCCCCGCCGATATTCCCGCAGCAAGGGTCCACCACGGCGAGCGCGTAGCCGACCGCGACGGCCGCATCGATCGCATTTCCTCCTTGCTCCAGAATGCGAATGCCGGCCTCGGATGCGTAATGCTGCGATGACACCACGAGCCCATGCCGCGCTTCGAGCGCGGGCCGGTAAGCCGCGGATGACGGCGTCGCCGCGCTCACCGCGAGCGCCACGATGAGCGGGCACAGTTTCTCGACCAAGCGCAGCATCGATGTCTTTCCGGAATTTCCGAGGCGGTATTTTCCACACGCACGGTGTCGTTCGAACGTGGGGGAAGCTACCCGAGGTTCACGGGCATTGCCACGCGAGGAGGTCATGCTCTCGCAAGCGTGATCGGGGGCGCGACAGGCGAGACGCGACATCGAACGGCGAGCGTGGGCGCGCGGGCGGAGGGGCGGGAGCCGTCGCGAAGGTCGTTTTGCCCCGCGCGACCTCTCGGCTAAAGGTGACGCCGGGGGCATGAGAACGGGAGAGCGCCATGGCATCCACGATGTCCGAGGACTTGCGCGCGAGCGCGCTCGCCTACCACCGCCTTCCCCGGCCCGGAAAGCTCGAGATTCACGCCACCAAGCCGCTCGGCAATCAGCGCGACCTCGCGCTTGCCTATTCGCCCGGCGTCGCCGCGCCTTGCGAGCTCATTGCCGCCGAGCCCGGGGAGGCCGCGAGCCTGACCTCGCGCCAGAACCTCGTCGCCGTGCTCTCGAACGGCACGGCCGTGCTCGGCCTCGGCGCCATCGGTCCGCTCGCCGCAAAGCCGGTGATGGAAGGCAAGGCGGTGCTTTTCAAGAAATTCGCCGGCCTCGATTGCTTCGACATCGAGGTCGCCGAGACCGATATCGACAAGCTCGTCGACATCATCGTCTCGCTCGAGCCGACTTTCGGGGGCATCAATCTCGAGGACATCAAGGCGCCCGAATGCTTCGAGGTCGAGGAGCGTGCGCGCGCCCGCATGAGCATTCCCGTCTTCCACGACGATCAGCACGGCACGGCGATCATCGTCGCGGCCGCGGTCTTGAACGGGCTCGAGATCGCCGGCAAGAAGCTCGATGCGGTCAAGGTCGTGGCCTCGGGAGCAGGCGCCGCGGCGCTCGCCTGTCTCAACCTCCTCGTCTCGCTCGGCGTGAAACGCGAGAACATCTTCGTCTGCGATATCGAAGGCGTCGTCTACAAAGGGCGCGAGAAGCTCATGGATCGCTGGAAATCGGTCTATGCGCATGAGACGAAAGCTCGCACGCTCGCCGACATCATCCCGAAAGCGGATGTGTTCCTCGGCCTTTCGGCAGGCGGGGTGCTGAAGCCCGCGATGGTGGCGAAGATGGCGGAAAAGCCGCTCATCCTCGCGCTCGCCAATCCTTATCCCGAAATCCTTCCCGAAGAAGCGCTCGGCGCGAAGCCCGACGCCATGATCTGCACGGGCCGCTCGGATTATCCGAACCAGGTGAACAACGTCCTGTGCTTTCCCTACATGTTCCGCGGCGCGCTCGACGCGGGCGCGACCACGATCAACGAGGAGATGAAGCTCGCCGCCGTGCGCGCCATCGCCGAGCTCGCGCGCATGGCGCCCTCCGACGTGGTGGCCCGCGCCATCGGGGGAGAGGCGAAGAGCTTCGGTCCACAGTCCCTGATCCCGAGCCCTTTCGATCCGCGCCTCATCTTGTGGATCGCGCCCGCCGTCGCCCGCGCGGCCATGGAGACGAAGGTCGCGCGCCATCCGATCGAGGATATGGAAGCCTATAAGGACCGGCTGTCGCGTTTCGTGTTCCGCTCGGGCTTCATCATGAAGCCGCTCTTCCAGCGCGCCAAGGAAAGCTTGCGCCGGGTGATCTACGCCGATGGCGAGGATGAGCGGGTGCTGCGCGCGACGCAGGTGGTGGTCGAGGAGGGCCTCGCCAAGCCCATCTTGATCGGGCGCCCCGCGGTCGTCGACGCGCGGCTCAAGCGCTTCGGGCTTTCGGCGCGGCCGGGCAGGGATTTCGAGCTCGTCAACCCGGACGATGATCCACGCTACCGCGATTACGTCGCCGATTACGTCAGAACTCGCCGGGCGCTCCGGCATCACGCCTGATGCCGCGCGCACCTTGGTGCGCACCAACGCCACCGTGATCGCGGCGCTCGCGCTCGCGCGCGGTGACGCGGACGCGATGCTCTGCGGCCTCGAGGGCCGCTTTCCCTCCCGCATCCGCCATATCCGCGACATCGTCGGCCTCGCGCCCGGCGTGCGCGGGCTCTCGGCGATGAGCCTCGTGATCACCTCGAAAGGCGCCTATTTCCTCGCCGACACCCATGTTCGCCATGATCCGACAGCGGAGGAGATCGCGGATATGGCGATCCAATGTGCCTCACACGTCCGCCGCTTCGGTTTGCCGCCCAAGATCGCGCTTCTCTCGCATTCCGATTTCGGCGCCGCCGATACGAGCTCTTCTTTGAAGATGCGCCGGGCACTCTCGCTGGTGCGCGCGCTCCAGCCCGACCTCGAGATCGATGGCGAGATGCAAGCCGATACGGCGCTTTCCGAGATGATCCGCGATCAGGTCCTGCCCAAAGCGGGCTTCTCGGGAGAGGCCAATGTGCTCATCATGCCGAACCTCGACGCGGCCAATATCGCCTTCTCGCTCATCAAGATTCTGGCCGATGCCTTGCCGGTCGGCCCCATATTGATGGGAACGGCGAAGCCCGCCCATATCCTCTCGCCCTCGGTGACGCCGCGCGGCATCGTCAACATGACGGCGGTCGCGGTGGTCGAGGCGCAATCGCGCGAAGCGTCCGACATGGCTTGAGAGCCTGCGCGCTCTTCAAGCCTTTGAGCAAAGTTAGGCATGAGCAAAGTTAGGCAAGCCTGGATTCCCGCTTTCGCGGGAATGAGCGGGGGTGAGGCTGCGGGAATGAGCGGGGGTGAGGCTGCGGGAATGAGCAGGGGTAAGGCGTGGGAATGAGCGGGGGTGGGCTCCAACCTCTCCGCTCATCCCCGCGTAGGCGGGGATCTATTCTTCTTGGAGCTGCCTTATCAGGTTTTCGCTCCAAGGCCTTTGCGGGTTCGGCGTCTCGATGCGCCGAGCCGCTCCGTATGCATTTATATGGAATACCGCATCGCCAAAGGTCTAATGTTGGTCTAGCGTGCCTGCACGAATTTAATATGTGAGATCACATATGAAGCGAAGGCATTTTATCGCCGCGCTGGGTGCGTCGGCGTATTCGGGGCGTTCATGGGCGCAAGCTCCAGCGCAAATTCCAGAGGTAGGTTTCCTTTATACCGGCAACACCGCGGCCGGAGCTCCTCGCATTGCGGCTTTTTTGGAAGGTTTGCGCTCGAAGGGCTACGTGGACGGGCGCAATATCGCGCTCATTTCGCGGATCGCGGAATCGGATTTTGATCGATTTGAACCCCTCGAGGCCGAGCTGGTGGCCCGAAATGTGCGGGTGCTCTTTATCACGGGTCAGGAAGCGATCATTCGGCTCGCCAGTACGGCGACCACAACGATACCCATTGTGGCACTGAATCTCGAAATCGATCCGGTGAAGGATGGTTTTGTTGCAAGCGTCGCGCATCCCGGGGGCAACCTGACCGGAATTTTTTTCGACTTCCCCCAGATCAGCGGCAAGTGGCTAGGGCTGCTGACCGAAAGCGTTTCCAAGCTGTCTCGATTGGCCGTTCTCTGGGATCCGAGGACCGGTCCGCGACAGCTCGATACGGTCATGACAGAGGCAAATTCCCGCGCCTTATCGTTGCAGCTCCTCAAAGTGAGCGGGCCAGGTGAAGTGGAAGCGGCGCTTTCGGCCGCGGCGGATGCGAAGGCCGACGGTTTGCTCATCCTGTCGTCGGCTTTGTTCGGGGCGCACCTTAAGCTTATCGCCGACAACGCGCTCAAATACCGGCTCCCCGCGATCACATTATTTCCCGATTTTGCGAAGGCGGGCGGCCTCATGGCCTATGGCACCGACGTTGTTGATCTCCATCGGCAGGCAGGCATCCTGGTTGGGAAAATTCTCGATGGCTCAAAGCCGGAAAATCTGCCCGTCGAGAGGCCGACACGGTTTCAACTCTTGCTTAATCTCAAAACCGCAAAAGCGCTCGGCCTGACCGTTCCGCCCTCCTTGCTCGCTCAGGCCGATGAGGTGATCGATTAAACGTTCCCCATGGTCGGTGGACGCGGCCATTGGGCTCACGGGAGATCGGGCGCCACCCCGGGGGGAGGCTGCGGGAATGAGCAGGGGTAAGGCGTGGGAATGAGCGAGGGTGGGCTTCAACCTCTTCGCTCATCCCCGCGAAGGCCACGCGAAGGCGGGGATCCAGTTCTTCTTGGAGCTGCCTTGTCAGGCTTTTGCTCCAAGGCCCCCTTGGTGATTTGGAGTCTCAATGCGCCGGCTCGCGCTGTACATTCATATGGAAGACCGCATCGCTAAGGTCAGGGCCTTCGTACTTCGATCCTTCCACAAAGCATGTTTCCGACTACCCCTTGGGCCGCGGTTCGAGACACTAAAGTCCATGCCTCACTCGGCGGCCGCCTTGTGCTTGCGCGCGAAGGTCGGGGCGCGGCTCTTCGGCTTGGCGCGAAGGCGCAGATCGACGAGATCGGCCTTGTCGCGCGGCGTGTTGCGCATGAGCTGATCCTTGCCGGGCTGGTACGGCTTCGGCACGAACATGCCTTCGGCGCCGTACCAGGCGGCGGCCTTGAGCGCGAAGCCGGGGTCGGCGAGATGCGGACGCCCGAAGGCCACGAGATCGGCGCGTCCCGCCGCGAGGATGGTGTTCGCCTGGTCGGCGCTCGTGATCGAGCCGACCGCCATGGTCGCGACCCGCGCCTCGTTGCGGATGGCCTCCGAGAAGGGCGTCTGGAACATGCGGCCGTAGAAGGGGCGCGCCAGCGGGGTCGTCTGGCCGCTCGACACGTCGACGAGATCGGCGCCCGCCTCCGCGAAGGCGCCGGCGATCGCGATCGCCTCCTCTTCCGTAAGTCCGCCCTCCTGCCAATCCGACGCGGAGATGCGCACCGACATCGGCTTGTGCGCCGGCCAGGCGGCCCGCATCGCGGCGAAGACCTCGAGCGGGAAGCGCATCCGGTTCTCGAGGCTTCCGCCGTAAGCGTCCGTGCGCTGGTTCGTCAGCGGGGAGAGGAAGCTCGCGAGCAGATAGCCATGGGCCGCGTGCATCTCGAGCATGTCGAAGCCGGCGCGCTCGCCGCGCTCGACGCTCGCCACGAACTCCTCGCGCACGCGGTCCATGTCGGCGAGCGTCATCTCGCGCGGCACTTGGCTCTGCGGAAAATAGGGAAGGGGGGAAGCCGAGATGACGGGCCAGGCGCCCTCGTCCAAGGGCTCGTCCATCCCTTCCCACATGAGCTTCGTCGCGCCTTTCCTCCCGGCATGGCCGAGCTGCAGGCAGATGCGCGCCTGCGAATTCTCATGGGTGAAGGCGACGATGCGGGCGAATTCCGCCTCTTGCGCATCGTTCCACAGCCCGGTGCATCCAGGCGTGATGCGCGCATCGGGCGCGACGCAGGTCATCTCGGTGAAGATGAGGCCCGCGCCCCCCATGGCGAGCGCGCCGTAATGCACGAGGTGGAAATCCTGCGGCACGCCGTCCTTCGCCGAATACATGCACATCGGCGAGACGACGACGCGGTTCGCGAGCGTCATCTCGCGCAAGCGCAAGGGTTGGAAGAGGGGCGGCAAGGGCCGCTCGAGATCGACATCATGGCCGTGCGGCGCGCACCTCCTTGGCGAAATTGCGTCTCGACCTCGCGGATGAAGCGCGGGCGCGCGCAGCTCGAGATTGTCGAAGGTGATCGATTTCGAGCGCGTCATCAGGCCGAAGGAGAAGCGCAAGGGGTCCATGTCCCAGAAGCGCTTCACATGCTCGAACCAGACGAGCGAGACATCGGCGGCATGCTGCGTCTTCTCGACCTCCTCGCGCCGCGTCGCCTCGAAGCGCTGAAGCGCGCCGGCGATGTCGCCGCGCTCCGCGACCAGCGCCTGATGCAGCGAGATCGCGTCCTCCATGGCGAGCTTGGTGCCCGAGCCGATCGAGAAATGCGCCGTCGCCTTGGCGTCGCCGAGAAGCACGACGCGGTCATCCATCGTCCAGCGCGCGTTGCGGATCATCGGGAAGCGCCGCCAGAGCGAGCGATTGGTCGTGAGCTTATGGCCTTCGAGCTCCTCGGCGAAGACGCTTCTCGAGGAAGCGCGCCGAGGCCTGCCTCGTCCATCCGGTCGAGGCCGGCCTTCACGAAGGTGTCGGGATCGGTCTCGAGCACGAAGGTCGAGCGGTCGGCTTCGTATTGGTAGCAATGGGCGATGAAGATGCCGTGCTCGGTTTCCTTGAAGAAGAAGGTGAAGGCGTCGAAGGTCCGCGTCGATCCCATCCAGGAGAACCAGTTCGGGCGCAGATCGATCTCGCTGCCGAAATGCGCCTTGTGGTCCTCGCGGATGCGGCTGTTGAGGCCGTCCGCCGCGACGACGAGATCGGATGGCGGAATTCGTCGAGCGTCGGCGATCTCGGTGCGGAAGATGAGCTCGACGCCGAGCGCGCGGGCGCGCTCCTGAAGGAGGAGCAGGAGCGTGCGGCGCGAGCAGCCGCAAAAGCCGTTGCCGCCGATGCGATGCACCGCGCCGTGGATATGGATCTCGATGTCGTCCCAATAGGCGAAACGGCTGGTGATCGCCTCGTAGCTCTCCTTGTCGGCGCGCTCGAAATTGTCGAGCGTCGCGTCCGAGAAGACGACGCCGAAGCCGAAAGTGTCGTCCGCCTGATTGCGCTCGTGCACGCGGATGTCGAAGCGCGGAAAGCTCTTCTTGGCGAGGATCGCGAAATAAAGCCCGGCCGGTCCGCCGCCGATGACATCGATCTTCATGGGTGGTGGCTCCTTTCCGGACCACACTCTACATCGCTGCAGCGTCGTGCAAAATGTTTTAAGCTTAAAATATCAAGAAATGCAAGGATATGGCATCACGCCATCCGAGCGACCCAAGCCCGCACGCCACACGGATTTGTGAATTGGAATAGGCACGCGTTCCCAATCTTCGGTGGATGGATTTCTATTCGCTAGTTGACGAAAGGTTCGCAGGCCTCCGTAAATTGTGCTGCGATCACGGTGATAGCCACACGCGAAATTCGGGGATTAGATCTAAAATGGCCCCCACGGTCCGGCAAGTAGGGCCGTGCGCACAGTCCTCTATATTCTCGGTGCGTATGCCGATCGGCGGATCATCGCGAGCGTCTCGCCCGGAACTTTGGCCGCACCCACGGGCGTGACGACAAGGTTTTGTTACGATTCCGATGGCCGGTTGCTCAAGACGCGGCAATCCGCGTTCCCGGAAAAATGCGGTGATTAAGGTGGCGCTGAGACGGAGAAGAAAAACGATGAATCAGTGGAGCAAAAACGAAAAGGGCAAGGATGAAATCCGCCGTCACTTCGACGAGCTTGGGAAGACGAAGGCCGTGGGCTATCCGCCCTTGTACACGATTACCGACATTCTATTAATGACCGCGGATAGCTGGGCTCTGGCGCTCACTGAGCGCGGGCTCCGCGTGCGCGTTTTCAACGAGGAGGAAACCTGCATCGGTAGCGGGGCAATGTACGTCTATGATCCGGGGATGGTTTCGGAAATCATGGAGCGCCACGAGGGGGCGATCTTGGAGAAAGGGTGGAAAGCGAACGCGGAATTCATAATTGGAATAATTGCAAATGATTGGCTTGAGTCGGATGACCCGATAATTCCGTTTATTAGAGAATTATTCAACGATACGTTTGATTATAAAAGATCGTTTGTGTCTTGACGCCTGCGTTGATGTGCTCCACGGCCCGAACGATCCGATCGAACCTTCATCTCCGCGCCCTTGACGCATATAATAGGCGATTGAACAAACGTCGCCTCTATGTCGTGGCTTGTCATGGCTTCCCTTTCTGTTGAGCGCCGATTCATGGCTTCGTATCGTGTTGTACTTCAATGTGAGGGGCTTTCCGTTGATGCGGGAGTAGGAGCTGCCAACGACATTGCAACTGCTTTTTTGAGACGGAATTGGCACCGGCGGGCTGTCAGCAATTGGGATGGAAAGTTCCTCACGCTAAGCGTGGAGAATGACTTTGATCGAGATGGACGTGCTACATTAGATGAGTTCTCGGACGAGATATCAGCTTGCGTGAAAGGCGGCTTTGACGGGGATGTTCGTGTCGTTTCCGTAACTGAAGACATGGCCACTCCTTAAGATTACTGAGCAGGGTAGTGCGAGCTGTGATCGTGCCTATCGAAGGTCAGCTTATCGGCACCCGCGACAACAGCGCCGCGATCGCGAGCCCACTGCAGCCACCATCGAACCTCGCCCTGAGCGCGACTTACGACGCGCTCAACCGGCCGCTCGGCTTCTCGTGGAGTCCGGCGCCCGTGCCCGCCGCGACGGCGGCCACGAGCAGCTCGAGCTTCGGCTTCAGCTATAACCTCGCGAACCAGCGCATCGGCCGATGATGGCACAGCGCAAAAGCTTGTGGAGACAACGGATATGAAGCGCCGAAACATCAATGCGGCCGACGCCATGCTCCCCGTCGGCGGCGGTTACGCGAACGCCGTGGAGATTTCGCAGTTCAAGCGCGTCGTCTTCGTCAGCGGACAAATCCCCGTGGACGTTCAGGGCGAGGTTCCGTCCGGGTTCGCCGCGCAATGCCGCCTCGCCTGGGCCAATGTGAAAGCACAATTGCGCGCCGCGGACATGACGATCGACAATGTCGTCAAGGTGACGACGTATCTCGCTGACCGTGCCTACGGAATGGAAAATCGCGTCGCGCGCAAAGAGGCGCTGGGCGATCTATGCCCCGCCTCGACCACGATCGTCGCGGATATCTTCGACGCTGCCTGGCTGGTCGAGATCGAGGTCATCGCCGCCGCATGAGGGTCGCACAAAGGTGCCGAGTTGATCGATCCTTCGATTATCCGGCAGCGGCCCGATGCGCGAAGACGAACCGCTGATACACGAGGCCGATGCCGATGAGCACGGCGCCGAGCCCGATGAAGGAGAGCGCGCGCAAGATGCCTTCGAGGCTCGCAAGATCGAAAAGGAACACCTTGAGCACGCTCGCGACGACGAAGCAGGCCGATGCCAGGCGCGCCTCGCGCGAGCCGTGCCAAAGCCCGTAGCCCAAGAGCAAGATGCCGAGCGTGAGCCAGGCCGCCGAATAGGCATAGAGCTCGCCCTGCGTGAAACCCTGGAAAAGGTCCATCGCCGTTCCTTGGAAGACGCGGCGGACCTCGAGGCTCGCATAGGCGAAGAGGCAAAGGATCGCCGCCGAGCTCGCGAGGCTCGCATAGCGCCGCCATCCCATTCCCCTCACGCGACGGGCGAGGACGGCATTGAGGAGGGATGGGAGCGCGTAACCGACGAGAAGCGTGTTGAAGACGGCGTTGCCGGCGATCCCCTCTCGGCTGAGCAGGGGGTTCGCCAGGAGCCCGAGGCCCAAGGCGAAGATCGCCATGGCGAGGAGCGCCAGCGCGGCCGAGGTCTTCTTGAGCCACGGCGCGAGCTCGCCCTTCGCGACGAAGGCGAAGAGGAGCGCGCCTGAAAGCAGCAGCGCCGTGTCGATGCCGAGCTCGGCGACCCCCGCTCCGAGCCAAGCGACGATCATTTGCCCATGGAAGAGAACGCGCAGCTCGAGGATGAGAAAGGCGAAAGCGAGAATGAGGCCAAGCGCTGCGGCGCTGCCCCAATACCAGAACGGGCGCGGCTTGCGCGCGAGGAACGCCAGCGTGCCGGCCGTCAGCGAAGGGATCAGATATCCGAGGATCAGCGTGTTGAGGATCGGCCCGCCTTCGAGCGGGGTGGCATCGAACAGCGGGTTGTAGCGCCACAGAAGGCCGATTGCGGCGATCGCCATGCCGATCATGCCGAAGGCGATCGAAGCGTAGCGGAAGACGATGTTGGCGCGTGCCGCGTCGAGCCGCGTCAGCACGAGGCTGAAGCCGAGCGAGGTGACGGCGAGCAGGCCTTGCTCGACGAGGCCCGAGCCTCGCGCGAAAGGATCGCCGCCGTTCGTCGCGTGCCGGATCTCGAAGAAGAAGAGAAGCGCGCAGAACAACACGGCGAGCGCGTCGGCGACATGCGCGGGTATATCGTCCCGCACCCTTCTCAGAAGGCGTCCGGCGAGTGCGAAGGCGGCCGCCGGCACGCCATAGCCGAAGAGCAGCCAGTTGAAGATCGGCGTCGCGCGACAAGCCGCTGCCGATGATGCGGGGCTCGGAGGAGATGCGCGCCGCGACGAGAACGCCGAGCGCGGCGACGCACCAGCGCAGCGCCGAAAGGTCGAGCAGGCTCGCCACGAAGGCCGTGCCGAGCGCGGCGAGCGCCAAGGCCACGGTCAGCATGCCGCCGTCGAGCGCGAAGACGAGGCCGAGCGAGACCGCGGCGATCGCGCTCGCCGCCATGGCGCCGAGGCCGAGCTTGAGCGCGCCGCTCTCGCGGGCGCGAAACGCTTTGAGGAAGAGCGAGGTCGCGCCCGCGAAGCCAAGCCCGGTGAGGCAGGCGATGAGCGCGAGCAGCAAAGAGGCCTCGTGCCTCGCGAAACGCAGATAGGCGATCGCGAGAGAAACCAGCGGGGTGAGCGAGGCCGCGCCCGCGTAGGTGACGGCGACGCGCATCGGCAGATCGGCGCCCTCGCGCAAGCGACGGATGGCGGCAAGCGCGACGCCGGCGCCGGCGAGGATCGCGAAGGCCGCGAAACCCAGCGGCTTGATCGCCGGCACGCCTCGCCAGAACATGTCGAGCAGCATGGGCGGGGTGGAGAAAGCGAAGGGCGCGTCGGCTTGCGCCAGGCGAATCACATCTTGCGCTTCCCCGCTCGCTTTCGGCCACAGCCAGAGCGCGGCGAGGATGAGGAGGCCGGCGAGGCCCGCTCCTCCGCAGGCGGAGGCGCTCCGGATGGCGGTCCCCGCGAGCAACGCCGCGACGAGGAGCGCGCCGATGATCCAGCCTCCGCCGAAAAGCGACGGAGGAACGACCCCCAAGGCCAGGATGGCGAGAAGCGCGAAAGCGCCGAGCACGCCATGCGCGAGCGGGTCGATCCGGGCCTCCTGGTCGGGCCGGCCCCGATGGGGGACGATCGCCAGCGCATAGGCGGCGAGGCCGAGCTGAAGCGCGATATGGGTGAGCGCCGCATAGAGCGGTTCATGTTCTCGAGAACCCGCGACCTGCGCGATGAAGGGGAGCGCCCAAAGGATGGCGCCGATCGCGGCCGCCGTGGCGAGCCAGGGCCAGCGCTTCAATCGGGCGAGCCCGTAGGCGCAGGCCACGACGACGAGGTCATAGGCGATGACAGGCCAGGCGCTCGCGTTCTCGGTGTCCACGAGCAAAGGCGTCGCCAGGGCGCCCACGAGCCCGAGACCCGCCAGGGCCGGCCCGTGCACCCAAGCCGCTGCCATGGTCGCGATCGCGACGAGGCCGAGCGCCAGGAAGGATGCCGCCGGCCCGATGAAGCCATAAACCGCATGGGCGGAATAGATGGTGGCGAAGGCGGCGATGGTTCCCGATGCCGTCAGCACGCCCGGAATATAAGGCGTCGCGAAGGGGCCGGCGGGCGAGCCCAAATCCTTGGGGGTCAAATCCGTGGAGGATGCCGCACGGAGCGAATTTCTCTCCGTGCTCGCGGTCTCGACCCGCAATTCTTCATCGGACGCGCGTGCGTCGTGGACATCCTTTCGGCGCAGGAACTCACCGGCGGTCGCAAGCGCTGCCGCCAGGAGAGCGCCCAATGCGATTCTCATGCCGGGGCCGAAGAAGCCGCGCTCGATCGAATACCGCACCAGGAGAACGGCGCCGAGCGCGAGCGCGAGGCCGCCGATCCACACCGTCCAATGGGCGCCGAGCCGTTCCTCGAGGGTGCGGATCTTGGACGCGTCCGGCATTTGCGCCGCCGCGATCCGAGGCTCGGAGGGGGTGGCGGCCGGGCTCGGATCGGGGGGCGGGCGCATGGTCGCGAGCGCGTCGCGCGGCGCTTCCCCGGTCGCGCTTCTTGTCGATGACGCCGCCTCCTGACGCGCGAGCGACGGAACGGCTGGCGTTCGAGGGTCGGGCGACCCGCGATCCGTCGGCCGCAAGGTCTCGGGGCCGCTCTCGGCGTCGGGCGTTCGAGCACGGCGAAATTCCGGCAGAACGTCCGCGGGCGCCGTCTTCTCGTCCGTGGAGGACGCCTCGCTCTTCAGGCCTTGCATCTCGAGGACCAACAGGCCGACCTCGTCGCGCATCCGCACGAGCCCGCGCTCGAGCCGCTTCATCCTGCGCCACCCCGCGAAGACGACGAAGGCGAGGAGGAGGAAGACAAGAAATTCATCCATGGGATGCCCGACCCGCTTTTACGGCCAGGGGCAGGTTAGGTATTCACGCGGTCATTGGCAAAAAGCTCGACGATGCGGGTCTAATGAGAAGCCGGCCCGTGATCTTCAGGCTTCGACGACGGCTTCGTCGGCGACTAGGGTGAGCGAGCGACTCGGCCCCTCGCAAGGCCCGCGGTGGGGAAGCGAAAATCGAGGGCCTCCCGAACGGAGGAGCCCCGCCATGGCGCGTGCGCGATTGCGCGATCTTCGCATCAGCACCGGTGCGCTCCCGCCGGGGCCGCTCAACGCCATCACCGACGTCGCCGGCGTCCGCGTCGGCTACGCCACGGTGATCCGCGACGAGCCGCGCGTCGTGCGCACGGGCGTCACGGCGATCTGGCCGCGCTCGGAGATCTGGACCGATTACGTCTTCGCCGGCGTTCACTCCTTCAACGGCAATGGCGAGATGACGGGGCTCCCTTGGATCGCCGAGCAAGGCTTGATCGGGGCGCCGATCTGCATCACCAACACCTATCAGGTCGGCGTCGTGCGCGACGCGATTTGCGCGCTCGCCGTGCGCGACGGCGCTTCGCAGGACTTCCACCTGCCGGTCGTCGCCGAAACCTATGACGGCTGGCTGAACGACATCCAGAGCTTTCCCTTGACGCAGGAGGACGCCTTCGCGGCGCTCGACGGCGCGGTCGGCGGTATGCCGATCGCCGAAGGCAATGTCGGCGGCGGCACCGGCATGATCTGCCACGAGTTCAAGGGCGGCACCGGCACGGCCTCGCGCCTGGTGACGGAAGCGGGCGCGCGCTACACGGTCGGCGCGCTCGTGCAGGCGAATTACGGCGCGCGCGATCTCTTTCGCGTCGACGGCGTGCCGGTCGGCCGCGAGATCGGCCCGGACGTCGTGCCCTCGCATCGCGAGCTGCCGCGCGATGCGGGCTCGATCATCGTCGTGCTCGCGACCGACGCGCCGCTCCTGCCCATCCAATGCCAGCGCCTCGCGCGCCGCGCCACGACCGGGCTCGCCTGGGTCGGCGGCCTCGGCGCCAACGGCTCGGGCGACATCTTCCTCGCCTTCTCGACGGGAAACCACATCGGCCAGCGCGACAAGGCTGAGCGACGGTGCGCATGCTCGCCGCCGATGCCATGACGAGCCTCTTTCGCGCGGCCGCCGAGGCGACCGAGGAGGCGATCCTCAACGCGCTCACCATGGCCGAGACGATGACCGGCCGCGAGGGGAGGGTGGTGCACGCCCTGCCGCTCGACCTTCTGGGCGAGGTGATGGAACGGTATCGGCCGCGTGAATTACGGTGACGGTGCGCTCAACGCGCCCCTTCTCCCGCGCCCTTCGCGCGCGAGAAGGTGGCCGACCCTCGAACTCGTTCCGAGGGGAGGTCGGATGAGGGTGAATGGCGACAGCGCCAGACGAATTTAGCGTGTCGCCGAAACGCGAAGCTCTTGGGTGGTCGAAATGCCCAATCGCCCTCATCCGCCTCCCAAGAGCTCGGCACCTTCCGCAAAGAGCGGGCGAAGGGGGCGCGGTGCGGCTAAAACCTCACCTTCAACCCGCCCGAAACGGAGTGCTCCTGGAGGCGGGAGCCGAGCTTGCCGTCGTAATCGACGAAGACCTTGGCGTCGGGCGAGAGCTCCATGCTGAGGCCCGCGCCGATGAGCGCGGCGTCGCGGCCGAAGGCGATGCCGGTCGCGGAGAAGGTGCTTCCCGGCACGCCGATGAGCGAGGCCGAGAGCGTTTGCGAGGCGTCGCCGAATTCGTGATTCCAGCCGAGGCGAACTTCGGGGATGAGCGTGCCGTAAGTGCCCATCGCGATGCGCGAGGTGAGGCGCACGCCGAGCGTCGTCTGCAAGGAGTTCGAGTCCGGCCGAATTCACCGAAAGCGCGCCGAAGCCGCCCGTCTCGGAAAAGCCCGAGACATGCGCGTTCACGTAATCCAAGGCGGCGTAAGGCGTGACGCTGACATGGTCACGCCTGCGGCCGGCAGCACCCAATGGTAGCCGGCCTCGGCATGGCCCTGATAGCTCTGGCCGGAAGGCGAGGAGGTCGCATCGCCCGGAAGGCCGAAGGGCGTGAGCAGGCGCGAGGTCGAGAAATCGTTGAAGCTCACGACCGCGCTTCCGAGCGCATACCACGGCCCGCCGGCCCAGCCGGCATAAGCCGCGCCCTGGTACGAGCTCACATTGGTGTTCGAGCCGTCCTTGAAGCTTCGCCGAGGTCGCGACGTAAGTCGCGGCGACGCCCGCGACGATGCCGTTGTCGAGGCGCCAATCGACGCCGGCGATGAACGGGGCGGCGCGGTTGACGTCGTAGCCCACGCCCGCGCTCGAGGCGGGAGCGGTCGCGCTGCCGAACTGATCGGCGCCGCGCGCCCAGACATTGGCGTGGCCGATGGAGACGCCGCAACGGTCGCCCCCCAGGCCGGGTCGGGCAACGCACTCTCGCCGAGCGCGCCGCCATTCGCGACGAGCCGATCTTGCACGGCGTTGCGTGAGCAGGCGCGGCGCGTCGAGGCCGAGACGTGCAAGCTCTGCGTCAGGTCCTGCGCGCTCGCCGCGAGGCCGGAGAGGCTCAAGGCGAGCGTCGCATCGAGCGCGTTCGGTGTCGTGGCGTCCGGCGAGAGGCGTCGCGGCGAAGAGGCTCCCGAAGCTTACATTCACATTGGCAAACGCCCCTTGGATCGGCGTGCCCGAGACGAAAACGTCCTTGAAGCACCAAGGGCGTCGTCGCGAGGGCAAAGGGATTGATGCCTTGCGGCGCGAGCGTGAGCGTGCCGCCCAAGGTGATCGCGTTCGCGGCGATCGAAGGCGCTTGCGTTTGCGTCACCTGCAAGGTGAGGCGCGCATTGGGCGACACCGTGAAGGCGCTCACCCCGACGACGCTCGCTCCCGGCGCGAAGGTCGCGCCCTGGCCCGTGATGAGCACGAGGTCCTGATTGCCGGAAGGCGCCGTCACCGCGTTCACGATCAGGCCGCCCGAGAAATCGAGCACATCGGCGTTCGCCGAAAGCTTCACGTTGCCGACGAGCGCGCCGCCCGCCTGGTTGATCACGGTCGAGCCGCCCACCTCTTGCGTCAAGATCGATCGAGGCCGTCGAGCCCGTGATCGTGCCGGTGTTGGTGATGCCGCCGAGGATCGGCACATTCGTCGCGATGCCGATGCCGGAGACCGGGCTCGTGAGCACGACATCGTTATCGCTCCCGTTGAAGCTCGAGCTTACGCCAATCCCGATCGCGGTGATCGTGCCCGAGTTCACGACCGCGCCCTTGAACGGGCCGCCGCGCCTTCGTTGAGGCCGGTCGCGCCGATCTGGATGCCGACCGCGCGGGCCTTCGGCACCCCCGCCTCGAGCATTCGCGATCACCGGGTTGACACCCCGCCATTATCCGCGATCGCCTGGATTGAGTTCTGCCTGGCGTGACGGTGCAACGCGAGGCGAGATCACACCTGGCGCTCCGGCGCCGAGCCCCGTCGCCGTGATGCTGCCCGAGTTCCTCACATTCCCCGCGAAGAGCCCCGTCGCCGCCACATCGATGCCGATCGCGATCGGCTGGTGGGTCGCCGAGACCTCGATCGTGCCCGAATTCACGATATCGCCGATGATGGTCTGGCGCGCCGCCGTGTTCACGCCGGTCTTCGTGGTATTGCCCGCATCGAGATCGCCCGTGTTGAGGCCGAGCGCGCCGCCCACCGACCCGATGACCCCGATGCCGACCGCGCCGCTGACGCCGAGATCGCCGAAATTCCCGACGGTGATCCCGCGTTGCTCACGGTGACGTGGATATCGCCCGAGTTCGTGATGCCTCCCGCCAAGGGGCCGGAGCCGACGCGAATACCGACCAATCTCGACGCCGGGAGAGGTCCCGGAACTCGGCGTGCCCGCGATGAATTCATCGAGCGTGGCGAAGTTGAGATTTCCGCCAGTGGTGAAAATCTGCCCCGAATTCGTGATGCTTCCCGTGATCGGCCCGCCATCGGCGAAGATGCCGTTGCCGTCGAGAAGGAAGCCGCTATTCGCGATGTTGCCGGTGAAGCTCGGCGCCGCGACGACGCGGATGTCCGTCGAAAACGGCGTTGGCGGAATTCCCAAAACTCGCCGCCGTGAAGATCGGCACGCCGGGCTGGAGGACGGCCGTGGGGGTGAAGCTATGAGCCGGCAACGACGATGCCCGAATTTAGACCCCGCCCGCAGTCGAGCCGTTGCCGGTCACGAGCCCGCTCACGCCGATCCCGCCGAAGACGAGCCCCGTATTCACGACCGAGCCCGCCAAGCGTGCTGTTCGCGATCGTGATGCCTTCGGGAACGAGCCCGTCATTGCGGATCGTGCCCGTGATGCTCGAGCCGTTCGTCACGCTGATCGCGAGGAGCTTCGCGCCTGCCGGATTGAGGAAATTCCCGGTGAAGGCGGTGCCGTTCGCGACGCCGGGCGTCAACGCCGTCGCGCCGGTGTTCGTGAGCACGAGGTCGAGCGAATTTCCCCCATCCGGCACGAGCTTCGCCGTCACCGCATTCGAGAAGAAACCGAAGACCGGAAGGTTCGACGGCGCATTGTCGGCGAGCGTGCCGGTCGCGGTGATGATCTTGGGAAAACGAGGGTCGAGCCTGCCGCAAAGGCCCCGCTTTGGCCCGCCGCCGCGACCGAGGTGAGCGTGATATCGCCGGCGCTCACCGTCGGGAAGCTCCCGGCCGTCGCGGTGTTGTTCACCTGGAGCACGAGCGTGCCGCCCGTCTGCTTGATGAAGGCGAGGTTGCTCGACGTATCGGGCGTGGCGTTCCCTGGAGCACTGAAGCCCGGTGCCGATGAAATTCGGCCCGAAGGCGAGGACGCCGCCGAAAGCGTGACGCCGGCGGCGCTTCCCGAAGGCGCCGTGACGGAGCCGCCGACGCCCCCGCCCGAGATCACGAGGCGATCGGCGTTGCCGGAAAGATTGATGGAGCCGAGGATTTGCCCGGCCGTTTGCGTGATCGTGGTCGGCGTCGTCACCTGGCTCACATCGATCGCGACGCCGTCGCCCACGACGCCGCCATTCGACGCGGCGATCGTCCCGCTATTCGCGATCGCGCCTTGAAGCGGGCCCGAAGCCACGATCCCGGCCGCGGTCACCCCGATCGCACTGAACGCCGCAGGGTTAAAGCCGATATATCCCGTATTGGTGATGCCGCCCGGAATTGCCGCGGTCGAATGGATGGCGACGGCGCTCGTTGCCGAGATAAAACCCGCATTCTTGATGCCGCCGAGGACCGGCGCGTTCACGTCGATGGCGCCGGGGACGGATTGAAAAGGGATCTGGTTGGCAAAAGGACGCAGCGCGGCGGTGCCGTTACCGAAATTACCGCCGAAAATTTCATTGGCGAATCCGCCCGTGCCGGTGTTCACGATGCTTCCCGTCACGGTCTCTTGGACCTCGATGCCGATGCCCGGCGCGAAATCCGGGAGGATCGGCCTTCCGGCGATGTGATTTCCGTTTGCGTCCAAACCCCTGACGAACCCGCCAATGGCCGTAATACCGCCGGAGTTGATGACGCTGCCTGAGAAGGTGCCGCCCGAGCCGCCATTCTGGCTCGGCCCGATGGCGATGCCGATCGTGTTGTTCCGCGCGGCCACTAGCGGCAACAATCCACTATGTTCGGGATTCCTTGTGCGAGGACGTTGACGTTGATCTGCCCGGCATTGGTCACCGAGCCGGTGAAGCTCGTGCTCCGGATCGCGATGCCGGTGTTTGTGCCAGAGAGCTGCGCGGCCGTGTTGAGCGGCAGGAAGCTCGGGTTCACGATGTCGCCCGTGAAGCTTGGCTGATCGATGACGACCGACATCGTGTTGGCGTCGATCGTGAAGGTGCCGTTCACCGGCACGGGGTTCGTGACCACGACGGGCATCGTTTGCGCCCGCGCGGGCGTCGCAAGAAGCAGCGCCGCGACCGAGGTGGTCGCGAGAAGCGAGGGCAGGGAGGCGGGTCCGCATGAAAGCACGAGAAAACGTCGGCATCGAATAGTCCCTGTCCCTTTTTGATCACGCTTTGAGCGAGAATCTAATTCGATCAAAAAAGCCAATTAGGGCTAGCAACAGGTATTGGAGAGGTCAAGCGAACGGAGACGATCAATTTGGGTCAAGTTTTGTTGTTGTGAACCGGCGTTCACGTCGGCTGGCGGGAGCGGGAGAAGGAAAGGCGCCCCCTTCTCCCGCGCTCTTCGCGTGGGAGAAGGAGGGGCGACCCTCGGACTTGTTCCGGGGGAGGTCGGATGAGGGCGTTTTTTGCATCTCCCCAGTCGTCATGACCGGGCCTCGGCCCGGTCATCCACGCCTATCCTTCCATGATAAAAAGGCGTGGATGGCCGTGACGAGCACGGCCATGACGGATCGTCACTTTCGATCACAGTCCAACGCCAATCGGTGACGCTATTCCCCCTCATCCGACCGGCTAACGGGCGACGGGAGCCGTGGCCCCTTGCTCGCTCGGCAGCGCCGCGAGGAGGATGATCAGCGCCCGGTCGCCGAGCACGATGTTGCGCTCGCGGCCCTGAAGCCAGGACGAGGCCTCCTCGAAGGTCTCCGCGTCGATGAGCTTCGCCTCCGCGACGGCGCGATGGGGGTCGACCTCGCCGCGCGTGCGCCGCGGCGCCTCGGGCAAGAGCTGGATGTGCCGCTGGCGCAAGGTGAGGTCGCCATGGACCGCGCGCAGCCCCTGCGTCTCGTCGATGCGCAGCGTCGACAATTCCTCGGTGAGCGCATTGGCGCGCGCCACGATCGCGGGCGGTGAGCGCTCCTCGGGCGTGAGCAAAAGGCCGATGCGCCTCAAGCCGAGGCCGAGGCGCCTGAGCCCGCTCGCCGCCGAAAGCGGGATGGCGAGCACGAGGCCGAGGATGGTCGGCGACATCCAGGCGAAGAGATAGGGCGAAAGGCCATAGGCGGTGGCGCCCGCCACGAGGCCGAAAGCCGTGTGCCAGAAATGGCGATGGATGGTGTCGCTCAAGGGGATCGAGCCGTCGTCGCGCCGCTGCGGGTTCCAGCCGGTGTCGCGGCCGAAGAGGATCTGGAACACCGAGCCCGATTGGATCAGCATGAGCACGGGGGCGAGCAGCGCCGACACCACGATCTCGAGGATGGCGGAGAGGGTGAGCCTGATCGCGCCGCCCGCGCCGCGCCGCGTGCGCCCTTCGGCGAGCGCGAGAAGCCATCCGAGCGCCTTCGGAACGAGCAGCACCCCCATGGTGAGGATGAAGAGCGAAAGCGCGCGCTCGGCATCGAAGCGCGGCCAGGCCGGGTAGAGCGAGAATTCGCGCGTGAAATATTCCGGCCGGACGAAACGCGTCTGCAACACCAGGAGAAGGCCGACGGCGAGCTGCATCAGCCAGAGCGGAGAGGCGACATAGGCCGCGATGCCCGTCGCGAAATGCTGACGGGAGGACCATTTCAAGCCGCGCGCCAGGATGACGCGCGCGTGCTGGAGGTTGCCCTGGCACCAGCGCCTGTCGCGCACCGCGAGGTCGATGAGGGAGGGCGGGCCCTCCTCATAGCTGCCTTCGAGATCGGGCAGCATCGACACCGACCAGCCGCCGCGCCGGATGAGCGCGGCCTCGACGAAATCATGGCTGAGGATGTGGCCGCCGAAGGGCGGCTTCCCCGGAAGGCTCGGCAGGCCCGCATGTCCGGCGAAGGCGGCGAGGCGGATGATCGCGTTGTGGCCCCAGTAGTTGCCGTCCTTGCCGCTCCAGGCCGAAAGCCCCGCCGCGACGATCGGCCCGTAGAAGCGCGCGGCGAACTGCTGCACGCGCGCGAACAAGGTGTTGCGGTTCAAGATGAGCGGCAAGGATTGGATGATGCCGGCGCGCGGATCGGCCTCCATGGCGCGCGTGAGCGCGAGGATGCAATCCCCGGTCATGAGGCTGTCCGCGTCGAGCACGATCATATGAACATAGGCGCCGCCCCAGCGCGTGACGAAATCGGCGATGTTGCCCGCCTTGCGCCCGAGGTTCTGCGCCCGATGGCGGTAGAACACGCGCGCGCCCGGCCCGAGCCGCTCGCGCAGCGCGAAGAAGGCGATCTCCTCGGCGACCCAGATGTCGGGATCGGTCGTGTCGGAGAGGATGAAGAAATCGAAATGGGCGCCTTCGCCCGTCGCCGCGACCGATTCGAAGATCGCCTGCACGGCGGCAAAGCAGCGGTCGGTGCGCTCGTTGTAGACGGGCATGACGATCGCGGTTTGCGTCGTGATGCCACAGGCAGGCCTCGCGGGCGCGGCGAGGCGGCGCCGCGCGAGCCAGAAAAAGCCGAGCGCCGCGCTCGTCGCGGCGAGCGCGATCCAGGAGAAATTGGCGATGAAGAGGATGAGAAGGACGTATTGGAGGAAGGTCGTGCCGCTGATCGACACGACCTTGTACATCTCGAACGCGCCATAAAAGGTGAGCGCGAGCGCTCCGCCGAACACGAGAAAGCGCGCGAGCCTGAGGCGAAGATCGCGCCCGGCCGCGGGAATCGCGACCTCCCGGGGGCCGAAGCGCTTGAGCGATTGCACCGGCATCGCGAGCGGCGCCGAGGC
Organism: uncultured Alphaproteobacteria bacterium; assembly: GCA_963713805.1. Lineage (GTDB taxonomy): Bacteria > Pseudomonadota > Alphaproteobacteria > Rhizobiales > Beijerinckiaceae > GAS188. The sequence continues at coordinate 42,297 of CAVQNF010000019.1, read as the reverse complement.
GGGAACGCTGGGCAAAGGCGCGGCGGCAGCGCCGGCCACGCTCTCGGCGGGCGCTTCCTCGAGGCCTAGCTGGTCCAGCGATACAGCCATGTTTCCGAAGCGGTCTTGCCGCTCTCCATCAGGACGAGATGCAGCTCGCAGAGCGTCTCGCCGCCGAAATCGAGCTCGAAGGTAACGCGCAAGGTCTTGCGTTCGACATGGGGGGTGAGCCGAATATCCGAAATTTTTCCTTTCGAGGTGCTCGCCGCCGCGCTGATGCCCGCGATCGCGGCATGGTCGGTGAATCTGGACGAGGAGAACTCGACGATGAAGCGGCGCCGGTTCGGCGCCGAGCCGTGCCCGGTCCGCGTCGCCTGGACGGTCGCATCGTCCGGCCGGTCGGGCGCGGACCAGGTCCAGAATTGGCGCAGCGCGAAGCTCGTCTGCGACCCCGCCGCGATCTGCGCCTTCGGGCGCCAATAGGCGAGGATGTTGGGGTTCGTCTCATTCGTCGAAGGGATCTCGAGAAGCTGCACCGCGCCTTCCGCCCAATCGCCGATCGGCTCGATCCACAGCGATGGCCGCCGCTCGAAGCCTTTCTCCTGGTCCTGATAGGCGAGCGGATCGCGCAGCCGTTGCAGAAGGCCGAAGCCCTTCGGATTCTGGTCGCTGAAGACGGAGATTTGCAGCGTCTCGGGATTGGTCACCGGGCGCCAGATCCATTCGTCCTGGCCGGTGTGCAATTGCAGGCCGTTCGCGTCATGCACTTCGGGGCGCACGTCGTCGTCGATCCGGTGGCTCTGAGCGCCGAGAAGGAACATGCCCGCGATGCCGCCATAGCCCACATGATCGAGGAGGTTGCGCGCGAAGATCGTGCACTCGACGTCGATGATCGTCTCCTCGCGCGGGCGGATGGTGAAACGGTAGGCGCCGCAGGCGCTCTCCAAATCGAGGAGCGCGTGCGCCACGATCTCGTCGCTCAGCGCATTCGGCCGCTCGATCCAGAAGGCGCGAAAGAGCGGGAATTCCTCGCCCCGCGCATCCGCCGGCCGCAAGGCGAGGCCGCGCGCCATGAGCCCCGGAACCTGCCCCTTGGCGAGGCCGCGGAAGAAGGAGGCGCCTTGGAAGCTCGCGACCTCGCGTGTGTCTTCGGCGCCCCGGTCGCGGAACAGCACGCGAAACCCGGAGAAATCGAGATCGGCCTGGGGCGGGGGTGGCACCCCCCCGAACTCGAAGCGCGAGACGTCGTAGGCGAGACGGCGGATCGTGCCGTCCTCGACGATGTAGATCGTGACCGGATTCTGGTAGACGAAGCCGCGATGCAAGGGCTCGATCACAAAACCACGCCCTTCGGCGTCCCAGACGCGATCCTTCCGATGGATGTGGATCGCCTGGTATTGCTCGAAGGTGAGATTGCGCAGCGTGTCCGGCAGGTCGGTCGAGGGCGCCATATAGGCGCGCCGCGCCAACTGGCGGGCGACCTCGACGACCGTGTTCGGGTCGAAGCTCTTTCCTTCGCCGAGCACGGAACGCAAGAGCGTCGGAAAATCCGGCTGCTGCGCGAAACCCGACGCGGGAAGCTGCGAACAGGCGAGCGCCGCGAGCGACCCCTCGATGAGGGCGCGCCGCGTCGAGCCGCGGAGCAAGGGGCCGGGCCCCGGGAGGATGTCGACTTCAGGTTCGGTCACAAAACGATGAAAAGTTGCCTCAGGATGTCTCAGCAATTAGCGGTCATGGCGGTGCTTGTCACGGCCATGCGCGCCTTTGCGCGGCGGCGCTGCGTGACGAGAGGCGTGGCGGATGGCCGAGCCGGAAGGGGCCGAGGTCGGCCATGACATCGGGTGGGAACGCGGTGCAAAACGCGGCGCGACGGGGCTCCCGCCGCCGCCACGCCTTGATCGGACGGCGCGTGAGGTGAAAGAGTAGGCTTGCGGGGCGAGAGGGCAGGCTCGCGGATTTCGGGCGCTCCTCGCCGAGGGATCGCGGGCTCGCGTCCGAGGGTCGGGGACGAAACGGAGAATGGCTCATGCCGGTCCGATTGAAGGCGCAGGAGACGCGCGCAAGGAAGAGCGAGCGGCCGCCGGCCCGCCTGAAGGCGCGCCGGGGCTGCCTCGCCGTCGTGCTCGCCGCGGGCGAGGGCAAGCGCATGCGCTCGGCGCTTCCCAAGGCGCTCGCCCCGGTCGCGGGACTGCCGATGATCGCTCATGTGGTGAGGACCGCCCGCGCCGCCGGCGCCGACCGCGTCGCGGTCGTCGTGGGGCCGGGGAGGGAGGATGTCGCGGCCGCGGCGCGCGCCGCATTCCCGACCGTCGAGGTGTTCGAGCAAAGCGAGCGGCGCGGAACGGCGCATGCGGTGCTCGCGGCGCGCCAGGCGCTCGCGAAGGCGAGCGAGGACGTGCTCGTCGTCTTCGGCGACACGCCGCTCGTCGACGCTTCGACGCTTTTGGAGATGCGGATGCGGATCCGCAAGGGGGCCGATTGCGTCGTGCTCGGCTTTTCGGCTCGCGACGCGCATGGCTATGGGCGCCTCGTGCGGCACGAGGGCGAATTGGTGGCCATTCGCGAGGAAAAGGATGCCTCACCCGAGGAGCGCGAGATCACGCTCTGCAACGGCGGCCTCATGGGCTTCTCGGGGAAGGCGGCGCTCCCGATCCTCGAGCGCATCAAGAACGACAATGCTCAAGGCGAATTCTACCTCACCGATGCGGTCGAGATCGCACGCGAGCTCGCGCTCAAGACCGTCGCCGTCACCGCGAGCGAGGTGGAGGTGATGGGCGTGAACGATCGCGTGCAGCTCGCCAAGGCCGAGGCCTTGATGCAGGAGCGCTTGCGCGAGGCGGCGATGCGGGGAGGGGCGACGCTCGTCGCACCCGAGACCGTGTTCCTCAGCCATGACACGAGGCTCGGCCGCGACGTCGTCGTCGAGCCGCATGTGGTGTTCGGCCAAGGCGTCGTGGTCGAGGCCGGGGCGAGGATCCGCGCCTTCTCCCATCTCGAAGGCGCGCTTGTGCGCTCCGGAGCGATCATCGGCCCTTTTGCGCGCCTGCGACCGGGCGCCGATATCGGGGAGGAAGCCCATATCGGCAATTTCGTCGAGGTGAAGAATGCGTTCATAGGCAGCCGGGCCAAGGCGAACCACCTCGCTTATCTGGGCGACGCCTCGGGTCGGTGTCGGGGTCGAACATCGGGGCCGGCGCCATCACCTGCAATTACGACGGTTTCGACAAGCACCGGACCGAGATCGGTCCCGACGCGTTCATCGGCACGAACAGCTCGCTCGTCGCCCCGGTGCGGATCGGCGAGGGAGCCTATGTCGCCTCGGGCTCCGTGATCACCGAGGACGTGCCGAAAAACGCGCTCGCGCTCGGACGCGCGCGTCAGGTGGTGAAGCCCGGCTGGGCGAAGGCGCTGCGTGCCAGAAAGGGGGCGGGGAGGCGAGTGCGTCGAGTGGCGAGTGAGCGAGTGAGGCGTGAGGATTCAGCGAGGTGAGCGAGTAGCGAGGAGCGAGGGGTGAGGACGTGAGATTAGCCGTTCATCCTTCATTTTCATCAAACTGTGATTCGCAAGGGTGAACGCTTCGCTTACTCGCATCACTCGCCCCTCGCTACTTCCACTCGATAAACACGCTCGATTTGAGTGCTTCCTCGATCACCCCCATTAAATCTTAAGTGTTGTGGTTTTGGTGAAAGGTGAGGCGTATCCTTGCCTGTCGGGCCGTCCGCGTCCCGTTCGGGGACGGGCGTCGATGCCCCGGGGCCGACGTCCGGCCGCAATCTGAGGCGCGGAAGGACAAGGACGCGCGGATCGGTCCCTCGAGACGAGGGCGAAGCCGGTCGCGACGACGAGGCGGCAAGTGACAGGCGTGGACGGCCGGCGAGAAGGGCGCAAGCACCTTTTCCGAACATGAGGATCGAGAGGCGGACATGTGTGGGATCGTGGGCATCATCGGCAAGACGGCGGTGGCGACGCAACTCGTCGATGCGCTGAAGCGGCTCGAATATCGCGGCTATGACTCCTCCGGCATCGCCACTTTGGAGAAAGGCCGGCTCGAGCGCCGGCGCGCCGAAGGCAAGCTGCACAATCTCGAGACGCGGCTGTCGCAGGCGCCGCTCTCCGGCTTGATCGGCATCGGTCACACGCGCTGGGCGACGCATGGCCGCCCGACCGAGCGCAACGCCCATCCCCATGCGACGAAGCGTCTCGCCGTCGTCCACAACGGCATCATCGAGAATTTTCGCGAGCTGAGGTCGGAGCTCGAGGCGGACGGCTACGCCTTCGAGACCGAGACCGACACGGAGGCCGTGGCGCAATTCGTGACGCGTGAGCTCGATCGCGGCCGCACGCCCGTCGATGCCGTCGCCGCGGCGCTCGCGCGCCTCAAGGGCGCCTTCGCGCTCGCCTTCATGTTCTCGGGCGAAGAGGATCTGCTCATCGGCGCGCGCGCCGGCGCGCCTCTCGCGGTGGGCTTCGGCGAGGGCGAGATGTATCTCGGCTCGGATGCGCTGGCGCTCGCTCCCTTCACCGACCGGATCGCCTTTCTCGAGGAGGGCGATTGGGCGGTGCTCAATCACGAGGGCGCGGAGTTCCGCGATGCGGAGGGCAACCCGGTGCAGCGCCCGGTGCAGCGCGTGGCGACGGGGCCGCAGCTCATCGATCGCGGCAACCACCGGCATTTCATGGCGAAGGAGATCCATGAGCAGCCCGAGGTCGTCGGTCACACCTTGGCCCGCTATCTCGATCTCTCGGAGCTGCGGGTGCGATTGCCGGAAAAGCTTCCTTTCGACTTCGCCAAAGTGTCGCGCCTGTCGATCTCGGCTTGCGGCACTTCCTATTACGCCGGGCTCGTCGCGAAATACTGGTTCGAGCGCATCGCGCGGCTCCCGGTCGATATCGATATCGCCTCGGAATTCCGCTATCGCGAGCCGCCGCTCGAAGAAGGCGGGCCTCGCGCTTTTCGTCTCGCAATCGGGCGAGACCGCCGACACGCTCGCTTCGCTCCGCTACGTGAAGGCGAAGCGGCAGCACAGCCTGTCGATCGTCAATGTGGCGACGTCTTCGCTGGCGCGCGAGAGCGAGGCGGTGGCGCTCACCATCGCCGGCCTCGAAATCGGCGTCGCCTCGACCAAGGCCTTCACCTGCCAGCTCGCGGTGTTCGCCTGCCTCGCGCTCGCGGCCGGGCTTGGCGCGAGGCTGCATCGACGCGGCGACCGAGAAGAAGCTCGTCGAAGCCCTCAACCATCTGCCGGGACTGATGGCCGAGGTGCTGAAGAGCGAGCATCAGGCCGAACGCCTCGCGCGCGATCTCTCGCGGGCGAGGGACGTGCTCTATCTCGGGCGCGGCACGAGCTTCCCGATCGCGCTCGAAGGCGCGCTCAAGCTCAAGGAGCTCTCCTACATCCACGCGGAAGCCTATGCGGCCGGAGAGCTGAAGCACGGCCCGATCGCGCTGATCGACGAGGAGATGCCGGTGATCGTCATCGCGCCTCACGACGAGCTCTTCGACAAGACCGCGTCGAACGTGCAGGAGGTCGCGGCGCGCGGCGGCAGGATCATCCTCATCACCGATGCCGAAGGGGCGCGCCATATCGGCGTCGAGACCGAGGCGACGATCATCGTGCCGAAGTGCCGAGCCGCTCTTCGCGCCCATCCTCTACGCGCTGCCGGTGCAGCTTCTCGCCTATCACACGGCGGCCTTCATGGGTAATGATGTCGATCAGCCGCGCAATCTGGCGAAGTCGGTCACGGTGGAGTAGACTTCAGGGCGGAATGCGTCGAGACGCGGCCGGAGCGGTGCTTCGGCCGTTTGTCTCGATACATGAATTTTCCATGGCGCCGGAATCTTGGCCGAATGGCCTGAGGCGGCCGCTCGGATGTGCGTGACGGCGGATCGTCCGCCGGAGGATTTGATGGCGCTCGACGCTCAGCGAGACCTTCCCTTGCCGAAGCTCACAATCGCGCCCGAAAAGGCACAGACGCTCGGTGCGCGGTTGCGCACCTATTTCCTCACTGGCATCATCGTCGCCGGCCCCGTGGCCGTCACCGCCTATATCGTCTGGTGGATCATCACCACGATCGACGGCTGGGTCGAGCCCCTGGTGCCGCAGGCCTATCTCCCGGACAATTACCTGCCCTTCCGCGTGCCCGGCTACGGCCTCGTGGTCGCGATCATCGCCCTCACGCTCCTCGGGTTCCTCACGGCCAATCTCGTCGGGCGCTCCTTTCTTCGCCTGGGCGAAGTGGTGCTCGGGCGCATGCCCCTGGTGCGCGGCGTCTACCGGACCTTCAAGCAGATCTTCGAGACGATTTTCTCCCAATCCGGCACGAGCTTCCGCAAGGTCGGCCTCGTCGAGTATCCGGCGAAGGGCATGTGGTCGATCGTCTTCATCTCCTCCGAGCCCGGCGCGGAAATCGCGGAGCGCCTGCCGGAAGGCGATCACATCAGCGTCTTCCTGCCCTGCACGCCCAATCCGACGACGGGGTTCTATTTCTATTTGCCACGCAAGGACGTGATCGAGCTTTCCATACCGGTCGACGAAGGCGCGAAGCTCGTCATGTCGGCCGGCCTCATCCAGCCCGGCGACCAGCGCCTGAAGCTCGCGGTGGCGGCCGAAACCAATGGCGAGGCGAGCGGGATTTCGGCGAAGGACGCGGCATAGGCGCTCTTTCGTCGTGACCGGCCTTGGTCCAGCCGGACGCGTTTCCCCATCGTCATGGCGGTTCTCGAGCGGGGCAAGAGAGGCGTGGGTGACCGGACCAAGTCCAGTCATGACGATGGGGAAATGCAGATGCGTCATGGCCGGGCGTCGGCCCGCCCATCCATGCCTTTGCTATTCACCCTCGTCTGTGCGCCGTCTCTTCACCCGGCCCTGATGAGCCGCACCGCGGCGTCGCGCTCGAAAAGGTAGAGAAGCGTCCGCAGAGCCTCGCCGCGCGCCGAGGCGAGCCCCGGATCGGTCGCGAGGACGAGCTTTGCGTCGCGTCGAGCCGCCTCGAGGAGGTCCGCGTCGATCGCGGCGTCGGCGATGCGGAAATTCGCCACTCCGGACTGTCGCGTGCCGAGGACTTCGCCAGGTCCGCGAAGCCGCAGATCCTCCTCGGCAATGCGGAACCCGTCCTGCGTCTCGCGCATGATGCCGAGGCGTGCTTTCGCCGTTTCCGAAAGCGGACCCTTGTAAAGGAGGATGCAGCTCGATTTCTCCGCTCCGCGCCCGATGCGCCCGCGCAACTGGTGCAATTGGGAAAGGCCGAAGCGCTCGGCATGCTCGATCACCATGATGGTTGCGTTTCGCACATCGACGCCGACCTCGATCACCGTCGTCGCCACGAGGAGCTTCGTCTCGCGCGACACGAAGCGGGCCATGGCCGCGTCCCTTTCCTGAGGGCGCATGCGACCGTGCAGAAGCCCCACCTCGTTGCCGAACACGCTCTTCAGCCCGGCGAAGCGCTCCTCGGCGGCCGCGAGGTCGAGCGCTTCGGTCGTCTCGACGAGCGGACACACCCAATAGGCCTGGGCGCCGGAGGCGAGAGCGCGCCGCAACCTTTCGGTGACCTCGCCCATGCGCTCCAAAGGCACGATGCGCGTGTCGACGGGCTGGCGTCCCGCCGGCTTCTCGGTGAGCGAGGACACATCCATGTCGCCGAAGCCCGCAAGCAGCAAGGTGCGCGGAATGGGCGTCGCCGTCATCACCAGCACATCGACGCCGGCACCCTTCGCTTGCAGGGCGAGGCGCTGATGCACGCCGAAGCGATGCTGCTCGTCGACCACGGCAAGGGCGAGGTCGGCGAAGGCGACCGATTGCTGGAACATCGCATGGGTGCCGACCAGAATGTCGATCTCTCCGGCCGCGAGCGAACGCAAGAGCCGCGCGCGCGCGCCTGCCGCATCGCGCCCGGTGATGGTCGCGATGCGAAGCCCGCTGCCCTTGGTGAATTCGAGCAGGCGCTCCTCATGCTGGCGCGCCAGGATTTCGGTCGGCGCCATGAGCGCGGCCTGGCGGCCGGCTTCGACCGCGGTCGCCATGGCGAGGAGCGCGACGAGCGTCTTGCCCGAGCCCACATCGCCTTGCAGGAGGCGAAGCATGCGGCGGGGCGCCGCCATATCGGCCGCGATCTCGGCAAGCGCGCGGGTTTGCGAGGCTGTCGGCTGGAACGGCAATTGGCCGAGGATCTCGCCGACGAGCCGCCGGTCGCCATGGGTCGAGCGCCCGGCGGCGCGGCGAAGATGGGCGCGCACCAGCGCCAGGGCGAGCTGGGAGGCGAGAAGCTCGTCATAGGCGAGGCGCCGCCGCGACGCCGAGGACGGATCGACGTCCGCCGGCTCGACCGGATGGTGCAACAGGCGAAGCGCCTCGTCGAAGGGCGCGAAGGCGGCTCGCTTGCGGAAGCTTGCGTCCTGCCATTCGGGAAGCACCGGCAGGCGCTTCACGGCATGGCCGATGAGGCGCCGCAAAAGCCCCGGGTGCAAGCCTTCCGTGAGGCGATAGATCGGTTCCACGCTCGGCACGGCATCGGGGTGATCGGCGGGCGCGATATGGTCCGGATGCACGATTTGGCGCATCCCGTCATATTGATCGAGGAGGCCCGAGACGATGAGTCTCGTCCCCAGAGGGAAGCGCTCCTTCATCGTCTTGCCGACGCCGTGGAAGAAGACGAGCGTCACATCGCCCGTCTCGTCCTCGCACAGGATCTTGTGGGGTGCGCGGGCCCGGCCGGGGGGCGCCGGGCGATGTGCGGTGACTGTGACCTCGAAGGTCGCGATCTCGCCGATGCGCGCCTTCGCGAGCTTCGGCCGGGCGCGCCGATCAAGCGCGAAGCTCGGCAAATGGAACAAAAGGTCGATGACGCGAGGCTTCTCGTCGGCCGCATCGACGAGAAGCCTCGCGAGCAGAGCCGCGATCCTGCCGCCGACGCCCGCAAGCGTGGTGACCGGAGCAAAGAGCGGGTCGAGGAGCGAGGGTCTCATGGCAGTCTCAGGGTCTCATGGCAGTCTCAGGGTCTCATGGTTCAGTCTCATGGTGGGAGCGTTCCGGATCCGCGCCGTCCGTCCCGGCGTCCTTGCCGTCATCCTCGCCGTCGCCCTCCCCATGACGCGCCTCGCGGGCCTCGCTATATAAGGGCGGCCGGCGTCGATTGGCACGTCGCCGCGCCGAAGAGACAGGGCCCGCAATTCATGCTTTCCGACACCGAGATTCGCCGGCGGCGGCTGCGTTTTCGTGCTTGGCATCGCGGCATGCGCGAAATGGACCTGTTGATGGGGGGATTCGCGGACGCGAAGCTCGCGAGCCTCGATGAAGGCGAGCTTTGCTCTTTCGAGGAGCTGATGGAACTCCCCGACCAGGAGGTCTTCACCTGGCTGATCGGACAGGCCCCAGTGCCGAGGGCGCACGACACGCCCCTTTTCCGCAAGCTCAAACGCTTCCACGATCACGCTCATCCGCTCCATGCCTGAAATTACAGCTATCAAGACGAAGCCGCCGACGCCAACCGCCTCGGCTGATGCGCGGGCAACGCTCCCCCGGGCGGCCGCGATCGCGCAGGCGCTTGCACGCGGCGATCATCTGCGTCTCGTCAACGCGCCGGACGGCTTCGACGCGCTGGCGCTCGCGCAACTCACTTATGAGCTCTCGCGCCGCGGAACGGCGAGCGCCGCGACGCTCGTGCATGTGGCGCGCGACGGGCAGCGCTGCCAGCGCCTCGCCGACGCGCTCGGCTTCGTCGCGCCCGGAATCGAGGTGCTGGTGCTTCCCGCCTGGGATTGCCAGCCCTATGACCGCGTCTCGCCGAATGCGGCGATCGCGGCCGACCGCATGGTCGCGCTGGCGCGCCTGTCGACGGGACAATCGACGCCCGAGCGGCCGCGCGTGCTCCTCACCACGGTGAACGCCATCCTGCAGCGCCTGCCCACGCGCGCCAGGATCGCCAAGGACAGCTTCTCGGCCCGCCCCGGCAATGCGCTCGACCTCAATGGGCTTGCGAGCTGGCTCGAGACCAATGGCTACCTGCGTGCAGGCGTCGTGCGCGACATCGGCGATTACGCGGTACGCGGCGGCATTCTCGATCTGTGGCCCTCGACCCATGCGGAGCCCGTGCGGCTCGATTTCTTCGGCGACACGCTGGAATTGATCCGCTCCTTCGACGCTCAAACCCAGCGCTCGACGGGGCAGCTCCATTCGCTCGACCTCGTGCCTTTGAGCGAAGTGCGCCTCACGAGCGAGAGCATCAAGCGTTTCCGCACCGCCTACGTCACAAGCTTCGGCGCCCCGGGTCCGGACGATGCGCTCTACGAGGCGATCAGCGAAGGCCGGCGCTATCCGGGTCTCGAACATTGGCTGCCCCTTTTTCACGAAAGCCTCGACACCGTGTTCGATTTTTCGGGCGATGCGCCCGTTGTCATCGATCACCTGGCAAGAGAAGCCGCTCATGAGCGCGTGACGCAGATCCTCGATTATCAACGTGCCCGCGCCTCGGCGCTGGAGGCCAAGAGCGCGGGCGGCGCGCCCTACCGTCCGCTGCCGCCGGACGCCCTCTACCTCACCGAGGACGAGTTCGGCGACCGGCTCGCGAAACTCGGCGTGCTCGCGCTCTCGCCTTTCACCCAGGCGGGTGGAGAGGCCTCCGGCGTCTTCGATGCGCAAGCGCGCAAGGGCCGAAGCTTCGCGCCGGAACGGGCGGACCCTTCGGCCAATGTCTTCGATGCCGTGATCGCCCATGCACGCGGGTCGAGGGCGGAGGGCCGCACGGTGCTCATCGTCGCCTGGAGCGAGGGATCGCGCGAGCGCCTCGAAACCATCCTCGCCGATCATGGCCTTGCGACGCTTCGGCCGGTGTCCGATTTCGGCGCGGCGAGCGCGCTCGGGAAAGGCGAGATCGGCATCGGGGTCTGGGGTCTCGAAGAGGGTTTCGAGAGCGGCGGCTTCTCGGTGATCGGCGAGCAGGACATCCTCGGCGATCGCCTCGTGCGCTCGTCGCGCCGGTCGAAGAAGGGCAAGGACGTCATCAGCGAAGCGGCGGCGCTCACCGCCGGCGATATCGTCGTCCATGTCGATCACGGCATCGGCCGCTTCGTCGGCCTCGCGACCATCGAGGCGATGGGCGCGCCGCATGCGTGCCTGGAGCTTCACTACGCGGGTGGCGACAAGCTCTTCCTGCCGGTCGAGAACATCGAGCTCCTGTCGCGCTACGGCGCCGAGGACACGGAGGCTCAGCTCGACAAGCTCGGCGGCGTCGCCTGGCAGTCGCGCAAGGCGCGTTTGAAGCAGCGCATCCGCGAGATGGCCGGCAAGCTCATCGACATCGCCGCCGCCCGCGCCCTGAAGGATGCGCCTGTGATCGTGCCGCCGGAAGGGCTGGTGTCGGAATTCGAGGCCCGTTTCTCTTACCAGGAAACCGAGGATCAGCTCGCCGCCATCGAAGCCGTGACGGAGGACCTCGCGGCCGGCAAGCCGATGGACCGGCTGATCTGCGGCGATGTCGGCTTCGGCAAGACCGAGGTCGCGTTGCGCGCCGCCTTCGCGGTCGCGATGGCGGGGCGGCAAGTGGCGATCGTGGTGCCGACGACCTTGCTCGCGCGCCAGCATTTCACGACCTTCAAGGAGCGCTTCGCCGGCCTGCCGCTCAAGCTTGCGCAAGCCTCGCGCTTCGTCGGCGCGGCGGAACTCAAGGCGGTGAAGCTCGGCGTCGCGGACGGGACGGTCGACATCGTGATCGGCACCCATGCGCTTCTCACGAAATCGATGCAGTTCAAGCGGCTCGGCCTCGTCGTCATCGACGAGGAGCAGCATTTCGGTGTCGCTCACAAGGAGCGCTTGAAGGAGTTGCGCGCCGAGGTGCATGTGCTCACCCTCTCGGCGACTCCGATCCCGCGCACCTTGCAGCTCGCCCTCACCGGCGTGCGCGAGCTGTCGATCATCGCCACCCCGCCGATCGATCGGCTCGCGGTGCGCAGCTTCGTCTCGCCCTTCGACCCTTTGACCATCCGCGAGGCGCTCTTGCGCGAGCGCTATCGCGGCGGCCAGAGCTTCTACGTCTGCCCCCATATCGAGGATATCGCGGAGATCAGGGCCTTCCTCGACGAGCAGGTGCCGGAGCTCAAGGTCGCGGTGGCGCATGGACAGATAGCGGCGGGCCAGCTCGAAGACGTGATGAGCGCCTTCTACGATGGTAAATTCGATCTTTTGCTTTCGACCGCGATCGTCGAATCGGGGCTCGACATCCCGCGCGCCAACACGCTCGTCGTGCATCGCGCCGACCAGTTCGGCCTCGCCCAGCTCTATCAGTTGCGCGGCCGCGTCGGGCGCTCGAAGACCCGCGCCTACGCGCTCTTCACCATCCCGCCGAAGCGCAAGCTCACGGTCGGCGCCGAGCGGCGGCTCAAGGTGCTGCAATCGCTCGACACGCTCGGCGCCGGCTTCCAATTGGCGAGCCACGATCTCGATATTCGCGGCGCGGGCAATCTCCTCGGCGAGGAGCAGTCGGGCCACATCAAGGAGGTCGGCTACGAACTCTATCAGCACATGCTCGAGGAGGCCGTCGCCTCGTTGAAGGCAGGCAGCGTCGAACCGCAGGAGGATGTGTGGTCGCCTACCATCCAGGTCGGGACGCCGGTGATGATCCCCGAAACCTATGTCGCCGATCTCGACGTGAGGCTCTCGCTCTATCGCGACTTGTCGATGCTCGCGGCCGACGAGGACGTGAACGCCGCCCGCGCGGATCTTCGCGATCGCTTCGGCCCCGTGCCGCCGGAGGTCGACCGCCTGCTCGACGTGATCGCCATCAAGGCCTTGTGCCGGCGCGCCAATGTCGAGAAGGTCGAGGCGGGACCGAAAGGCATCATCGTCGCCTTCCGCGGCAATGAGGTTCCCAATCCCGAAGGGCTCATCTCCTACATTGCCGAGCATGGCTCCTTCGCCAAGGTGCGCCCGGACATGCGCATCGTCTTCCTCGGCGATTATGAGGACGGCAAGCGGCGGCTCACCCAGGTGAACCGGCTGCTGCGCGACCTCGTGCGGGTCGCGGAGCGCAAGAAGGCTGCTTGATCGGGGCGCTCCAGCGAGCTCGCGGCCTATCGCAGGGCCTGCGGCTCGGCCTCGTCGAGGAAGCCGCGGATTTCGCGGAAGAACTGCATCCGGTTCTTCTCCAGCATGACCGTGTGCGTGCCTTCTCCAAGCTCGACGAAGCGCTTGTAGGGAGCGCTCGTGAGCTTGGCGAAATAGGCCTGCGCCTGATAGCTCGGCAGGTCGGCGTCCCATTCGGCGTGGATGAGCAGCGTCGGCACCGTGATCGCGCCGGGATCGTAATAGGGCTTTCCCGCGGCCCAGTACTCGTTCACATCCGCGATCACCCCGTTCGGCGCGCGCAGCATGGGCGGGCTTGTCTTCCCCGCCTCGGGATCGGTCGCAAAGGTGGCGTCGGCCCAGGCCTCGAAGACGCCTGGCGGGATCAAGCTCGCCTTCTTGTCGTCGGGCACCCCCATCAGCCAGCGCTCCTTCGCGGATTCCCTCGAGACCCGCCGATAGGCGCCGAGCGTCTGCCCCGCCGCGAGAACCCGCGTTCCCTCCTTGAAGAGCCAGATCGGTGCGTAGAGCACGAGACGGTTGACCTTCTCGTTATGCGCGCCCGCGTAGGCGCCGACGATCGATGTGCCCCAGGACCAGCCCATCAGATCGAGCCGGGGAAGGCCTCGCGTCGCGAGGATATGGTCGACCGCGGCGCCAAGATCGTTCACCGCGTCGGCGGTGGAGACGATCGGCTTGTTCTTCTCCGGCGGCTCGTTCATGGCGGCAGGCCGCGTCGAGCCGCCGTAGCCGCGTATGTCGACGAGATAGACGTCGAAGCCGGCCTGCGCGAACAAATCCATCATCGAGACGCCCTCGATCGGCAGATCGAAAGCCGTTTCCGAAGGATAGGTCGCGCCATGCACGAAAAGCAGGGTGCGGTCGGGCCCGAAGCTTTTGGTGCCCGCAAGCCGCTTGTTGCGGATGAAGAGCCCGATGCCGGGTTCCTTCGATGGGATCGTATAGCTCTTGGCCTCGATCTCGGCCTGAGCCCTCACCGGGGTGAGCACGGCGGTAAAAATCGAGAGCGCCGCCCAAAGTCCGGCGCCCCACGCGCGAAGCTCCATCTTATGTCTCCCAAAACCTCGTTCAAGCCCTCGTTCCTCGAATCATGCGCGTCGGCGCTCGACAAACCGAGCGCGGCCGCATCTTGCGTGCCCACGCTTTTCTGCGCCAGGGCTCCCGCTGCCGCGATAACAGGATCGTGTAGCCAATCCGTCGGGCCTTCTCAGTCGCCGCGCCACACCGTTTCGAGCGAGAAGCCGAAGAGCGGCGTGCGCGCGGGATGCAGCACGCTCGCCGAACGCGCGAGCCAGCTTTCAGAAGCGTGGTAGAGCGGCACCACGTGGCACCCGGCGATCAGCGCGCGATCGAGCGCGCGCACCGCGTCGGTGAAGTCCTCGAGCGAAGCCGCGACGAGCGCGGCATCGATGCAGGCGTCCACGGCCTTCGACCTCACCGCGGCATAGTTGAGCGACCCTTCGCGGTCGGCCGCGGCCGAGGACCAGCGGTTGGGCAATTCATTGCCGGGGGAGGGGCTTCCCGGCCAGTTGAACTGCACCATGTCGAAGTCGAAACGCTGCATGCGTCGCCAGAATTGCACCTCGTCGACGCGTCGCACGCGCGCCGTGACGCCGATGCGCGCAAGGGAAGACGCGTAATTGAGCGCGAGCCGCTCCTGGTATTGGGAGGTCGCCATGATCTCGAACGCGAGGGGCTTTCCTTGCGCGAGCGATCTCATCTCGCCCGATGAAGGCGCCCAGCCGGCGGCTCTCGAGAAGCGAAAGAGCTTGTTGCTCGATCATGCGGTCCCGGCCCGAGCCGTCGGTGACGACGGGTCGCCAGCTTCCGTCGAGCACCTCGGCGGGGATGTCGTCGCGATAAGGGGAAAGCAGGGCTCTTTCCCCCGGCGACGCCGGACGGCCGATGGAGGAAAGTTCCGAGCCGTCGAAGAAGCCGGCGGTGCGACGATAGACGCCGAAGAACAGGTTGGCGTTCACCCATTCGAAATCGAAGAGCAGCGTGAGCGCCTGTCGGACACGCCGGTCCGCAGAAGATGTCGCGACGCGAATTGAAGACAAAGCCGTTCATGCCGGCGGGCAGGCGAATGGGGATGGTTTCCTTGACGATCCTTCCCGCGCGCACGGCCGGGAAATCATAGCCAGCGACCCAGCGTGCCGGCTCGTCCTCGAAGCGGAGATCGACGAGCCCCGTCTTGAAGGCCTCGAACAGGCTGTTCGCATCCCGATAGAATTCGTAGCGGATCTCGTCGACATTGAAGAAGCCCGCGAGCGCCGGAAGGTCCTTGGCCCAGAAATTCGGATTGCGGCTGAGCACGATGCTCGTGCCCGGTTTCACCTGCGCCACGACATAGGGGCCCGAGCCCAGCTGAGGCTTGAGCGTCGTGTTCGAGAAGCCTGCCGCATCGGTCGCGTGGCGAGGCAGCACGGGAAGAAGGGCGAGGTTGACCGGCGCTTCGCGGTTGAGCGAGCCCGCAAGATCGAAGGCGATCGTGATGGTCGTCGATCACCTTCGACCGCGCGCACCTGCGGCGGCGATGGCGCGGAAGAAGGGGCGTCCCTTGGCCTTCAACAGATCGAAGCTGAAGGCGACGTCATCGGCGGTGACGGGCGTTGCATCCGCGAAACAGGCCTTGGGCGAGAGGCGGAAGGTCAAGAGGTCACGCTTCGCGGTGAGCTCGACTTCGCGTGCGAGAAGCCCGTACAAGCTGAAGGGCTCGTCATGGGACCGCATCATCAAGCTTTGCAGCACGAAGCGCGGCACTAGCGTCCGACGCGTTCCCCTGGACGATCAGCGGATTGAGGCTGTCGAAAGTGCCTTGGACGCCGAGAGTGAGACGCCCGCCGCGCCGCGCCATCGGGTCGGCGTAGGGAAAATGCGCGAAACCGTCGGGAAGGGCAGGTGCACCGTGCATCGCGATCGCATGGGCGAAGCCGGAGACCTCGGCGAAAGCCCGGCCGCGAGCGCCGAGCATCGCCGCGCCCATCGTCCACGCCCCGCCGAGCGCGAAGGCCCGGCGATCGGGCAAGCCGGCGCGCCACTCGCCGCGCCGCCCCCTCACGTTCGAGCTCCGACCGGAAGCTTGGGGTTGCGCCGAAAGGTCACCGGCGGCTCAATGCCGATGAACCACCTCTGCTGGTGCGAAGGCTTCGAGCCGAAGGTGCCATCCGGCGGGATCGAGAAGATCATCGGGTCAGGCTATCACGGCGGCTGCTCATGCCTCAGCGGGTCGGCGCGGCGATCTGCGCAAGCCAGCGCGAACCTCCCGCCGAAGGGCTGGAAAAAGCCCGCCGAAGGCGATAATCAACGACTGCGCGTCATGCTAACGCCGCATTCGAAGTCGAATGCGGGCGAGAGCGTAGGTTCGTCCACGCAAGGGTTTCCCATCAATCAGGTGATCTTGTGTCCGCGCCGAGCGGACGCGTCGCCAGAGAGGTTCACATGCCGTTCTTCGTATCTTCTCGTCAGCGCGTGAGCGCGCTCTGCGTCGCGGCAAGCGCGGTCCTTTCCCTCGCGACGCCTGCATTCGCCCAGCCGAAGACGCCCCCGAAGCCCGCCGTGCGCGCACCCGCCGCGCCTGCACCCGCGCCGGCACCGGCGGCTCCGGCTCCCGCACAGCCGGCACCAGCGGGCGCCCCTGCGGCCGCAGCTGGGACGCAAGATTCGGGGCTCGTGCAACTCAAGCCCGAGCCTTCCCAGCCCGATTGGGTGAAGGTGTGCGGCAACGACCCTTCGAGCAATCAGCAGATCTGCTACACGACCCGCGATTTCGTCTCCGATCAGGGCCAGCCCGTCCTCGCCGTCGCCATGTACGACGTCACCGGCAAGCCCGAGAAGATCTCGCGCTTCATCCTGCCGCTCGGCCTGCTTCTGGCACCGGGCATCAAGTTCAATATCGATCAAGGCCCCGCGGCCGACGGCAAATTTGCGATCTGCCTGCCGAACGGCTGTTTTGCCGAAGGCCAGACCAATGACGCCTTCATCAACACCATGAAAAAGGGCACGACCCTCAACGTGAAGTTCAAGAACCAGGTCGGCAACGAGGTCACCTTCCAGGTGCCGCTGGCGGGCTTCGGCAAGGCCTTCGACGGCGCGCCGCTCGATCCGAAAGTGCTCGAGGAGCAGCAGAAAAAGCTGCAGGACGAGCTCCAGAAGCGAAGCGACGAGCTGCGCTCGAAGCTCCAGGGCGGTTCGGCCGCCGCGGCTCCCGATCAGGCCGCGCCGGCGGCCGCGCCGAAGCCATAGGGCGACGCCGCGTTTGACGCAAGAGCGCAGGCGCGTTGCGGATCGCTGCGCCTTCGCCCCGCTTCCATCTGGCAGAAGAATGGCGGCCGCTGGCGGTTCGCCGCTCCCAAAGGGCCGGCTTCTGCCTCATTGCGGCTTCCGCCTAATTCAGTGCGGCCGCCCTTCATCCGATAAGCTCCGTCGCGTCCGCGTTTGAAGATTTCCTGGACCTGGGGATGGCGAACGGGATGGCGTGACGTGTCAGGGACGAGGTTCTGCTCCGAGACGTAGGCGATGTACTCGACCTCGGAATTCTCCGCGAGCAGGTGGTAGAAGGGCTGATCCTTCGCGGGCCGAACGTCCTCGGGAATCGACGCATACCATTCTTCGGTGTTGCTGAAGATCGGGTCGACGTCGAAAATGACGCCGCGGAACGGATGGACGCGGTGCTTCACCACTTGTCCGATCGCGTATTTCGCCGTTCGGAATTTCATGCGCAGGCTCCGATTTTGCCATGGGTTACGGCGGCAGGCTCGGGGGTGTCAAATGTGCATTCGAATCAGATGCGGAACATGGCGGGATGATAGCGCTTTGGCGGCTCGGCCAGTTTAAAAAATCAGTTCGAATCGGTTGAGCGCCGGCCCGACTTTTCTCCAATTTCAAGCTTGATAGGCGTCGTGTTTTTGAGTTTTGGTTGCAGAAATCATCAGAACTTGTTGATCTTAAAATAGATTTTGATCAAATTGCGATAGCAGTGCGGTTTTTGCATCCTGGCGGCAAGAGTGTGTCATTTTCGCGCCAGTCTGTTATTTTCCGCGAGGTACGCCCCATTGTCGCTTGGTTCGGCGGGCGGACTGTTGCTAGATGGCTCGCTGAGGGCGAGGAGACGCCGGGTCGCTTCCGGATGTGCTCGCGATCGAGGTCGAAATGCAGCTTATCCGAGGCTTGGCGAGCGCGTTGGCCACCATCGTCGTGCTGGTTGCGTCGCAACCATCGCGCGAGCGCCGAGACGCTCGAAACCGCTCTCGTCAAAGCCTATCGGCAACAATCCGCAGCTGAATGCCCAACGCGCCAGCGTGCGTGCGACCGACGAAGGCGTGTCGAAGGCCGAATCCGGTTATCGACCGAAGATCAGCGCATCTGGCGAGATCGGCGCCGAAGCCTTGAATTTCCGCTCGCCAAATCCCGCTATCGGCACTTCCTTCCTGCAACCGCGAACGATCATCCAGGATCAAAGGCTGTTGCCACGCGGTGCAGGGGCGCAGCTCAACCAGATGATCTTCGATTCGGGCGCGACCTCGAACACCGTTCGACAAGCCGAAAGCCTCGTGCTTGCCGCGCGTGAGAGCTTGCGCAACACCGAGGAAACGGTGCTCTTCAGCGGCGCCACAACCTATATGGACGTGCTCAGGGACACGGCCACCCTCGATCTGCAAAGAAGCAATGTCGACGTGCTCGCGGAGCAGCTTCGCCAAACGCGCGACCGGTTCAACGTCGGCGAGGTCACGCGCACCGACGTGGCGCAGGCCGAATCGAGGCTCGAAGGCGCGCGCTCCCAGGTGAGCGGCCGCGGAAGCAACGCTCAAGGCCGACATCGCGACCTATCGTCAGATCATCGGCGTCGAGCCGAAGACCCTGGCGCCGGGCCGGCCGATCGATCGCCTGCTGCCGTCCTCACTCGATGTCGCCGTGAGAACCGCGCTCGCGGAAAATCCGGCGATCGTCTCGGCATTCCACAATGTGGATGCCGCGGAGTTTCAGGTGAAGGTCGCGGAAGCCGCCCTCGGCCCCAATCTCTCGCTCAACGCCCAGGTTCAGTCGCAGTGGGACAATCGGCAGAGCAATGACCAGCTCACCACCGCCCAGGTCACTGCGACGTTGACGGTTCCGATCTATCAGGGCGGTGCGGAATACGCCCAAATCCGGCAAGCCAAGGAGACGCTCGGCCAGCAGCGGCTGCTCGCGGATCAGGTCCGGGACCAGGTGCGGCAACTCGTCGTCGCGGCCTGGGGCAATCTCGACGCGTCGAAGGCCCAGATCCTTGCCGCGCAGGCGCAAATTTCCTCCTCCGAAGTGGCCTTGAATGGCGTGCGTGAGGAAGCCAAGGTCGGCCAGCGAACCACGCTCGACGTGCTCAATGCGCAGCAGGATCTGCTCAATGCGCGCGTCGCCCTCGTCTCGGCCCAGCACGATCGCGTCGTGAATTCCTATCAGCTCCTGGAGGGCATCGGCCGACTGACGCTGGAGTTCGTCTCGCCCAGCGCTCAAAAATATGAGCCTGGCGTGCATTACCAGCAGGTGCGCGATCTGTGGTGGGGCACCCAGACGCCGAACGGCAAATAGTCGCAAGAGCGCAATTCTCCGGGCCGGAAGGCGGTTTCCCCGAAAATCGGCCAGATGGCGTCGATCCTGCCGTGTGCGGGCCTTGCAAATTCGCTAAACTTCCAAGATGGTCGGGGTGATTCGTTTTGAGGTCCAAGGGTGCCTTCGCCAGAGGCGATGCGTCGCCGAAAGCGCTCTCCCGACCGCATGGGGAACAAGCATCGATGACCGCGTCCGCGCAGAGAGCCGCCGAACCGAGCATGGAAGAAATCCTCGCTTCCATCCGGCGCATCATCGCCGACGACAAATCGAGGGCGAAGTTCGGCTCGGCCAAGCTCGTTTCCGTGTCCGAGGCCAGGCCCGACGAGACGCTCTCCGGCGTGACGGTATTGGAGAAGCTCCCCGGCGAGAAGCTTCTTGGCGGGGCGTCCGCGCCCGATGCCGAGCCGGCGAGCGCCGAGATGGGACAAGTCCCCGCGGGAGCAAGATCTTCCGGCGAGAGCGGGCAAGTAGCCCCCGATGCCCCCGCGCCTTTCGCTAAGAGCCATGCGGCCGAGGATGATGAGCAGGGGTTGTTGCTCGAATCCGAAGTCGCGCGACTGTTCGAGTCCGAGCCGAGCACGCCCGTCGCCGGTGTCGCGCCTCATCCCGATGAGGAGCAGCCATCCGAGCGGCAAGCATCGTCCACACCCGTTCCCTTCGGCCCGACGAC
This sequence comes from uncultured Alphaproteobacteria bacterium, assembly GCA_963713805.1. Taxonomy (GTDB): domain Bacteria; phylum Pseudomonadota; class Alphaproteobacteria; order Rhizobiales; family Beijerinckiaceae; genus GAS188. The sequence goes on along the minus strand of CAVQNF010000019.1, from coordinate 21,987 downwards.
CGACCAATTGCGCTCGCTTCCTCATGAACCGCCGGCCGAGCCTCTCGACGCATCGGGCGAAGCTCGAACCGAACACGAAGCGCGCGAGCGCGCCCGGTTTGACGAATGACCTCGCCAGAGTGGCGCAGGCGACCTTGACCGAAACCGAGAGCGACGAGGCGTGGACTTCGCAAGAGCCCGTTTCGCGCGCTGCGCCGCCTCGGCGCCAGATGGTGCAGCCCATTCCGGAAAAGCGAGGGGGGCCCGAACTCGGCGCGCCGTCTTCGCGCGCTGCTCCCAGCTTCGCAGGACAGAGCGAGACGGACCCCGCGGGCCAGCCGCGCCTCGAGCCCGGCCCGCGAGAACCGGACGCGATGCTCTCGAGCGAAACCGACATGGCGGTGACACGCGCCTTCGGCGATCTCAACCGCACGGTGTTGAGCGACAAGGCTCGCACGCTCGAAGATTTGGTGAGGGAGATGCTGCAGCCCGCTCCTCAAATCCTGGCTCGACGACAATCTACCCCAAATCGTCGAGCGCTTGGTCAGGATGGAGATCGAACGGGTCGCGAGGGGGCGCCCGCAATAGAGTGCCGCCGCGCTACCTGCTTTTCGATCTCGACGGCACGATCGCGGATCCGGCTCCCGGCATCATCGGATCGGTAATCCACGCGCTCGAGACGCTCGGCGTCGACGCGCCGCCATTCGAAGCTTTGCGCTGGGTCATCGGGCCGCCGCTTCGTTCGAGCTTCCGGAGGTCTCCTGGGCGGAGAGGAGCGGGTCGAGGAGGCACTCGAGATCTATCGCTCGCGCTATCGTTCGGGCGCGATGTTCGAGGCCACGCTCTATGCCGGCATTCCGGAAGCGCTCGCCGCGCTTTCACGCGAGGGCTATACCTTGCTCCTCGCCACGTCGAAACCGCATGTGTTCGCGCGTCCGATTCTCGCGCATTTCGCGCTCGATCGGCATTTCACGGCGATCCACGGGTCGGAGCTCGACGGCCGTCATGACGACAAGGGCGAGCTGATCGGGCATATCCTGGCGACGGAAGGCATCGACCCTGCCCGCGCGCTGATGATCGGCGATCGCGAATACGATGTAAAAGGCGCCGCGCGCCACAAGATTGCGACGATCGGCGCCCTATGGGGCCATGGCGGAGAGATGGAGCTCATGGCGGCCGGCGTCGCCGCGCTCTGCCGAACCGGCCCGAAGATTTGCGTGACCTGATCGCCGAAAGATTCTTCCTCTCGAAGTCACTCTTCGGGGAGGATGAAGGCGAGAACCGCTTCAAGCGGTAACGCGTTCGCTCAATTGCGCGATCGCCGCGTCGATCTCGTCGAAATGCTCGATGACGACATCCGGCGCGAGCCGCGCGACCGGCACGTCGGTATAGCCGAAGGGCACGGCGATGATGGGCACATCGGCGGCGCGCGCCGTGTCGATGTCGGTTTTGGAATCGCCGACCATGATGGCGGCCCTCGGCCGTCCCGCGGCGAGGCGCACCGTCTCAGTCAGATGGCGGGGATCGGGCTTGCAGAACGCGAAGGTGTCCCGCCCGCAAATCGCGGCGAAGCGCGAGGCGACGCCGAGAGCCGCGAGGAGTCTCCGTGACAAGAATTCATTCTTGTTGGTGCACACGGCGAGCCCATGCCCGCGACGCGAGAGCCGCTCGAGCGCCTGCGCGACACCCGGGAAAAGCCGTGTTCGATCGACGAGATGCTCGCCATAATGGTGCAGGAAGTCAACGAACAAGATCTCGAGCCGTTCCGGCGAAAGCGTGCGCTGCTGCAAGGTGAAGCCGCGCTGCAGGAGGGCGCGGCTTCCTTGCCCGATGAGGTCGCGGGCCGAAGCGAAAGGGATCGCATCGAGGCCTTCGCGCTCCAAGATCAGATTGAGTGTCGCCACGAGATCGCCGGCCGTGTCGGCGAGCGTGCCGTCGAGGTCGAACACGATGATCGGCAGCAAAGAGGATATGGGCATGAGCGCGGTCGCGTCCTTGATGCTCGTCGGTCGCATGCCGCGTGCCGTCGCGCAAGTGCCAGGAGGCGGAATGGCGGTGGGCCTCTCGGGTGAAACGCCGGCAGATGGCGTAGCGCGCTCGTCGCCAGCGGTGTTCGGAGCGGCGCCGAGGCAAACTCTCCGTCGGCGCCTGGATCGTCACGCGCGCCTCTGATCAGCGCTCATCGTCGATGCTATTGTGCGCTAGAGCGAATCGCTCGGCCGCCCAATCGCCTCCACTCTCATCGCCTCCGGAGGGCTCATGGTTTCAATTGCGAATGGCGAGACGCCGAAGGAGCTCACCCTTCGCGCTCGTGTTTTTCATTCCGATGCTGTCGTGTCCGGCGTCCGTTGCGTGGGCGGCGGGCTCCTACGAATTCGTCGCCGCGCCCGCGACGGACCTCAACCGCGTCTATCGCGTCGACCGCTCGACGGGTGAAATGGGCGCGTGCCAATACGGGCTTCAGGAGGGCACGGTCGGCGTGACGATCTGCTATCCCGCAGGGGAGGGCGGCGGCGCGCAGGCACCTGGCGATTACACCATTCTCGCCTCGCGGCATGATCGCGAATTGGGCGTGTTCCGGCTCAATCTGCGCACCGGCGAAATGAGCAATTGCTATGTGCTCGAGGAAAAGGTCGTCTGCACGCCGCCGGCGAAATAGCCGATCCTTTGAGCGCGAGCGCTCATTGCGGATGCCGCAAAATTCAGCTTCGTCCCCGAGACGGCCACAAGGCGAGTGTCGGCATGAGTGACAAGAGGGCGGTCACGAGGAACGCGTTCCGATAGCTGCCCGAAGCCGCGAGCGACGCGGCGAAGAGCGCGGGGCCGAGCACATAGCCAAGGAAGACGACGAGCGTCGCGCCCGAAGTGGTCTCTCCGACCTTCCCCTTGGGGGCCTCGCGGGCGATCTCGGCAAGCTGAATGCCGTTCCAGCTCGACATGGTGATGCCCGCGACCGCCGAGAGCAGCGTCAGCGCCAAGGGCGACCATGTCGGCGCGGTCATGGCATAGGTGACGCTCGTCGCGGCCGAGGCAAGGCTGAGCGCACGCAAGATGGGAACCCCCGAACCGACCCGGTCGGCGAGCCAGCCGAGGCCGATCCTTCCTGGAATCCCGGTGAGCTGCGTCATGGCGAAGATGCCGCCGCTCGTCACGAGATCGAGACCGAGGCCTTGGTTGAGATAGGTGACGAGGAAGGCGAAGAGCGATCCTTGCCCGCAGGCGAAGAAGACGCCGGAGAGGGTGACGCGCGGCAGGTTCGCCGAGGCGCGCATCAGCCGAAAGGGAGCGAGAATATTGGCCGGCGAAAGCAACAATCCGATCGCGGTGGATTGGGCTTTGTCGCGCTCGGCATCGATGCGCATCCTGACCCGCTGCGCGGCGAGGATCGTTCCCAAGGGGACGAGAGCCACGAGCGCGAGGGTCCCCCCGACACCGATCGCATGAACGAGCGCCGGGAGCGTGAGGCCGGACAGCACGCCGCCGAGCGGCACGCCGGCCTGCTTCAGCGAGAAGATCAAGGTGCGCCGGTGAGGTGGCGAGAGGCGCAGCAAGACATCGCTTCCCGCGGGCGCCGAGGGCCCGTAGCCGAGGCCGAGGAGGAAGCTTGACGCAAATTGCGTCGGCGCCGAGGGAATGATGAGCATGAGCACGCCGGCGATCCCGGTCGCGAGGCCCGCTTGCAGCGCCCTGATCGGGCCGAGCCGTGCGATCAAGGGGTTGCCGGCCGCGAGGAACAGGATGGAGCCCGCCGTGCCCGCGGCCGCGAGATAGCCGACACGATCCGCCGGGAGGCCGGATGCTTCGGTCAGCACCGGCGCAAGCGTCGGGATCAGCCGGGTGAGGTAGGAGAGCGCCGTCTGGATGAGGACCGTGGCGGCAAGCGCCGCCACCCAGGCCGGCCGCGCGGAACGCGTTTCGGCGTGACCCGCCGGCCCGCCGGGGAACGCGAGGCAAATCGGGCAAAGCTGCTTCCTCGAGGCCTGGACGCGCTGGCTCACATCGGCATGCCGACCTGCTTTGCCGGCATCAGCTCGCCCGCCTTCGCGCGTTGCTCGATCCACCGGGCGCTCGCCGCGCTGACGAGCGCCGAGAAAAGAATATAGGCGCAGATCAGCCAGGGTCTGCCGCCGTTCAGCGGCAAAAGCGCGGTGGCGATGAGCGGGGTCAGTCCCGAGGTGAAAATTCCGGAGAATTGGTAGACGAAACTCACGCCGGTATAGCGCACGCGCGTCTCGAACAGGTCGGAGAACAGGGCCGCCTCCGGCCCGTAGCAGGCTGCGTAGAAAATGCCGAACGGCACGACGATGGCGAGCCAGATCAAGCCGACATTGCCGGCGCTGTTCAGGATCAGCCACATCGCCGGAAAGGCCGAGAGACCGGTGACGAGGGCGCCGATCCAGTAGACCCTGCCCCGGCCGTGACGGTCCGAGAGATGGCCGAAGATCGGGATGAAGACGCACATGACGAGCGCCGCGAGCATCACGCCGAGCAACGCGTCGGTGCGCGCGATGTTCAGCGTGTTGACGAGATAGCCGATCATGAAGACGGCGAAGATGTTGAAGAACACGCCGTCGATATAGCGGGCGCCCATGCCGGCCAGGATATTGGCCGGATACTCCTTGATCATGTCGAGGAACGGCATGCGGGCCTCGCCTTGCTTCTCCTTGAGCGCGGCGAACTCCGGCGTCTCGAAGATGCGCAGCCGGATGTAGATGCCGATGGCGACGAGGATGACGCTGAGAACGAAGGCGACGCGCCAGCCCCAGGCGAGGAATTGAGCATCGTCCAGGATGTAGGAGAACAGCGCCACCACGCCCGAGGCGAGGCAGAGCCCGATCGACAGCCCGATCTGCGGCAGGCTGGCATAAAGGCCGCGCCGGCCGGGCTCCGCGTATTCATAGGTCATGAGCACGGCGCCACCCCATTCCCCGCCGAGCCCGATGCCCTGAAGGACGCGCAGCATCAGCATCAGGATGGGTGCCAAAACGCCGATCTCCTGATAGGTCGGCAGAAGCCCGATCAGGAAGGTCGCGACGCCCATGATCATGAGCGTCATCACCAGCATGTTCTTGCGGCCGAGCCGGTCGCCGAAATGGCCGAAGATCACGCCGCCGAGAGGGCGCGCGAGGAAGCCGACCGCGAAGGTCGCATAGGCGAGAAGCGTCGAGACGAGCGGGTCGCTCGCCGGAAAGAAAAGCTTGTTGAAGACGATTCCGGCGACCACGCCATAGAGGAAGAAGTCATACCATTCGATGGTGGCGCCGATCATGCTCGCGACCACCACACGCCGCAATTGCAGCCGTTCTTGTGCGTCGAACCCCACGTCACCCTCCTCTTTGCTCGTTCCGACGAGTGTCCTTGCAGATCGAGGGACGGGCATGGGGCCAGCCCTTTCGATTCGGTTGGGCCAAGCCGGTGTACACCAAGTCGAGGCTCCGCCGCCGGTCGTCCAGAAATCGTTCTTTTTGCGCAAATTCGCGGAAAGGTTGCTTTCAGCGGACCCGCCGCTATAGTCCGCGCCGAATTTCGAGGATAGGCGCGCTCACGAGCCGTGGAAGCGGGATTTGCGGCGCGCCGAGGAGCCACTCCCTTGTTCATCACCCCAGCCTATGCGCAGGCGGCCGGCGGCTTCGGCTCGACGGACATGCTCGTCCAATTTGCGCCGCTGATCTTCGTCTTTGCGATCATGTATGTGCTCCTCTTTCGTCCGCAGCAAAAGCGCGCGGCCGAGCACAAGTCGATGATCAAGAATGTGCGGCGTGGCGACACCGTGGTCACCAACGGCGGCATCGTCGGCCGGGTGACCAAGGTCATCGACGACAACGAGCTCGAGGCCGAGATTGCCGACGGCGTGCGGGTGCGCGTGGTGCGTTCGATGATCGCGGATGTGCGCGCCAAGGGCGAGCCGGTGAAGGCCGATCAGCCCAAGCCCGCGAAGTGACGGGCATAGAAGCGCCATTCGCCGCGCCTAGCTGCGGTTCGGGGCGAAGAGGGAGAAATTGAAGCGGTGCTGCGCTATTCGCGAGCCAAGATCATCGGCGTGCTGCTGACCGTGGTGCTCGGCCTTGTTTTCGTGATGCCGAATTTCCTGCCCGGCGGCACGCGCGAGGCGTTGAAAAACGGGTTCGGTTTCTTGCCGAGCGGCCTCCTGCCGCACCAAGCGGTCGTGCTCGGGCTCGATCTTCAAGGCGGCTCGCATGTGCTGCTTCAGGTGGACGCGGCGGCGATCGCAAAAACGCAGATCAACCAGTTGCGCGACGATGTGCGCCGCATCCTGCACGACCAGAAGGTCGGGTTCCCCGGCGGAATTACGGTGACGCCGCGCGGCGTCGAGGTGCGCGTTCCCGATCCTGCTGAGCGCACCCGTGTCATGGGACCTCTTGCCGACCTCGGCCAGCCAGTCGGCAACGCCGGTTTCGGCGGCCCGCGCACCCTCGACGTGACGCAAGCCGATGACGGCCTCATCCGCCTCGCCGTCACGGACGCCGGCATCACCGACAAGGTGCGCCGCGCCGTCGATCAGTCGATCGAGGTCATCCGCCGGCGCGTCGATGCGCTCGGCGCGACCGAGCCGAACATCCAGCGGCAGGGGAACGACCGCATCCTCGTCGAGGTGCCCGGCCTGCAGGATCCGCAAAAGCTGAAGGACCTGCTCGGCCAGACGGCGCATCTCGAGTTTCGCTTCGTCGCCGATCAGGGCGCAGCCGCCGGGCGACGTCGAGCAACTCCCCTCGCAGGAGACGGGCGGCACGCTGACTGTCGAAAAGCGCGTCATCGTCGACGGCGCCGATCTCGTCGATGCGCAGCCGGGTTTCGACCCGCGCACCAATGAGCCGATCGTGAATTTCCGCTTCAATGTGCGCGGCGGACAGCGCTTCGGCCAGGCGACCGCGGAGAATGTCGGGCGCCTCCTTGCGATCGTCCTCGACAACAAGGTGATCTCGGCACCGCGCATCAATGGGCCGATCCCGGGAGGGCAGGGGCAGATCTCGGGCCGCTTCACCGTCGAAGCCGCGAACAACCTCGCGGTTCTGCTGCGGGCCGGTGCCTTGCCGGCCCCGCTCACCATCGTCGAGGAGCGCACGGTCGGTCCCGGGCTCGGCGCGGATTCGATCGCCGCCGGCAAGCTCGCGACCTATGTGGCTTCTGCCTTCGTCGCGCTCTTCATGTTCGCGGTCTACGGCGTCTTCGGCTTCTTCGCCAATTTCGCCTTGCTGATCCATGTGATGTTCATCTTCGCGCTGATGTCGGCCTTCGGCGCGACGCTCACGCTGCCGGGCATCGCCGGCATCGTGCTGACGATCGGCACGGCGGTCGATTCCAACGTGCTCATCTACGAACGCATCCGCGAGGAGGTGCACAACGGGCGCGCGCTCGTCTCGGCGCTCGAGGCCGGCTTCACGCGTGCCTTCGCGACGATCATCGATTCCAACGCGACCATGCTGATCGCGGCCTTCATCCTTTTCCTGATGGGATCGGGTCCGGTGAAGGGCTTCGCGCTCACCATGGTGTTCGGCGTCCTCACCACCGTCATCACCGCCGTCACCATGACGCGCATGATGATCGGCTTGTGGTATCGCGTGCGCCGGCCGCAGATCCTGCCGTTCTGAGGGTCATGCGCATGAAGCTCCTTCGCATCATTCCCGACGGCACCAAGTTCCGCTTCGTCCGATTCCGGAAAGTGAGCTTTCCCTTCTCGGCGATCTTGCTCGCTCATCACCGTCACCTTGTTCCTCACGATCGGCCTCAACTTCGGCATCGACTTCAAGGGCGGCACGCTTATCGAGCTGCAGGCGAAATCCGGCAAGGCGGATGTCGCGGCGTTGCGCCACACGCTTGGCGGGGCTTCGTCGACGGCGAGGTCGAGGCGCAGGAATTCGGCAATGGCGAAGGCGTCTCGCTGCGCTATGGCGCCCAACCCGGCGGCGAGCAGGCGCAAAGCGAGGCCGTGCGCAAGGCGCACGCGGCGCTCGATTCAGCTTACGAATTCCGCCGCGTCGAGACGGTGGGCCCGCGCGTCTCGGGCGAGCTCGTGCAGAACGGCACCATCGGCGTGCTGCTCGCGATCGTGGCCGTCCTCGATCTATCTTTGGTTCCGCTTCGAGCTGCAATTCGCCATCGGCGCCATCATCGGCACGATGCACGACATCGTGCTCACCATGGGTTTCTTCCTGATCACCCGCACCGAATTCAACATGACCTCGATCGCGGCGATTCTCGACGATCGTCGGCTATTCGCTGAACGAGACGGTCGTGGTCTTCGATCGCACCCGCGAGCTGCTGCGCCGCTATCGGCGCATGCCGATCGCCGAACTGCTCGATCTCTCGGTGAACTCGACGCTTGGCGCGCACCTCGATGACCGCGACGACAGCGGCCTTGTCGCTTCTGGCGCTCGTCGTCTTCGGTGGCCAGGCGATCGAGGATTTCGCCAAGGTGATGCTGTGCGGCGTGCTCGTCTCGACCTACTCGGCGATCTTCATCTCCTCGCCCTCGCTCATCTATCTCGGCGTGCACGGCAAGACCGACGCCGAGCTCGTCGCCGAGGAGAAGGGCAAGCCGGCGGCCGCGAAGAAGACGACGGCTGCGCGCGCCGGCGTGAGGCTTCCGCGGTCTCGTGGCTCGCTGCGACGCCGACGCGAAGCGGCGAAGGCCAGCCTCGATGAGAGCGAAAGCGAGGACATCCGGTTTCTTCCCGGTCGACACCAGATCGAAGCCTATGGCGATGGCGGATTTCGCTTCGGCGGCATGGGCCATCGCGGCTCGATCCTGGCGCTGCCCTCGGGCGTGCAGGGCGTGGCCGGTCGCGCAGCGTCTCGGAAATCGACGAAGCCGCGCTCGCGCCCATCCTTGCCGAAGCGAACGCGATCGAGATCCTTCTCCTCGGCACCGGCGAGCAGCCGGCCTTCATCGAGGAGAGGCGTACGCGCCTCCTTGGCCGCGGCGCCGGCATTCGCCTCGACGCCATGCAGACCGGGGCCGCGGCGCGCACCTACAACGTGCTGATCGCCGAGGACAGGCGCGTCGCCGCGGCACTGATCGCGGTCGCGTGAAGTACGCGTTCCACAATGCAAGACCGACCTCCGTAGCATCGTAGGCATCTCATGGCGAAGCTGGTTCCGGAGCTTTACTGCTCCGACTTCGAGCATAGCCTGCGCTTTTACGTCGATATCCTCGGCTTTCGCATTCGCCTATGACGGCCAGAGGAAAGATTCGCCTATCTCGATCGCGAAGGTGCCGAACTCATGATCGAGCAGCCGACCGGCCGCAGTCTGGCTGACGGGCGAACTGACGCAACCTTTTGGACGGGGCGATCAATCTTCCAGATCCGTGCTCGGAGATCGACGCGCTCCACGACAACTGTCGGGCCGAGGGCTGCCGCATTTTCCTGGCCCTCGAGGAAAAATGGTACCGCGCGAGGGACATGCTCCTTCGTTGTCGTCAGTTCCTCGTGCAGGACCCTGACGGTTATCTTTTGCGCTTTCAGCAAACGCTCGGGTCGAAGCCGTGGCGCGTGACTGAAGCGTGGCTTCATGGCCGCCAGGCCGGTGGAAAATCGGCCGCGATTTGACGACGCGGGGTGCAATGCGCCGCTGTCGCGCTACATAAGGCGTTCTAGAAACGTTCATGGCCGCGCAACCCTTCATGCCGCCCCCAGTCCTCAAGCCAGCCCCAAGACATCTCCCGCGCCTCGTCCGGCTCGGTCGAAAGCCTTTTCGACGCGCCCCAACGCGTGATCTCGATCCGCGGCGCGCGCGAGCACAATCTCAAGGGCATCGACCTCACCATTCCGCGCGACAAGCTCGTGGTGTTCACCGGGCTCTCCGGCTCGGGCAAATCGTCGCTCGCCTTCGACACCATCTACGCGGAAGGCCAGCGCCGCTATGTCGAGAGCCTCTCGGCCTATGCCCGCCAATTCCTCGAGATGATGCAGAAGCCCGACGTCGATCTCATCGAGGGGCTCTCGCCGGCGATCTCCATCGAGCAGAAGACGACATCGAAGAATCCGCGCTCCACCGTCGGCACCGTCACCGAGATCTATGACTACATGCGCCTTCTCTGGGCGCGCGCCGGCGATTCCCTATCTCGCCCGCGACCGGGCTGCCGATCGAGAGCCAGACCGTCTCGCAAATGGTCGATCGCGTGCTGGCGTTGCCGGAGAAGACGCGGCTCTATCTTCTCGCGCCCGTTGTGCGCGGCCGCAAAGGGCGAATATCGCAAGGAGATGCTGGAGTTCCAGAAGAAGGGCTTCCAGCGCGTCAAGATCGACGGCACCTTCTACGAGATCGACGCCGCGCCCGTCCTCGACAAGAAGTTCAAGCACGATATCGACGTCGTCGTGGACCGTCTCGTCGTGCGTCCCGACATCGCGGCAAGGCTGTCCGAAAGCTTCGAGACGGCGCTCGATCTCGCCGACGGCATCGCGATCATCGAATTCGCCGACGACAAGGACGAGAGGGGAGCGCCGAAGCGCATCACCTTCTCCTCGAAATTCGCCTGTCCGGTCTCGGGATTCACGATCCCCGAGATCGAGCCGCGCCTGTTCTCCTTCAACAATCCTTATGGCGCCTGTCCGGCTTGCGACGGGCTCGGCCATGAGATGCGCATCGATCCCGAGCTCGTGGTGCCCGACGAGAACGCGACCTTGAAGCGCGGCGCCATCGCGCCCTGGGCGCGATCGACCTCGCCCTATTACGGGCAGACGCTTGAAGCGCTCGCCAAGCATTACCGCTTTTCGACATCGGCGCGCTGGCGCGAGCTGCCCGAGGAGGCGAAACGCGCCATCCTCTACGGCTCGGGCGAGGAGAAGGTGCGCATGGCCTATGACGACGGCCTGCGCGCCTACGAGATCAACAAGCCCTTCGAGGGCGTGATCCGCAATCTCGAGCGCCGCTTCAAGGAGACGGACAGCGAATGGGCGCGCGAGGAGATCGGGCGCTACATGTCCGAGACGCCTTGCGAGGCTTGCAAGGGCATGCGGCTCAAGCCCGAGGCGCTCGCGGTGAAGATCGCGGGCAGACAATATCGCGGAGGCGACGCGCCGTTCCGTGCGCGAGGCGCTCGACTGGTTCACGACGCTTCCCGGCGTGCTCACGGAAAAGCAGAACGAGATCGCGTACCGCATCTTGAAGGAGATCAACGATCGGCTGCGCTTTCTCCTCGATGTCGGGCTCGAATACCTCACCTTGTCGCGTGCCTCGGGAACCTTGTCCGGCGGCGAGAGCCAGCGCATCCGCCTCGCCTCACAGATCGGCTCGGGCCTCACCGGCGTGCTCTACGTGCTCGACGAACCGTCGATCGGCTTGCATCAGCGCGACAACGCGCGCCTCCTGGAGACGCTGAAGAGGTTGCGCGATCTCGGCAACACGGTGATCGTGGTCGAGCATGACGAGGATGCGATCCTCGCGGCCGATTACGTGGTCGATGTCGGCCCTGGCGCGGGCATTCACGGCGGTGAGATCGTCGCCGAGGGTACGCCCGTCGGAGGTGATGGCGAACCCGGAGTCGCTCACCGGCAAATATCTCACGGGCAGCTCTCCATTCCCATTCCCCGTGAGCGGCGCAAAGTGCTCAAAGGGCATCATTTACGGATCGTGGGTGCGCGCGGCAACAATCTGAAGGAGGTGACGGTCGACATCCCGCTCGGCCTCTTCACCTGCGTCACCGGCGTCTCGGGCGGCGGCAAATCCACGCTCGACGATCGACACGCTCTACCGCGCGGCCGCGCGGCGCCTCAACGGTTCGCATGAGCATCCCGCTCCCCATGAGCGCATCGAGGGCTTGGACAAGCTCGACAAGGTGATCGACATCGATCAATCGCCGATCGGGCGCACGCCGCGTTCGAACCCGGCGACCTACACCGGGGCCTTCACGCCGATCCGCGATTGGTTCGCCCAACTGCCGGAGGCCAAGGCGCGCGGCTATCAGCCGGGCCGCTTCTCCTTCAACGTCAAGGGCGGGCGATGCGAGGCCTGCCAGGGCGACGGCGTGATCAAGATCGAGATGCACTTTCTGCCCGACGTCTACGTCACTTGCGACGTGTGCAAGGGCAAGCGCTACGACCGCGAGACGCTCGAGGTGAAATATCGCGGCAAATCGATCGCCGATGTGCTCGACATGACAGTCGAGGAGGCGGGCGAGCTCTTCGCGGCCGTGCCCGCGATCCGCGACAAGATGAAAACGCTCGCGCGCGTCGGGCTCGACTATGTCCATGTCGGCCAGCAAGCGACGACGCTCTCGGGCGGCGAGGCGCAGCGCGTCAAGCTCGCCAAGGAATTGTCGAAGCGCGCCACCGGCCGCACGCTCTATATTCTCGACGAGCCGACGACGGGCCTCCACTTCCACGACGTCGCGAAGCTCCTCGAAGTGCTTCACGAGCTCGTCGAGCAGGGCAACACCGTCGTCGTGATCGAGCATAATCTCGAGGTGATCAAGACGGCCGATCACATCATCGACCTCGGGCCGGAGGGCGGAGACGGCGGAGGCACTATCGTCGCCACGGGAACGCCTGAGGATGTGGCGCTTGCGCTCTCGAGCCACACGGGCAAGTTCCTGAAGGAAGTGCTGGAACGCCAGCCCTCGGCCGTAACAGCGCGGCTCGGCGAAGGAGCGGCGAAGGGCCGCCGCCGAATGACGGGCGCTTGTTTCACCGTGGCGTTCAAGCGCGCCCACATGCCGTGATGTGCGGTTTGATTGGCGATGTAGCTTCCCGGCTCCTTCTGCGTCCGATGTTCCCGTCGCCACGCGATGGAACGCGACCGGAACGATGTTCGGGAATCGGTGCGCCGAACGGCGCCACTTGTTGCCGTTCTGTGCCGTTCCTGCTAAATGACCGCGCCGCTGTGATCTTAAAAAATGCAAGAGTTTTCAGCGGTTGAGGATATCCGGGGCATGGCGCAGTCTGGTAGCGCGGTAGTTTTGGGTACTACAGGTCGCAGGTTCGAATCCTGCTGCCCCGACCAGCCGATCCGCGTCCCGAAAGGGTGACGTTTCGCGACAAGCCTGTCGAGGAATAAGCCCATGACCGCCCGCATCTATCGACCCGCCCGAAGCGCCATGCAGTCGGGTGCCGCCAACTCCAAGCAATGGCGGCTCGAGTATCGAGCCGGAGCGCAGACGCGTCGCCGAACCGTTGATGGGCTGGACCTCGTCGACGGACATGCGCGACCAGGTCAGGCTATCCTTCGACACGAAGGAAGAGGCCGTGGCTTACGCGCAGCGCGAAGGCATTCCCTTCCGCCTCGAAGAGCCCCATGAGACGAAGCGCCGGCCCATGTCCTACTCGGACAATTTCCGCTTCAACCGCGTCGGCCAATGGACCCATTGAACGGAGCGTCGCGCCAAAGCTGACCGGGCGCGCTCGCGACGGGGGATTTGTTCAAGCTTCCGTGCGGCGAAAAGCCTCGCTCTTCGCCGGACGCTGGTTTCGTCGAGGCCGTGGCGCAAGGAGAGGGCGCTGCCGGCTCAATCATGGCCGGCGCGTTCACGCCGCTCAAGGCCCCGTAGCTCAGCTGGACAGAGCAGCAGCCTTCTAAGCTGTTGGTCGCAGGTTCGAATCCTGCCGGGGTCGCCAATGATTTCAAAGGTTAGGGGCAAAATCCTAACTTTCAATATGAAGGCACATCGGTTCAAGGAAAGTGAAGCAATTACAACCTTGTGCAAAAGGGTGTCGGCAAGTCCACGGCACATGACGGCACATGGCGTTCTAGCCTTGTTCTCGGCGCAACAGGGCGCGATCGGAAGGGGTTTGAAGCATAGCCTCCTCAGCCGTGCACCGTCATCAACCCGGCGCGTTCAGCATCTGATTATCAGAACCCCGCTACCTAATGTGCGATTGCGGAAATGCACGGCGCGTGCAATACAACAGCCATCCGCGAGTGGTGGGATGAGGATAACCGTGCGGACAATAGATCGAGATGATCCGATGAACACGAGCCATGTGTTTTTGGCCGCCTTTTGGGCTGGCCTGTCTGGCCCGGCGATGCTGTATTCAACTCCACAGCCTCTTTATCAGGGGTTACAGGGATTGACGGTTGCGGATTCGTTCGCCTCAGTGGGTTTGAATTTGGTTCAGGTTGCCGCCTGGTATGACGATGAACAATCCTCCGCCGCCTCCCAAGAGCGAGCCGCCCCCACAGCCAATATCCGGTAGCGCAGTTTCTCCCGAAACGGGATCTGCGGCCGCTCCGGCGATACCACATCAAGTCAGCATACCTCCCGCCCTTGCCGCCCAGCTCGCAGCGCGAATAGCCGCGAGCGGAGCATTCCCTGCCGCCCCCATGCTGCAAATGGGCGTTGCGCAGATGTGGCAAGGTCCTTACCCGCCGCCCGAGGCCATGGAACGCTACGAAAGGATTTTGCCCGGCGCCTTCGAGCGGATCATCAAAATGGCGGAGAACCTACAAGCTGCACAGATTGAGCAATCCGGCACCGTGATCGAGCTAACCGACCAAAATACTAGACGGGGCCAGTGGCTAGGGTGGACGTTGGCGGCGTTTTCGGTGGTGGGCGCCGTTGTTGCTCTTTGGCTCGGGTCCCAGGTTGGGGCTGTTGCATTTTTGGGGGTCCCGATCGCGGGCGTATGCAGGTCGCTGATAGAAGCGGCTAGGAAACCACAGAATGCAGCTGTTCCGATGCCGCCAGCGGCGGTTCCGCCAGGCTAAGTCCAGTCCTTAGATTGGCATTGTTCAACCGAAGCCGAAATACTCCTTCTCAAGGCAATGGTAGTGAGGATCATAGCCGATAGGTCGGGAGACACTATACTTGCCGCGGGCCCGGAAGGCGCCCGTTGTGTTATCCGCCTCCATGATCCTGGCCGATGGCACATGGTGGCCGTCTGCCGAGGGGAAACCAAGGCTCTGCTAAGCTGTTGGTCGCAGGTTCGAATCCTGCCGGGGTCGCCAATGGTTTCAAATAGGGCTCTCCGAGGTGCATTCGCGCGTAGAGCCGCAGAGCCTCGATCAGGAGAGGGGCCGTTTGAGGTGAGACGCGAAAGCCATTCTCCTTTCGCAAGTCCATGCCTTCAACAAGCTTCAGGATATGTAAGGGGGGCGCCAGCAAGTTCTCATTCTGTTCGCGGGCACAAGTGTCAATCCGGCTTGTCGGCAGGCTGCCTGTTCACGCTCTCCGTGATGCGCCGAGCCAGGGCTTCATAGGTCTCGGCCGCATTGAGGAATAGTCGAACTGCGTCGCTCTCTACGGATGAGGCCGCGCGTTTTCGCATCACCGCTGCCTTCGAGCGATAGGAGGCGGCCATCGCTTTGGCATCGCGATTATCGACCATGAGGCTTCCCCAATTCTCGCATCTAGCGCGGCGCTGGGTCGTGTCCAGTGGGTGCGCGCTCGCCTTGCTCGTGCCGGGCTCATTTCCTCAGCCTCACTCCCGGCCCTCCCGAGCAATCCTCGTCGATGAAGGTCACCCCTGATCTTCCAACGCGGCGCAAGGCGGGGAGATCGGGGTCGCTCAGCGACGCTCCACCGTCGCGATCAACTCCCCGCAGCCCTTCCCGAAATCGCCTCACCTCCCTCCCACGAGATTGCTCGCGCGAGATGCGGCTTCGCGCGCTTTGAGATGCTCTCGTTTCCGGCCTGAGGAAACGCCATTTTCGGCGTCGCGCTCGGCCTCGCGAAGCTCATTGCGGGTGACCATCTGGCGATCGCCCAGCTGCTGGCAATAGTCTCTTGCTGCCAGCGCAGCCCCTGCGAGCCGCCTGATCCCCGTGGGGGTCTCGGGCACAGCTCGGCAAAACATGTCTTAGTCGAGCGCCCTCGGGCGCATATAAATGAAGCGCTCGACCACACGGTCGTTACGAACCTTCCTTACCGCGGCGGCGGCTTTTGCGAGGTCCTCGCTGACATCCGCAGCCGTTCGCGCTCGGTAAAGTCCCCGTTTACTCAATGCCACCGAACATCTCGAGCCGAACTGAAAACGGGGCTGACCGATAGGATCGCCGCGACGATCCCATCCTGATCATGACGTGGCGACACGGATTGCGGGGAAGCCAGGCTGCGACCAACTGGCCAGCACCTGGTAGCCGGCGACAGTCTTCGGGATAGTTCTGCTATCGCCACTTCTCTCGCCGAGCAAAAAATTCAGCCTTCACTTCCGACCGCCGGCAGATCCTCCCGCGCCGGTTCGGCTATCAGACGAAGGCGCACCAGGTGGCAAAAGCACGTAGGCAATCACAGCCGCGCTACCCGATAGTGCCGCCCCAGCTCGGGCGCCCACCCGCACGGGCAGACCTCGAGGGGCGGGTCGTCAGAGTCGGGACGCTGCGCCCAGATGCGGAAGGCCGCCACGCCGACACGTCCCGGCGGCGGCAAGATCCGGCTGTGGACAATGCCAAACTCGAACGGCACGTCCTCGGGCTTGGGAATGCGGCTCAGGTAGCGGCCCACCTGGCCGTAAAGCCGCTCGGCCTCGAAGTCGCCCCTCTCCCCTCTGAACTTGGCTTCGTCTTCGGCACGCATCTTCGCGTATGCGGCCCGGGCCCGGGTCCTCCCGACGCTCCGTCTTAGGCTCGCCTCGGTGCCGTAGCACTCCATGAACTCGGCCATGCTCATCATCTCTGCCCTCCCGTCACTGCGGGGTGCCGGCGCCGATCCAAAGCGAACGCGAAGTCGGAGGCGGCCCGGGTGTGAGGCCGAGCCATGAGCTTCGCCGGGCTCCGGACCGCCAGTGCCACCGGGCTACTGCAGCAACAGGGCTGTCCTGCCGACCGCCCTTCAAGCGGCGAAGTCAGGGCATCTTGACGTTCAATTCGACGTTCAAAAGGCCAGCATTTTTGAGCGGGCTAGCTTTTCCAACAACGCCATCGAAAGTGCCTGTTCCTGTCGCGCCCTGATATTCGCCTGTCCCCGACACGATCACATATTTACCTTGGCAGTGGCCGGCGGGGCAGGTGTCCGTGTAAGTTGCCTCAATGGATCCGTTGTCAAAATAATAAGTGCTTCGTCCAGAGCCCGCGTCACTTGCACCTGGCTTATCGAAAAAGTCCTTTGTTCCGAGCCTGCCGTCGGGGAAGACCGTTACCCCCATAATATGCCTTTCCCCGTCCTTTTCACCGATGAACACGGTCACCAATTTGAACTTAAGGACTTTCTCGGCTGCCGCCGCGTTTGTGCTCATACCAGCCGCGGCCACGCCGCCGCCCGCCACTGCGAATAGCAGTGCCGCTACAATGTTCAGCCTTTTCATTTGGATGCCTCCGACCCGCCCATCGAAGGGCGGAAGGTTTCTATTTCACGTCACGCAACGCATGAGGCGCTTTTATCGGATAGGCTTCTCAACTCCTTGCGCTGCGCCCTTCGTGTGCAAATAGCAAGCGATCCATCTCATCGTTGCAAATGTAGACAGGCTGGAGGAGATCGTGGCGAGCGCGAGCCTCATCCTCGTGGTCGCGCTGCCATCGAGGCGCCATCTGAGCAATACCCGCTGGAAGGTAAGTCGAAAGCGCGCGCCCAGCTCACAGACAAGCTGCTGCGGATATCGCCTATTTGGTGGTTGCCATTATGGCGCCGGTTACTTCGGAGCTGCCGCCGCCTAGGCTTGGCCATAAGCGCCACCATCCGGCGTTGTTCGGGCGGTGGATCTCAAGAAGGATGAGCTGCCGAGGTCTTCGTGGATTGAGGGGAATGCGCTCGCTCGAGATATATTGGGAAGCCCATTTCCGTCTTGTCGTGACGCCAACAGGATCACGCAACATATATAGTGAGTTTTACCGTTGCGGCACCTGATTTGCCTCGGTGATATGCCCTCATTTCTCTTGCAGGAGACAGGGCCAGCGTGAAGTGCGCCGTCTCAACGAACCGATCAGGGGCTTGTCCGTCTTCTGGCGGCCGTTGGCGTGGGCAGCTTGCAAGTTGGCGGAGATATTCCAATGTCGCGCGACAATCTCTGAAAAAAGAGCTGCACTTTGAAAATTAGAAGAAAGCAGTGCCGATGTCGATAAGACCTCTGGGAAGCGGACGTATCAATTTCCGATTGCGATCGACTTCGACGTTGCTTGAACGCATGGGACCAAGGTCCAGTTGCCGCCAACGAGATCTTCATCCATAGTGTGAGCTCCGAGCAGGGGGTGGGCATTTGCAAATCATTTCAAAAACTCCGCGCTATGTTTCTGGGCGGATGAATTGGCTGTGGCATTGAGCGCGTGCGGCCTCGTGTTCATTCCGACGTCGGGAAGGGAAAGCATTAAGGCATGATGATTTCCAACACCCATCTTCCGCCGAAGCGGTCCACGCCAGTGTGGCGGGCTGTGGGAAGGAAGCCTTCGGGCTTCGTGATCGCGATTGCGCTGGTGCTGTCGACGCGTGCGTATGCGGCCGATCTTCCCATGCAAGTGCCGCAAAGCCCTGAACCGCCGCCGGTCTTGGAGCAGGGATTTGAGTTTACTGCGACCCTTTATGGCTGGGCCTCGGGGATCAGCGGTCGTGCCCGCACCTTGCCTCCGCTGCCGGCTGTCAAGATCGACATCGGCTTCGACAAGGTTCTACAGAATCTCAACGGCGCCCTGATGGGAGCGGCCCAGTTCAGGAACGGGCGTTTCCTCCTCCTCACCGATCTCGTCTTCGCCAAGATCGCCCCGAGCCACGAATTCACGGCGCCCAGCGGCCTGGGGTTGGGAGTCAAGCTCGACAGCACGACGCTCACCGGAATTGCGGCCGGCGGTTATCGAATTGTCGACGACCCTCGCTTCATCCTCGATGGCTTCGCAGGCGTTCGGGGATTTTACCTCGACAACGTCCTGAAGCTCGACCGCGGGGCATTGCCGTCCATCTCTTTCGGAAAAAGCGAGGCCTGGGCCGATCCGGCGGTGGGGGCAAGGGTACGTTTCAATCTCAATGAGAATTGGTATGCCTCCACCATAGGCTTCTTCGGTGGCACGAGTGCCAAGTCCAATTTCTTCTGGGATCTATTTGCCGGCGTCGGCTACGCCTTCAACGAGCGATATGCGGCATTTGCCGGTTATCGCGTGCTGAAGGTCGACTACGCTAACGGCAATTTCCTCTATAACGTCGTTCAGCACGGCCCTGTCGTGGGGCTGAACATCCGCTTCTGATTTATTTCACCAACTATCAACCTGTTTGAGTAAAGCAAGGTAAAATGCTCAATGAACTTTCCACCTCTACTTCGTTGCTGACAATGCTTATCAAGACGCCTTTTTCACACCGTCGTCCATTGCGCAGGCGCGCGACAACAATATTGGCGCGAGTGTCATTCGGTTCGGCGAGAACTACCATTTCGACCAATTCATCGTGGACCGGTCTTTTGCC
This sequence comes from uncultured Alphaproteobacteria bacterium, assembly GCA_963713805.1. GTDB lineage: Bacteria > Pseudomonadota > Alphaproteobacteria > Rhizobiales > Beijerinckiaceae > GAS188. The sequence continues at coordinate 2,735 of CAVQNF010000019.1, read as the reverse complement.
CATCCCAAGTGATAAGCATCACAAGTCGGAATTCTATCCGGCGGCACCATTTTTCCTGAGGATCTGGATGTTGAGGGACGTTCGATGCGCAATAGGGTTGGGATAGTCGCAAGGCTAGGTTTCACGATATTACCCGCACTTCTGCTTTGTGGTTGCCAATCAACCGGCCACAGCAGGGCAGAACTCAATCAGATCTGCGCGGATCCGGCGAGCAGGGCTCCGACTCCCGGAAACCTATATTATGACGAATGTCAGGCAATAAACCCCTCCACCTCAGGCCAACTGAGAAATAATTACCTGCTGAACGCTCCAACGGGAGACGAGTAAGGGCAGGTTCAAGCCATCTCCTATAAGGCTTTTGAGGGCAGTTGATCATGCCCGTCTCACTTGCACACCCCGCTACGCCGCTCGATCAGGGGCGCGGCTGGTCGTTCTCGATTTAATGCCTGTGGGCAGCCTTCATCGCTTCGGCTATCCGTCGCCCTACGAGCTCATGGCTTCGCGTAATCTGCGTCCACGGTGCGCCATGTTCTCCGATAGAAAGCCATCGCTGCCGCCCGCCGATGCTCGCCTTTAGGAATATAACCTTCTTTGCCCGCGGGCATCGCAGCCAAGGCTGGCGTTAGGCAATGCCGGGTGCGGGGGTTGCCCAACATTCGCCGCGGGGGCCGCTCGCAGCCTTCGGTTCGAGAGAAAGATACGGGTGAGTGAGAGAGCCCTGGACGGATGCCGGATCATTTTTTGACCCGATGAGAAATATGCGAGCAAGTTTGAAACTTCGTCCCCGGCTCGCAGTTACGGCTTATGGCAGCCAGTTGGCTCGGGTAAAAAGTTCGGGGGTCATGTGGGCGATCAGGCTCAAGAGTTCGTCGTCGAGCACGCTTCCGCAACACTGACGAGTGGCAAGACCAAGGCGCATATCGACTGTGGCTGCCGTGAGGGAGACATCCGCTTGACGATGAGCCGCCTCGTGCTGGAGCGGCTTCGCACCACGATCAACAGGGCTTTGGATCGCATGCAAGGCGAGCTCGAAGGGAGCGAATAGCGACCACGAATGCTCAACGCGGAGGCTCTCCTCATGGAAAGCCGCTTCGACAGCTCAGACGTTGATCACCCGGATGACGCGGCCGTCGATCGCATGGATTTCGCCCCATGGCACGGAGGCGGTCTCGTCCAGCTCGCAGCCGTAGATTTCCTGGTCTTGGGCGCGGACGTGACAATTGAGCGCGACGAGCCTGCGCGCATCGTCAGCATCGGCCGCAGCGAGGTTGAACATCGTCTGCTCGGAGCCGCTGCGCTCAAAAACACAATAGACGGGCATGCTGGTCCTCGCGGCCGCGCTCTCCCCCGAATTGCATCGCAACCGCCGCGCGCCGTCAATAGCGTGTTCCTGACAGGCCCACGCAATGGTCATCAGATGGAGGGCGGGCATCCACCGCAAAGCAGGCCCTTGTCTCGGAGGCGCTACTTGGCCGCCTAGGCATCGAGTGTGCCGGCCTCGCGCAATACGAACCGCAAGCCACGCACGGTTGGGCATGCGGCCCTTCATGACGCGCCTTGCGATATCTCCTGGTCTTTTCACTCGTGCGGGGCTCGAACCAAAGAACTCCTCCCCGCGTTAATGGCAAGCAAGAGGCGGAGGGGTGGCGATGGCGCGCGTGATCGTGGTCGAGGATCAACCCCAGGTCTTGGTCCTCGCTGAATCCATCCTTTCCGATGCCGGGCACGAGACAAAGACAGCGGCGAATGCCCCTCAAGCCCTGGCACTCCTTCGCACCGACGACAACTTCGATATCCTTTTCACCGACATCAATCTCGGCGACGACAGCGTCAATGGCCTCAGCCTCGCGAGCGAGGCTGCCCAGATGCGCAAGTCGCTCAAGGTGATCTATGCCACGGGAGAGACCCTGACGGATGGCATGAAACAGTTGTTCGTTCCGAATTCGCTGTTCCTCGCCAAGCCTTACGTTCCAGAAGATATTCTTCGCGCTGTCGACGAATTGATGCGCGAAGGCGACGGAACGCCAAGCCGCTGAGGCGGACTGGGGTTGAGCAGGATTGCCACGCGGGCACCAGAGAAGGGCGAAGCACGGCTCATGGCCCCCGGAAAGATTGGGGCGAGCCCACCCAAGGTTCCGAGGCCCGCATTGCGAGCGCTCCGAGGGGCGCCCTTACCAGCTCCGCCTGTCGGTGGGATCGGGACGCGGCCGCTCCGCCAAATCCTCGACGCAACGAGCGAGGACTTCATATTTTGCCGCGGACTCGAGCGCTTGTCCCGTCAGCTCTCCCTTAGCCCTGGCACGTCCGCGCACTGCGGCCGCGGTTGCCCTGTATCGAGCCGCAAGCTTCTTGGGCGCGGTGACGCTGCCTGTATCGCTGCTCGGGTCGTCTGCCATGGCATCACCTGACGTCGCTGCGAAGGGTATTTGCGAATGTCGCCGGGCCCTTATGGGTTTCGCGTCTCCGACCCGTCGTCAAGCCGAAGCTTTTCAGCGTCGCGTTCGACGCTTTCGGCAATATGCTCATAGGTCTCAGCGATGCTGAGCAGGGTTGTTCTTGACACCTCCCCGAGGCTCCATCTCGCATGTCTGCGTCTCGCCGCTGCCCTCGCTCGATAGCGGGCGGCGACGGCGCTCGGGGCGTGAACGGGCTTGTCGCGATCATCGGTCATGGCACGGCCCTCCTTGCGTGAAACTATAGGGCGGTGCTTTTCTGGATCGAGGGGTGGAGCGCCG
>CAVQNF010000018.1:0-56611 GCA_963713805.1 uncultured Alphaproteobacteria bacterium | reverse complement strand
TTGATCTAGACATAAGCAAAGCTAGACGATCTACCGCCCTCAGGAACGTCTGAGGAAGACGGGAAGCCTATACGGATGAAGGGCGAGAGGCAGCTGGCTCAACGAAGGCTGCCTCAGCTCTTGGAGCATATCAACGAAGAGAGAAGAGGCGCGTGGCGGCCCGCGACCGCGCGTCATTCGTGATGTGAAATTCATTGGTCTAGACATCCCAATTGGACGGGCCTTTGCCATCGAGTTGATAGCCGCCCTCGACCTGATAGGCCGAGGTCGACACTCCCCGAAGGAAGGCGTCTTTCGGCAGGTGCGAGGCGGGAGCGGCGGCCGCGAGGCAAAAACCCAAGGCGAGAACCCGCGCGGCTCGCGCGACTTGCCCCTCGATCGAACGCAATTCTTCTCCCTGAACTGACAAATCGGGCGGGCCGCGGCGGAAAAGATTTGACCGTAGCGCAGGGCCGCCGACCATGCCATAGCCCGCACGACAAGCCCGCGGAGGAAGAAGCGCATCCGACCGGGCCCGCGTCCCGAGCCCGCGGCGAGCTCTTCTTTCGCCGGAATCGAAAAGACCCCGCTACCCAGATAATTCATCCGGTTCAGGTTGAGCGATTGGCGCATCATGAGGGATGAGTTGCCCCGGAAATGATCGTGGCCGCCAATGCCCTCAGGATGATGTTTCCAAGGCCCGGCGCCCCCCTGAGGCCCCGATGATCCAAATGGGAGGTCGCGAGCTTAAGCCGTGCCGGATCGGCCAAGGGATCATGGTGATGATTCAGAGGATCGAGCCGGCCGCTCAGATTTCCAGGCCCGGCGCCCCCCTGAGGCCCCGATGGATCCAGATGGGAGGTCGCGAGCTTATGCCGCGCCGGGTCGGCCAAGGGATCATGGTGATAATTCAGAGGATCGAGCCGGCCGCTCAGATTTCCAGGCCCGGCGCCCCCCTGAGGCCCCGATGGATCCAAATGGGAGGTCGCGGAGCCCTATGCCGCGCCGGATCGGCCAAGGGATCATGGTGATAATTCAGAGGATCGAGCCGGCCGCTCAGATTTCCAGGCCCGGCAGGGGCCTTCGACCAATCCCCCCAGCGCAAATATTCGCCGCGCTGCGGAAGCGATGCGAGGAAATTCGGGCCTGGCGGATTTGTCGGTGGGCCAAGGTGAGCATTCCAGTGCGGCGGATTTGTCGGCGGGCCGGGGTGGCCATTCCAGGCATGTCGCTTGCCTGCGTCCAAATCAGGCGGCGGCAAAAAGTGATGTGAACCCGTCGATTGCGCATGCGCAGTGTCCCGGTCGCGTGCGGTGTGAAGGGTGAAGCGCGAGAGGTGGTGATCGTCGAGCTCATGCTCGCGATGCTGATCCCGGTCGCGCACAAAGCGGTCGTGATCATCCTGGTCACGCGCAAAACGGATGTTCGTGATCCCGGTCGCGGCCGAAACGATCATCATCGTCCCGATCGTGGAAGTGATGATGATGGTGGTGCTCCACACGCGGCGGCGGAGGCGGTGGTGGAGGCGGCGGGGGCGGAGGTGCGGGGCGCGGGGGTGGCGGAGGTGCGGGGCGCGGGGGTGGTGGAGGTGGCGGAGGCGGCGGCGGCGGCGGCGGGGACGCGGCGACCACGATCTGGGACCGGGGCGGAATCTGACCCGTCTTCGCGAAGTTCTGGACGATCTCGTTGAGGAAATTATCGAGGGCGAGGGAGGACCAATCCCATGATTGCAACAGGGCGGCGAATGAATTGGCCGTGCCGATGTTGTTGACGGCGGCCTGCTGGTCGCTCGGCTTCACATTCGACCCGCCGCTTTGCCCATTCTTGCTCGTCATGGAGGCGTTGTAGGCATTGATCAGCGCGGCGGACGCCTTGAAGGCCGGCGAGGGCGGCGTGAAGGCCGAGATCGCGCGGATGGCGAAGCCCGTACGGGTGACCGTCTCCGTGACGCCGCCCGACGACATGGTCATCACGCCGTAACCCAGCAAGGCTTGCGTGCCTTCCTTATCGGATTGGCTGACCGTGAGGATGCCCCGCGCAGGCCGATGGTGGCGAAAGGCGTGGTGACGGTGCGCGCCACCGTATGTGTCGCTTGGCCGCCGACGACGCGCAGGACGCCTTTGCCGAGCGAGACGGCCATCTCTCCCTTGGCCGCGGCCGGATCGAACACGAATTTGTCGATCACGATGGATGAATTCGGGCCGATATCGAGCGTCGTCTTGTCGATGAACACGAGTTGCACGCTGCCCGAAGGCGAGGTGTCGACCTTTTCGTTCGAGACGACCCCTGAACCGACCTAAATCACCTTCATGTTGCCGCCCGGCGGCGTGCCGGAGGAGAGGACGTTCGCGGCCCCGGCGGTCCCCACGGGGTCGGCCCTCGCCAGCGTGGGATCGAGGAGGACGGCGCGGCAACCCCGGTCAGGAGCCATGTGCGCAAGGGCATTGATAGGCGCTCGCCCGCCCTCCCCCATGCATTCGGCAGGGGGCCATTCCGGCAGCGGTGGAAATGGGCGTTCGACATGCGCCGTAATATTCCTTCCAGCCTGTTATGTATTCGATCGCAATTATCTGCAACTCGATGCCGGCGGTTCGCTCGGCACAGCGCCGCCGCCGATAGTTGCCACCAATCGGCCCCGGCAGTTTACTGCGCTGTGGTTAGGCCGCTTCTCGCAGCTTCTGCAATGGTGTTGAGCAGCGCAAGGTTCGTCCCTTTCGCCGACCTCTACGTGCAGCGTCGTCGCGCCCTCGCCGCAGGCGAAGTCGAGCGAGCGACCCTCCTCGGCGGGGTCGGGACTGAGCGACGCAGCTGTCCGCTGCTCGGCAAGCCGTCATCGTCACCGTCGAGTATCGTGGCTTCACCCCGGCAGGCGAGCTGCGCCATCCCGGTCATCCGAGCGTGGCACCGGAGCTGATCACTCGGTAATCTATCGAGAAGCTGACCAGGGAGCGTGCAGCCGAAGTCGAGGAGGAAACTATGGGCAAGGGATACTGGATCACCTTCTATCGTTCGATTTCTGATCCCGCTGCATTGGCGGCATACGCCAAGCTCGCAGGTCCGGCCGTGACGGCCAATGGCGGTCGTTTTCTTGCTCGTGGTGGCACGGTCAAGACATACGAGCAGGGCATTGCCCAGCGCACAATTGCGATCGAGTTCGATAGCGTCGAACAGGCCATCGCCGCTCACGACAGCCCCGCCTATCAGGAAGCGCTCGCGGCGCTCGGCAACACCTGCGAACGCGACATGCGCATCGTCGAAGGCGTGGACTAAAAAAGGGGGCTCGTGCGCAACCTACTCAGGGCCACGCTTTATCTGCGCAATATCGAAGAGAGAAACAACCTGGTTTAGCACCGACCCGGATGTTGGGTGCACCAGATGATCTGCATGCGTCTGTCATGTGCGCTGCTGCCCCCGTAGCCATAGTTGTAGCCATAGTCATACACGGGAGGCGCCCTATAAACATCGCACCCCATATCCGTAGCCGTAATGATGGTGATGATGGTGGTGATGGTGATGGTGATGGTAGTAATACTGCGCCACCTGGGGATTTGCTTTTCGCTGCGCCGCCTGGGCTTCGTCCACTTCTTTGAGGAGCGCAAGTGCGTTGGGGACGGGATCGAGAAGCTCGGCGAAGGATTGTGGCTTCAGGAATTCGCTCACATCGGAAGCGCCTGGGGTGGCCGCCCGCGAAACGTCGAAAGTTACAAACGCGGACAGAACGCCCACTGCGCCGGCCAGTTTGCTTTGCATTTTCGTTTCCTTCCCGATCGTTGTCCCAATGCCCCGGTCCTCGCGCAACTGTGATTGCGTTCCCTTCGTTCCAAAGGTTTGATGAAATCGGTTAATGAAAGGGTAAGGCTAGGTGACAAGCTGCAAACGGGTTGCACCCTGCTTTCCTGCGCGGCATCATCGCGATCTAACGCAGCTGGGCCGAGGTAGCATCAAGGGGAGCAACCCCATGGCGAACGTTTACATCGAAGCGCGTCCGAAGGGGCGGCCCGAGCCGAGCCCGATCGAGGATTACGTGGTCGAGGACCATGCGGACCACGTGCTTCAAACCTTCAAGACCCAGCACGAGGCGATCGAGTGGGCGCGGAAGCAGGGTCATCATCCTCTCGTCGCTCGTGTCCGGCACCTGAACGACAAGAAGGTCCCCGATCATTGGCGGGCGGCTTGAACTTCTGGAGCCAGGGTCACTCAGACCCCGATACCCTGGCGAACGTCAGGTTCGACCGGCCTGCGTCTCGCCAAGCACCTCGCAATCACTCCTCCGTGTGAGGAAATAAGTGCTTCCCTCCTTACGCAAGCTGTAGTGTCCTCTCAGATGCGAGAATACCGCAGCCTCTAGCGACCCACACTCCTTCACGTCATCCTTGAAGGCAGCCGCCAGACGGCGTTCCGAGAACCACGCTTCCTCACCCGGCTTCAACGCATCAGCTCTTGCGATCACGTAGCTTTGGTCTTTGTGCATCTAGACGACTTTCTTAAACGCCGTGTCGCCCCTCATTCCAGATGGTCCGAGTGCCGGACCCGCCGAAGTGATTTTCAAATCCGCGTCGATTTTCCCGCGACGATCCGAGATGAGATTACTCGATCCGTTCGCTTTTGAAATTCCCGAGTTCGATTGCGGGGAAGCCCGCGAGTGCGCGTCAGGTAGGGTGGTAGCGGGCGGGTGCGAGATCAGGCTGCCAGCACGTCGGCGTGCCTGCTCGTGCGTCGCTGCCGGACTTACGGGGTGGCGTGCGGGCGTCGGGGCCGAGGGTGACCGTAAAGGGCATCGAGCGTGCACCGCCCTCGCACGCACCTATGCAGGCAATTGCGGCATGGTCGCGCGATACGCGCCCCTAGCAGACATTGTTGACCACCAACCGCTGAGCTTGCGCTGCTCTTTCAAGAGCGCGTCGCCTTCTGCCGCCATCGCGAAGTATCCGATCATCGGTGCGAGGTGGATGTCTGCCAGCGATAGTTTGGCACCGCAGAGATGCTCGGTGTCAGCAATAAGCCGCTCCAAGGCGGCGAGCACCTTGGGCGCTGCCTCCAGACCCCTTCGTATCTCTGTGTCATCCGAAGGTCGCCCGAAGCGTGCGCGAAAGACACGATGTGAAAATACTTGTCGCACCAATGGCCAGTAGGCGTAGCTGTCAACGATAGAGATGAACTGGCTGCAGCGAGCGCGATGGCGCACGTCTGTGGGTTGGAGACTAGGGCCAGGGAAAGCCTCGTCGATGTAGCGTGTGATCGCCCCGGTCTCGTAGAGCTGAAAGCTGTCGTGAACGAGTGTCGGCACGCGTTTGAAGGGGTGCAGCGCCAGATAGCTAACGGGCACAGACTGAACGAAGGGGTCGACCTCGATCCAGTGGTAGTCCACTCCCTTTTCTTCGAGCGCGAGACGAGCGATCCAACTATAAACACTGAACTGGTAGCCGTATAGTTCAACAGCCATTGCAGCGCTCCGAAGTCAGCTCAACGCCGCGCGGTCCCATCGACAATGGCGGCGTGAAGCACGCAGCTCCTCGACGTTCCATTCAAGACCCCGCTACCACGTAGCAGCGCTGAATGGCGAATGGGTCCGAAAAAAATATCAACGCAAGCCCCGTCCCCTGCCTCTTCCCCGAGTTCAATTCACAGGCAACGCAAAGGGGCTGGCCCTGGGGCACACCTATAGGCCCCCTGGCTCTCCCCGTCGCACAGGGCAGCGCTCACCATCGCGTCGAGCAGCAGCGAGGCGAGGACGAAGACGGTGCATGAGGCGAAGCAATTGCTTCGCATAGAGGGGATCAATGGCGAACAGCCCCAGGCCCGACGACGCTGCATAAGCAACACGCTCATCCATGAGCCTGTCGAGTAATCCGTTTCACGCGAAACGGGCAGAAGGGATGCATGGCGTCGAGGCCCGCATCGGGAACCGGCGGAGTGCGTCGAGCATTCGTGATGCTGCCATGCCCGACACCCCGACCATCCGTTCGAGGACACCACGGTGAGCGCGCCCGCTATCGGGCGCGCGCCGAGGAGGTGCGCAAGCGTGCGGTGGCGAGCAAGTGGGCCGAAGTGAGGGCGAACCTGCTTCAGGCCGCAGAGACCTACGACGCACTGGCGCAGACCATCGAGGACATCGCCGAGCGGCAGGCGCGCCCCTGGACCCTAGGCGAAGGCGGCGGGGCCTAAGCCAAGGCCATTGCGGAGCCCGCCAGCGGTAATCATGCATCTTCGAGCCATGGGGGTAGCAGCCGCACCACGAAGTAAACGCTGGCGCGGCTGCCGGGGCATGGTCTGCTCAAGAGCGACATAGGTGAGCGACGCGCTGGCGGTTTCAACGTGTGCCTGAAAGCATGGCCGTCTGCTTCCAATGTGCTTCCGAAATCAAAATAATCGGAAGCAACTTATGCACCAACATGTTGATTAATAAGGACCTTTCCATGTGCTACTCGCTGAGCGCGGAGCAGGAAAAATCCGTGCTCATCGATCCTCAAGCTGTGCGCCCGTTTCGACGACGCCTACTGGCTCGAGCGCGATCGCGAGGGCGGCTTTCCGCAGGAGTTCCATGCCGCGATGGCGAAGGACAGTGGCTCGGCATCGCCATGCCCGAGGAATTTGGCGGCGCCGGCCTCGGCATCGCCGAGGCCGCGATCATGATGCAGGCGGTCGCGGAATCGGGCGCGGCCATGAGTGGCGCCTCGGCGATCCATATGAACATCTTCGGCCTGAATCCGGTCGTGGTCTTCGGCACCGAAGAGCAGAAGAAGCGCATGCTGCCGCCTCTGATCGCGGGATCGGACAAGGCCTGCTTTGCCGTCACCGAGCCGGATGCCGGGCTCAACACCGACCGAGCTCAAGACGCGGGCCGAGAGCAGGGCGATCACTACCTCGTCACCGGCACGAAGATCTGGATCTCGACGGCGCAGGTGGCGAACAAGATGCTTCTGCTGGCGCGCACCACGCCGCTCGAGCAGGTCCGCCGCAAGACGGAGGGGCTCGACGCTGTTCTACACCGATCTCGACCGCGGCAAGATCGAAGTTCCATGAGATCGCCAAGATGGGCCGACACGCCGTCGATTCGAACACGCTCTTCATCGACGGATTGCGCGTGCCCGAGAGCGACCGGATCGGCGCGGAAGGGGAGGGCTTCCGCGCCATCCTGCACGGCATGAATCCCGAGCGCATCCTGATCGCGGCCGAGGCCGTCGGCATCGGCCGTGTCGCGCTCGCACGCGCCGCGCGCTACGCGCGCGAACGCATCGTCTTCGGCCGGCCGATCGGGCAGAACCAGGGCGATCCAGCATCCCTTGGCGCAAAGCTGGGCCGAGCTCGAGGCGGCCAACCTGATGGTGCTCAAGGCCGCCTCGCTCTACGACCAGCGGCCGCGAATGCGGGGCGCGAGGCGAATGCCGCGAAATATCTCGCGGGCGAGGCGGGCTTTCGCGCCTGCGAGACGGCGGTCATGACGCATGGCGGCATGGGCTATGCGCAGGAATATCATGTCGAGCGCTATCTGCGCGAAGTGCTGATCGCGCGCATCGCGCCGGTGAGCCCGCAAATGATCTTGAGCTTCATCGCCGAGCGGGTGCTCGGCCTGCCGAAATCCTATTGAGGGCGCGCCGCAACGCTGGCGCCCTTCTCCGTGGGAATTCCGGTGACAGTGCACTTAATTCTGGCATCACCCGGGGGCGAGGGGAGTGTCTGGAATTAAGTGCACTGTCACCGCAATTCCCGCCGTTCGCCCGTGAAAGGGTAAAGGCGTGGATACGCGCACCAAGTGCCCGCATGACGAGGGGCAGATGCCTATCCGTCATGGCCGTCCTCGGGCTTGTCCCGTGGAGATCGGCCCGGCCATCCATGCCTTGCTACCGATGCTGGCACGAAGGAAGGCGTGGGTGCCCGCACCCCGAAATGCTATTGAGGAGCGATGTAACGCCGCCCTGGGTCAGCGCGTTCGCCGCTTACCCCGAGCCAAGCCCTCCGCTCGTCCCCGCGAAGGCGTCGCGAAGGCAGGGATCCAGTTCTTCTTGGGTTGCCTTATAAGCCTGGTTTCCCGCTTTCGCGGGAATGAGCGGAGGTAAGGCGAGCATCGCTGCTCGCTGCTCGCTACTCGCTACTCGCTACACTACTCGCTATTCGCTATTCGCCATCTTGGAGACCATTGATGGATAAGGCCACGCAGTCGCCCTTCGCGCGCTATCGCGAACATCTCGAAAAAGGCGAGCTCGCCTATCAGTTCGATGTCGCGACCGGGGCGGCCGTCTTTCATCCGCGCCTGATCGCGCCGAAGTCGGGATCGCCCGATCTCGAATGGCGGGTGAGCCGAGGCTTGGGCACCGTCCATGCGACGACCGTCAATCACCCGCGCGATGCCGTGCCCTACAATGTCGCGCTCATCGATCTCGACGAGGGCTTTCGCATGATGAGCCGCGTCGAGGAGATCGAGCCCCACGCGGTGAAGGTCGGGATGCGCGTCAGCCTTCGCATTCGCGCCGCAGATGCCGGGGAAGCCCCGCTTCCGGTCTTCGTGCCCTCGGAGGCCTCCCGATGAGCGGCGCGGAAACGAGCGGCCCTTCGCGCGGCAGCGCCGCGATCGTCGGCGTCGCCGAATCCGATCTCGGCGTCGTCGCCTCCGGGATGAGCGCCACGGACCTCATGGCGCAGGCGACGCGGCGCGCGCTCGATGATTGCGGGCTTGCGCTCGAGGACATCGACGGCGTGTTCGCGGCAACCTCCCAGGCGCGCATGGCGAGCTTGTCGCTTTGCGAATATCTCGGGCTTCGACCGCGCGTGCAGGATGCGACGAATGTCGGCGGCTCATCCTTCATGTTTCATCTCGCGCATGCGCATGCGGCGCTCGAGGCGGGCTTGTGCGAGGTCGCCCTCATCGCCTACGGCAGCACGCAGCGCAGCGTCGGGCGCGCCAATCTCTCAGCCCCCGAGTTCAATCCTTATGAGAGCCCCTTCCGCCCGACACTTCCCGTCACCGCCTATGCGCTCGCCGCGTCGCGGCACATGGCGGAGTTCGGCACGACGAGGGAACAGCTCGCCGAGGTCGCGGTCGCCGCGCGCCGCTGGGCGCTGTTGAACCCCGCCGCCTTCGAGAAGAAGCCGCTCACGCGCGACGAGGTGCTTGCCTCGCGCATGGTCAGCGATCCTCTGACGGTGCGCGATTGCTGCCTCGTGACGGATGGAGGCGGCGCGCTCATCCTCACGCGCGCCGATCGGGCCGGTTCGCTCGCTAAGCCGCCGGCCTTCATCCTCGGGACGGGCGCGACCACCACGCATCTCCAGATCTCGGCGATGCCGGATTTGACCGTGACCGGCGCGAAGCGTTCGGGCGAGCTCGCCTTCGCCATGGCGAGGCTTCGCCCTTCCGATGTCGACGTCGCCGAGCTCTATGACGCCTTCACCATCAACACCATCCTGTTCCTCGAGGATCTCGGCTTTTGTCCCAAGGGCGAGGGCGGCCGCTTCGTTGCCGGCGGCGCCATCGCCCCGGGCGGAGCCTTCCCCGTCAACACCAATGGCGGCGGGCTCTCCTATTGCCATCCGGGCATGTACGGCATCTTCCTCCTGATCGAAGCGGCGCGCCAGATTCGCGGGGAATGCGGGGCACGCCAGATCGAGGGATGCGAGGTCGCGCTCGCCCATGGCAATGGCGGGGTGCTGTCGAGCCAGGCGACCGTGATCCTCGGCTCGCGCTCGACCCTTTGAGATCGGCGTGCCGGAGTGACCGCCGGCTTGACCTTCGCACGCCAAGCGGCATGAGTTCGGCGTCGCAGGCGAGCTTCGAGCGAGCCGATGGCGATCACGGCTTCGCCAAGAAGCTGAGGCATGCTGAAGCGCGAGGATAAGCTTCATCCATATTTGCGCGGAGACATCACCATGAGCTGGCTTCCCGCGACCGACCCGATGCTCGGCGACAAGCGCAGTTGCGATGCACTCGAGCTCGTGATCGTGCCGCGCGCTCGCGACATCGGCGGCTTCGAAGTGCGACGCGCCTTGCCGCATGGAAAACGGCAGATGGTCGGCCCCTTCATCTTCTTCGATCAGATGGGGCCGGTCCAATTCATCTCAGGGCAAGGCATGGACGTAAGGCCGCATCCGCATATCGGCCTTGCGACGGTCACCTATCTGTTCGACGGACGCATCATGCATCGCGACAGCGAGGGCAACGCGATCGAGATCGCGCCCGGCGCGATGAACCTGATGACGGCGGGTCGCGGCATCGCCCATTCGGAGCGCACGCCCACGAGCGCGCGCGAGACCGGCCAGCCGATGTTCGGGATTCAGAGCTGGATCGCCCTGCCGCAAGATCGAGAAGAGACCGCGCCTTCCTTTCAGCATTTCGAAGCCGGCAAGCTGCCGGTCGTTACGGACAAAGGCGTTTGGGCGCGCATCATCGCCGGTTCGGCTTTTGGCCGGACCTCCCCGGTGGGCACGCTGTCGGATTGGCTCTATGCCGAGGTGGTGCTCGAGGCTGGCGCCAAGGTCCCCTTCGATCCCGATCACGAGGAGCGCGCCATCTACGTGGCGGAAGGCGAGGTCGAGATCTCGGGCGACAGTTTCGAGGCGCCGCGCTTGCTCGTCTTTCGACCTGGCGATCGCATCAGCATGAGCGCGAAGCGGCGGGCGCGCGTGATGTTCCTCGCCGGAACTGCAATGGACGGTCCTCGCTACATCTGGTGGAACTTCGTTTCGTCCCGAAAGGAGCGCATCGAGGAAGCCAAGGAGGATTGGAGGACGGGCCGCTTCCAGCCGGTGCCGGGCGAAACGGAATTCATCCCGCTTCCCGAGCGTTGAGGTGATCGAAGAAGCGCAACGCCGTCGATCGTCGCGAGGCACGGGAGCCGAGTAGAGGAAAGGCGTGGAGTGGCCGGGCCAAGCCCGGTCAGGACAGTGGGACCGTTGGCACGATCAGGCAAATTCCGGTCCCGTGATCGCCATGATCGCGGTTTTGTCGTCGATCGGCACCGCTGTCTCGAACAACATGCGAGAGAAGCTTCTTCTCGGCTCGAACCCCGAAATTTCGAGCCAGGAGCGCAGGCCGACATGATGGTCGGGCATGTCGATGATGCAGGGGCCGGCGATCCGCGACAGCGCCGAGGAGAGAAGCTCGCGCGCAAGCCCCAAATCCTCCGCGACCGCGGGGCCGATCTGCGTCGCGCTTCTCCCTTCACGGCCGAGCACGAAGCCCCGTATCTTTTCGCCTCGCCTTGCGACATGGGCCAAATGTGGAGCACCGTTCCGGAGCGAGGCGAGGAGTTCTCCTCGCCTGCCGCCGAAGCGCGGCTTGTCATATTCCGCGACCGCCGGTAGCAGGTGCGGCTCCAAAGGCTCCGTCGTCCGGCCGCGCTCGTCGCTCGCCGTCGGCTCGCCTGAGGCGCGAGCCCAGCGCGTGATCGTGTAGATCTCCTCGAAACCGAGCTTGCGATAGACCTCCTTTCCTTCGGGCGTCGCGTCGAGCCCTGCGATCAGGGAACGGCTCCGCAGCCGATCGAGACAATGGCGGATCAACGCGCGCGCATGTCCCTTGCGGCGCTCGGCAGCGGTCACGAGCATCATGCAGATCCAGGCGAAGCGCGGCGGATAAGGCAGGATCGCCGCACAGGCGATCAGGCGCTCGGCGCGGCGCAGTCCAAAGACCTCACCCTCGGTGAAGATGAAGTCCCAATCGCGAGCCGCTTGATTCCAGCCGGCCTCGATGGAGAGATCGAGGCAACCCGGCAAGAAGGCGCGCTCGAGCCGAACGATGCCGCTCATCGGCCCTTCCGGCCCTTGTGCCGCGAAGGGGCGGCGAGGATCGAGCCCATCACGAAGGAGATCACATGCGAGCGCCGCTCCTCCAGCGCTTCGGGCGAGCGCAAATCACGGTCGAACAGCACCGAGAGCGTGTGGATGTTCGACATGTAGAAGAAGCACATGCCGGCGATGCTGATGTAGAGCTGAATCGGGTCGAGCTTGGGCTTGAAAAGGCCGCCCGCGATGCCCCGGTCGAGCGTCTTGGCGACGAGTTCCACCAAGGGTGATTTCTCGAGCCTCGCGGCGGTCGAGCGGCGTAGATACTTCCCCTTCAGGACGTTCTCGTTGACGAGAAGCAGCACGAACTCTCGATTGTCGCGCACATAGTCGAAGGTGAAGGCCACGAGCTTCGCCATGGCCTCGTCCGGCGCGAGATCGGAGAGGTTGAGCCTTCGCTCGCGGACACGAATGTCGATATAGGCGTGCTCGAGAGCCGCGAGATAAAGGCCTTCCTTGTCTCCGAAGTGATAATAGATGAGCTGCTTGTTGACCTTGGCGCGTCGCGCGATCTCGTCGACGCGGGCGCCCATCAAGCCTTTCTCGGCGAACTCCTTTTTCGCCGCCCGGATGAGGCGCATATGCGAGGCTTGCGAGCCTTGAGCGGCGACGGCGTTGCGTCCTTGTGGCTTGTGGGCGCGTTCATCGGGGGCCGGCATTCGGCGACCTTCGGCCTGCGTGCGGCGGGCTCGATGCGCTGGGAATTGCGCTATGCGCGTCACGAGAGCCAGCGTTCGAGATTCAGGGCGACGAATTCATCGTCGGTCAGTTCGGGGTATTCCCTCATGACCCGCGTGATCTCATCGGCTTGGCCTTCTCCGAGCTTCTCCTGTGGATCGAGGCACCAGGTGCCGGCGAGCAGGCCCTGCCGACGCAACACCTCGTGGCAGCCGGCGATCACCCCGCCGAACGCGTTCGTGACATCGAAGACGGCGGCGTTGCAGTCGGTCACCTTGGCATCGAGTGCGAGGAGCTCGGCCGTGACGCCGTCTCGCGCCGCGGCGTGGCAGCGCTCGAGGAGCTCCACCGCGCGCTTCGTCCATACGCTCCAATGGCCGAGGAGGCCGCCCTTGATGCGGAGCGTCACCTCATCCGGGCCACGGCGGATGACGTAGGGGGTGACGAGGTCGAGCACGATATGGTCGTCGTTGCCGGTGTAGAGCGTGACGCGATTTTCGGCGCGCGCGGCGACGACGCCCCGCACCACATCGAGCGTGCGGTAGCGGTTGAAGGGTGCGATCTTCACACCCACGACATTGTCGATCTCGGCGAAGCGCCGCCAGAACGTCGACGAAAGAGGGATGCCGCCGACCGCTTCCTGCAGGTAGAAGCCGAAGAGCGGGATGCGCGCGGCGACCGCGCGGCAATGCTCGATCAATTCGTCTTCCGAGGCTCCCCGATGTGCCGCGAGGCTGAGAAGCCCCGCATGATAGCCGAGACCGACGGCGAGGTCCGCCTCGCGCGCGGCCTGTCGCGTCGGCCCCACCAAGCCGGCGACCAGGACGAGCGGGCTCTTCGCCCAAGTCTCGGCCGTCTCGCGGGCGATCTCGAGCACCGGCTGCAGCAATCCGACCTCGCGAATGGCGAATTGCGTCGTGTGGACACCGACCGCGAGGCCGCCCGCGCCGGCGTCGATGTAGTAGCGCGAAAGCGCCCGCTGCCGGCGCACATCGAGCTTGCGCTCCACCGTCAGGGCGAGCGGATGCGCCGGAATGGCGACTTCCTCGACAATCAGCTCGACGATCGGTGCGGGCAAATCGGCGACTTTTAATGCCAATGCACTATCCTCAACCAATCGGTTGAGTTTGGACGCAGGGCCCGATTTGGTCAACCTTCGGTGTGAACGCCCTCAACGGCGCCCGCAGCTTGTCCTGCGGGGCCAGGGCACCACTCGATCTTCAACTAACCAGATGGTTGACAAGATCGAAAGGTTGAAGTCTCTTCGAGCGGTGAAATCTAAGATGCGGCGATCCGATTTCGAGCCTGTCGGTGGTGGCGGGGTGAGCGCCTATGACGGCTTGATCCTGGGCGCCGGTCACAACGGCCTGATCCTCGCGGCCTATCTGGCGAAGGCGGGGCTCAGGGTGCTGCTCGTCGAGAGACGCGCGGGGGTCGGCGGCGGGGCGGAGACGCTCGAAGATCCCCGTCATCCGGGCTTCCTGCACAACACGCACGCCTTCTTCCAGCGCGCCATCACCACGATGCCGTGGTACCGCGACCTCGAGCTTGAGCGGCACGGCCTTTCCTATGTGGAGCCTCAGCTCAACGTAGCGCTCATCACCGGTGATGGCCGCGCGCTCTGCTGGTGGACGGATTTCGAGCGGACGGTCGAATCCTTTCGTGGCTTCAGCGTCCGGGACGCCCAAACGCTCCGGCGCTGGCGCGACGAATTCGTGCCGATCGTCGACGATATCCTGACGTGGGAGGGTCGTTCGCCGCCGCTTCCCCGCGAGAGGCGCCGCTCCTTGCTCGAGCGCAGCGCGGCCGGCCGCAAGCTCCTCGAGGTCGCGGCCCTTTCGCCCCTGGAGTTCGTGCATCGGGAGTTCGAAAATCCGACCGTGAAGGCCGGGCTCCTGTTCTTCAACGGGCTGCGCGAAGTCGATCTGCGGCTACGCGGCTTCGGCCACCATATCCCGGCGCTTCTCGCGAGCCCGGCGAAGGCGCAAATGTCGCGGGGCGGCAGCGCGGCGCTCGCGCGCGCGCTCGAAAATGCGGTGCGCGAGGCCGGCGGCGAGATCCGGGTGATGATGGAGCCGAAGGCGATCCTCGTCGAGCAAGGCCGGGCGGTCGGCGTCGAGACCCGCGAAGGCGAGACGATCGGGGCGACGCAATTCGTCGCCTCCTCGCTCAACCCTCACCAGACGTTCCTCGATCTTCTCGATCCCGCCCGGGTGCCGGCCGATTTGCGCGCCAAGGTCGAAGGCTTTCGCTACAATCTCCTGGCGCCGCTCTTCGCCTTGCATCTCAATCTTGCCGAGGCACCACGCTATGCCGCGGCGGCCTCCCATCCCGAACTCGCCGAAGCTTTCATGGTGATCCTTGGCCTCGATCATGTGGACCAGTTCCCCGAGATCGTCCGCCATCACGAGGCGGGAACGATCCCGCCGCCCGTCATGTGGGGCGCCTGCCCCACGCTCTTCGACCCCGCTCAGGCGCCGACCGGGTGCCATACCGCTTTCATGTGGGAAAAGCTTCCCTATCGGCTCGGCTGGCGATGCGCGCAATTGGGAGGGTGCGCGCGTCGCGCATGGGCAGGAGATGCTGAAGCTCTGGACGCGTCACGCGCCCAATCTCTCCGACTGCGTCATCGATGCCTTCACGCGCACGCCGCTCGACATCGAAGGCTCGCTCCCCAACATGCGCGAGGCGGATCTCCTGATCGGTGCCTTCAACGGAGGGCAAGTCGGCCATGACCGGCCGTTCGCGGGCGCGGGCGAGTATCGGGCCCCTATCGAGGGGCTCTACCTTTGCGGCTCGAGCAGCCATCCGGGCGGCAACATCACCGGGCTCCCCGGCTACAACGCGGCGCAGGTGATCCTCGCCGATCTCGGCATCGAGGCGGATTGGGCGCCCCCGCCCTTCGCCGAGCGCCTGGAGCGGCTTGCGACAAGGTGAGAACGATGAGCGGTGACGCGATACCCGACCGTTTCGAGAGTGCCGAGACGCTCGACGAATTCATGACGCGGCCCTCGTCGGCCCTCGTCGCGGAGCTTCGCGCGCTCGATGGCGACATCATGGTGATCGGCGTCGCCGGCAAGATGGGACCGACCTTGGCGCGGCTCGCCAAGCGCGCCGCGCCGGAGCGTCGCGTCATCGGCGTCGCGCGCTTCAGCGACGGCGCGGTGAAGGAATATCTCGAGGCGCAGGGGATCGAGACCTTGGTGGCGGACCTGCTCGATCCGAAGGCGGTCGCAGCGCTGCCGAAGGCGAAGAACGTCATCTTCATGGCGGGGCGGAAGTTCGGCTCGCAGGGTTCGGAGGAACTGACCTGGGCGATGAACGCCTATGTCCCGGCGCTCGTCGCCGAGCATTTCCGCGGCGGCCGTATCGTCGCCTATTCGACGATCTGCGTTTATCCCTTCGTGCCGGTCGAAGGCGGTGGCGCGAGCGAGGAGGAGAGCGTCGGGCCGCCCGGGGAATATGCGATGAGCTGCGTCGCGCGCGAGCGGATGTTCGAGTATTTCGCCAAGCTCCATGGGTCGCCCACCACGATCATCCGGCTGAGCTATGCCATCGACATGCGCTACGGCGTGTTGCACGACGTGGCCCGCAAGGTTTTCGCGGGCGAGCCGATCGACGTCACCATGGGCCATGTCAACGTGATCTGGCAGGCAGACGCCTGCGCCCAATCGCTGCGCGCGCTGCGTCACGCCATGGTGCCGGCGGTGCCGCTCAACGTCAGCGGACCCGAGACGGTGAGCATTCGCGCGCTGGCGCAAGCCTTCGGCCGGGCCTTCGGCAAGCCGGTGACGATCATCGGACAGGAAGCCCGCACCGCCTGGCTCGCCAATACGGGAAAGGCGGCGGGGCTCTTCGGCTACCCTTCCGTTCCGCTGGCGCGCATGATCGAATGGACGGCGGACTGGGTCGAGAGAGGCATGGGGAGCCTCGGCAAGGCGACCCATTTCGAAGTGCGCACGGGAAGCTATTGATTTCAGCGGCACATCGAAGGTGCCCTTGAAGAGGGGGAGCTCTTGCAAAAGGCGGGCGAGGATGACGCATCGATGATCTCCGATGCCTCGAGTGGCACCCCCGCCGTGCGCGAGCGCGAATCCGAGGTCGCGCGCTCCGCGACGGCCGCCTGGTTCAGGCGTCACTCGCTCGCGATCCTTTCGCACGTCGTGTTCATCGCTCTTTGGTGGCTGGCCTCTCTCAAGGTGCCGCGCTTCATCCTGCCGTCTCCCGTCGAAACGCTGTCGACGCTCGCCGTCGCGCGCTACGACTGGATGCGCCATGCGCTGGTGACGGGCACCGAGGTGTTCGGCGGCTTTCTCCTCGCGACCGCCGTCGGCGTCGCGCTCGCGGTCACGTTCAACTGGAGCGCGGGGGTGAGGCGCGCGGCGCTGCCGCCGCTCGTGACGCTCAACATGATTCCCAAGGTCGCGATGGCCCCCTTGTTCATCGTCTGGCTCGGCTACGGCATCGGGCCCAACATCGTGATCTCGTTCACCATCTGCTTCTTTCCGATCGTCATCAACACGGCGCGCGGGTTGAAGGAGGTCGAGCCCGATCTCATCGACCTCGTGCGGGTGATCCGCGCCTCGCGCTGGCAGATCTTCCGCAAGATCGAGCTTCCGAGCGCGCTGCCGTTCGTCTTCTCGGGCATGAAGGTCGCGGCGGTGCTCGCCGTCGCCGGCAGCATCGTCGGCGAGTTCATCGGCTCGGAACGGGGCCTCGGCTATCTGATGATGAGCGTGCAATCGACCCTCGACACGCCGGCGATGTTCATGGCCCTCATCCTCGTGACGTTGATAGGGGTGGTGCTCTACGCGCTCGTCGTGCTTGCCGAGCGCCTCGTCGTGCCCGTCGACGCGAGGGTATCGTGACCGAGCCTCTCGGCAACGCCCCGTTCATCCGCCTCGACCGGGTGCGCAAGACCTATCGCGTCGAGGGGAGGGAGTTTCTCGCCGTCTCCGACGTTTCCTTCGATGTGGAGGCCGGCGAATTCATCTCGCTCGTCGGGCCTTCGGGCTGCGGCAAGAGCACCCTCCTCAAGATCCTGTCGGGTCTCGTCCGCAACGATGGCGGAGAGGTGCGCATCGGCGGGGCCGGGCGCGCGCTCGATGCCGGGCGCGATATCGGCATGGTGTTCCAGCAGCCGTTGCTCCTCAAATGGCGAAGCGTCATCGACAACGTGCTTCTGCCCGCCGAAATTCTCGGCCTGCCGCAAAAGGAGGCGCGCGAGCGGGCCTCCGATCTCCTCGAGCTCGTCGGGCTCAAGGGCTTCGAGCACAGCAGGCCCCACGAACTCTCAGGCGGCATGCAGCAACGCGCCGCGATCGCGCGCGCCTTCGTTCACGATCCCAAGCTCGTCTTGATGGATGAACCCTTCGGCGCGCTCGATGCGTTGACGCGGGAGCGAATGAACGTCGAGCTCAACCGCATCTGGAGGGAAAGCGCCAAGACGATCCTGTTCGTGACGCACAGCATCTCCGAAGCGGTGTTCCTCGGCACGAAGGTCATCGTGCTGACGGCGCGCCCGGCGCGGATGGCGGGGCGTATCGCCATCGACCTCGCGGAACCCCGCACGCTCGACACCAAGACGCATGAGGCTTTCGGCGCCTATTCGCGGCGCATTTATGAACTGCTCGGGATGACGTAAACAAGATTGCTGAACCGGCGGAGATCGAGATGAAGACGCTGAAGACGATGCTTGCGGTGCTGGCCGCGCTCTCGACGGGAATGACGCTCGCGTCACCGCCGCGCGGTGGCGGCCGACAAGATGGCGCTCACGCTCAACTGGACGATCGGGGCCGATCATGCGCCGATCTATTTCGCGCAAGCGCGCGGCGACTACGCCGCGGCCGGCATCGATCTCACCATCGAGATCGGCAAGGGCTCGGCCTATGCGGCGCAGCGCGTCGGCGTCGGGGCGTCAGAGGTCGGGATCGTCGACATGCCGACCGCGATGCAGGCGAAAGGCGAAGGCGCCGATCTCGTCGGCGTCATGGTCATCTACGCGACCTCGCCCTACACGATCTATTGGAAGAAGAGCAGCGGCATCAAGACGATCAAGGACTTGCCTGGCCACTCGATCGGCACGCCCGCCGCGGATGCCGCGCGCCTCATGTGGCCGCTGATCGCCAAGACGGCGGGCATCGATCCGGCTTCGGTCCGCTTCGTCAATGTCGCGCCCGACGCCAAATTCGCGGCGCTGCAATCGGGCACCATCGACGCGACGACGAATTTCTTCAACCTCCACTACGTCGCGGAGCGGACGTTCAAGGACGATCTCGGCTTCCTCAAGCTCGCCGATATCGGCTTCAATCCCTACGGCAATTCCTTCTTCGTGAACGGCGCCTATTTGAAGGCTCACGCCGACACGGTGCGCCGGTTCACCGAGGTCACGCAAAAGGCTTACGCGAGCTGTCTCGCCGATCCCGCGCCCTGCCTGCAAGCCGTGGCCACGGCGGCGAGCCAGGACCCGACCGACCTCGCTCTTTCCTGGAAGCTCACGGCCGATCTGATGCGCGCGCCGCGACCGGTGCCGATGCTCGGCTATTTCGACCCCGAGCGCATCGCCAGCGACTATCAGACGGTGAAGAGCGCCTTCACGCTCAAGGATTTCGACGCCAAGACCGTCTTCACCAATGATTTCCTCGACAAGGGGGTGAAAGCGGCGAATTAGCTACCCGGCAAGGATATGGCCGCGCCCTCAATCCCGTCTTCGCGTGATCGCCCGCGCCGTCGAGCTCAAGCGGCATCCTTGTTCGTCCAGCGGCTGGCGCGATCGAGGCGCTCGATCGCCGCGCCATCGAGCTTCAGCCGCGTCGCCGGCACGAGTTCCGAGAGCTGAGCGAGGCTCGTCGCGCTCGCGATCGGCGCCGTGACGGTGGGACGCGCCATCAGCCAGGCGAGCGCCACTTGCGCGGGGGTGGCCTTCACCTCGGCGGCGACCGCGTCGAGCGCGGCGAGGATCGCGAGGCCGCGCTCATTGAGATAGGTCGCCCCGATTCGCTGGCCGCGCGCGCGGCCTTCCAGATCCGCCTGCTTGCGATATTTGCCGGTGAGGAATCCGGCGGCGAGCGAATAGTAGTTGATGACGCCGACGCCCTTGGCGCGGCAAAGGGGTTCGAGCTCCTTTTCGAACACCTCGCGATCATAAAGGTTGTAGAGCGGCTGCAAGGTCTCGTAGCGCGGAAGCCCCTTTTTTTCGGCGAGCTCGAGCGCTTCCGCGAGACGCGAGGCGCCGAAATTCGAGGCGCCGATGGCACGCACCTTCCCCGCCTTGATGAGCTCGGCGTAGCAGGCGAGCGTCTCTTCCTGCGGTGTGCTCGCATCGTCGACATGGGATTGGTAGAGATCGATATAATCGGTCTGCAGCCGGCCGAGCGAAGCGTTCACGGCTTCGCGGATATAGGCTTTGGACAGGCCTTTCTTGCCGCCCCCCATGTCCCATCCGACCTTGGTCGCGATCACCACGTTCTTGCGATTGCCGCGCGCCTTCATCCAGCGACCGATGATCGTTTCCGATTCGCCGCCCTTGTGACCGGGAACCCAGATCGAATAGCAGTCCGCCGTATCGATGAAGTTGAAACCCTGCGCCACGAAACCATCGAGCAAGGCGAAGGAGGTCGCTTCGTCGGCCGTCCATCCGAACACATTGCCGCCAAAGCACAAGGGAGACACCATGATCTCCGTCCGTCCAAGTCGCCGCATCGTCATGGCCATCCTCGCTTTCGGTGATCGTCGAAGTTTCAAGGGGTGAGATAAATCGTCGTGGGGTGTCTTGTGCACAAGCGATGAGGCAAGACAAGTGCGCGCTCTTGGATCAATCCGGATCGGACATGGGACGCCACCCCACGCCAACGACACGAGATCGGCGCCCCCGCCGATTTCTGACGGACAGTTGGATTTCGCCGAGCCGATTTCGGTGGCGATTTCCCCGGGTCATGGGATAGGCCGCGCGCTTTTGAGCGCCGCCTCCATATCAGGGCATTGCAATGTATCGAATACCGCGCGCCCTGATCTGCCGATCAGAATCTGCTTCTCGGTTGTTCCGAAGCGGATAGTGGCTGTTTCTGCCCCCGCAAGCGCCGCCATCACAGCGCGCCCATCATCCATTTGTGTTCCCATCGCAGCGTTCTGCTCATCGGCCCTTGTCATATAGTCATAGCGTCCCAGCTTGAATCTGAAGCTTTTGCCGTCAACCGTGAGTGTTGCTGGTGAACGGGGATGGGAGGCTTCGCCAAATTTGGCCGGTGATAGGAATATCCAGCTGCGATCATCATATTGCGATGGCGCGCCACCGCCACCCTTACATATGAACCACAGCAAAGCGTGCTGCTGGTCGGCTTCGTATACGAGACTGATTTCGCCCCATTTGGACTGCATCCCGCCACTCTCAACGTGCCACTGCGAAGCTGGCAGAGATGTCTGCGCGAAAGCCGCGGTCGGGATGATGCCGGTCAGACCGCCCGCCAGGAGCGCGACGCGTCCCGGGTACCTCATCATCACGACTGCTCGCCTTCGCTCATCTGTCATCCCTTCGGATAGCGACACACCGCGATCGAGGACGTCGGGTTATGGCGGTGAAGCAGCCAGCACTTCGGCGATAAAAGCGAAGTGCGACATCGCAGGCCTTCGCAGTCTTGAAGATCGGAGCGCGCAACGGGCGCTCGCATCATAGCGCCACGGCGAAGCAACATTGCCCATCTTCATCGACCGTGGCACGCCAATTTACGCTGAAGTCTCAGGCGACGGCGTCTAAGCCGCGTTCTTGCACCAGATGAAGCAATTTCAGGGCAGTGCCGATGGGTTTCTTCTGACCGATCTCCCATTTCTGTACCGTTGAAACGCTCGTATTCAGCAGCGCCGCGAATACCGCTTGGCTAACCCGTGCGTTCTCCCGGATGTGTTTGATTTCCTCCGGCTTCAGCGGCGTGACAGGCGGCGAACAGAGGCGATCAAATTTCCGGAGCGTAACGAGATCCATCACGCCGGCTTCATGCAAGTCCTTGGCCGTCGCGTGAACCGCTTCAAGGATTGGTGATTTCTTCTTTCGTGCCACAATCCACCTCCATCAATTTATCTTCGCGCTGCG
This sequence comes from uncultured Alphaproteobacteria bacterium, assembly GCA_963713805.1. Lineage (GTDB taxonomy): Bacteria > Pseudomonadota > Alphaproteobacteria > Rhizobiales > Beijerinckiaceae > GAS188. The sequence continues at coordinate 35,091 of CAVQNF010000018.1, read as the reverse complement.
CCTTACCGAGCGCCGACGGTGCCGTGTTCGCGGATCCCGCTCGGTCGTCCGATCAATCGGACGCCTTGCCCCTTTTCCCCGTTCCCTTGAAAAAAGTGTAGCAGAAGACGCCGTCGGCCCCGGCCGTTCTTCGAAGATCGCGAATCCCCTCATCGAAGATTTCGGGCTCGATCATGCCGGCCTTGATCGCCGGTTCGCGAACACCTTCGATCATCGCGGTGAACGTCTTCTTCGTGAAGCCGTCGACGAGATCGGGCCTGCTCGCGTCCACGTACACGGTTCGCGCGGACACATGGACCATCCGCAAACCGGCATCGAGCATCAGCGGGTAGACCTGCCGGCCGATCAGCGCATTGCCTCCCGCGCGGCGCTGGAGCTCGATCTGGCACTGGATGGCCGCCTTCGCCGCCTTGCTGTCCGGATGGAAATAGGCCGATCCGTGGTCGCCCTCGATGACGGTGATCGTGCCGTCCTTTTTCAAAAGCCGGTTGAGGATCGCCAAAGCCGCGGCCGGCCTTGGAAGGTGCTCCAGAAGGAAGCAGACGAAAACGTGATCGAACGTCTCCGGGGCGAAGGGCAATGCGAGGACGTCGGCCTCGAGGAAGCAGACATTGGCGAGGCCCAGCGCATCCGTGGCTCTCTTGGCCGCCACGAGCGAATCAGCCGAAATATCGACCGAGGTGAAATGAGCCTCCGGGCTGCGCTGCGCCAGCGTGACCGTCTGTGCCCCGATGCCGCATCCCGCCTCGAGAACGAGGCTGCCCGCCGGGTAGTTGGTATCGCCGTGAAGGATGTCGATCAGGGTGCCGGCCTGATCTTGTAGGCGCTCGTGTTCGCGCGCGCGATAGCCGTGAACATAGGACGGGTTCATCTTGCGTCTCTTCCAAGAGGCGGCCGAACCGGCGCGTGCAGTGAGGCGATGTTTCCCCTTCTCAATCGACCGGCCGCCAGATCGGGCCGCGGGCCCGCACCTTGTCGAGGCGTTCGATCGTCGCGGCATCCCCCTGCGGCACGGCGTGTCCGAGCGGCTGGGCCGCGCCTTCACGCCATCCCATGGCCGTGAGAACGCCGGCCGTCTCGTAATAGTCTTGCAGGAGGGAGGAGACGAGCGCGCGAAACATGTCGAAGCTCTCCTTCTCGACCGTTTCCAGCACGACCGTCCGCTCGGCGAAGGAAGCACGCGCGAACGCCTCCTCGCCGCCGGCGCGCGCCGCGATCAGCCGAAGAACGGCTTCCTGTCCGTGATCCTTCGAGCGCAGAACGAGCCCCGCCTGCGTGCCCGACGGCAAGGGAGACGCGCCGGACCCCGGGGGTTCGCCCGGCAGGATGGTGTCGACGATCGCCGACAGGAACGCATTCATCATCTCGAGCTCCGTGCGAGATCATCGGCGAGCTTGAGCGCCAAGGCGCCGATCGTCGAGCCCGGATTGACCGCGCCGACCGTCGGAAAAAGGCTGCCATCGGCGATGATGAGGTCGGCGACCCCATGCACTTTCCCGCTGGCGTCGGTGACCGACCGGGTCGGATCGCTCCCCATCCGCGCCGTGCCGAGGAGGTGCCACCCCGTGAGCGGCGCGAGATCGAGCCGCACGGTTCGATGAGCGCCCGCCGCGCGCAACATCTCCTCGGCCCGAGCGAGGCCGAAATCGAGGGCGCGGCGCGTAGGCTCCGAGATGCGGTATTCGAGCTTCACGCCGGGCAGGCCGTCGGACTCCCGGTGGTTCGTGAGGGTCACCCGGTTGCTCGTTTCCGGCAGGTCCTCGTTGCAGACGAGCACCGTCATGGAATGGCGAAATTCCTCGCGCAAAAGACGCTGGGCCTCCTCGCCCCAGGGCTTCTCGAGACGCGCCGCTTGCAGCAGCGGCGCATTCTCGCGCGTCACCTGCAGATGCACCCCGCGCTTGAAGCCGCGGCTGGCATCGGTCTCGTAGAATTCATGGCTGTAGACGGCGCAGCCGACGGGGCCCACGGGTCCGTCAAGCTCTTCGCGAAACATGCCTCTCGCGTAGGCCGCGCCATGGAACATGAGGTTTTTGCCGAGCGCGGGGCTTTCGACGCCGGAAGCCAGGAGCAGGCGCGGGGTGCCGATGCCGTTCGCGGCGACGACGACGATTTGCGCCGGCTGGAAGACTTCGCGTCCGTTCTTGTCGCGATAAGTGATCCCGCGCGCCCGGCCTGCTTCGATCTCGACCTGCTGCACGATGCAATGCGTCCGAAGCTCGACGCCGTTCGCGATCGCCTTCGGCCAATAGGTGAGGTCGGTCGAGGACTTCGCCCCGGTCGCGCAGCCGATCAGGCAGGGGCCGCAATGGTTGCATCCGGCCCTGCCCGCATGGGATCGCGAATTGATGGCGGCGTCGACCGGCCACCAGTGCCAACCGAGCGCATCGAAACCCCGCGCCGCGGCCATGCCCATGCGCCCGAGCGCGACGGGCGGCATGGCGCGTTCGGTCTTCGGCGGATAGGCAGGATCGCCCGCCACCCCCGACACGCCGCATTCGGCGTCGTTGAGATCGTAATACGGCTCGAGCTCGGCATAGGAAAAGGGCCAGTCGTCGCCGACACCATCGAGGCTTCGCGTGCGGAAATCCGAGGGGTGCAACCTCGGAAAATGCGCGGCCCAGGCGATGGTCGAGCCGCCGACCCCGTTCCACATCAACGGCTTGAAGTCGGATTGCGTGTCGTCGATCGGATAATCGGCGGAGGTGGACGCCCGGCCGGCCTTGAGCCTGATGTTGGGCGAAGTCGCCCATTCGTTCAAAGCCGCGCGCTGCCAGTCCGAGCGCAGCGCCGGCAGGGCGGCTCGATCCGGGAAGCCGCCTCGCTCCACACAGAGGATGCGCAGATCCGGCCGTCGCTGCGACAGGCGCCAGGCAAATGCCGCGCCGCCGAAGCCCGCGCCCACGATCGCGATGTCGACAGGCTCAAGCCGCATGGCATCTCGCTCGGGTGATGGTCGGGATTCGGCAGATCGAGAAAACGAGCGTGCGAGAACGATCCCACGGAGCGTCGAGCGTCTCGCTGGAGGCTCCGCTGGCGTCAGGGTGAAGCGGCGTGAGGCGCCGCGCGACCCGTTTCGAGAAAGGCGTGCTTCATCATGGATAGGAACGGCTTCCCGCCACCAGCAACACATCCACCACTTTCACCTCTCCTGTCCCCTTCCGGATGAGCACCGGGTTGAGATCGCATTCCGCGAGGTGCTCGTGCAAGTCGAAAGCGAGTCCGGAGAGGTTCGACAGCAAATTTGCGAGCTCCGTGAGGTCCGTCTTCGGCACGAGGTTGCGGTAGCCGCCGAGGAGCGCACCGAGGCGGGTGCGGTGGATCATCGAGGTTGCTTCGCCGGGCGAGAGGGGGCTCAAGCCCACCGCGCGATCCGCTTCGAGCTCGACGAGCGTCCCTCCCTTGCCGACGAGCACGAGGGCGCCGAAAGGCGGGGCGGCGATGAAGCCGACCACGGCCTCGATCCGGTCGGTGAGCGCCTCCTGCAATTCATATCCCTCGATGCGCGCATCGGGCCGTGCCGCGCGCGCTTTGCGCGTGATGCGATCGATGGCTCCGCGCAGCATCTTGGGATTTCCGACGCCGAGCTCGACGCCGCCGATATCGGAGCGATGCGGGATGTCGGGCGAAGAGATCTTCACCACCAAGGGATAGCCGATCTTCTCGGCCTGGATGAGCGCCTCCTCCTTCGAACGAACGAGGGCGGAGCGCACGAAGGGAATGCCATAGGCGGTCAGGATGCGCGCGGAAAGCTCCGCTGGAAGCGGGCCGGAACGGCCAGCGAGCTCGCTTGCGATCTTTGCGGCCGCGTCGTTGCGCCGATGAACGGCGCGTTCGCGCAACGTCTCATGCCGGTTCTGCAGCGCCCGTGCGTGGATTCCAAGATTGCGAAGGGCGACCAACGCCCCGCGCAAGCCGCGCAGGACAGGAACCCCATAGGCCGACAGCTCCTCGTGAATTCGCGCATGCGTATTCTCGGAAGTCGGCGACACGAGCACGACGGGTTTGTGCGTCTTCTGGCCGTGCCTTCCATAGGCTTGGATGCGCGGGAGATAATTGCCGAGCATGGTCGGGGTGAGGCTCGCTTGCGCATCCTGGACGACGAGCAAGGCGTCGACCGCCTCATCCTCGAGGATCGCATCGATCGCCTCCGCATCCTGCTCCACCGTGTGGTGCACCGTCGCCCCGAGGTCGAGCGGGTTGCGCCCGGTCGATCCCGGTTGCGCGGCCTTTATGCGGGCTGCGGTTGCCTCGCTCCAGGCCGCGACCGGAACACCCGATTGCGCGGCGAGATCGCAGGCGAGCGCGGTCTCGCCGCCCGAGATGCCGACGATCCCGACGCGGCTTGCCGCGATCGTCGCTCGCCTCGACGCGAAGCATTCGAGGGTTGCGATCATCTCGTCATAGTCCTCGACCGTCGCCACACCGCAACCAGCGAAGAAGCAATCATAGGCATCGCTGCGGCTGACAAGCGCTCCGGTGTGGGCCTGAACCGCCAAGGCGCCGACGTCGGATTTGCCGACCTTCAGCACGATGACGGCTTTGCCGGCCGCGTGGATGGTCTCGACCGCCCTTGCGAAGCTCGGCGGGTCCTTGATCTGCTCGAGCACGATCCCGATCACCGAGGTCTCATCATCGGCGGCCAGCCAGCGCATGTAGTCGGGCGCGGTCACCTGGAACTCGCTTCCCATGGTGACCACTTTCGAGAATCCGACCGCCGTCGAGTTCATCAACGAGATGGCGGCCGAGCCGGACTGGGCGATGAGCGCGACCTTGCCCGGACGCACCTTGTCGGTGATCGTCGATGGATAAAGCGGCAGCTTGTCGGAGACGTTGATCAGCCCCATGCAATTCGGGCCGTGGATCATCATGGCGCTCTTCTCGGCGAAGCGGCGAAACGCGTCTTCCTCCGAGACCGAGAAGCCGTTGGTGAAAACCATGGCTGAACGCACGCCGGCCCGGTCCAGCTCCGCCAGCGAGGTGGCGACGCCGGGTGCCGGGATGGCGACGATGGCGAGATCGGTGTCGCGCGGGAGCCGCTCGATCGAGGCGCTGACCGGGAGCCCATCCACCGCCTCGGCCGTCGGATGGATCGGCATGATCTGCCCGCGAAAGCCCGATTTCTGCAGGTTCTGAATGACCCCATTGCCTTGCGTCCGGCGGTGGGCCGAGGCACCGAGCACCGCGACGCTGCGCGGACGCACCAGTGGCGTGACGTTACGTTCCAAGGTGTCGCGCTCCTACCGTGCATCTTCGGGCAGAAAGGCCTCGGCCCAGTTCGGATGCTCGTTGAAGGCGATGTCGAACTGGGCGTCGAGGTTCTTGAACTTGGTCGCGACCGCATTGTAGGTCGGCGCGTTGGTCAGCGTGATCTCGTTGAGATCCCGCGCCACGATCTCCTCGTATTGCTTGTAGAGCGCGCGCCTCTGGGCAGTGGGCGCCGCGCCGGCTTCGGCCGCGATGCGGTCGAGCTCACGATTGCAGTAGCCGGTCGGATTCGTATAGGGCACATGGGCGTCGTTGCAGACGAAGCTGCGGTCGACCCCCAGGGTCGGATCGGAGCGGCCGGTGAGCGAGATCAGCGAAATGTCGAAATCGTTCTTCCGGTAGACCTTGTCGAGCCAGATCTGCGAATCGAGACCGGCAAGCCTCACATCGACGCCGATCTCCTTCCATTGCGCCGCGAGGCTCTTGGCGATCGCGTCGAACGGCGATGTGGCGATATAGGTGAGCTCGACGGAAAAGCGTCTGCCGTCCTGCATCTTGTATCCGGCCTCGTCGAGGACGGCGGCCGCTTTTTGCGGGTCGAAGGGGTAGAGCTTGTCGTAGTTCACCGACGGGTCGTTGAGTTCCCTGAATTGCTCGGGAATGGCGCTCGTCGCCGGAAAGGCGAGGCCGCGATAGGCATCGGCGTTGATGCGATTGCGGTCGGTCGCGTAGAACAGGGCCTGGCGCACCTTGACGTTGCTCATCGGCGCGCGGCGCATGTTGAAATCGAGCGAGGAGCGCTCGGGCGCGTTCACCTCGATCTTGATGACCTTGATCTTGCCGTTCTTCGCGGCCTCCTGCGCGCGCTGGATCTGCGAGAAATCGAGCTGCACCCAGTCGACCTCGCCCTGGATCAAGGCATTCAACAATTGCTGGGCGTTCGGGATCAACGCGACCAGGACCTTGTCGAGATAGGGTTTGGGCTGGTCCCAATAATACGGGTTGCGCACGAAGCTCAGCGATCGGCCCTGTTCCCAGGACTCGAAGGCGAAGGGGCCGAGCCCGACCGGCTTCCTGTTCGCGGGATTCGTCGGAATATCCGTGCCCTCATAGATGTGCTTCGGCATCAGGGGGAAATTCTCCTTGTCGAAGAGATCGAGGGCCGCGGCGACGGGTTGGGTAAGGCCGACGACCACGGTCGCGTCGTCGGGAGCTTCGACCTTCGCGATCAAGGGCACGATCTTCGAGAGGTAGGTGTTGTATTTGGCGAATTGCGTGAGCGTGAACACCACATCCGCCGAGGAGAAGGGCTGGCCGTCCGACCATTTCAGCCCCCGACGCAGATTGAACGTATAGGTCTTGCCGTCATCCGAGACGGTCCAGCTCGTCGCGATGTGCGGCACGCGCTTGCCCGTCGCGTCGCGCGCCATGAGGCCGTCCGCCCACACGTCGGCGATGTAAAGGGCAGGCGACAATGAGGTGAGCTCGGTGTTGAGGATCGAAAGACCGGCCGGGTCCATGGCGATGACGACGCTGCCGCCGGGTTTCGGCACCCCCTCGGCCAGGCTCGCCCGCGTCGCCGGAAGGGCGAAAAGACCGCAGGTGAGGAGAACGAGGGCTGCGCTTCGGCCAAGAGCGTGGCGTGCGGAAAGCGTCTTCATCTTCTCATCTTGTCGGTGCCGGCGGGCCTGATACGAGAACATGTCGGTTCCTCCCTGCTGAGCATTCAAATTCATGGCGATGCGATCGTCGAGCCGAGCTTGCGCGCCAGGACCGGGAAACCCGGATCGCCGGCGGTTTCGAGGTCGGAGCCCGTCCGGCTCTCCACGCGGTGGCAGGCGACGAGGCTCTCGCCTTCGCGCGCCGGCTCGAGCGCGGGATCTTCGGCCTCGCAAACCGGGATCGCGAAGGGGCAGCGATCGCGGAAACGGCAACCGCCGACGGGCGGTGGCGCGGAGACCGCATCGCTCGCGAGCACGATGCGCCGTCGAGAGCGAGCGAGCCTCGGGTTGGGAATGAGGCGCGCATCGACGAGGGCTCGCGTGTAGGGATGCAGCGGATGGCTCAGCACCTGCGCGCCGGCTTCGACGATGCGTCCCCGATACATCACCGCGACGCGGTCGGCGATCGACTCCACCGCGTTGAGATCATGGCTGATGATGACGAAGCCGACACGGGTCTTGCGTTTCAGCTCCCGCATGAGATCGAGGAGCTGGGTCTGGATCGATATGTCGAGGCTCGACAAGGGCTCGTCCGCGATGACGAGCCTCGGCTTCAGGAGCATGGCGCGGGCGATCGCCACCCTCTGCTGCTGGCCACCCGACAATTGGTGGGGATAGCGCGACAGGTACTCGCCGGCCGGCGTGAGCCCGACCGCGCCGAGCCCGTCGGCCGCGAGCGCGCCTACGCCTTCGCCTTCGGCAAGCGCGTGCCTGCTGATCACATGGGCCAGGATGCTCTCGACCCGCATGCGCGGATTGAGCGAGGCGGCGGGATCCTGGAACACCGCCTGGATGTCGCGCCGATAGGCGCGGCGCTGGGCGTGCGTGAGCGTGTCGAGCGCCTGGCCGCGATAGAAAACGGTTCCGCTCGTCGGCCGGGCGAGCGCTAGGAAGAGGCGGGCGAGGCTGCTTTTTCCCGAGCCCGATTTGCCGACGATCGCCAAGGTCTCGCCTTCTCGGATATCGAGATCGACGCCGTCCACCGCCTTGACGTGATGGCGTCGCCAATCTCCGCCTTTGCGACCTGTGAAGGTCTGGACAAGACCGCGTGCCGAAAGAATCGCCGCCGTCACGTGACCGCTCCATCCGAGGGGTCGGGCGATCGACGCCCGCCCGGACCCGGGTGCGCAGCGACAGCTCGCGCGGGCGTCTCGCCCGCGCCTGGCGCTCCCCTCGCGCAAAGCTCGATGAGCTTTGTCGTATAGGGGTGTTTCGGCGCTTCGAAGAGCGTGAAGACGTCGGCGTTTTCGACCAGTCTTCCCGCCTTGCATGACGTAGACGCGGTCGCAGAGCTCGGCGACGAGGCCGAGATCATGAGTGATGACCAGGAGCGCCATGTTCCTTTCGCGATGCAGGCGGCGCAGTGTTTCGAGCACCTGAAGCTGGACGGTCGCGTCGAGGGAGGTCGTGGGCTCGTCGGCGACGAGGAGCTCGGGAGAAGGTGCGAGCGCGACGGCGATGAGCGCGCGCTGGCGCATTCCCCCCGAAAGCTCGTGGGGATAGCGCTTCGCCACGAGTTCGGGCTCGGGCAGGCCGACCTCGCGCAACAGGCCATGGATGCGTTGGAGCGCATCGGCTCGACGCAGCCCCGACGGCAAGGCTTCGGCGATCTGGGCTCCGACGCGTTGCGTGGGGTTGAGGAAGCCCAGCGGATCCTGGAACACCATCGAGAAGCTGCCCGCGCGACGCAGCCGCTGCACGGCCGCATCGGGCATCGCGCAAAGATCCTTGCCGTCGAACAGCACTTTCCCGGAAAACTCGGCGAGCTCGACATTGGGCAAGAGCCGGAGAATCGCGCGCGCAAGCGTGCTCTTCCCGGAACCGGATTCCCCGACGATTCCCACGCACTCGCCGCGCTTGACGAAGAGATCGACATCGTCGACCGCGCGCACGATCCTCTCCGCGATCCGCAAATGCACCTTGAGGCTGAAGACCTCCAGCAGTCGCGCCGGGGAGGCAGCTTCATTCGTCAAGGCGCTTTGCTCCCTTCGCCGTCCTCGCCCGTGCGATGCCTCGGCGCCGCCCATCATGCGGCCAGTCCGATCATCGCGCGAACGGCGCGTGGATTCACGACCTCGTTCAAGCCGTCCGCCAAAAGGTTCAAGCCGATGATCGCGATGCAGATGGCGAGGCCGGGAAACACGCTCATCCACCAGGCGGCATTCAGGAAATCCTGTGCCGCGAACAAGAGCTGCCCCCAGCTGATCATGTTCGGATCGGACAAGCCGAGAAAGCCGAGACCGGATTCGATCAGGATCGCGAGACTCGCGTCGAGCGCGACCTGCACGATGACGGGCGGCAAGGCGTTGGGGAGGATTTCGCGCAGCACGATATGGGTGGTCGAAAGATCGGCGACGATGGCGGCCGCCACGAATTCACGCTCGCGCAGATTGATGAACTGCCCGTAGATCAGCCGCGCTTCGAGCGGCCAGATGGCCAGCGCGACCGCGGCGATCAGGAGCCAGAAGCTCGAGCCGAAGAGCGCGATGGCGAACAGCACGACGATGATGACGGGCAGGGTCTGGAAGAGCTCGGCAAGCCGCATCAGCACGGTTTCGGCGACGCCGCGCCGATATCCGGCGAGAGCGCCGATCGTGCCACCGACGAGAAGCGCGGCGAGCGCGGCGCAAAACCCGATGGCGAGCGAAGCGCGTGTGCCGTGGATGACGAGCGAGAGCAAATCTCGCCCGATATTGTCCGTCCCCATCGGATGGGTCCATGAAGGCGCGGTGAGGCTATCGGCGACCTGTCTCAGGGGATCGAAGGGCGCGATCAGAGGCGCCGCGATGGCGACGAGCAGCAATATCGCGAGGATTGCGAGGCCGGCGGAGCCGTAGCGCGTTTGGTTGAGCCGCGCGAGGAATGTCGTCACCGCGAGCGACCAGCGCGTGGCTGCAAATTCGCGCGTCCATTTCCGAATTCGCTCAATGGCTCCGGCTTCCTCCGGTGAAGAGAAACGAGGCGAAGGCCCTGGGGCTTTCTCGTTCATGAACCGGTGCGGATGCGCGGATCCAGCGCGCAATAGAGGAGATCGACGATCAGATTCATCGAGATGACGGCGAAGGACACGAACAGCACGACGCCGACCACCACCTGATTGTCGCGCGCCCGGATCGCCTCGATCAAGAGCAGGCCGATGCCCGGCCACGAGAACACGGTCTCGATGAGAACGGCCCCTCCCATGGCGACGCCGAAGGCGTATCCCATGATGGTGACGACGGGCAGGCTCGAGTTCCTCAACACATGGTGCCGGATGACGGCTTGTCGCGAGAGGCCCTTGGCTCTCGCGGTGACGATATACCCTTGCCCGAGCGTTTCGATGACGTTCGCCCGCATCAGGCGCGCCACGCGGGTCGCCTCGTAGATCGCGTAGGTGATCGCGGGAAGGGCGAGGTAGCGCGCCCGTTCGAGCAGCCAGCCGGCACCCGAGGCACGCGATACCAGAGGCGCCATGCCTTGCGTCGGAAACCAGCCGAGCTGCATGGCGAAGAAGATCACCAGAAGCTGCCCGAGCCAGAAGCCGGGGATCGCGTAGGCGATCAGCGTGGCGGTGGTCCAGAACCGATCGACATGGCTGTTTCGGCTCGTCGCGGAGATGACGCCGACAGCCATCCCGATCGGGATGCCGAGCAGGAAGCCGCCGGCGGCGAGCAGGAGCGTGCGTGGAGCGCGCTCGAGGATGAGGTCGGCGACGGGTCGCTGCATTTGGAAGGAGAAGCCGAGATCGCCGTGCGCGAGGTTGACGAAGTATTGCCAGAGGCGCGCCAGGAACGGGTCGTTGAGATGATAGTGGCTCTCGATCGCGGCCCGAAATTCAGGGGGAACCGGATATTGCCCGACCATGGCCTGCACCGGGTCTCCCGGCGTGAGCTGCAGCATGCCGAAGACCAGCAGAACCACGACGATCATGAGCGGGATCGCGTGAAGACATCGACGAAAGGCAAATCGCGCCATGGGCCTCGAGGGTCAGTTCAACCGAAAGAAGTTCGCCGCGTTCGTGTAAAGCCATTTCTCCATGACGCTGTCCTTCAGCGGGAGCGTCTGGTATTCGCCGAGCAGCTCTTCGAAGGGAACGCCGAAGATGCCGCGCGAAAGCCCCACCATGATCTTGTCCTGCAACAAGGTGTTGCCGAAGCGCACAAACTGCTCCCAGCCGGAACCCTCGGTGGCGAAATGGCGCGGCCGGTGCGCGGCGGTGTCGCAATAGAGATTGGGGTGCCTGCGCAACAGGCCGACCATGTCGTTGATCCAGGGCCAGCCGGCAAGTCCCGCGACGATGCGCAATTCCGGAAAGTCGATCGCGACATCGTCGAGATGTCGCGGATGCCCGAGATCGTAGGGGCGATCGTTGGCGTAGTTCATCGAGGTATAGATTCGCACGGGCACGTCGAGTTCGACGCATTTCGCGTAGAGGGGATAGTAGCGGCGATCGCTCGCCGGGATCATGTTGTAGAGAGCGACGACGCGCATGCCGCCGATCCCTTCCTCGCGCACCAGGCGCTCGAACTCACGCACGGCGCGCATGCCGTCGAGCGGACTCATCGCCGCAAGGCTGATGAAGCGGTCGGGATGGGCTTTGGCGACCCGGGCCAAGGTCGGATTCGAGGCGCCTCCGAGAATGCCCACCTCGATTCCGGCCCGGTCCATGTCGGCAAGGAGGCTGGCGACGCCCGCGCCTTCGACCACGCCTTCCTCCGGAGTGGAGCGCTCGGCCCGGCCCTTGAAGATGCGATTGTAGTTATCGAAACCGTAGCCGGGAGGACGTTCGAGGCGATCGGGCACGGGATTGCCCGGCCGTCCCTGAATGGCTTCCCGATAGGTCGGCGTATCTTCTCCGGTGGGCAGATTGCATTCGAGGTCGATGACGCGGCGCAATTCGGTATCCTCCCATGTCCCTTGTCACGATCCGGCTTGCATCCGGCTTTGCGAATCATCCAAATACTTCGTGGATCAAAGGCGCGGCCTCGCTTGGTGGCAAACCCGACATGGCGCAACGAGAGGCGGGAACGTTCTCAAGACCAAGCCGCGGGATGCTATGGCGCAGCCGCTACCGGGTCAATTGTCTAGACAATTAGGCGTCGGCGCCGTTCGCCTGCGGCAGGGGCCTTGGCCCGATGATCACGTTTTGCACCGGTTCGCCGCGCGCGAAACGGTCGAGATTGCCCGCAATGAAGCGCCAGCGGCGCTCGATGAGCCCGTCCGTCCACGCCGAGCAGTGCGGCGTCATGATCACATTGGCGAGTTCGTGGAACGGCAAGCGCGAAGGACGCGCGGCAGGGTTCTCAGGGGTCGGATAGGCGTACCAGACGTCGAGCACCGCGCCTGCGATGAGGCGATCGCGGAGCGCGCGGTACAAGGCTTCCTCTTCGAGCACGGCGGCTCGCGCGACGTTGATGATGACGAGTTGCGGTTTGCATAGCGCGAGGCGCCGGGCGTCGATCAGCCCGCGCGTCATCTCGTTGAGCGGACAGGTGACCGCGAGAAAGTCGCAGCGAGGCAGCATGGCGTCGAGCTCATGCATCGAGCCTTGGTCGTCGATGTGGTCCTCGCCCGAGCGAAGCGTGCGGCTCACCGCGATCACGCGCATGTCGAAGGCCTTGGCGCGGCGCGCCACCGCCCTGCCGATGCGCCCGACCCCGATGAGTCCGAGCGTCTTGCCAGCGAGCTCGCCATGGGTGTGTCCGGCGACGGCGACGCCGCCCGTCCAGTTCCCGCCGCGCAAGCGCGCGTCGAGCCGCGCCAGCCCGACGTTCCAATCGAGCATGGCGAGCAGGACGTATTCGCTGACGCCGATCTCATGTTCATGCACGTTGCAAACCGTGCAACCTGGCGGAATCGCGGCCTCGTCCATTCGGTCGTGACCTGAGACCGGGCTCTGCACCAGCCTGAGCCTCGGCGCTGGCGGCATGGTGGAGGCGTAGCGGGTCGTGACCAGCGCGTCGGCTTCGCGCAACCCGGCCTCGAGCGAGGTGCCTGAAACCCTCTCGTCGAACGTGGCCACGTGCCAGCTCGTTCTCAGCAAGCCTCGCAAGCGTTCGGCGTGGTTCGCCGAATAGGCATTGAGAAGAAGGACGTTCAGCATCGCCCCGTTCGCGGGATCGGTTCGCTACGCTGCGGTTGCCGCGGATTTCGGAGCCGGACGCGCAGGCGCTGCGACATTCGGCGAAGCCCCGCCTTCGCGGGTCGCGAGCAGCGCCTCGGTCGCGGCCAAGAGCACGCAGACGGCGATGCCCTGCGCCGCGAGGCGCACCTCGGCGAGTGCCGGATAGGTCGGCGCGATGCGAAGCGTCCTGTCATCGGGATCGTGGCCGAGCGGATAGGTCGCGCCGGCTGGCGTAAGCGCGAGCCCGATATCCTGGGCGAGCTCGACGACGCGCCTCGCTGAGCCGATCCTCATGTCGAGCGTGATGAAATATCCGCCGTCGGGCTTCGTCCAGCGCGCGGCGCCAAGCCCGCCGAGCCTCGCGCCGAGCGCTTCCGACACCGCCTCGAATTTCGGCCCGAGGAGCGCGCGATGGGCGTCCATGAGCCCGAGCAGGCCGGCGGTGTCGCGCAGGAAGCGCACATGCCGGAGCTGGTTCAGCTTGTCGGGCCCGATCGTACGCCGGCTCATCCGCGCCACGAACCAGCGCATGTTCGCGGGCGAGGAAGCGAAGAAGCCGAGGCCCGCTCCCCCGAAGGTGACCTTGGACGTCGAGGCGAAGGCGAAGGCGCGGTCCGGATGCCCCCCGGCGCCGCAAGCGTCGAAAATATTCGCGACCGCGCGGCGGTGCTCGCTCAGGTGATGAACCGCATAGGCGTTGTCCCAGAAGAGCCGGAAGTCGGCTGCACCCGCGCGCATGGCGCCGAGCCGTCTCACGGTCTCGTCGGAATAGGTCTCCCCTGTCGGATTGGAATATTGCGGGACGCACCACATTCCCTTGACGGAGGGATCGGCGACCAGGCTTTCCACGGCATCCATGTCGGGCCCTTGCCCCGTCAGTGGAACGGTGAGCATCCGGATGCCGTATTCCTCGCAAATCGCGAAATGCCGGTCGTAGCCCGGCACCGGGCACAGAAAGGTGATCGGCCTTTCTTCGCTCCATGGAGCGTGGCCGCCCGGAACGCCCTTCAAAAGCGCGAAGACGATGCAGTCGTGCATGAGCGCGAGGCTCGAGTTATTGCCCACGAGGATCTGGTCGATCGGCGCTCCGAGCGCATCGGCAAGCAAGGCTCGTGCCTCGGGGAGCCCTTGCGGCCCCCCGCCGTAGTTGCGTGCATCCTCGCCGCGTTCGGAAAGGTAGTCGCCGTTGCCGGGCAAGGACAGCATGCCGGTGCTGAGGTCGAGCTGTTCGGGGGAGGGCTTGCCGCGCGTCATGTCGAGCTTGAGGCGACGCCCGCGAAGCGCCTCGTAATCGCGGAGCGCCTGATCGCGCAGCTCGCTCAGCTCCCGCGTCGGGCGGCTAGCGAGATCGGTCATTCATTACCTCCGTCGGTCCTCACCCTGTCCCATCGAACCGGCCACGGACTTTCTCGCCGCCGGTGAGCTCATCGCGGTGCTCCGCCACTTGGCGACGCCGACCATCCGCGTTCGCGGGAAGCCCGTCGTCTAGGCGGATTTTCGCGCGCGCCCATCGATATGGGGCTGTTGCATGGCTGCGAGATAGCCGCGATTCCAGGTCGGCGCGAGCACAATCTCGCTGATGCACACATGTCTTGGCATGCTGGCGACGAAGAGGACCGTCTCGGCGAGATCCTCGGCCTGCAGCATTTTGGCGCGATCCTCGGCGCTGACGGGCACGGGCCTGAGATCGAGGATGGGCGTCGCGACCTCGCCCGGACAAATGGCGCAGGCGCGAATCCCGTTGGCGAACTCCTCCATGTTGATGCTGGCGCTCATCGCCACGACCGCGTGCTTGGCCGCCGTATAGCCGGGGCCGGACAGCGGTGAGACATGCTTGCCCGCCAAGGATGCGATGTTGACGATAAGGCCATCCTTCTGCGCGCGCATGATCGGCAGGGCCGCCACGACGCAATAGAATGCGCCGTGCAGATTGGCTCCGAGAATCTCATCGATGCGAGAAGCATTGAGGGCCGACCAGGCGCGCTCGAGAATGTTCAGTCCCGCATTGTTGATCAGGATGTCGAGCCGGCCGAATTTTTTCCCGATACGTTGGGCGGTGGCTTCCACCGCGGCGCTATCGACGACGTCCAGCATCTCGATCGCCGCGCTCCCGCCGGCCGCGGCAATGAGGCGAGCGGTTTCATCGAGCGGAGCCTTGCGCCGGCCGGACAGCACGACCTCGCAGCCTGCCCTCGCGAGGGCCATCGCCGTCGCGCGCCCGATCCCGCTTCCGGCTCCGGTGACCCACGCGACCTTGCCTTGGATCGACGACATATGCCTGCTCCTGAAGACGTTCGCGCTTCGAGACGCGCTGCGCCGAGATGGGGGACGGAATTTGAGGGGAGTGTGCCCGGATCGCCAGCGGGGCGCAATTGGCACCTGTCCAAAGCAGCGAGCCGCAGTGAGGGATCCTGATCCTCGGAAAGCGCGAAACGTGATGCCGGCTCATCGCCCTTTGCGCAAGGGCCGTTCAAATAGGGCTCAGGATGGTCTCGATGGCGTGAGCGGCCGCTTGGCCGCCGGATGCGACTTTTGCGGTGTCGAACCGAGCTTTTTCCGCTTGAGAAGCCGCCCAAGAAAAAGCCCCGGCACGAGGGCGCCGGGGCTCGTCTTCCATCAAGGTGCAGCCCGGTCACTCGATGATCCGAACAACCTTATGGTTGTGGCGGTCGACGATGACGCGCCTGTTGTTGATCACCGTGTAGCTATAGGCGTCGTAATCGGGGACGGGGTAGTAGGTGACGGTGTCGGGCAATGCCTCGCCGACGACCACCGGACCCTGGTAGACCACCGAGGGCTGCGGCGGGAGGGCCGATCCCGTGATGGCGCCCACGGCGCCACCCACCGCGGCGCCTACCGGCCCGCCGACGACGCCGCCGACGGCCGCACCACCAACGGCGCCACCGACCGCGCCGCCCGCGTTCTGGGCATAGGCGGCCGAGCCCGTCAACAACGCCGCTGCTGTCGCCGCAACACAAAGCATTTTCATGGCTATTCTCCTTCATCAGCGCATGCATCGCGCGGGGATGGGTGAATACGCTTCACCCAAATGGGGGTTCCCGCTTGCAAGGGGCGTCTGACGCGATCGTGAATGACAACTGCGCCTCGTCGCGAGGCCGACGAGAGGCGTCTCGCGACGCCGAAAGGCGAAAAGCTAAGACGATGGCACCCGCCTGCCTTGCGGGAATCTCCACTTGTTTCGGGAACTTCGAGATGAACCGAAAGATTGTGTTACGTGAATTGACCGGGAGAACCGCCATGCAATCAGACGCGAGGATGGAGCCGAAGAAAACGGGCTTTCAAGGCGAGACAAATTCCAGTGATGGTGAATCAACTGGCAAGGATTTCGAAACACTCCGTCGGGATGTGGCAAAGCTCGCTCAAACCGTGACCGACCTCGCCCAGACGCAGAGCGCCAGCGCGCGCGGCCAGGTCATGGACGCGCTGGGGGCAGCGTCCGAGCAGATCGCTCAATCCGCGGCCGCGACGCAGGACAAGATGATGTCGCTCGAGGCCGATCTCGAAACCTACGTGCGACGAAACCCTTTGTATTCGGTGCTGGTCGCGCTCGGCGTGGGCTTCCTGCTCGGCAAGATGAGCCAATAGCAGCGGGCGTGGCGGGGCGCCTTCGAGGGTTCGCAGGCTCAGGACCGCGGGCAGGCGGCGCTTGCTCGTTCGGCCGCGCTCGCAAAAGATAGGCGAAGTTATTTCAGGCCCATGGCCTCGAGGGCCAAGAGCTTCAGCTTGGCTGGATCGCGTTCTCCGGCTTCGGCCGCCGCCAAAAGGTGCTGGGTGAGAGCTGTGGAGGTTTCGTTCCGCGTCGCAAGCGACATCGGCTTCCCTGCCGCTTCGATCTCGCGCCAGGCGGTTTCATAGGCGCAGGCGATGAGCTTTACGGTCTCGGGATCGAAGGCGCGCGACGCCACGCTTCCTGTCCCATGCACGGCCTCGCCGCCGGGAGGGCTTTGCTTCTCGGCATTCCTTTTGCCTGAGGAAGGCTTGTTATTTGAGAGAGGCTTGCCGATCATCTCCTCCACTGATCTCCTTCCGGCCAAGGATTTGATCTCGCTTTTCCGGATCGCCCATTCCCGTCGATACGCATTTCGCTCTGAACGCGAATTTCGATCGGATGAGGATGCGTCAATCCGACGACCAGCCCTTTTCTCGGCCAAGATCACCGTCTCTGCCGGTGATGCCGCGCTCACGCGCTCAGATCACGGCGGCTGCGCGACGCCTGACCCCGAGCTTGTTGTAGAGGGAGGCGACGCTTCCTCTAATGGTGCACGAAGAGTGCAAGAAGAATAATGATGGGGATCGGCACGCCAAGCAGCCAAAGAAGAATTGAGCGACCCATGTCAAGCTCCCTTTCAAAGAGTTTCCAAGTCTATTCGAACATCGTCTATTCGAACATCGTCTATTCGAACATCGGCATCTATTTGAACGTCAACGCGTGGTGACCTCGATTTCACCACGATCGCGCAGCTGACCGCCCTCGGTCGCCGCGAGACTTGCCGCGAAGGCGCCAAGAAGCATCGAGGCGGCGAGCCAAAGTGAGAACCGCGCGGCGGCCTTGCGCGCCTCGTCGGCTGTCGCCTTGGCCTGGTCGATCACATCGCGTGATTCGCTTTTCGGCATCGGCTTGGCTCAACCCCGTTCGCGCAGCCACGACCTGAGCGAGATAGGTTCGATCTGCCTGAGGAAACATCGCCTTCCCGCAAACCATTGGTCAGGATCCTGACGACCTCTCCTCGGTTGTCGGCCGTCGAGGCGCGGCGCGCCGGAGGGTCGCAGCAGGCATCCGCGTAATAATCGACCGGCGAGCCGCCCAGCTGGCGGGCCGTCGGCGCCCGCCGCCTGGGCGAGACGCTGCCGTCGCGCCGCCCGCGATATTGGCGGAAGCGGAGGCGAGGAAAGCCGCGCTGATGACCGTGGCGAAAGCCCAGGCGAGGAATCCATGCGCCGTGTCGCGGAAATAGACTTCATGCGTGTGGAGACCTCGCCCATCTCCTGCGCAGCCGCCCCGCGACATAGCCGCCGACCGTCGAGGAGAGGCAGTGCCGCGACGAGGAGATAGATGCCGGCGGCGACGCTCAGAGTCGTCGAGCCGATACGCCGGAGCCTGACCAAGGCGACACGGCCGAGAAGCCCATTCCGGCCCCGAAGGCGAGGAGCATGAGCGACAAAGCCGCGATCACCACCGCGCCCGGCCGCGACAGCGCCCCAGGAAACGCCGGTGAGCGAAGCTTCCGCGGCGATGGTTTCGGGCCGTGCGTCGCGTCTGTGACATCGGCACGGGAACCTCCCCGCTACGGTCGAGACGATCTCGATCGTTTGCCAAAACCCAATTCGACGAAAGGCCGCGAAGGTTCCCGAAAGGCGTAGGGGCGCTACGAGCTGGCGGCTCTCAGCCGTTCTTTTCGTCCTTCACCGACCACGGTCAGAATTGGACGAGGTGAGGGGCTCGTCTCTCCGCGGGCCAGCCCCTTTGGTCGCGGCCTGGACGCAAGCCTTCACCGTCTCGCGCAGCGAGCTTGCGTGGTAATCGGCGCTCGATGTTCGCGCCCAACCGTTCGTCTATCGTGGCCGGTGCTCGGTGCCGGCCACAAGGCCGACGAGCACCTCTTCCTTGGGCATTCGCTGACGCAGCCGGCGCAGCAAATGGCGCACGTGGGGAAGGTTGCGCTCGACCTCGAGATAGGTGACACAGATCATCGCCACGCCCTCGGCGGCGAAGCTTCCGTACCTTGGACCGCGAAATCGCCGCATGGGAAACCGTGCGCGCGCCGAAGCCATGCTTGCCGAGGAGCTGGGCCAGCATGGCCGAAACCGTGTCGTCGAAGGGACCGCGCCCGGCGACGCACAGAACGGGCGGCATCGCCTTGCCAGGCGGCGGGCAGCTCTTCGCGTTCCGAAGGATCGGGAAGCTCTCCACCGGGGCCCGTCGAGCAGATCGCGTTCGTCATCGGCTTCGCCCTGTCTCGCCCCTTCCCCTTTTCGACCGGACGGATCGACGTCTTCGAAGGACGTCGAGCTCTTGAACGAGCGCGCTGCAAATCCTCCTTGATCTTCTCGAGCTTGCTCGGGCCGATGACGCCTCTCTCCACGTCCTGAGCGGCAAGCCTGCATCCCTTCGAGCGCGACCTCGTCGTAGTAGGCGGACAGCGGGCGTTCCTTGAGCAGGAGCTCGGCCTGGTCTTGCGCCTCATCGGGATCGCCGGCGATCATGCGCTGGTAGAAGTTCTCGACCGGCGTCAGCGCCGGGCGATCTCCCAAGGCGACGTCGAGGAACTCCAAGCGGTCGACATGACGTCCGAGCACGAGGAGACACAAGGTGAGCGGCGTCGAGAGGATGAGGCCGAGGGGACCCCACAGCCAGGTCCAAAACGTCGCCGAGACCAGGACCGACATGGGCGACAATCCGGTGCTGTGGCCGTAGAGCAGCGGCTCGACGGCCTGGCTGGTCGTGAGTTCGACGGTGACGTAGAGCGCGGCCGTCCACAGCAGCATCGACCAGCCCGGATCCACGGCGGCCGCCAGCGCCAAGCGGCGGGATCGCCGACAGGGGCGCGCCGATATACGGAATGAAGCGCAGCAAGCGTGCTGAGCACCGCCCACAGTATCGGCGAAGGCACTCCGATGAAGGAACAGGCCGATGCCGATGACGACGCCGAAGGCCGTGTTCACGCCGAACAGCATCAGCAAGTAATTGCTGAGCCGTTCGGCCGCGTCATCCATCGCGAGCGTGGTGCGGTGCAAATCCCCGGAGCCGAACAGGCTGATCAGGCGGTCGCGCAGATCTTCTCGCTGCAACAAGATGAAAATCGCGACGACAAAGATCGCCGCCAGCGTCGCCAGCGGGCTGACCACCGGCGTGAGAATGCTTTCGGCCAGCTCCAGCGGGTGAAGGTTCCGGTTGATGCACCTCGACGGGGAGCGGCTTTTGCTCCGGCGCGGCTTGCGGCTGCGCGGCGTCGCTGTTGGGGAAGCGGGTCTTGCCCTGATCGGTTTGCGCCGGCTCGAGTTGCCGGTCCCAGCGGGCGACGAGGCCGGACGCTTGTTCGAAGGTCGCCTTGCGGACCGCTTCCACCTTGGTTCGGATCGTCGTCTCGTAGCGCGGCACTTGTTCGGCCGTATCGGCCAATTGCGTGCCGATCAACCCAGCGATCCCGAGCACCACCGCGATCAGCGAGATCAGGACGGCCAGCAGCACGGAAGGCACCCGCCAGAGACCGAGGCGCCGCAGGAGCTTGACGAGCGGGCGCGAGCACGAAGGACAACAAAACAGCGAGCGTAATCGGGATGATGACCTCGCGGGCCAAGTAAAGCCCGGCAACGATCACAACGAACAACACCAGATTCACTAAAGTGGTGAGGCTCGCATTATTGTCCGCGGGACGAACCAACGGCGAAGGTCTGGCCGCGGGAGGGATTTGATCCGGCATTGGCATTACCCGGCGACCGTGGATGGATCGAGAAACCATCCAAGGCGACGATTTGTTCCGGCAATCGCGGGCAAGAATGCGGTCACACCGCGGCAAGCCGCGTTCGACGCCTGCCCGCCAGGTTTCCAAGCGGGCGATCGCGGCAAGCCGCGGCTCGCAGCTTCGGTCCTTGCAGCCGCCCGCCCGCTCGCCTTCGCGCGAAGTCTCTGCCTCTAAGCCAAGGCGAGGACGACATCGAAGCGGGCGAGCAGCGTCTCCCCGCCGTCGAAATCCGCATCACCAGCTCCCGGCGGAAGAGATCGTCGCTGCGATTTCGTTCCTCATCCGGAAAATAGAATTGCGTCGTCAGCACGGCTTCGCCGGGCGCCTGGACCTTGACGTGGTAGTGGCGGGTGCGGCCCGGATAGAGCCCCGGCAGAATGGTGCGAAAAGCGTAGCGTCCGTCCGCGTCGGTGAAGACATGGCCGCGCAGGCCGAAGCCTCTTGTTGTCATAGACGCCCTTGTCGTCGGCATGCCAAAGATCGACGAGCGCCTGTCGGACGGGGCGACAGGAACGGGTCAGCACAAGCCCGGAGAGCTCGACCGGACGCCCGCTGATGCCGGGGGTCCGCAGATCGGCGCGCCGCGGCGAATGCGGCTTGAAATAAGGCCCCTCGGTCTCGGCGAGCGTCGGCTCGTCATGGTCGTCGCAGGCAGGCGTCGGGGGAGGGCCTTGCTGCGCAAAGGCCTCATCGCTCGCGATCAACAGCCCCCCGGCCACGAAGGAGCCGGTCGCCAGGATCTGCCGACGTGAGACTTGCCGCGCCACGGGCGCGTTCGACTTGGTGGCGCGACGGCAGAGGGTCATCCTCGCTCATCAATCCTCTCCCGAGAAGCGTGTTGTTTCATTCTTGTCCGCTGCGTTATAGCACGAGGCTGTCTCGAGCGTCTTTTACGCGAATTAGCATCGGCCAAGCGGATCTGCCGATCAGGTCATGGCCGGCAACCTCGCGAGAACGCGGCTGATCGGATGGCTATCGCTCACTCAGCCACCCATGGTGGCCACCATGCCGACGGCTGCGGCACCCATCACGGCCGTTGCGAGCCAACCCACGAGCTTGAGCGGCAGCGGCAGGGTGAAGCGGCCCATGCTGGTCCTTCGGCTGGCGAGGTGCATCATCAGTGCCATCAAGGGGACGGCGACGACACCGTTGATGACCGCGCTCCAGAACAGCGCCTTGAACGGATCGAAGGGCGATGAAGTTCAAGAGCGCCCCGATCCCGGTCGCGACCGCAATGGTGATGTAGAATTCGGGCGCTCGGCCGGGCCGGCGCGCGAGGCCAGCGCGCCAGCCGAAGGTTTCGCTCAAGGCATAGGCCGCAGAGCCCGCAAGCACGGGAAGGGCGAGCAATCCCGTGCCGATGATGCCGAGCGCGAACACGAAAAATACGAACGGCCCCGCGATCGGGCGCAACGCCTCGGCGGCCTGGGCCGAAGTTTGGATGTCGGTGACGCCGTGAGCGTTGAGGGTCGCCGCGGTCGTGATCACGATGAAAAGCGCGACCGCATTCGACAGTGCCATGCCGAGGTAGGTGTCGATCCTGATGCGCTGGAACTCCGGCTCGGCTTGCTCGGGAGCCCGCCTGAGCGGTTTGGCGCCGTCACCTTCCGCGATCTCCTCCACTTCCTCGGAAGCCTGCCAGAAGAAGAGATAGGGGCTGATCGTCGTTCCGAGCACCGCCACCACGACAGTCAAGATAGCCGACGTCGAAAGAGACGTTGGGAACGACGAGGCTGTAGGCAACACGTCCCCCAAGGCACGTGGACCACGAAGGCCGTGCCGACATAGGCGAAGAGCGAAAGCGTCAGCCATTTGAGCACCGATACGTAACGCGAGTAGCGGACGAACACCTCGAGCAGAACCGAGACGACCGCGAAAACGCCGACGTAGAGCCATGTCGGTCCCGCCGATCAAAAGATTGACCGCGGCAGCCATCGCGCCGAGATCGGCCCCGATATTGATCGTGTTGGCGAGGAGAAGGAGCGAGACCAGC
Source organism: uncultured Alphaproteobacteria bacterium (assembly GCA_963713805.1). Taxonomy (GTDB): domain Bacteria; phylum Pseudomonadota; class Alphaproteobacteria; order Rhizobiales; family Beijerinckiaceae; genus GAS188. The sequence continues at coordinate 12,582 of CAVQNF010000018.1, read as the reverse complement.
GTGTAGAGAACGGGCCTCGAGTAATGTTGCCGGATGACGCCGGCGAGCCCCTTTCCCGTCACCCGGCCGACACGCGCGCTGATCTCCTGAATGGCGCACATGAGCGGCCAGGTGAACAAAAGTATCCAGGCCAGTTGATACCCGTATTGCGCTCCGGCTTGAGAATAGGTCGCGATCCCGCTCGGATCATCATCCGACGCGCCCGTGATCAGCCCGGGACCGAGGATTTGGAGAAGCTTCGGGGGTTTTCGGCTGCTTGACGGCGCGCGGCTCGGCGCGAGCTTGCGGAAGGGACGCCTCGGACGTCGCGGATCGCCTCTTGAGAGGAGCGCCCGGAGCAGAGCTTGTTCAGCGGTTACAACAGGCGAGCGCCCGATGAGCGCCATGACGAGGACGATCAGCAAGATGAGCCCGAGGAGGCCGGAGGGGCCATAGCCCCAACCCGAGCTGTAGCGCCATCTCGGATAGGTGCCGATGCTGCCGAACAAGAGAATGATCAGCAGCAGGATCAGCAACAGGCTCATGATCGGCCTCCGTCGTGGGTTGTCCTCGTGCTGATACGCAAAGGGTCGCGGCTAAGTTCCACAAGTGCTTCAAGGCACGGGGGAAGGGAAGACACGGCTCAACATGCGACGGCGAGCTTCGTTCGTCGGTACGGGGCCGGGCCGTGGAGCTTGCGCAACCGCGAGCGATTCTTAACGTCGGCCAAGGCGATCGTTCGGCCGAGCGCAGTCGCTGATGCGGGTGACTACTCGGAGGAGTCGAGGACGCCGAACTCCTTCGAAGGAACCCGCTCGCCCGCGGTCTCGAATCCGTCCGCCGCCAAGCCTCGCTTCAACAACTCGCGCACGGCCGCCGCGCGGCTCGGCATCCTCTTGAGAAAGCGCCAGTCATCGAGAGCCTTCACTTCCTCGATGGTTAGCATGATTTGCAGACGATCGCCTCGAGTGAGCTCCACCATCACACGGCCTCTTGAGAAATGCGGGGTTGGAGAGATGCGGGAGGATATTTAGGAAAATGTTCATAGGGCGTCAAGACAGAATTTGATGCCTACCAAGAATTTTTTGCTTTCTACTCATTTTTAGTAACAACGGCCTCCTCATGCCAAGGCGTCAGCGGTGCCAAAAGTGAGCAAAGCCCATTCCTCTGAGAATGAGAACAAAACCCATAAAACCAAAATGATTTCAACGATTTGCTCTTGACTTTGTTTCCGTCCAGCGGTAGCTTGAAAGGGCATCGGAGGGAAACACGCCATGCCGGATCAGCTCGCCGCGACGTTGCTGCCCGAGCCAGCGCGAGGATGGTTATCCGCACCGGAAACGGATGTTCGCTTGACGGAGGCGAACCACCGAATCGCGAACACGCTGACCCTTCTCTCTGGCGTGGTCCGGCTGCGCGCAGCCGAAATCTCCACTCGCGCCCGGACCACTTTGAGCAGTAGCGAAGCCGTGGCTCTCTTGAGGGAGATCGAAGGGCGCATCGTGACGATCGCCCGACTGCACAGCCAACTTGCTCGCGAAGATGAGGACGCACCGATCGAAGTCGGCAGTTATTTGCAGGATGTGGCCAAGGACCTTGTGTCGTGCCTTTGCGTCGGCGGGCAGGTGCTCCTGCGGGACACCTCGACGCGGCCCTGCCTTGTGCCCGCGCGGCAGGCCTTGCCGATCGCGCTGATCGGCGTCGAGATCATCACCAATGCGCTGAAATACGCTCATCCGACAGGCGTCAAGGGAGTGATCCACATAGGTTGCAACGGGAATGCCGATTCCTTTCTCGTGGAGATTTTGGATGACGGTGTGGGACTGCCGGAAGGCTTCGATGCGTCGAAGGACGGCGGGCTCGGCTTGCGCATCGTGCGCTCTCTCGCCGATCAATTGGATGCGAAGCTCGCCTTCGATCACGATGGACTAGGCTTGTGCTTCCGGATGACCGTGCCGATGAAGCAGGCGAGCCCTGTCGCTTCACTCGGACATCCAGGGGTTCGCGCCTCCGGGCCGCCGAAAGGAGGCTCGCCATGAAGATTTCGCCGCGGCTCCAGCGCGAAGATTCCATTTGTACCGACCGCGAATTTCTCCTCGGCAAATCGGTTCTCATCATCGAGGACGAGCTGTTGATCGCCATGAACCTCGAAAGCTGGCTTCGTGAGGCCGGCGCGGCGCGCGTCGAGGTGGTGCACCGTCTCTCCTCGGCCCGCGACGCCCTGAACATGGAAAGCAGCTTCGATGTCGCGGTCCTCGACCTCATGCTCGCTGACGGAGACGCGAGCCCCCTCACCAAGGTTCTGCGGCAGCTCGGTATCCCTTTTGTCATCACGACGGGCGATGCGTCGGCGCTCGCGGGGTCCGAATTAACCCCGTCGGCGGCCATTCTCGTGAAGCCTTTTCCGGAAAGCGAGCTCCTCGCGGCCCTCAGGCGGGCAATCCTGCCGTTCGAAGAAGGGGATCGCCTGGGGGTCGAAGCCCGCGCGTGACGAGGTCCGGTGCGAGGCACTTGCTTGCCGCTCGATGATCGCGCGCCGGCCCGATCTCATGGGCACCCGTACCCTTCCTTCTCCCGCGCGCTTCGCGCGGGAGAAGGTGGCCTCGCGAAGCGAGGTCGGATGAGGGAAAATTGCGCAAAGCCTATGATTGGGGACGGGCTTCGTCCCGCAGGATCGCAGCGCGGATGTGGCCCGGCACAATATCCCCTCCGCCAATAATAAGATCATTCGGAAAGCGCAGCACCCTGTAGCCTTGCTCGGTCAGCTCGGCGTCGCGGCGGGCATCGTATTGTTTCTGCCTTGGATCGTCATGAGGAGCCCCGTCGGAATGTCTTCGCATGCTTTGTGTTCGCTCGGATCGAGGCTCGACCTAAATTCCCAGCGCCCTCATCCGACCTCGCTTCGCGAGGCCACCACGCCGGCGATGAGCGGGGCCGCGCGGTTGATGTCGTAGCCCACGCCTGCGCCCGAAGCCGTCGCGCTGCCGAACTGATCGGCGCCGCGCGCCCAGATATTGGCGTTGCCGAAGGAGAAGCCCGCGACGCCCTTCTGGCCCGCGCCATCGCCCTCACCGAGCGCGCCGCCGCTCGCGACGAGCCGGTCCTGCACGGCTTGCGTGAGCACGCGCGGCGCGTCGAGGCCAAGGCGTGCATCCTGCGTGAGGTCCTGCGCGCTTGCGGCGAGCGCGGCGGGATTGAGCGCCAAGGTCGCGTCGAGCGCGTTCGGCGTCGTCGCATCGGGGGTGAGCGTCACGCCGAACAGGCTTCCAAAAGTCGAGGTGACGTTGGCGAAGCTTCCCGAGAGCGTGTTCGTCGCGCTGATGATGTCCTTGAAGGTCGTCGAGGTCGAGGCGAAGGCGAAGATATTGCCTTGCGGCGCGAGCTCCAATGTACCGCCGCGCAAATTCACCGTGCCGGCGCTCACGGTCGGGAACGTGCCGGCCGTCGTGCTTTGCGTCACCTGCAAGACGAGCGTGCCGCCCGTCTGGTTGTAGCTGCCGAGAGACCGAGTACTTTGCGTTTACGTTGATGCTCGCGGCGAAATTGCTGTTCGTCCCATTGGCGGTGATCGTGCCCGTATTCGTGATCCCGCCACCGATCGTGCTGTTGATCACCGAGAGCGCTGCTGTCCTGTTGCCGACGAGCGTCCCCGGCGCGATCGTCCCCGCATTCGTCACAGCGCCCGTCACAGTCGTGCCAGTGATCACGATAGAGGTGGTGGCGTTGCCGGCCGGGTTCGTCACCGTGGCTTGCGGCGTGGTGATCGTCTGCCCGGCCTTCGCGGGCGCGGCGAGAAGGAGCGCCGCGATGGAGGTGCCGGCGAGCAACGAGGAGGCGACGAGGCGAAAGATGCGGCCACGGCTTTTCGGGTCGAGCGGCAAATTTGGCACGAGAAGCCCCTTTCGAGTCGAGCACATGAGCGTTCCGCTCTTGGACTTGATTAGCGCTGGCGCCTCACGACGTAAAGCTAAGAGCCAATTATACGCAAAGTTTTCCAAACGCGCCGCGCGCTTCTTCCCTCTCCGGCGCGAAGCGCGGGAGAGGGCGCGAGTACGTAAGTTACGCGGCGAGGCCGCGAGCGCTACGAGCACGCAAAGAGCGTCCCAGGATAAATGGACCAGCGCTCATGTCCCCCTCCCCCGCGACGAAGTCGCGGCGGGGAGGTACGGGGCTCATGGGCTCGCATCACCGCTTATGGGGAGGAAGGAGATCGCTTCCAGCACATCGCTCCTTCGGGCATTGGCGATGACGGCGATATTTCGGGCGTGACCGTAACAACGCGCCGGCCGAAGATGCAGAAGAGCCCCTGTGCAGGGAGCTTCTCAAACGTGACCCACGTCCTCGACATCGCCACCGCGCATGCCAAGGCCTATCTCGAAACGCTGCGAACGCGGCCGATCGGCGCCACCGCGACGGTGGAGGAGATGCGCCTTCGTCTTGCACGAACTCTTCCTGAAACCGGGATGTCGCCGGAAGCGGTCGTCGACGACCTCGTGCGTGATACCGAGGGCGGCCTCATGGGATCGAACAGCGGCGCGTTTTTTTGGTTGGGTGATCGGCGGCACGCTTCCGGTCGCCATCGCGGCAGATTGGCTCACCTCCGCCTGGGATCAGAATGCCGCCTCGAATCTCACATCGCCTGCCGAAGCCGTCGTCGAGGAGGTTTGCGGCGAATGGCTCAAGGAACTCCTCGGCATTCCCAAATCGGCTTCATTCGCTTTCGTGACGGGATGCCAGATGGCGCACACGACAGCGCTCGCCGCCGCGCGCAACAAACTGCTCAAAGACCGTGGCTGGGATGTCGAAAGATCAGGCCTTGCCGGAGCACCGCCGCTCAGAATCCTGACGACGGAAAACCGACATGAATCGATCATGCGATCCGTTCGGCTGCTCGGCATCGGCACGGATGCGATCGACTACGTCGCAACTGACGATGGGGGACGCATCGATATCGGCAAGCTCGAGGAAGCGCTTCGCAAACGGTGCGGGAATCCGCAGATCCTTTGGCTTCAGGCCGGGGATTTGAACACGGGCGTCTTTGATCATTTCGCGCGCGCTTGTCCGCTCGCCCACGCCGCGAACGCCTGGGTGCATGTCGACGGCGCCTTCGGCCTCTGGGCCGCGACGAGCAAGCGACATTGCCATCTGCTCGATGGAGTGGAGCAGGCGGATTCCTGGGCCACGGACGGACATAAATGGCTCAATGTGCCTTTCGATTCCGGCCTCGTATTCGTCGCGCACCCGTCCGCCCACCGCGCGGCCTTCGCGCAAGACACGAGCTATTCGGTTCCTCGCGAGAAGCTGCGCAATCAAAAGGATTGGAATCCGGAATGGTCGCGCCGGGCGCGCGGTTTTCCCGTGTACGCGGCCATCCGAGCGCTCGGTCGTTCCGGAATCGGTGAGATCGTGGATCGGTGCTGCGCTTGCGCCGAGCGCTTGATCGCGGGGATCGGCGAGCTCCCTGGTGCCGAGATCGTCGCCGCGCCGACCATCAATCAGGGACTGGTTCGTTTCCTGGCGGATGACGGAAACCACGACCGTGCGACAGATGAGGTGATCGGCAAGATACAGGCCGAAGGTGTCGCCTGGTTCGGCGGCGCGACGTGGCGCGGCATGCGGGTCATGCGCGTATCGGTCTGCAACTGGGCCACGGATGAGCGCGACATCGAGCGCAGCTTGGCGTGCGTGCGCGATGCGCTTTCACGCTTTGCCCTTGCGTCGGAGCGCCGCGCGACGAATGCGAAAGGGGCACCGGCGCCGGCCAGCCGTTCCTGACCACGCTCGCGCTCATGATGTTTCGCCCACGGCAAAGGGCAAAGCAAATCCCAGAATCGTGAAGGCAACCCGCCGCGACAAATCCGCCCCGAGCGCGTATATGTAAGCAAGTCAGGTCGCGGGTCCGGGTGACCAGCCTCCTCTGCCACTGCCTCACCTCACCCGGGGCCGCAGGTTGCGCGCTTCGGAGGACTGGCGTTCGGGAGGACAGAGATGGCGAATTTGCATGTGATTGCGGGGGCGAGCGGCACTTGGATGCGCCCCGCGATACGCAACATCGACTTTTCGGATATTCGGGACGCGTTGGCGAGAGGCCTCGATGACTTCCTGACCATGCCGTCCCACCTCGTTTTCTTGTGCCTCATCTACCCCATCGTCGGGGCATGCCTTGCCGCCACCAACGCTCTTGTTCCTTCTCTACCCGCTCGCCTCGGGCTTTGCGCTGATCGGGCCCTTCGCGGCCATCGGCCTCTACGAATTGAGCCGCCGGCGGGAGATCGGGATGGACATATCCTGGCGCCACGCTTTCGACGTGCTGAGCTCGCCGGCAATGCCCTCGATCCTGGCGCTCGGCCTGCTTTTGATGATGATCTTCCTGTGCTGGCTCGCGACGGCCCAGGCGCTTTACGTGTGGCTGTTCGGCCCGGTTGCACCGCAATCCTATGCGCAATTCATCGAGGAGGTGCTCACCACGGCGCACGGATGGGCGCTCATTCTCCTCGGCAACGGGATCGGCTTCGTCTTCGCCGCGCTGGTGCTGAGCATCAGCGCCATTTCCTTCCCCCTCATCATCGACCGGGATGTCGGCGCGGCCGTCGCGATTTACACCTCCGTCAGGGCGGTGCTCGCCAATCCCGTGATGATGGCGCTGTGGGGGCTGATCGTCGCGGCGCTCTTGGTCCTCGGCACCTTGCCCTTGTTCATAGGTCTCGCGGTCGTGATGCCCGTCCTCGGACATGCGACCTGGCACCTCTATCGCAAGGTCGTGGAATCAAGCTCCAGCGAAGAGGAACGAGCCACCGCCCCGGATAGGAGGGCGGCGCAAAACGGGTAGAACGGAGGCGGCAAGCGACGCGATCATCAATCGTGGCAATATTGCCGAAGCATTCGCTTATTTTGATCCCCTCCTCACCTCCCCTTCGCAAGGGGAGGATATGGAGAGGTGGTCGCGCTTGACTTCGGTTTCCAAGCGGAAGCCAAAATCGTTACCCGCCTACCTAGGGGAGGTCGGCCGCCGGGCCGGCGCTTGGAAAGCTCGCGACACGCCATGGGGCGGCCGGGTGGGGGTCCAGGAAGCGCCCGTAAAGCAACATCACGATCGCTTGCCGAAGAGCCTCGTCACGCCGTCGCGGACGCGCCCCAGGATGAGGCGCCAGACGAGGGACGCGGCGCCCAATCTTGCAAGGCGCGATCTCCACGCCCTCGGGAGCCGAAAGCCTGGCATCGAGGTTCTGCGCGAAGCTTTCGCCCACGCGGGAGACGAGATCGCGCACGAGATTCGATCGGCCGAACTGGGCGAGGGGACCGGTGAGCGCATAGCTCATCTCGACATCGACCCGCGTCACCTTCTCGCCCGTGGGGCCGGCCATCTCGTGGAGCCGATAGGCGACCTCGCCCGAGGCGTTCGAGCCGCTTTTCCGGTCCGCGCCCCTGCCGGTGATCACCTGCCGGTACTCGGCCGGGAAGCTCGAGACCGTGCCTTCTCCGGCAAAGCTCGCCGTGATGGGGCCAAGGCCGATCTCCATCCTGCCGGTGACGCGGCCGTCCTCATGCGGTGCGTCGAGCATCATGCCCGGGATGCAGCTCGCAACCGCCCGGGCGTCCGCCATGAGGCGCCAGACCGCGTCGCGGGGATGGCTCGAGCTCGAAGCTTTGGGTGAGCCGCGTCGCCCCATCGACCTCTTCGGGGGTGCCGACCTCGACCTTGATCCGTTGGCGCTTCGTTGCCGGTCGCGCCTTGGAAGATCGGGGAACGCCGGCCCTCGTCATGTCGCGCGCTTCCCGCGGAGAAGCGGCGGAGGGAAAGGGTGCCTTCGCGATCACGGTCGCGGAGGCTTCCGGGCCCGGGGCCGGTCCGAGGCCCGGCTGCTGGGCGGCCGCGGACGCGAGGTCGAATTCGCCGCGCTCCGCCATGACGCGCTCGACGGCGTTCACGATCCCGACATAGCCGGTGCAGCGACAAAGATTGCCGCTCATCTCGGTGCGGATCTGATCTCGGGTCAAGCGCGCCCTTTCGCCGGATGAGATCGCGTGCCGCGATCAGCATGCCGGGCGTGCAATAGCCGCATTGAAGCGCATGCGCCTCGCTGAAGGCACGGCGCAGCCGGGCCATCAACCTGTCATCGTCGAAGCCTTCGATGGTGCGCACTTTCGCCCCGTCGCAGGCGACCGCGTAGGTGATGCAGGAGCGGGCGATCTCGCCGTCGATCTCGACGGTGCACGCGCCGCAGATGCCATGCTCGCAGCCGATATGCGTGCCGGTCAGCAGGAGATGCTCGCGCAAGAAGTCGGCGAGATGCGTGCGCGGCGTGACCTCGGCGCTGATCGCTTCGCCGTTCACGGTGAGGTTCACCGCCGTCATGACGCTTGCGCATTGTCGACCGCGCGCCTGAGCGCGGCCATGTGGATGTTCAATTCATAAGCATCGCGCGCGAACCCCGCCTGACAAAGATGCTCGCGCATCGGCTCGACCGCAGGCGGCCAGCTGGCGCCGAAGCCGGCCCGGGCCGCGTCGATCAGGATGGGTCGACCTTGCATCGCGCCTGCGACGAGGCGAAGCGCGCCGCGATCGGGATCGTGCACGACGGCGCCGATCGCATCGGCGAAATCGCCGGACTTGCGGCAAATCTTGGCAAAGCCGGCGCGCGCACCTTTGGAAAGCCTGCCGATGCGCACGCCGTCCAGAATCTCGTCCGGCTCGAGCTCCGTATCCAAGGCGCCGCGCACGAAATCGTCTGAGCGCGAGCCGCCGTCTGCCGCGCGGCCCGGTGAGCAGCACCTCGGCGCCGAGAGCCGTGAGGCAGGAGAGCCAATCGGCCGCCGGATCGGCATGCGCGAGGCTGCCGCCGATCGTTCCTCTCGTGCGCACGGCGCGATAAGCAATTCCGCGCGCCACCTCGGCGAGAAAGCCGTTCGACGGATCCGTGATGCGCTTGTCCTCGACCGACGCGTGGGTGACGCAGGCGCCGAGAACGACGGCGCTGCCGTCCTCCTCGACCGCGTGAGTTCCGGAATGCGCGTCACGTCGAGGATGAGGGCAGGCTGCACGAGACGAAGATTGAGCATCGGCCCGAGCGTCTGCCCGCCCGCCAAGCATCTTGGCGTCCGGATTTCCCGAAAGGAGCCGCAGCGCCTCCGCGATCGTGCGCGGCCTTTCATAATCGAACGCGACCGGCTTCATGGCGCGCTCTTGCCGGGACGGGTCCGGCCGATCGCCTCGACGATGCGCCGCGGCGTCACCGGCAAATCGAGAAGCTCGGCGCCTAGAGCCCTTGAGCGCGTCATTGACCGCATTGGTGATCGCGGCGGGAGGCGCGATGGCGCCGCCCTCGCCGATGCCCTTTTTGTCCGAAGCGCGTGTACGGGGAGGGGGTCTCCATGTGGAAAACACGAATGTCGGGCACCTCCGTCGGTCCCGGAAGCAGATAATCGGCAAGCGTCGAGCCGAGCGGCTGGCCGCGCCCGTCGAAGGCCATCTCCTCATAAAGCGCGGTCCCGATACCCTGTGCGGTCCCGCCATAGATCTGTCCGTCGACGATCATCGGGTTCACGAGCACGCCGCCGTCCTCGACGATGACGTAATCAAGGATATCGACTTCGCCTGTTTGCGGATCGACAGCGACCACCGCCGGCGTGCGCCGCGTAGCTGAAGGTTCCGGTGTCGCGTTTTGCCTTGTAGCCCGCGGTGACCTCGAGTCCCGCGGGATCGACATCGGCCGGCAGCTCTTGCGGGCGGCGGTACCAGGTGCGCGCGATCTCGGCGACCGAGACGCGCCCGGAATTGGCGACGACATGGCCGGACTCGAGCCGGACATCCTCGGGCCTCGCCTGGAGCAGGCTCGCGCCGATGCGCTTCACGCGCACGGCGAATCTGATCGCAAGCCTCGGCGACCGCGCCGCCCGCGACGATCATGCAACGAGAGCCCCAGGTGCCGGTCGAGTAGGGGTCTCGGCCGTGTCACCATGCACGAGCTTGATCAGGTCATGAGGCACGCCGAGGATCTCGTGGGCGACTTGCGACAGCGTCGTCTCATGACCCTGGCCGTGGCTGTGCGAGCCGACGCGCAGCTCCAAGCCGCCATCGGGCGTGAAGCGCGCGTGGCATTGCTCGAAGCCGGGGACGAAGGGTATGCCCCAACCCGCGTAGACGCTCGTCCCATGTCCGGCCTGCTCGGAATACATGGCGATCCCGAGGCCGATGAGGCGCCCGTCCGGTTCGCCGCGCCTTCTGTCTTTCGCGGATCGCGTTAAGGTCGACGGCGGCGAGACATCGACGCAGCGCCTCGGGATAGTCGCCGCTGTCGAAATGTCGCTTGGCGATATTGTCGAACGGCATCTGCTCGGGCCGCACCAGGCTCTTGAAGCGCAATTCGCTCGGCTCCTGCCGAAGCTCCCTCGCAAGCGCATCGAGCGTCACCTCGAGCGCGAAGCAAACGCCCGTGCGCGCCACGCCGCGGTAAGGCAGGATGGGTGGCTTGTTCGTCGCGACCGAGTAGGTGCGGCAGCGGTAATGCGCAAAATCGTAGAGTCCGGGCAGGATGCTGCCGATCTGGCCGGCTTCGAGGCAAGCCGAGAACGGATAGGCCGAATAAGCGCCCGCATCGACGGTCGCGTCGCAATCGAGCGCGAGGAGGCGCCCGTCCCCATCCGCATAGGCGGTGAGCACATAATGGTGCTCGCGGCAATCGGCGCCGGCGGTGAGGTTCTCGCGCCGGTCCTCGAGCCAGCGAAGCGGCCGCCCGAGCTTGCGCGTCGCCCCAGGACAGCGCCACCTCCTCGGCGTAAAAGAATGCCTTTGTAGCCGAAGCCCCCGCCGACATCGGGGGCGATCACGCGCACCTGGCCCTCATTCACGCCGAGGCATTCGGCAAGGCCGGCGCGCACGATATGGGATTGCTGGGTCGAGCTCGTCACGATGAGCTGGCCGAGGCGGCTGTTCCATTCGGCGATGACGCCGCGCCCTTCGATCGGGCTCATCACCTGACGAGCGGTACGCAGCTCGCGCGTGACGGAGGTCCTGGCCTTGGCCTTCGCGGCCTCGAAATTCACGTCGATCTCGGTCGTGAGATAGAGATTGTCGCCCCAGTGCTCGTGCACGAGCGGCGCTCCGTCTTTCCGTCCCGCGAGCATGTCATGGACGGCCGGAAGCTCCTCGTATTCGACCTCGATCAGGGCCGCCGATGTCCTCGGCCTCTGCACGGGTCGGCGCGATGCACATGGCGACGAGCTCCCCGACGTGGCGAACCTTGCCGGTCGCGAGGATCGGTTGGACCGATGACTTGAAGCCAGGAAGCGCCGTGTCGGCGCGAATCGGCGCCACGCCGACGAGGTCCTCGGCGATGAAGACGCGGGAACGGATGGAGGAAGGGATATGGATCCGCTTCAGCATCGCATGTGCGAAGCTGCTGCGCAAGAAAGCGACCTCGAGCATGCCGGCGGGCCGGATGTCGCCGACAAAGCCGCCGCGACCGCGCATGAAGCGGTCATCTTCCTTGCGGATCAGGCTCGCGCCTATTCCCTGCCCCGTGATCTGCGACGCCAAGCGATTCTCAATTGGTTCTATGAATAGGACAAGTGGATGCTAGCCGTGCGAGGGGCACATCGCAAGCCTACTGTAGCTCGTGATGTGTCCGGCTTATGCAGCCGTCGCGACCGCCGAATGGGTTCACGTACTGCCGAACGCCGCCGACGTTGGAGCGACTGTAACACCCTCGGCAGCGGACGCGCCATCGTTTGCAAATATCAGGCATTTTGCGACCCTTGGCCACGCCGTGGACGGGCTTGACCGGTTGCATGACAGCGTTGCAATTCAGCCGCCAAATCGAGTACACTCTCCCTAAAGGAGACTAGCTGATGACGACACCAACCATCGACCAAGCCATTGACGCTCTGCGCAAGCTGTCCCCAAAGCGGCAGGAAGAACTTGCAGGCTATATCTACCACCTCGCCCACGACGACCGCGAACCGGAGGACATCGACCCCGCCGACTTGCCCGCCGTTCTCGAAGGCTTGGAGCAAGCGAAACGCCGTCAGTTCGCCAGCCCCGAACGTGTCGCCGCCGCCTTGGGCCTGAGCAACTTGGGCTTGAGCCATAAGTGAAGGTGCACTTCACCGACCGCGCAACGGATGATTTGGAAGCCATCCACGCTTACCTCGTTGTGCGCAGCCTCCTCGGTGCCCGTAATGTGCGGCTTGCCATGCAATCGACCTTCACCCAGCTTGCCGACTTCCCCTATCTTGGCCAAGAGCAGACCACGCCGACGCTGCGCAAAATCGGCGTGCCGCGTTATCCGTACAATGTCTATTACACCGTCGATGACCAAGCAGACGAAGTCATCATCATCACCGTGCGTCACACGTCACGCGCCCCAGAATTCCACGACGCATGAAAGCCGCACCCATGCTCATCGGATGCGACCGCGTTTCCACGATCCACATGAACCTCGACCGCCAGTCACGGCCATCGACGTCTTTTCCACTTAGGGGATGAGAGGCATGGATGACCGGGCGGATCCTGGAACGAGTTCGAGGACGGTCATGACTATGGATATGCAAAGCGTGCAGAAGTTGATTCCACTAGCCGTGCGGCTGACAGATCACAAGCGGGGC
>CAVQNF010000017.1:57500-101442 GCA_963713805.1 uncultured Alphaproteobacteria bacterium | reverse complement strand
CTCATCTTCATAAGCAAATCCGAAACGGTCTCGCCGTAGACGCCGCGCAACCGGCGCAAGCGCTCACGGCCCAGCACTTCCTCCTGCGTCGAAAGGAAAGCGAAATCGAGGAGGGATTTGCCGTCGTCGGCCGGACCCTTGGCGTCAGGGACCGGGGAAGGCGCGCTCGAGCCTTTCGCCTCGCCCGCCAAGGCGCGGCGCAAGGCATCAATGAGGATCGGCTTTCCGACGATGGCCGAGATGCCGATTTCGGCGAGCCGCGCCCGGCTCGCCTCCGACATATCGGCCGTGAGCGCGATGATGCGCGGTTTTCGCTCCCCGGGAAGCGATTGCATGCGGGACGCCGCCTCGAACCCATCCATGCCCGGCATGCCGAGGTCCATCAAGACAACGTCAAATGCGCGCGCTTCGACCATCTCGATCGCGGATTCTCCATCCTCGGCAAGCTCCGGGCGATGGCCGAGGCGCCGAAGCATGGTCGCGGTGACGTCCCGATTGAAGGCGTCGTCATCCACGATGAGGATGCAGAACGGCTGGAAAGACGCAAGCCCGCCTGAAGGCGCCTCCACGGGCTCGATGATAGCGCGCTTGGCAATGGCGGGTGCGGCGAGCGCGAGCGGAAGCTCGAGCCGAAAGCTGCTGCGACTCCCGGCGCGCTTTCCACGTCGAGGCTTCCGCCCATCAGCTCGGCGAGCTGGCGGGAAATCGCAAGGCCAAGGCCCGACCCGCCGAAGCGGCGCGCGATCGAAATCATCGCCTTGCGTGAATTCGGCAAAGATGCGCTCTCGCATCTAGGGCGCGATGCCGATGCCGTTGTCCGACACGGTGACGCCGAGGAGCGCTCCCCCCTCCCTTGGCCGCTCGAGGCTCGCGGCGAAACCAACCTTGCCTTTCTCGGTGAACTTGATCGCATTCGCGAGAAGATTGAGGAGGATGCGATTGATGCGCACCGGATCGCCGTTGACGAAGGCGCGCTTGCCGATCTCGATGGCGAGCTCGAAGGCGAGGCCCTTCGCTTGCGCCTGCGGGCGCATCAGCCCGGCCGCGGCCTCGACGAGGCGGCGCAAGTCGAAATCGCTGCGCTCGATCGTCTCCGTGCCGGCTTCGAGCCGCGCATAGTCGAGAATGGCATCGATGAGCGCGGTCAACGTGGCGCTCGAAGCGGAGGCGATCTCGAGAAGGCGCCGCTCTTCCGCGTCGGCGCGCTCGCGGTCGAGGAGCTGAAGCACACCCAAAATGCCGTTCATCGGCGTGCGGAATCTCATGGCTGATGACCGCGAGGAAGCGCGATTTCGCTTCATTGGCGAGCTCGGCCATCTGGCGCGCCCGCACCGCCTCCGCGTGCTCGGCCATGGCGAGGTCACGTGCCGATGCGAGCTCGGCCGTGCGCGTGTCGACGCGCCGCTCGAGCGTGGCGTAGGAATCCTGAAGCCGCGCGGCCATGCGGTTGAACTGATCGCCGAGCACTTCGAGCTCATCGCCCGTCTTGATCTTGATGCGCTGGTCGAGATGGCCGACGCCGATGCGCTCGGCGCCGCGAGCCAACGCCTGGATCGGAACGGTCATGTGCCGGCTCAGAAGGAAGGCGGCGGCGACGGCGCAACCGAGAAGGCCGATGAAGAGAAGCGCCGAACGCTCGATCGAGGCGCGGATCGAGGCGTAACCCTCCTCGATCGGAAGCTAGACGAAGACATGCCAGCCGAGCGAGGGCACGAGCGCATGCGCCGAAAGCACGGAATGGCCTGAGAGATCCTCGGCGACCTCTGCGTCCTGGCTCGTATCGCCGGTCAACGCGGCATGCACCTGGGCGAGACGGGAGAGATCGGTGTTGCGTAGCACGCGCCATAATTCGGGATGCGCCACGAGGCGGCCTCGCGCATCGACCACATAGGCGTTGCCGGTCGCGCCCACCTTGAGGCGAGACACCGAATCCCAGATGAAGCGCAAATTCACCTCGGCGATGTAGACGGAAGGGTCACGGCCGGGACCTTTGACGCCGATGGTCATGTAAGGCTCGGTCTCGCGGAAGAAATAGACCGGGCCGTGGTAAGACCCTGCGCCTTGATGCCGAGGAAGGCCGGCGTGGCTGAAAGATCAGCGCCGCTGCCGACCACGTCCCTCGTATTGCGCGAGACGCGCATCTCCTCGCGCCCTTGCGGATCGAGCCGCGCGATCTCGGCGATCGCCGGGCTCGAGGCGCAAGAGGCGGATGGCGTCGAGGCGCGGATCACCCGGCATGACGGCTTCAGGCGGAAAAAGCGAGAGCCAGCCGATCTGGTGCTCGATCTGGTTGATGAACTCCCCGATCTTGGTCGCCGCCGCGTCGGCCTCGACGCGCTGAACGGCGATCAGCAGGCGCTTTTGCTCTTGATAGGAGAACCAGGCATCGAGCGCGCCATTGGCGATGAGCGCGACACAGACCACCGCGAGCAAGGAGGCGAGATATTGCGGAACAAGCGCCCGCGTGCCGGTGCCGGCTTCGCCTCGCTCACGTCATTCTCGCTCGCGAGCGCCGTCATCCGACGATCTGGTCCGCGCGAGCAGAAGCGCAGCAGGCGCCTGGGGGACCGACGCCTTCGCTGTCCTTGAGGTTGATCAGCAGATTGTAGCGGCGCGGCGATTGCACCGGCAAATCGGCGGGGCTTGCGCCCCTCAAGATCAGATCGACATATTCCGCCTCCCTTACTTCGAGCTCCGGCCCGTAGGACATCAGCCCGCCCTCGGTCGTGAAGTAGTCGAAAGGATAGATCGCCGGCATCTGATGGCGCGCCACCGCCTCCATGATCCTGGCGCGATGCAAATAGGTGAAGCCGTCCGGCGGCAAGATAAATCCACCGGCCGCATCACCCGACATCGCGGCGACGACGCCGTCGATCTCCTCGGGTTTTTCCAATGGCGCGGCGGAGAGCTCCACGCCGAAGGAGGCGGCCACGTCGCGCATCGGATCGAAGAAGAATTTGCCCCCGCGCGGCGCGTATTTCGGGCTGAACATGACGCCGACGCGGCGAACGTTCGGCGACATCTCTTTCAAATATTGCAACCACTTCTCGCCCATATAGGCGTGGCTGTTGGTGAACCCGGTGACGTTTCGCCCCGGCCTCGCCAAGCTCTCGACGAAACCGGCACCGACCGGATCCGCCGCCGTCGCGAAGACGATCGGGATGGTGCGCGTCGCCGCCACCACGATGGCGATGATGGGAGTGGGGCCGACCAGGATCACATCGGCGGCCAGATCGATCAATTCCTTCGCCATCCCGGGCGCGAGCGAAAGATCACCGCCGGTCGAGCGGACTTCATAGGTGACGTCTTTGCCTTCACGCCATCCCAGCTTCTCGAGGTGTTCCTTGAGATCGCGCAGACGGCTGATGGCAATGGGATCGTCGAGCTTGGGGTTGCCCAAAAAGCCGATGAGCCGCATCCGCGATCGGCCCTTGGCACCTTTAAGGTAGAGCACGCCAAACGAGGCGGCAAGGGAGGTGGCAAGCGAAGCACCAACCGTCAAGAGCGCGGAATCTCGACGCGAGCGCATCGATCGGTTGCCGCGCAGGTTGCGCCCGGCTATCGCTCATTTTCAGATTCTCCGGCCTTCATGGTGCGAGCGGTTCGTTGGCGATCCAAGGATAGCAAACTCTCGCAGCGAAGGCGGCGGAGATAATTAGACTTGCAGGACCTTGTGCGAAGGCGCTCCCTCACCCGGCACGCCACCTCTCCCGCAGGGAGAGGTCAACTCCGAGCCGCCAGGCGAGGAGCGGGTGAGGGAGGCAACGCTCACCTTGCACGGCAGGCGCCAGCCTCCCTCACCCGGCTCGCTCGCTGCGCTCGCAAGTCCGACCTCTCCCTGCGGGAGAGGTGAAGAGGCCGCCCTCCGACCTATCCTTGCGACTATCCTTGCGGGAGAGGTGATCTCCCCCGATCACGGCGCGGCCCAGCCTTGCCACCGGAACCGCGCCCCACCTCTCCCGCAGGGAGAGGTCGAACTCCGAGCCGCCAGGCGAGGAGCGGGTGAGGGAGGCGACGCTCACCTTGCACGGCAGGCGCCAGCCTCCCTCACCCGCTCGCTCGCTGCGCTCGCGAGTTCGACCTCTCCCTGCGGGAGAGGTGAAGGCGCCGGCCTTCCAAATTTAGCGGCTGACGACCTCTTCGCGCGGGAAGTCGAAGACCTTTCCGGTCTCGGTCCATTCGGGTCCGGTGAGCTTCACGAACCAGGGCGCGAGGTCTTGAGGCGTCTTCAGCGTCATCGGGTCCTCGCCCGGCATCGCCTCCGCCCGCATGGCGGTGCGCAGCGGCCCGGGATTTAAGAGCATGACGCGGATGGGCGTCGTGACGGTCTCGGCCGCATAGGTTCGCGCCAAGGCTTCGAGCGCCGCCTTCGAGACCGAATAGGGGCCCCAATAGGCGCGGCACGCGGTCGCGGCGCCCGATGAGACGAGCACCACGCGCCCGTTCGGTGAAGCCCGAAGGCTCGTGTCGACGGCGCGCAGCAAGCGCCAGTTCGCGGTGACGTTCACCGCCATCACGCGCTCCCAGGCGGCGGGCTCGACATGACCGAGCGGGGTGATCGGCCCGAGCAGGCCCGCATTGCCGATGAAGGCGTCGAGCCGGCCCCAGCGCTTGGCGATTGCCGCCCCCAGCCGGTCGAGCGCCGCGAAATCGGTGAGATCGGCCGGCACGAGGGTCGCGCTTCCGCCGTCGCGCTTGATCGCGTCGTCGAGCTCTTCGAGCCCCCCGACGGTGCGGGCGAGCGCGACGACATGGCAGCCGGCCCGCGCCAAGGCGAGCGCGGCGGCCCGTCCGATGCCGCGCGAGGCGCCCGTGACGAGGGCGACGCGGCGCTGATCCGTCGATCCGTCCGTCATTTCGCGACGCGCTTGCGGGCCACGCGCGAGCCCGCCATCAGCCGGCCTCCGCCAGAAGCGAGAGCTGCTTCGGGCCGCCTTGACCGAGCCTGCCCGGACCGCCATCGACATCGGTGAGGAGCGTCGGGTAATCGCCGGTGAAGCAATGGTCGGTGAATTGCGGGCGGCGGGCGTCCCGTCCCTTCTCGCCCATGGCGCGATAAAGCCCGTCGATCGACAGGAAGGCCAGGCTGTCACAACCGATGTAGCGGCGCATCTCCTCGAGGTCGTGGGTCGCCGCGAGGAGATTGTCGCGAACGGGCGTATCGATGCCGTAGAAATCGGGAAAGCGGATCGGCGGACTCGAGATGCGGAAATGCACCTCGCTCGCGCCGGCTTCGCGCATCATGCGCACGATCTTCACCGATGTCGTGCCGCGCACGATCGAATCATCGATCAACGCGATGCGCTTGCCTTCGACCACGGCGCGGTTGGCGCTATGCTTCATGCGCACGCCGAGCGCGCGAATGCTTTGCGTCGGCTCGATGAAGGTGCGCCCGACATAGTGGTTGCGGATGATGCCGAGCTCATAGGGGATGCCGCTTTCCTGCGCGAAGCCCAATGCGGCCGGAACGCCCGAATCGGGGACGGGCACCACCACATCCGCCTGCGTTTGCGCCTCGCGCGCGAGCTCCATGCCCATCGCCTTGCGCAGCGTGTAGATCGGGCGTCCGTTCACGACCGAATCCGGGCGCGAGAAATAGATGTATTCGAAGATGCAGGGACGCATCGGCTGTGGCGGGAAGGGGAAATGCGATTCGATCCCCTCCTCCGTGATCACCACGACCTCGCCGTTCTTCACGTCGCGCACATGGCGCGCCCCGATGATGTCGAGCGCGCAAGTCTCCGACGCCAGGATGTAGCGCCCGCCGAGCTCGCCGATGACGAGCGGCCTGATGCCGAGCGGGTCGCGCGCGCCCACCACCTTCTTGTTGGTGATGCCGACCAGCGCGTAGGCGCCCTCGATCTGGCGCAGCGCGTCGATGAAGCGATCGATGAACCTGATCTTCCGGCTTCTCGCCACGAGGTGCAAGATCACCTCGGTGTCGGAAGTCGACTGGCAGATGGCGCCGTCGCGAATGAGGCCTTCACGCAACGTCAAGGCGTTCGTCAGATTGCCGTTATGGCAAACGGCGAAACCGCCCCCCGTGATTTCCGAGAACAGCGGCTGCACGTTGCGCAGCATGGTCTCGCCCGTGGTCGAGTAGCGATTGTGGCCGATCGCGTTCGCACCCGGAAGGTTGGCGATGACGCGCTCGTCCGAGAAGGCGTCGCCGACGAGGCCGAGCCTTCGCTCGGAATGAAAGCGCACGCCGTCGAAGGTGACGATGCCGGTCGATTCCTGGCCGCGGTGCTGCAGCGCGTGCAGACCGAGCGCGGTGATCGCGGCAGCGTCCGGATGGCCGAAAATCCCGAAGACGCCACACTCCTCGCGCAGCCTGTCGGCATCATCGTGCATGAGAGGCTCCGAAAGTTTCGAGACGGGTTTGCGAGAGCCTTCGCTCCCGCCGATCCCGCAAGAATCACGCCACGCGCCCACCGGTCATATGAGCACGACGCACGAAATTGCATAGACCCTTACGAGGCGCCATCCACCGTGATCGCGAGGCCTCAAGGCTTCGGCGCCGCGGGCTTTGCCGCGCCCGTTTCGGGTTCGGCGGGTCCTGGAGCCGCAGCGCCCGAGGCATCGGCGGCATCCACCTTCTCGCCCTTGCCGAGCCCCTTCATCATCACGGCGCAAACCCGCCCGATCGCGCTGGTCGTATCCTCGCATTGCAAGAGGCCGACCAGGCTCTGACCTGCCGGCTCGAGAAGCGGGCGCACGCGCGAATCCTTCATCCACATCGGTTGATTCTTTTCCGGCACGAGCCAGACGAAGAAAGCAAAAGCGACGAGCGAGATCAGGGCGCCGCGTGCCGCGCCGAAGAGAAAGCCCAGGCTGCGGTCCAGGGGGCCTATCCGCGAATCGAGGATGAAATCCGAAATCTTCACGGTGATCAGCGCGACGATGATGAGCGTCACCAGGAACACGGCCGCGATCGCCGCGATCAGCGCGATCGTCGAGTTGCTGATGTATTGCTTCGCATAGGGCAGAACCTGCGGGTACAGTAGATAGGCCGCCACGGCCGCCGCCACCCAGGAAACGATCGCCAACACCTCTCGGGTGAAGCCGCGCACGGATGCAAGGAATGCAGAGATGAGAACGATCGCCAAGACGGCGAGATCGAGGGGGCTTACAGGCATCTGCGCATTTCCCGCTTTTCGAACACTGAGCACAAGACCGCGGCGACCGCGAGCCGCGCGTCCGCGTGTATAGCGGCTTCTGCGAAAGCCGTCATCTGCGGCGAGGCCGGGAAATCGCCCTTCAGCCGACCTTGCGGCCCTCTCCCTGCGACAGACGGGCCACGAGATCGCCGATCGTCGAGACGCTCTCGAGCGACAAGCCCGGCGGAGCCCCCTCGGCACCGATTGCCGGCACGATGGCGCGATTGAACCCGAGTTTTGCGGCTTCCTTCAACCTCGCGGCCATTTGGCCCACCGGACGAATCGCGCCTGACAAGGCCACCTCTCCGCAAATCACCGTGTCGCTCGGGATCAAGATGCCGGTGAGCGAGGAGATCAGGACGGCCGCAGCCGCGAGATCCGCCGCCGGCTCGACGATGCGCAAGCCACCCGCCACGTTCAAATAGATGTCGTATCCGCCGAACTTCAGCCCGCCACGCGCGTCCAGGACGGCGAGCACCATGGCGAGACGGTTGTTGTCCCAACCGACGACGGCGCGCCTCGGCGCGGACAATGCGCTCGGCGCCACGAGCGCCTGCATTTCCATCAACAAGGGCCGCGTGCCCTCGATCCCCGCGAAGATGGCCGCCCCCGCGGCGCGCTGGTCGCGGCCGGCGATGAAGAGCGCCGACGGGTTGGCGACCTCCGCGAGCCCCGCACCCGTCATCTCGAAGACGCCGATCTCATCGGTCGGTCCGAAGCGGTTCTTCGAGGCGCGCAGAATGCGGAAATGATGCGCCCCATCGCCTTCGAAGGAGATGACCGCGTCCACCATATGCTCGACCACCCGGGGACCGGCGATGGCGCCGTCCTTGGTCACATGGCCGACGAGAATCACGGTCGCGCCGGAGGTCTTCGCGTAGCGGATCAGGGATTGGGCGGAAGCCCGCACTTGCGTCACGGTGCCCGGTGCCGATTCGACCAGCGAGGACCACATCGTCTGGATCGAATCGATGACGACGAGCTGCGGCGCCTCGCCGCGCGAAAGCGTCGCGACGATGTCCTCGACATTGGTCTCGGCCGCGAGCGCCACGGAGGAGGCGGCAAGGCTTAGCCGCTCGGCGCGAAGCCTCACCTGCGCGGTCGCCTCTTCCCCGGATATGTAGACCACGCCCCCGCCGGCGCGCGCGAGCGCCGCCGAGGCCTGGATCAGGAGCGTCGACTTGCCGATGCCGGGATCGCCGCCGACGAGAAGCACGGAGCCCCTGACGAAACCGCCTCCCGTCACGCGGTCGAATTCGGCAATGCCGGATCGCGTGCGCACCGCCTCCTCGGTCGCGCCTTGCATCGCCTCGAGGTGAAACGGACGCCCTTTGCCGCGGTGAGCCGCGCTCGCGCTCGCGGCTCCCGGCACCGGCGGCGTGCGGGGTGCGTTCTCCTCGGCCACCGTGTTCCAGCCGCCGCAGGCGTCGCATTTGCCTTGCCAGCGCCCGTAGACGGCCCCGCAGGCCTGGCAGACGAAGATGCGTTCGTGACGAGCCATGAAGTCAATCTATGCCGAGGTGAGGCGCGGCCCAATCCTTGGCCATGCGCATCGGAGCTTGTGTCTGATTCCCCGTGATTTTACCAGAACTCAGGCGCGCCGATCACGTGCTTCGTCCGTAGCGCGGTCGCCTTGAGTTGTTTGCGAAATCTTGGGTTGTTTGCGAAATGAGGAGGGAGCGCGCCTGTAGGTTTCGAAGAACGCATCGTTGAAGCGCCGCACGCTGGTAAATCCGGCCGCAAAGGCGACTTCCGCCAAAGGCAGGTCAGTCTGCTCGGTGAGCCGCTTGGCGCTTTGCACGCGCCTCGTCGTCGCCACCTCGCTCGGCGTCGCGCCGGCATGTCGCATGAACAGCCGGAGCAGGTGACGAGGCCCGATCCCCAGGACCTCCGCAAGATCGGCGACGGAGTGCGCATCAAGAAAGCCTTCCGCGATCAGGCGCAATCCGCGCCCGACGGTGGTCGCCGTGCCGGCCCAGGCGGGGCTGCCGGGCGCGGCTTCCGGGCGACAGCGCAGGCATGGCCGAAATCCCGCTCGTTCGACGGCCGCCGCTGTCGGAAAAAAGACAACGTTGTGCGAGCGCGCGGGCCGCACGGGGCAAATGGGACGACAATAGATGCGCGTCGTGCGCACGGCCGTGAAAAACAAGCCGTCGAAGGCCGGATCGCGAGCCAGCCTGGCGCGATCACATGTCTCGCGATCGAGCCCTTCGAATATTTCCTGCTCCGCCATGCCGGGGATTTATCTCCGCCCAAGCCAAAAAAATAGCTGCATTCGGACTCGAACGGGGCACCGGGTTCGTTTTCGGCCAGCATCGGCGGGGCCGACGGAGCAAGGCAATCCCCTGTCGCCAAGGGAAAGCACGATGAGCGTAGTGGAAGCGGCGCGCGGCACACGCAAGCAAGACCCGAGCCTTGCCACTGAAATCGCCCTCCTCGTTCTGTTGTCGTTCATATGGGGCGGTTCGTTCACGCTGATCAAGATCGCCGTCGAGACCATCCCGCCCGCGACCGTGGTCGCGACACGCGTCGCTGTAGCCGCGGTGCTGCTCATCTTGTTCATCGGATGGCGGGGCCTCGATCTTCCGAAGGATGCGACGACCTGGCGGGGATTTTTCGTTCAAGGCCTGCTCCAGAGCGCGCTGCCTTTCACCTTGATCAGCTGGGGCGAGGAGCGGATTGCGAGCGGGCTTGCCGGCGTGCTGAATGCCACTCCGCCGATCTTCGCCGTGTTGATCAGCCTCGCCGCGCGAAACGAACCGATCGGCTGGCGAAAGCTGGCAGGCGTGCTTCTCGGCATCGCAGGCGTCGCCGTGATCATGGGCGCGGGAGCGTTTCAGGACATCGGCGCCGAGCCCTTGGCACAGGGCGCCGTCCTCGGATCAAGCCTATGCTACGCGCTCGCGCCGATGTGGGGCAGACGTTTCGGCCAACTGCCGGCTGCCGTGACCGCTGCCGGTGCGATGAGTTGCGCCGCCGCTCTCATGCTTCCGATCGCGCTTGTCGTCGATCGACCCTGGGCACTATCGCCGAGCTGGGCCGCCTTGGGCGCGCTCGCCGCGCTCTCGCTCGTCGGTACCGCGGTGGCGATGATCATCTTCTTCCGGCTGGTGCAAACTTTGGGCGCTCTCGGCACGAACAGCGGGAGCTATCTGAGAGCAGGCTTCAGCGTCGTGCTCGGCGTGCTGTTGCTCGATGAGGCATTCACCTGGTCGACGCTTGCGGGCATGATCCTCATCGTGCTCGGAACGGGGGCCGTCAATTTGCAACCGCGGTGGCGGTCGAGCCCCTGACCGGTTCCGCCGTTCCTGGACCTCTCATCGTCGATATTTGCGCTCATAGCGCCTTCCGAGCCGCGTGAGGATCTCATAACCGATCGTCTCCGCGCGCCTTCCCACTTCGTCGATCGGCAAATTCTCGCCGATCAGGACGGCGGGGTCGCCGCGTCCCAATGAATCTTCCGGCACGGCGGTCACGTCGACCGTTATCAGATCCATCGAGACGCGCCCGACGAAGGGGCAGCGCCTTCCCGCGATCAAGGCCTCTCCGGTCGGCGTCGCCGCCGCGAGCTTCGCATCGGTCGCGGTCGCGCCGCGCGGATAGCCGTCGGCATAGCCCGCCGAGAGGGTCGCGATCCGGCGCTTTTCGCGCGCCGTCCATTGAGCGTCATAGCCGACGGTCTCGCCTTTTTCGACGAAGCGCAGCTGCGTGATCGGCACCGTGAGCGTCACGACATTGCGCATCGGGTTCTCGCGCCCCGGCGTCGGATTGCCGCCGAAAAGGGCATAGCCCGGCCGCGCGAGATCATGATGCGCCGCACCCCAAGAAAAATCCCGGACGAATTCGCGAGGCTTGCCGGGATTTCGGGGCAAAGCGACCGCGCTTCACGAAAATCCCGAATCTGGCGAGCATTGAGTGGATGAGCGGCGTTGTCCGAGGTCACGAAATGGCTCATCAGCAACTCGACCGGGAAAGCCGAGCCCGGTCTTTCCGGGCGCCATGAGCGCGGCGAATTCGCTGCAAGGAGAGGCCGAGCCGGTTCATGCCGGTGTCGATATGGAGGGCGGCAGCCTCGTGATCGGCCTTGTCGCGGCACAAGGCTCGCCACTCGGCGATCTCGGCACGTCGATCCAAGCACCGGCCGCAATCGGTGAGTGAGGTAGAGATCGCCCTGCCCTACCGCCAAGCCGTTGAGGATGTAGATGGTCGCCCGAGGGCAAGCGCGCCGCAATGCGATGCCCTCGGCAGGGACCGCCACGAAGAAGGTATCGCAACCGACCCCGGCCAACGCCGACCCCGTCTCGGTGAGCCCCGTGCCATAGGCGTCGGCTTTCACCACGGCCGCGCAAGCGGCAGGCGCTATTCGATCCCGCAACTGTCGCCAATTGGCGATGATGGCGGAAAGGTCGATGGTGAGAGTGCCGCTGGCGGCGCGAGCCGCCGCTTCTTCCGTTTCCGGCGCCTCTCCGGTCACGGGCCCTACATCCGCTCCGGCAAGCCCTCGTCATGGGCGAGATTCGAGAAGCGCGTCACATCGGCCTCGAACTGCACCTCGACGGTGCCCGTCGGGCCGTGGCGCTGCTTGCCTATGATGATCTCGGCCTTGCCATGGGCCTGCTCCATCTCCCCCATCCATTTGAGGTGTTCGTCGGTACCTTCGCGCGGCTTCGCGTTCTTGAGATAATATTCCTCGCGATAGACGAACATCACCACGTCCGCGTCTTGCTCGATCGAACCCGATTCGCGCAAGTCCGAGAGTTGCGGGCGCTTGTCGTCGCGATTCTCCACTTGTCGGGAGAGCTGCGACAGCGCCACGATCGGCGCGTTCAACTCCTTGGCGAGGGCCTTGAGGCTCGTCGTGATCTCGGTGAGCTCCTGGACGCGGTTGTCGCCGCGCCTGGCCGAGGCCGAGAGAAGCTGCAGGTAATCGACGAAGAGCACATCGAGGCCGCGCTGGCGCTTCAGCCGCCTCGCCCGCGAGACGAGCTGGGCGATCGAGATGCCGCCCGTCTCGTCGATATAGAGCGGGATCGTCTGCATCTCGCGTGCCGCCTCCGTGATCTTGGAAAACTCGAACATGCCGCGCCGCTCGTCCTCGACGATGTCGCCGCGCCTGATCTTGTAGGAGGGCACGCCCGAGCGCTCGGAGATGATGCGGGTCGCGAGTTGCTCGGCCGACATTTCGAGCGAAAAGAAACCGACGACGCCGCCATCGATCGTTTTCATCCGCCCGTCCGGCTGAGCCTCGGCCCGATAGCCATGGGCGATGTTATAGGCGATGTTGGTCGCGAGCGCCGTCTTTCCCATGCCGGGACGCCCCGCGATGATCACGAGATCGGAGGCTTGCAGGCCGCCCATCATCCGATCGAGATCGGTGAGGCCCGTGGCGACGCCCGAGAGCTTGCCGTCGCGCCGATAGGCGGCGGCCGCCATGTCGATGGCGCGGGCGGCAGCGTCCGTGAAGCGGATGAAGCCCTTCTCGTAGCGACCGAGCTCGGCGAGCTCATAAAGCTTCCTTTCCGCCTCCTCGATCTGCGCCTTCGGCGGCAGCTCGACGGGGGCATCGTAAGCAACGTTGACCACCTCGGTGCCGATGCCGATCAGCGAGCGGCGTTGATGCAGCTCGTAGATGATGCGCCCATATTGCTCGGCGTTGATGATCGTCGTCGCATCGGCGGCGAGCCGGGCGAGATATTGCCCCATGGTCACCCCGCCGAGATCGGCATCACCGAGATAGGTCTTCAGCGTGATCGGCGAGGCGAGCTTGCCGGCGCGGATGAGGGATGCCGCATTCTCGTAGATGCGACGATGGATTTCCTCGAAGAAGTGCCCTGCCTCGAGAAAATCCGCGACCTTGTCGAACGCCTCGTTGTTGATGAGGATCGCGCCGAGCAACGCCTGCTCGGCCTCGACCGAACGCGGAGCCTCGCGATATTCGGGCGATTGCGGAGAGACGGCTTTCAGCGCAACGGCGTTCGACATGGGAGCTCGGGCAAGGCGCGAATCGAAGGTGCGATCGAGGGTTGATCTCGTAGCACCGATTGCGGGCGAAAAGCGGACGGCGCGCCGGCGCGGCCGGGTTATGCCCTCAATTCACATGCATCCGTGAAACAAAATATCCGCCGCTTGACGGACGAGGCCAACCGCCGCAGCCACGCCGATGAAGAGGCGTCGTCGTCAGAACTTGATCTGGGTGTTCAGTCCAAAGACGGTCGCATCCCTGATCGGCTTGCCGATGTCGGGTCCGCTGCCGGCGAGCACATGTCCGCTCGGATGAAAGAAGTGCTGCACGTCGACATCGACGACGAGCCATGAGGTGACGTTGATCGTGTAGAGGGCCTCGACCATCACCTCCTGATCGCGCACCGGCGCGAAGCCGGTCGCCGGAAAAGCGAAGGAGGGAAAGCCGCCTGCGCTCGCCGTGGAGGCGGCAAAAATCCGGGTGTCCCGATCGAAGGCGCGCGCCGCGTCGCTGATCCGGTCGTAGGCCGCCCCGACCCCGATGAGATCGGTCGGCCGTCCGGGAATGAGCCCGGTGAACGTCAGGCCGCCGTCGGCATAGAAATCCACGAGGTTGCGATCGCTCGGGCTCGCGCCGACGCGCAGGAACGAGGCGAGCTTGTGCAGCCCGTCCTTGTCGCCGGGCAAGATGGTCTGATCGATGACGCCATAGACCCCCCAATCATTGCCATGCCGCTTCGGCGTCCCTGTCGAGCTCGGGTCGGCAAGCGAAAGGCCCGTGTTGTCGAATTGCAGATCGTTGAAGCGATGTGCCGTCTCGAACCAGCTTCCGATCTTATAGGTGCCGGTAAGCTCGACGCCCGAATTGGGATAAGCCGTCGAGTAGGCGGCTTCCGCGATGTAGAGCGTGCCGCCGTTCAGGTTGAAGGTCGTGCCGTAGCGGTTGGCGAGCTGGGGGTTGGGATTGCTCCTGCCGGCCGGATCACCCGTGTATGCGCCCGCCATCAAGGTCACGGCATCCGTCGGGCGTGTATTTGACGCGCGCCCCCGGACCGGGCAGCGGGTAGGCGGGGCCGCCTCCCGGCAGAACCGCCGCCATCCAGCCTGGAAAGCCGAATGTGCTGTTGATGAAGGCGGTGGCGGTGGGCGAGATGACGAACTCGTCGTCAACCCCGAGCTGACCCGCCCGCAAGCTCAGCTTGCCGTCGAGAAAACGACGCTCGAGCCATACGGTGCCGAGGCGCGTGGTCGCGAGCTCTTCGAAGAAGGTGGTGGACGAGAAGCTGCCGACCTCGCGGGTGGTGATCGGTCGCCCCTGCATGGAATACATCGAAGCATGGAAGAACGTGTCGTCGAGAAGATCGAGCCGCGTGAGCTTCCCGAGATCGATATCGATCCAGGAGAAGATTTGTCCTTCCGCGATGGGCCCGCGCTTCAAGCCGCCCTTGGCGTTGTCGTAGACGGTGGCGTTGTATTGCAGGCACAAATTGATGCCGGCGTCCCGCGCCTTGTTGCGTACTCCGCCGAGGTCGCCCAGGAGGTAACTGCCGTTCCAATCGAATTTGTCCGGATATTGCGGCGGCCCCTGCGGCGCATCGCACGGACCCGTATCGGCGAAAGCCGGAGCCGCGGCCAGCACCGCCGCGCCTACCACGCTCGCGAGCAAAAGAGCCATTGATCCGCGTCGCATTGTATCGAACCTCCTCGACCTCCGAGCGTGCCGCCGCCCTGGTCCGCACGTACCTTCAGGAATGGAACCACCCACGCCAGGTTTGCAATCCTGGTTTCGGCTTCGCCGGAATATCGCCTGCCGCCCGCGACAACGCGCGACACCGACTCGAGGCCCGAGGCTCCGTCCCTGCGCTCTTTCTCGGGCGTCATTGCTCGCCGCGTATACCCCACCCGGTATAATCGGAGTACCTGCGCAAAACAAGCGGCAAGCCGCTCGCTTGGCACTCCATGCCATGTGCGGGGACCAGGCGTAAACGGTCCATTCAAAGATCGGCGCGCCGGCATAAACGCCGCGCAAACGCCGGCGCGCCCGAATTGCTCCGGGAAACACGGAAGGACCGGGAGCAACTCACGCCCGGCGTGCTCGCAAGGCCGGCCCTGTGAGGGAAGAACGGGGCCGCGGCGCAAGGCCCTCGTCAGATCTCCGCGCGCGGACCTGCTTCCGCCAGCGCCGCGCCGACCTCGAGACCGAGATCCTCGAGGCTTGTCTCCTCGCGCGTGGCGATGACTTCGCCACGGGCCTGACGCTCGGCCTCCTCGGCGCTGCGTGCCACGTTGACCGTGATCTTCACGTCGACTTCCGGATGCAGATGCACCGGAACCGTGTGCAGACCGAGCGCCTTGATGGGTGTGTTCAAGACCACCTGCTCGCGCGAGACCTTGAAGCGCGACTGGCCCAGGGCTTCGGCAATGTCGCGCGGCGAGACGGAGCCGTAGAGCTGGCCGCTTTCGCCGGCTTGGCGGATGAGGACGATGCTGTGGCCGTCGAGCTTCTCGGCGATTGCCTTCGCCTCATGCTTGAGCTCGAGATTGCGGGCCTCGATCTCCACGCGCTGGCTTTCGAAGCGCTTGCGGTTGGCCTCGGTGGCGCGCAGTGCCTTCTTGCGCGGCAGCAGGAAATTGCGGGCGAACCCATCCTTGACGCGCACGACGTCGCCGATCTGGCCAAGCTTGGCGACACGTTCGAGCAGAATCACTTCCATGGCATTGTCTCCTTCGAAGCTGTGGGGTTAGGGGTCATCTCTCAGTGCAGGCTGCCGGGTGCGGAACGGGCAAGAGTGCGAGCGCGCAGCGACAGCGCCATATCGATGACGCCGAGGAGCGCGAGGCCGCCGAGCATCCAGGGCTCGGCGATCAGGATGAGCGCATAGCCGATGCCGAGAATCAGGGGCCGGATCGCGGCGCGTCCGACGAGCACATGTGCCGTCGCCAGGCCTTGCATGGCGAAGAGAATGGCGATGCTTGCCGCGACGGCGATCGCCGCGAAACGCGGCCATCCGGGAAAGGGGACAAACGCGACGCTGCCCGCGAGCCCGATCAGCGCCGCACGCGGCAGGACGAATTCGCGCGCGACGTGAGGCAAGGGCCGGGGCAAGCGTCCCGACAAGGACACGAGCTTCGCGGCGACGAGGAGAATGACCAGCGGCAACAAGGTCAACGCCGCGGCCACGACCGAGGGGATGAAGTAGTTCGCCATGAAATTGGCGATGCTCTCCGCGGAGAGCGCATTCGCTCCAAGGCCAGGCAGCTCGTCGATGCCGTCGCTGAGACCGTTTTTCAGGGCGCTGCGCACCAGCTCCTCGATCGAGGAGCGATAGGCCTCATAGTCGAGGCCGCGCGTCACGGCGAGGCCGAGCGTCAACAGGACGGCGAGGCCGCCGGCCCAAACCGCCAACCCGCCGAGCGGATACCATTGTGTTGCGGGCCTCGCGTCGACCGTGACATCGCCGGCAGGTCCTTGGCGCGCCAGCAGCGACAGGAAGGCGAGCCACCATAGCGGCAGGGCAAAAGTGACCGCGAAGAGAAAGCCGATCAGCGGAGCGAACACGAGCCCCACGGCGAGCGCGCCCACCCCGCTCGCGACGAGTCCGGAACGATGGTTCCAGCCGAGCGCCACGATCGCGACCGGCAGCGGCGTCAGATAAAAGAGCAAGATGCCGGCGAGCGAACCGCGGATCACGGTCGCGAACAATACGGCCGAGACAAGCCCGGCACCGACGCCCATGAGGATATCGCCACGCTTCATTCCGTTGTCCCGCTGCTCATGGCAGGGTTAGAGGCGGAGACTCCCTCACCTCAGCCGATCCGGAGGGTTTGCACCGCCGGGTCAAGCGCCAACCGTGAAATGCCTCGGCACTTCACCTCGTCGGCTTTTCGTTCTCGACGAGGGGCGTGACGCCCCTCGATGAGGTCAGCGAATGACGTAAGGCATCAGCCCGAGGAAGCGTGCCCGCTTGATCGCGGTGGCAAGCTCGCGCTGCTTCTTTTGCGAGACGGCCGTGATGCGCGAAGGCACGATCTTGCCGCGCTCGGAAACATAGCGCGACAAGAGCTTCACGTCCTTATAGTCGATCTTCGGAGCATTGGCGCCCGAGAAGGGACAGCTCTTGCGACGGCGGAAGAAGGGACGGCGGGAGGTCGAGGTTGTCATGGCTCACTCCTGCGTGCCGCTCGAGGCGTGGGGGGCGCCTTCGGCCACCGGCTCGCGTTCGCGGCGCGGCCCGCGATCACGGAAACCGCCTCCGCCATAACCGCGATCACCGAAGCGATCCTCGCGGTCGCGTCGGTCGTCACGCTTTTGCATCATGATCGAAGGGGTTTCCTCATGCTGCTCCACCCGCACGGTGAGAAACCGGATCACGTCTTCGCTCAGCCGCATCTGGCGCTCCATCTCGGCCACGGCCGCATGCGGCGCGTCCAGATTGAGAAGCGTGAAATGTGCCTTGCGGCTCTTGCGTATCTTGTAGGCGAGCGACTTGACGCCCCAATACTCCTGCTTCGCCACCTTGCCGCCGCCGGTCTCGATGACGGATTTGTATTGCTCGATCAACCCTTCGACCTGCTGGGCGGATACGTCGGGCCGCGACATGAATATATGTTCGTAAAGTGCCATGAGGGCCTTTCCCTTAAGCGTCGCCGGACAATCCGGCGACTCCAATCCGCGGCCACGGCGCGAAGCCCTTCGAGCAACCTTCCTGGAAAGGCGTAAAGCTCGATGTCCACACGAAGGCGGAGACACGGGGAGACGGACCCAAGGGCCCTTGCCGCCTCGCTTCACGCCCTTTTGGAGCGCGGCGACGAAGCAGCCTCCCGTTCAGCCTCCGGCCGAGGCTAGCGGAACCCGGTTCCTAGCCGATGTTTCCGCGCAAGGAAAGGGGTCATCACGGATCGGAACGGATCGCAGCATATCGGACCGCCGTTTGGGGGGCCTGCCTCCGCCGGGCGCGGAACGATTGCGCGCCGTGCGGTTCGGGTGCAGAAATACCCCAAGGGCGACGCAATGGCGCGCTCTATCGTCGCAACGACGTTGCGGTATCGAGAGGAGGCCCCGATGGCTGACCCTTGGATCAAGCTCGATCCGAACGAGACCGCGCACGACCTCAAAGGGGATGGAGCAAGGTGGGTCATCACGACGGGCTTTGCGTTCGCCCTCGTGGTGCTCCTGGCCGTGTTTGCGCTCAGGGCGAATTGACGGGCTGCCGATCTCCATCGCACGGGCCGGCTGGATCGTGGAGGCGGAGAAGGCCGTAGAGTCGAGCGGAGTCGTATGACAGTGGGGCCGCACAGCGAAATCCACCACGGCACTACTGGTCGAGTAGGTGCTAATCATGCTTATCGGGTTGACACTGCATTTACGTGGAACGACCCCATTCGGTCTCAAATTGGTAGTGTCTCAGTTTGAATAAGGCGCCCCTTGATATGGCGCTCGCGCCAGCCCATCCGTGGTATGATTAGCGCAAAGCATGAGGAGGACGGGCGATGCCGATCGATATGGTTGTTCGTCGTAAGGGCAATTATCAAGACGCTCGGCTGCAACCTCTAAGGCAAGAGGGCATAGCGCTGTTGAAAAAGCATGGCGCGGGATCGCATCGCTTTGGGTTCTATCACTCGGGCGCTCATGCTGGGCAGATATTTGTCGTGATCGGCTATCCTGATCTAGCGACCCATGAACGAGCCATGCAAGGGATGTCCCAGGATGCGGATTGGAAGCGGGTTGCCGGCGAGCTCGAGAAGGTTGCCCCTCTCCAGGAGACCTACTTAACGGTGATCACTGAAGAGCAGTAATCCTACCGAACCTAAAGGCCAGAAGCGCCCCGCCGACGTGATCGGTAACGCCGTTCACGTCATGCGCATCGCCACGGGCGAGATCGAGGACATCGTACCCGACGGCGGCAAGGATAAGGAGATGCGGTGCCGAAGTCGGGTAAGCGCGGACCTTACAAAAAGGTCGCCGCATAAATTTCAAACTGAGACACCACCCTCAAATTTGGCCGCTTGACGGTCGCGTCGTCAGAGCGGCTCGGGCCCATCGAGGAAACCTTCCAAGGCAAGGGCAACCAGCTTCAACAGGTCGTTGATCTGCTGCGGTCTCGCCGGGTGAGTTGGGCCGTCATTGGTGTTGCATTGCGTATTTCTCGACAATCCGCTTGGGAACGGTTTACCTGAAACCGTGGCCGATCGCCTCGAATTCTCCCGGCGAACCGCATGGGCCGGCTTGCGACAAGCCAAATCCTCCTGGATATGTGGATGACCGCCGGATATAGGCTCGAGCTCGGCGCATCATCCGTAAGGAACAGGTTTGTCCGCCCCTTCTCAGAGCGACGCTGCCGCCGCGCCGCGCGCGCCCTCAACGACCAAGCTTTTCTTCACGATCTTTCCCTCGATCATGCTGCCGATGTTTCTCGCGGTGGCGGATCAGACGATCGTCGCGACCGCCTTGCCAGCGATCGCCGGCACCTTGGGCGGGGTCGAGCAGATCTCCTGGGTCGTCATTTCCTATCTCGTCGCTGCGACGATCGCGGCGCCCGTCTACGGACGCTTCGGTGACGTCTTCGGGCGAAGACGCCTCATGTATATCGGCCTCTGCATCTTCATGGCCGCCTCCGTGCTCTGCGCCTTGGCCCCGAGCATCCCGCTGCTGTCCTTCGCGCGCCTCCTGCAAGGGCTCGGCGGAGGTGGCCTGATGACCTCGTCCCAGGCGCTGATCGGCGAGACCATTCCGCCGCGCGAGCGCGGACGCTATCAGGGGTACCTTGCCGCGGTCGTTGTTTCCTCGTCGACCTTCGGCCCGGTCGCCGGAGGATATCTGACGCAGCATTTCGGCTGGCAATCCGTGTTTCTCGTCAATCTGCCGATCGGCGCTTTCGCGGCGCTGCTCATGTTGCGCCTGCCCGCTCGACGAGGCTCCGACGAGGCTTGGCATTTCGATGCGAAGGGTCTTGCCCTGTTCGTCCTGTTCGTCGGGCCGACACTGCTCGCGATCGAGTTGGCGCAGCGGCTCGACGCGACCCTCGCGCCTGAGCTCCTTGGTCTTTCGATCTGCGCCGTATGCGCCCTCATCCTCCTCATCCGGCAGGAAAAAAGAGCGACCACGCCCCTCCTGCCGGTATCCTTGCTGAGCAAGGCGGCGATCTGGCGAAGCGACGCGCTCGCGGCTTGCCATGGGGCAGCCCTCGTGTCCCTCATCAGTTTCCTGCCCCTCTATCTGCGCGTGGTGCGCGGCGCCTCCGCTTCCGAGAGCGGATTGCTGCTCTTGCCGCTCACCGCCGGAATAGGTTTCGGCTCGCTCGTCACCGGCCGCCTCGTATCGATGACGGGCCGCACCTTCGTCTTTCCATCCTTTGGGCTTATCGTTTCGCTGGCGACGATCATCGGTCTTGCGCTGGGTTCGCCCTTCCTCAGCCCGCCTCAGATATCGGCCCTCCTCGGCGTGAATGCGCTCTTCATGGGAACGGTGATGGGGGTCGTCAACGTGACTGTGCAATCGGCCGCCGGCCCGAAGATGCTCGGCGCGGCAGCCGGGTCCGTCCAGTTTTCGCGCTCCGTCGGGGCCTCGCTCGGAACGGCGATCGTCGGTGCCGTGCTCTTCCTCTCCCTCGCGCTCGCGGACCGAGAGGCCGCGGGCCTGCTCGACAGCATGGTCGAGCGGGGGCCGGAAGTCCTGACGCGATTCGACGCCGCCCATCGAGCCGTGCTCGAGCTCGAAATCGCTCACGCCTTCCGCGCGGCCTTTCTCACCGTTGCCCTGTTCACCACATGCGCTCTGGCGCTCGCCTGGACCAATCCGGCGCGTCGCATTTGAGGAACAGCGAGTGCGAGTAGCGAGTAGCGAATAGCGAGTAGGAGCCCAACTCCTCGCCACTCGCCATTCGCCATTCGCTATTCGCCCGTCCTACTCGACGTCCTCGACTTCAGCCGTCGTGCCGTAGACGCGCTGGGCCAAGGCCGCTTCCATGAACGGGTCGAGATCGCCGTCGAGAACGTCGGAGGGCGTCGTCGAGGTCACGCCCGTGCGCAGATCCTTCACCAACTGGTAGGGCTGCAGCACATAGGAACGGATCTGATGCCCCCAGCCGATATCGGTCTTGGAGGCCGCATCCGCACTGGCCTTCTCTTCGCGCTTCTGCAACTCGGCTTCGTAGAGCCGCGCGCGCAGCATCGACCAGGCGGTCGCCCGATTTTTGTGCTGCGAGCGCTCGGACTGACAGGCGACCACGATGCCCGTCGGGAGATGCGTGATGCGCACGGCCGAATCGGTGGTGTTGACGTGCTGGCCACCGGCGCCCGATGAGCGATACGTGTCGATGCGGCACTCGGATTCGTTGACCTTGATGTCGATCCTGTCGTCGATCACGGGATAGACCCAGACCGAGGCGAAGCTCGTGTGCCGCCTTGCGTTCGAATCGAAGGGCGAGATGCGCACGAGCCGGTGCACCCCCAATTCGGTCTTCAACCAGCCATAAGCGTTGCGGCCCTTGACCTGCAGCGTCGCACCCTTGATGCCCGCCTCCTCGCCATCGGCGATATCGACGATCTCGACCTTGCATTTGTGACGTTCGGCCCAGCGCGTATACATGCGCATGAGCATATTGGCCCAATCCTGGCTCTCGGTGCCGCCGGCGCCCGAATGGACTTCAAGGAAGCTGTCGTTGGCGTCGGCCTCGCCCGACAGAAGCGTCTCGACCTGCTGGCGCTGTGCGCGCTGCATGACCGAGGCGATCGCTCTCTCGCCCTCCGCGATGGTGCCCTGATCGCCCTCCCCTTCGCCGAGCTCGATGAGCACGCCCGCATCGTCGAGCTCCCGCTCGAGCGCCGAGATCGCCTCGATCCGCGTCTCGAGATCCGTGCGCTCGCGCATGATCTGTTGCGCTTTTTCCGGATCGTCCCAAAGCGAGCTTGATTCGGCGAGCCCGTTCAGCTCGGCGAGACGCTTCTGCGCCTTGTCCCAGTCAAAGATGCCTCCTCAGCAGCCCGATGGACTGCTTGGCGGATTCGAGCTGGTTCTCGGTCTCGGCACGCATGAGGAAGGCCTTGAAAACGACGCTCCCGCGGATGGGAAGCGATGGAGTGAGCGAGATAGTGAGGCAAGTCGCGATTGTAAACCCGCACACTCTCACCTCGAGACGTTACGGCGATACTCCTTGTGATCGTCGCCGAAGGCCTTTCGAGGGTGTCAATAAAGTCCGCCCGTTCCGGCGCCCACGGCTCGATCGGCCTCGGGCGAGACGCCCGCGGATCTCGTTCCGGCCCCACCTCCCGCAAAGAAATCGGGCGGCGCCTGGCCTGGCTTGAACGCCTCCATCAGCGTGCTGGCATCGCTCGCATTGGCTCGCAACCCCGTCGCGACGCTGACGCGGATGAGCTTGATCCCTTCCGGCACGCGGAAGGGAGTATCCGGCTTGTCCTTCAGCGCCATCCGCATGAAATCGCGGAAGATGGGAGCCGCATAGGTCGCGGCCTGGACATTGTCGCCGAGCGAGCGCGGCTGATCGTAGCCGATATAGACGCCCATCGCGAGATTGGCCGAAAAGCCGACGAACCAGAGATCCTTGGCATCGTTGGTGGTGCCCGTCTTGCCCGCGAGATAGGTGCGTCCGAGCTCCTTGATCGAAATGCCGGTGCCGCGCTGGATGACGCCCTGCATCATCGACGTGATCTGATAGGCGGTCATCGGATCGATCACCTGCTCGCGCTTGTCGATCAGCTTGGGCTCGGGCTGATCGTGCCAATCGTCACTGTCGCAGGTGTTGCAGATGCGCTCGTCATGCTTGAAGATCGTGTGGCCCCAGCGGTCCTGAATTCGGTCGATCAAGGTCGGCTTGATGCGGCGCCCGCCGTTGGCGAGCATCGAATAGGCGGTGGTGAGGCGCAGCACCGTCGTCTCGCCCGCGCCGAGCGCCATCGGCAAATAAGGCTTGAGATCGTCGTAGATGCCGAATTTCTTGGCGTATTCCACGATGAGCGGCATGCCGATGTCCTTGGCGAGCCTGACCGTCATCAGGTCCTTCGAATGCTCGATGCCGTAGCGCAGGGGCTTCGGCCCAGAGAAGCCTTCCTCGTAGTTCTTCGGCCGCCACGGGGGGAGGCCCGGCCCCTGATCGATCTCGATCGGTCCGTCGACGACGACGGTCGAGGGCGTGTAGCCATTGTCGAGCGCCGTGGCGTAGACGAAAGGCTTGAAGGACGAACCAGGCTGGCGCAAGGCCTGCGTCGCGCGGTTGAACTCGCTTTGGCTGAAGGAGAAACCACCGACCATGGCGAAGACGCGGCCGGTCCAAAGGTCCATCGCGACGAGCGCGCCGGAAATCTCCGGGATCTGGCGCAGCCGGAATTGGCCGGGCTTGCCGTCGAGAGGCTCGACATAGACGACATCGCCGTCCGAGAGAACCTCGCGCAGCTTGCCTTTGCGCGCCCATCTCGCATTGTCGCTCGTGATCGTGCCGGTCTCGCGTTCCGGCGAGACGGCGCCGCTGGCGAGCCTGCCCGGCTGCATCCCGATCTTGGCGGAGAGGTCATTGGCCTCGAGGACGACCGCGAGCTGCCACGGCTTCACGTCGGTCAGCGCCGGAACCTGCGCCAGGGCGTCCCCCCAATCCCGTCCGAGATCGATCTTCTGGATCACCCCGTGCCAGCCATGCGATTCATCGTAGCGCACGAGTCCGTCGACGAGCGCCTTGCGGGCGATGAGCTGCATCGCCGGATCGAGCGTGGTGCGCACCGACAACCCGCCTTCATAGAGCTGCGTCGAGCCATAGCGATCGGCAAGCTCCCGACGCACTTCCTCGGTGAAGAAGCCCGCGGCGACATTGTTGGGCGAGACGTTGCGCAGGTTGAGATGGATGTCCTCGGCCTTCGCCTTCTCGACATCCGCCCGGGTGGCGAAGCCGTTCTCCGCCATGCGGTCGAGCACCCAATTACGCCGGTCGATCGCCGCGTCGTGCCTTTCGAAGGGATTGTAGTTGCTCGGTGCCTTCGGCAGGGCTGCAAGATAAGCGGCCTCCGCGAGCGTCAGCTCGTGCACGGACTTGCCGTAATAGTTGAGCGCGGCGGCAGCGATGCCGTAATTGCCGAAGCCGAGATAGATCTGGTTGAGATAGAGCTCGAGGATCTTCTCTTTCGTGTAGGTCGCCTCGATGCGCAGCGCGAGCAGCATCTCCTTGATCTTGCGGTCGTAGGTCTGCTCAGAGGACAGCAGGAAATTCTTCGCGACCTGCTGAGTGATGGTCGAAGCGCCCTGCTGCCGGCGGCCCTGACGCGTGAAATTGGCGATGATGGCGCGCGTGATGCCTTCGGGGTCGACACCGTTATGCGTGAAGAAATTCTTGTCCTCGGCCGAGAGGAAGGCGTCGATCACGAGCTTCGGCACGTCTTGGACCGGCAAATAGAGGCGCCGCTCCTTGGCATATTCGGCGATCAGGCTGCCGTCGGCCGCGTGCACGCGCGTCATCACCGGAGGCTCGTAATCGCGAAGCTGCGTATAGTCGGGCAAGTCTTGGGAGTAATGCCAGATCAGGAACGCCGCAGCCGCGGCCCCCACCACGAAGATGACGGTCGCGGTGGCAAAGAGAAATCCGAAAAATCTGATGATTGATCGCATGCGTTGAACGTTCAGCCACTCGTTTGGCACGCGATTTCGGACCCGCCGCGCCCATTCGGGACAATCTGATGCCGGTCGCTTGAGGAACTCAAGCCAAGGATCTCAAGCCTCAAGAACTCCCATCCGCAGGAGCGCCAACCAAGCGCCACGGCATCGAGCGCCCGGACGTCTGGATGCCGACTTAGCCTGCGAAATGCCACTCTCGACCACGGCCATCTCATAGCCGAACACCAGCGGAAAATCCGTGGCGCTTCTGCAACAGTCTCGGATGCAGCTAGGGCTTTTGTGAGGCGAAATACAAGCTGGGCGGCCGAGCTCATGGAAGTATCGGGCGCGCCTCGCGTCAATTTGCCTGCGCCGCGGCGCCCGGCCGTTCCGGCAATCGGGCTTCGATCGCGCTCGCGATCGAGCGTGCCGTCTCCTCGCGCCATTGCTGCGAAGCGAACGAGGCGCGATCGGCGTCGCTCGAGAGATATCCGAGCTCAACGAGCGCCGAAGGGACATCCGGGGCGCGCAGGACCAGGAAGGCGGCCGAGCGCAGCGGATTCTTGTTCAGCCGAACATGGGGCTCGAGCGACTGGACGAGCTTTTGGGCGAAGGCGACCGAAAGGATTTTCGTCTCCCGTCTCATCAAGTCGTCGAGAATCGAGACGACCTCCTCGTCCGCCTCGCCCGAATCGAGACCGGCCTGCTGATCGACCCGGTTCTCCTTCTCGGCCACGCGGGCGGCCTCGGCGTCGCTCGCATGGTCGGCCAAGGTGTAGACCGTTGCGCCCTGCACATTGGCGGTGCCCGTCAGCGTGTCCGCATGGATCGAGACGAAGAGCGCGGCATTTTGCTCGCGGGCAAAACGCACCCTGTCCGGAAGCGAAACGAACGTATCGGTGTTGCGCGTGAGCGCCACACGAACGCGGCCTCTACGCTCGAGCTCGGCCGCGAGCGTCGTGGCGAATTCGAGCGTGATCGTCTTCTCGACCTCGCCATTGCCGCCCATCGCACCCGGATCGAAGCCGCCATGACCCGGATCGATCACGACGAGCGGCCGCATATCCTTCGGGGCGGTCGCTGGACGCGAGGGCTCGGCCGGATTTGCCGCGGCGGCGAGGGCCGGCACCGCATGGGAGACAGCAGCGAGATCGTGAAAGACCTCGCGATCGATGCGGTCGAGCTCGATCGTGACGGTCGTCCCCAGCTCCTTGAGAAGCGGCGTATTGACGACGGAGGCGACGTGCGCCGGCGCCGAGAGATCGATGACGATGCGCGAACGCCCGAAGCCGAACAGGCCGAAGCGAAACGACTTCACGAGCCCCGTTCCGCTCTCCCCCGTATGGGCGGGCAATTGGAAATTGACCTCCGGCAAATCGAGAACAAGTCGGTCGGGCTTCTCCAGCGCGAAAGGCGTCGCGGTCAGCGGCTGCGATGAGACGAAGATCAGCCGCGTGCCGGACGCGGTCTGCTCGAGCTTGGCCCCGACAACGACGGGGCGCGCCGGGATCGCGGCAGGCTGATCGGCCGCGTCGGCAAGGGACGCAAAGAAGGCCATCGGCAAAGCCACGGCCAAGATCAGAAGCCCCGCGAGGCTGGAGAGGCCAGCCTTACGAGGCAAGCTTGCGTTCGACGATGCCAAAATGGCTCCGTTCACAGGGACGGCCTCCATAGGGCCATGCTCTCGCCTCCGATGCGACCCGTAAGCCCTAGAGGATTAACTAGCGCTTCTTCAACAAGGATTAACGTTCGAGGGCTTTAATTTCGCCATTCTTGCCGGTCTGTGGCGTGTGCGCCACATCTGGCGCAGCTTGCCAAAAGCCCTTACCTAAGTTTAAGCATGAAGCGAGCTGTCGATTCTCCGATGTCGCCGGGTTCGAGCGAACTCGCGGGCTTGAGGTGATCGCGGCCCGACGGCGCGAAGTGGCCGCCGTCGGCGCAACGTCGATTTTCCCGCATCGCCAGACACTGGGACGCCGGAAGACTGCTCGATCATCCACTGAGGGATGATCATTCCATGATTAAAGCCGCGTCCACATTGGCGCGACTTGGGACAATGACATGATGTCGGTGCTGCGTGACATATCTGAAGGAGGGATCGTTTCCGCGATCTTGCCTTCTTTCGCCGCGCATCGAGCGCCGATCCGACCTTCGGCCGACCGAATTCCACCCCGGACTGCTTCGAGCTCCGGGGAGTGGTGGCCGGTCTTGTCCTTGCATCGCTTGACTGCCTTGAGGCTCGCAGCG
Organism: uncultured Alphaproteobacteria bacterium; assembly: GCA_963713805.1. GTDB lineage: Bacteria > Pseudomonadota > Alphaproteobacteria > Rhizobiales > Beijerinckiaceae > GAS188. The sequence continues at coordinate 74,481 of CAVQNF010000017.1, read as the reverse complement.
TCGCGCGGCTTTCGCGCCCATTCGCAGCGGGCCGGACAACATCGCGCCGGATCCGTCCGGCGCCCACGAGAAAGATACGCTCAATGGCCAATAAAATGCTTATCGATGCCGCGCATCCCGAAGAGACGCGCGTCGTCGTCGTTCGGGGACAGCGGGTCGAGGAATTCGATTTTGAATCCGCCCAACGCAAGCCCTTGCGGGGGAACATCTACCTTGCGAAGGTAATGCGGGTCGAGCCGTCGCTTCAGGCGGCCTTCGTCGATTACGGGGGGAACCGGCACGGTTTCCTGGCGTTCAGCGAAATCCATCCCGACTATTATCAAATTCCCGTCGCCGATCGCGAGGCCTTGATTGCCGAGGAGGCGAGATCGGCTCGCGAATCCGACGATGACGAGCCAGGCCCGCGCCGCAACAGAGGTCGTCGGGGCGCCCCGATGGCCGCGCGTGGCGGTCGCGGCTCGTCGATCTCGCGCGCGGAATCTGAGAATGGCGGCGATGCCGTCTCCGAGGAGCCTCTCGATAGGGAGCCGGTCGCCGAAGAACCGGCCGAGCGCGCCGAAGCGGCGCCCGAGTGGGAGGCCTCCCTGGACCCGATGCCAGACCGGACGGCGGCGCCGAGCGAAGACGATTCCGCTTCGAATGAAAGCTCGGCGGAGAGCGGGAATGGCGAGTTCGCGGGAGCTCCGCAAGGCGAGGCGCCGGCGGGCTTCCCGGCCGCTGACGCTGCCGATGAAACCGCAAGCGTTTCGGGCGTGCCGGAAACCGCAGGAAGCGGCCGCGAGGTCGAAGCCAGGCATCGGGCCGACGCCAGCGAGTCCGCCGACGCCAGCGAGTCCGCCGAGCCCATGATCGAGCATATGGGCGCGGGGGACGGGCTTGAAGAGGTTCCCGAGCGCCGCCGCCCGGTGCGGCGCAACTACAAAATTCAAGAGGTGATCAAGCGCCGCCAGATCCTGCTGGTGCAGGTGGTCAAGGAAGAGCGCGGCAACAAGGGCGCGGCGCTCACGACCTATCTCTCGCTCGCCGGCCGCTATTCCGTGCTGATGCCGAACACGGCTCGTGGCGGTGGCATCTCGCGCAAGATCACCAATGCGCCGGATCGCAAGCGGCTGAAATCCGTGGCCCAGGAGCTCGATGTCCCCAATGGCATGGGCGTCATTGTGCGCACCGCGGGTGCCGCACGCACCAAGGCCGAAATCAAGCGCGATTTCGAATACCTTCTGCGGCTGTGGGAGAATGTGCGCGAGCTCACGCTGAAATCCTCCGCCCCGGCGCTCGTCCATGAGGAGGGATCCCTCATCAAGCGCGCCATCCGCGATCTCTACAACAAGGACATCGACGAGATCCTCGTCGCGGGGGAGGAAGGCTATAAGGAAGCCAAGGACTTCATGCGCATGCTCGCGCCGAGCCATGCGAAGGCCGTCAAGCTCGACAAGGAGACCGACCCGGTCTTCGCGCGCTTCGGGGTCGAGCGGCAGCTCGACGCCATGTTCTCGAACATCGTGACACTGCGCTCGGGCGGCTATGTGGTGATCAACCAGACCGAGGCGCTCGTCGCGATCGACGTGAACTCGGGGCGCGCGACACGCGAGCACAACATCGAGGACACGGCGCTCAAGACCAATCTCGAGGCGGCCGAGGAAGTGGCGCGCCAGTTGCGCCTGCGCGATCTCGCCGGGCTCATCGTCATCGATTTCATCGACATGGACGAGAAGCGCAACAACCGTTCCGTCGAGAAGCGCCTCAAGGACTGCCTCAAGAACGATCGGGCCCGCATCCAGGTGGGCAGCATCTCGCCCTTCGGCCTCCTCGAGATGTCGCGTCAGCGCATCCGCTCGGGCGTGGTGGAAGGTTCTTCGACCCCCTGCCCCCATTGCGCCGGCGCGGGCCGGATCCGCTCGACGCCTTCCGTGGCTTTGCACGTGCTGCGCCATGTCGAGGACGCTCTCGTGAAGAACGCGTCGCGCAACCTGATCGTCAAGACGCGCACCGACATCGCCCTCTACATCCTCAACCAGAAGCGCCGCCATTTGCGCCAGATCGAGGATCGCTTCGGCGTCTCCGTGAATTTCGTGGCCGACGACAAGCACAACGGCGTCGATTTCTTCGCGGTCGAATTCGGAGAGCCGATCGCGCCGCGTTCGGAAGCGGCGAGCTTCGAGACGGAGGGTCGTCAGCCCTCTTTTGCGCCGGCGCGGGTCGACGAGGACGAGCCGACGGACGAGGCCGTCAAGTCCGATGGCGAGGCACGCGAGGAGAGCGAGCACCGCTCGCCGGCCGATGGCGAGGGCTCGCAGAAGCGGCGCCGCCGTCGTCGTCGCCGTCGTGGCGGCGCCGACCGAGAAACGGAAGGCGCGCCGGCACATTCCGCATCCGCCGATCCCCATCGGGCGCCTGCGCACGACGAGCCTGAGAGCGATGAGGTGGTCGAGGCGGGCGAGGCGCAAGCCGCCGGTCCGGGCGGGCCGCCTGACGGCACGGAGCAGCCCCGCAAGCGTCGTCGCGGACGTCGCGGCGGGCGGGCGCGCCGGGAGGACGGCGACTTCATCGGCCCCGCAGAGCGCAGCAGCATCATTTGCGAGCGAGGCGGAGCGGCACCAACCTCTATCGGGTTCTGAGGCCGAGACGGTGGACGAGCACGAACCGGACACGGCGGAAATGAAACACGCCGAGGTCGGACGCGAGCCTTCCGCGCCACGGAACGCTCACCTCGAGGCATCCCCCCCGGAGGGTGAGCCGCGCAACGGGGCCGAGATCGAGGCTGAGACAGAGCCTGGGCCGGAAGATGCGCCACAAAGGGAGGAGGTCGCGAGCGCGCAAGCCGAAAGCTCGACCACCACCTCGGATGAGGACAGCGCGCCTGCCGGCAACGCCCCGTCCGCCAAGCCCGAGCCCGAGCCCGTCCTTGCCTCGACCTATGATCCCGCTCGCGCCAAGCGCGCCGGCTGGTGGTCGAAGGCGCGAACGGCAATGGGCGGCAAGGAGTAGGCGAGCAGCCAAGGCGAGGCGCAAGGCCCAAGACGACAGCCCGGCTTCGAAAGTGCTGCCTCCGCCGCCACGCTCGCGGCGCAGGCCAAGTGCGTAACGCGGAGAGTGCGTAACACGGAGAGTGCGTAACGCGGAGGCTGAAGGGCGCGGCGGCGAGGCGCGTTCGCGGTCAGTGAAGAATCTGGCTGAGGAACAGCTTCGTGCGTTCGTGCTGCGGGTTCGAGAAGAACTCCGCGGGCGCGTTCATCTCGACGATCTGCCCCTGATCCATGAAGATCACCCGGTTCGCCACCTGGCGCGCGAACCCCATCTCGTGGGTCACACAGAGCATGGTCATGCCTTCCTGCGCCAGCGAAACCATGGTGTCGAGCACCTCCTTGACCATCTCCGGGTCGAGCGCGGACGTCGGCTCGTCGAACAGCATGATCTTCGGGTTCATGCACAAGGAGCGCGCGATGGCGACACGCTGCTGCTGCCCACCGGAGAGCTGGCCCGGGTATTTATTCGCCTGCTCGGGGATCTTGACGCGAGTGAGATACTTCATCGCCACTTCCTCGGCGTCCTTCTTGGGCATTTTGCGGACCCAGATCGGCGCCAAGGTGCAGTTCTCGATGATGGTGAGATGCGGGAACAGGTTGAAGTGCTGGAACACCATGCCGACGTCGCGGCGCACTTCGTCGATGCGCTTGAGGTCATTCGTCAATTCATGGCCGTTGACGACGATCCGGCCCTTCTGATGTTCCTCCAGCCGATTGATGCAGCGGATCATCGTCGATTTGCCGGAGCCCGAAGGACCGCAGATGACGACGCGCTCGCCGCGTTTCACCTCCAGATTGATGTCGCGCAGCACGTGGAAATCGCCGAACCATTTGTTCACGGCCTGCATGAGAACGGCCGATTCGGCGGTAATTTGAGGGGTCGGAGCGGCAGGCGCGGTCTGAATGTTGGCCATTGCGTGATCCTTCAGCGTTTATGGGCAGCCGAGAGCCGCATCTCGACCGCGCGCGAATAGCGCGACATGCCGAAGCAGCAAATCCAGTAGAACAGGGCGGCGAACAGATATCCGGTCGGCGCGCTCACCGGTGTCGCCCATTTGGCGTCCGAGGTCGCGATCTGGATCGTGCCCAGAAAATCGAACATGCCGATGATGAGCACGAGCGAGGTATCCTTGAAGCCGCCGATGAAGGTGTTGACGATACCGGGGATAGTGATGCGCAGTGCCTGCGGCAGGATGACGAGCCGCATCGATTGCCAATAGCCGAGGCCGAGCGAGCTTGCGCCCTCCTGCTGGCCCTTGGGAATGGCTTGCAGTCCCCCGCGCACGACCTCCGCCATATAGGCGGCCGAGAACAGCGCGACGAGGATCAGCGCCTTGACCATGAGCGTCGGGTCGAAGCGTTCGGGCACGAAATAGCCGAGCATCACCTTCGCCACGAACAAGACGGTGATGAGGGGCACGCCTCGCGCGATCTCGATGAACAAGGTCGAGGCGATGGACACGATGGGGAGCTTCGAGCGGCGCCCCAGCGCCAGCACGATGCCGAGGGGCAGCGCCGCGACGATGCCGGCGCTCGAGATGACGAGCGTCACGAGGATCCCGCCCCAGAGGTCGGAATCGACAGTCGGCAAACCGATTAGGGGAAACCCGTAGAGCAGCAAGTAGGCGGCGATCGGGAAGAACACGAAGAAATAGCCCGCGGCGAGATCGCGGCGCGGCGCATTGAGCCAAAGCACCCAGGCAAGCCCGATCCCCCCGAGGGCGTAGGCGATGTCGACCCGCCAGCGCTGATCGATCGGATAGGAACCATAGATGAAATAGGTGAGGCGCTCCTCGATCATCGGCCAGCAGGCGCCGGCCGACTGGCCGGACTTGGCGAGGCAGGCTTCGCGATCGGCCCCGACCCAAGCGGCATCGATTATGGCGAATTTCACGAAGCCGTAGATCATGTAGGCGGCGAGCGCGCCGAAAATGCAGGTCAGGATCGTGTTGCCGATGCTGTTGACGAGATTGGCGCGCACCCAGCCGATCGGCCCCTTCGCGTAGATCGGGGCGGGTTGCGACTCGATCGGCATCGCCGAGATATAGCCTTCGAAGGAGCGCGCCTCGGAGAGCGGCAGCTCGGGCGTGGGAAGCCCCGGATCGGTGACCGGATCGCGTTCGCCCGACTGCGAGGCCAGGGCTTCGGCGGCGCCCAGATCTTGTCCGCGGATCGGGGGAATGTTGGGGGAGGACATTCTCGACTCCCTCAACGTTCCACGAGCGCCATGCGGCGATTGTAGATGTTCATAACGAAGGAGGTGAGCAAGCTCAACGACAGATAGACCGCCATGGTCATCAGCATGATCTCGATCGCCTTGGCCGATTGGTTCAAGGCCGTGCCGGCGAAGATCTGCACGAGGTCCGGATAGCCGATGGCGACGGCGAGCGAAGAATTCTTGGTGAGGTTGAGATACTGACTGGTGAGCGGGGGCGTGATCACCCGCATGGCCTGCGGGATGACGACGAGGTTGAGCGTCGGCTTGTGGCGCAAGCCTAAGGCATTCGCGGCCTCGATCTGTCCGCGCGACACCGCCTGAATTCCCGCGCGCACGATCTCGGCGATGAAGGCCGCCGTGTAGAGCACGAGGCCCAGTAGCAGCGCCACGAACTCCGGATAGACCTGGAGGCCACCGGCGAAATTGAACCCTTTCTGCACGGGCACGTCGACATGGATCGGACGGCCGGAGAGAACGAAGACGAGGACGGGCAGGCCGATGATCGCCGCGAACGCGACGATGCCGATCGGATATTGCTGTCCGGTTCTTTCCTGCCTGCCCTTGGCCCAGTGACGGAAGGCGAAGGCGAACAGAACTCCGAACAGGAGAGCATAGAAGACGTTTTCCGCGCCCGGCCCGAAAGACGGCTCGGGAACCGTGAGCCCACGGTTGCTGAGGAAGAAGCCTGCTCCGAAGGACAGGGCATTGCGGGGGTTGGGCAAAGGCTTCAACACCGCGTTGTACCAGAAGATCAACTGCAGCAAGAGCGGGATGTTGCGGATCACCTCGACATAGACCTGCGCCATCTTGGCGACGATGAAATTCGTCGACAGGCGGGCGATGCCGATGACGAAACCGAGCAATGTGGCGAGCACGATGCCGATGGCGGAGACGAGCACGGTGTTTAGGAGGCCGACCAGGAAAGCCCGCCCATAGGTCGACCCCTCCTCCGACGAGAAGGAGATGAGGTGCTGATTGATATCGAAACCACCCGGCGTGCCGAGAAAGCCAAAGCCGAAGACCTGGCCCTTGGCCGCGAGGTTCGCCTGGGCGTTGCCGATCGCCGAATAGATCAGGTAGCCGATCACCAGCACCAGCACGCATTGCCAAAAGATGCCGCGGATCTTGGGATCGTTGACGAAGCTTGTGCGCGATGGCGCTGCGAGGACAGCGGCGATGCTCATGTCGTTTTCCAGACCACCATGCTCGTTCGTCGTCCCGTCAGGCCCTCAGCGGAGATGCTGGATCATGACGCATGTCTTTGGCCGCAGTCTTTGATCCCGCATCATCTTTCCCGAAAGCGAGGGCCAGCTTTTGCAGTGAGGCCCAGGAAGGTGGCATGTGGAAGCGGAGCCGCAAGGCGGCTCCGCTTCCAAGGACTTAGCGGATCGGCGGGCCATATTGCAGGCCGCCCTTGGTCCATAGATTGTTCAATCCGCGCGGCAGCTTGAGCGTCGAGCCCGCCCCGACATTGCGATCGAAAGACTTGCCGTAATTGCCCACCTGCCTGACGATATTGACGACCCAATCATTGGAGATGCCCAAGCCGTCGCCGAACTTGCCTTCGACACCGAGCATCCGCTTCACCTCGGGATTGGGCGACTTCATCATCTCGTCGACATTCTTCGAGGTGACGCCGTTCTCTTCCGCATCGAGCATCGCAAACTGGACCCAACGCACGATCGTCGCCCACTGCGAATCCCCCTTGCGCACAGCCGAAGCGAGCGGCTCCTTGGAGATGATCTCCGGAAGGATGACATGGTCGTCGGAAACCGCGAGCAAAGCACGATTTGACGCCAGGCCCGACGCGTCGTCCGTGACGGCATCGCAGCGGCCAGCATCATAGGCCTTGTAAACCTCTTCGGGAGTCTTGAAGGAGACGACCTCGTATTTCATCTTGTTCGTTCGGAAATAGTCGGCGAGATTCAACTCGGTGGTGGTGCCTTGCCCGACGCAGACCGAGGCGCCGTTCAACTCCAGCGCCGAGTTGATGTTCATCTTCTTGCGGACCATGAAGCCCTGCCCGTCATAGTAGTTGGTCGCCTCGAAATCGAGGCCCTGGCTCGAATCCCGCGATAAGGTCCAGGTGGTGTTGCGCACCAACACGTCCACCGCGCCGGATTTGAGCGATTCGAACCGGCTTGTTGCGTCGAGAGGCACGAACTTGACCTTGGTGGCATCGCCGAGCACGGCCGCAGCGATCGCCCGGCAATAATCGACATCGAGGCCTGTCCAATTCCCCTGCGGGTCGGGCAAGGCAAAGCCGGCAAGGCCGGTGTTGGAGCCGCAGATGAGCTGCCCCCGTTGCTTGACCTGATTGAGCGTCTGCGCATCGGCGCCGCTCACGGCGAGCGCGACACCGAGGCCGGCCGCCAACACGACGAGATAATGCTTCATTGATCCACGCCTCCACATTTCGGTCGGCGCTCGGAGCGGCAGGCATTGCGCCATGACCAAGCTACTTCGGACAATGTCGTGCAGATTGGACAATGCGGTCAAGCCCCGAAGCGCCGGGCTACGTCTTAAGGGCGATCCGGCTCTCGAGCGGGACGAGGTATGAAGCCTCGATTTCAAGAGGCGCCGACAGGGCGCGATCAAACCCGTCCGGGACGAAACCCTGGACATCGAGAGCCCGGCATTGATCCCAAGGGGGCAGAACTTCGGCGCAATGTGGCGTCAAGGTGTTCGCCCGCCGAACGCCGCGCTCTCAGGCCCCCCTCCTCGACGGCGCGTGCCACGCCGAAGCAAGCTTCGCCGCACGAGACCAAGCCGCGTTTTGCCGATCCGACGATCGTCCCATGGGTACTGATCCAGCCTGATCCGGAACACCGACTTGACGCCGCCTTGACGGTCCTCGAACAGTGCTGCGCCAACATCGGCACGACCGGCGCTCGCGCCGTCGGGTTTTCTGCAGAACGGGAGCGAACATGACTGCGCATTCGGGCAAGGGCACGGGAAACTACAGAGCGCGCACGCGCGTCGTGGTCGCGGGGCGCGATCCTGCGGCGCAGCACGGCTTCGTCAACATGCCGGCCTTCCGCGGCTCGACGGTGATCTATCCGACGATGGATGATCTCATGCATCGACGCGGCCGCTTTTCCTACGGCACGCGCGGCACCCCCACGACCGAGGCTCTCGAGAGCGCCTGGAGCGACATCTCCGGCGCGGCCGGGACGGTGCTCGTCCCGTCCGGTCTCGCCGCCTGCGCGCTCTCGCTGATGAGCTGCCTGAAGGCGGGGGACCATCTCCTCGTCACCGATTCCGTCTATCGCCCGACCCGCAATTTTTGCAACACGGTGCTACGCCGCTTCGGCGTCGAGACCACCTATTACGATCCGCTCATCGGCTCAGGCATCGCGGCCCTGATGAAGGCGAACACGAAAGTCGTCTTCACCGAAGCGCCGGGCTCGCAGACCTTCGAGGTGCAGGACATCCCGGCGCTCGGCGAGGCCGCCCATGCGCGCGGCGCGGCCCTCATCATGGACAACACCTGGGCGACGCCGTTCTTCTTTCCCCCGCATGAGCGCGGGGTGGACATCGCCGTCGAGGCCGGCACGAAATACCTCGGTGGCCATTCGGACCTCCTGCTCGGCCTCGTTTCGGCCAATGAGACCTATTGGCCGCGCTTACGTGAGGCATTCAATTCGATGGCGATCTGTGCGGGCCCGGAAGACGTGTATCTGGCTCTGCGGGGCTTGCGCACCATGCGGCTTCGGCTCGGCGAGCAAGAGAGCGCCGGCATCGAGATGGCACGCTTCCTCGAAACACGCCCCGAGGTGAAAAAGGTGTTGCATCCGGCCCTGCCCTCATTCGAGGGGCACACCATCTGGAAGCGCGATTTCCTCGGCGCCTCGGGATTGTTCTCCGTGGTGCTTCATCCGGTGCCGCAAAGCGCGATCGCGGCCATGCTCGATGGATTGAAGCTCTTCGGCATGGGCTATTCCTGGGGTGGAATTCGAGAGCCTCATCGTGCCCTTCAATTGCAAGGACTACCGCACCGCGACGAAGTTCGATCCTGGCGGCCCTTGCCTGCGCCTACAGATCGGCCTCGAGGACACAGAGGACCTGAAGGCCGATCTCGATGCGGGATTTGCCCGGATGAAGGCCTCGGCCAAGGTGGCGTGAGCCGGAATAAAAATAGAAGAAGGGTGCAGTCCACCGACCTCTTGCATCCCTCGGGCTACCACCTCAGGCTTCGCGAGCCGATCGCATATCCAGCAAGCACCACCATCGCGATGGCGAGGGGATACCAGGTGGCGACGAAGAGGGGGGCATCGTCGGTGCAATTCGCCGCGTAGAAGGTCGCCGCGATCCCGCTCGCGGCGAGGCCCGCCACGGCTCCCGCGAGACCCGGGCGTGTCGGAGCCCCTTGGCGCATGGCCGAGATGAAACATGCGAGCGGACCGATCGCGAGCAGCGGAATGAGAGTGAGGCAAAAGCGGGAATTCGATCCGATGAGGCTCGGCTTCCAGGTGGAAGCGGGGGTGAACGCCAATTCGGTGATGACGGCAAGCGCGAGGAGAACAGCCGGGACCGCGAGCGCATAGCTCCATTGTCGCACGGGCACCCCAGGGCGCGCGAGGCGCGACAGAAGCCCCGTTGCCGCAAAGGCAAGACCGAGCGTGACGACGAATTTGAACAGGAAGGGCACGCTCCTTACCGCCTCTTCGATATCCGGGCGCAATCCAATACCGGCAAAGAACAGGCTCCCCGCGACGATCGTGCCGAGAGCGACGGCAAGCCCGATCACCACCTCGAGCCGCCTCGGCGCCGAGCGCTCGTCCTTTGCAAGCGCCTTGATGAGATCATCGGTTCTCACTTCGCATCACTCCGGTAACGGGCGGCGAGCGCCTTCAAGCCTCGATGCAACGCAACGCGAACGGCTCCCTCGCTCATCTCGAGACGATCGGCGACCTCGCGAATCGAAGCGCCGTTCACGGACACCGAGCGGATGATGTCGCGCTGACGGTCGTTCAACTTGGCGAGCATTCGGTCCAGATCTTGAGCCTCTCCGGCGCTACCCGTCGGCTCCGAGGGAAGCTGGTCGATGACATCCTCGATCGGGATTTCCGTCTGCCGGCCCCGGCGACGGAGCATGTCGATCGCCTTGTTCCTGGTGATCGCGGCGATCCAGGGACCGATCGCCCGGCGCGGATCCCAGGTATGGCGCTTGAGATGGATCGCAAGGAGAACTTCCTGCACGATGTCCTCGGCATCGCTGCCGCCCGCGCCCGAGCGCGCGAAATGGCGGCGTGCCGTGGCACGCAGATACGGCGCCACGGCTCCGAGGAAGCGATGGTATGCAGCGACGTCGCCTGCGATCGCGTTCCGCATCAACAGGGCCCACTCCTCTTCGCGTCTAGCCAGGCTCATGCACACCAGAATCCTTCGTTGCGGGCCCTCTCGTTGTTACGAACCGGCGATGCGCGATTTTCCGGACGCCGCCCCGCCACCCCGAGCCACCTTCGAGCCACCTTCGAGCCATTCCGATCCAAAGCGATCGCGAGAGGTGTAGCATCCGCGGCTTCAGCCCCGAAGGGGAAAGCGTGGGCTCCCGTAGAGCATGATCCGCAAAATAGGGGAACTATTTCCGCGGATAAGATCATGCGTCAAAACAAGGGATTGACAGCAGGTCGCTCTTTCAATCTGAACGCATCCGGCTCCAGGCGGCGCTCGACCATTTCCTTCTTCGCCTCGAACTCGCCAAAGCGGCTCCATGACAGCGCCTCGGGCATGGAGTATCACGAACCATGCATCGTTTCCGCCGTATCGTGTGGACGCTCGTCGCGCTGATCTTCCTTGGCCTTTCCTGGCTTTGGGATCATCTGCACCCGATCATCTCCATCCTCATAAGGCTCATTCCGCTCGAAGGGGTGAAGGAGGCTGTGCGGCGCTTCATGGAACGCCTGCCGCCCTATCCCACGCTCGTCGTCTTCCTCATTCCGGCCGTGGTGCACGAGTTGATGAAGGTCGCGGCCTTCTTCCTGTTCCACAAGCATCAATGGCTCGCGGGCGTCCTGATGTACGTCGCGGCCGATATCTTGGGCATCGCCCTCGTCGCTTTCCTGTTCGAGACCTGCAAGGAGAAATTGCTCTCCATCCCCTGGTTCGCCTGGTGCTACGCAAGGTTCGAAGCGGCACATCTCTGGGCGCGTGCGCAGGTCGCCCCCATCAAGGCGCATATTCATCAGGCGTTGGTGGAAGCGGGCCTCGTCGGACGGCGCGCGGGCATCATCGCCAAGCTCGCGGCGCTGTGGCGCTACGAGCGGCGACGCCGGCGCACGGCACGTGCCGCTTGAGCGGGCTGCCGCATTCGCAATTGCACCCCAGAGCATGATGCGCGAGACTAGCTCCAGCTTTACGAAGAGCATGCGAGAAAGATAAACTCACGCCAACGATCCATCTAAACGCAACGTCCTCTGAACCGGGGAGTTCGTTTGAGCGCGTGCCTCTCTCATCCGGTGCTATGAGGAAATGAGAATAGCCGTTTGGGGAACTGCAATTGACCTGCGTATTGACAAGGGTGACCGCAGTTTTCGTCGGTTCCGTCCAGGACGGCGGCGTTATTAGCTGCATCGGGGAAAGCCCACAGGCTCGCGCGTCGTCATGTTCCTCGCCCCATCCCGCCTCGAACCGCCTCCGACCTTGCTCGCGCGCCGGTGACGTGATCGAATGAGGCGGCGCGAGTTCATCGCCTCGGTCGCGGGCGCCGTGTCCTGGCCGTTCGCGGCGCGCGCGCAGCAGCGCGCGCTGCCGGTCATCGGCTTGGTGCACAGCGCATCCGCAACGTATTTCACGCAATTCTCAGCCGCGGTCCGCGACGGCTTGAAGGAAGCAGGCTACGTCGAGGGCCGGAACGTTGCGATAGAGTACCGCTGGGCCGAAGGTCACAATGATCGACTATCCGGGCTGATCGCCAGTCTGATCGACTTTCCCGTTACGGTGATATTCGTCGCCGGCGGCATCGCGCCGTCGGTCGCGAAAGCCGCGACGACCAAGATTCCCATCGTCTTCCTCAGCGCCTTCGATCCCGTCAGGACGGGCCTCGTGACGAGCCTCGATCGGCCCGGAGGCAACGTCACGGGGGTCAGTGTGCTGGGCTCCGCACTCGAGGCGAAGAAGGTGGAACTGCTGCACGAATTAGTGCCGAAGGTGTCCACGATCGGCGCAGTCATCAACCCGAATTTTCCAGAGGCGAAAGCCCAGTCTGACGAAATACAAGCGGAGGCAAACCGCCTCGGCATGCGATCCATCATGCTCTTTGCCAGGACGGAAGGTGAGATCGATGCAGCCTTTTCGAGCCTCGTCCAACAAGGCGCCGACGCGCTCGTGGTCGGCGTCGATCCGTTCCTCAACAGCCGGCGCGAGCAAGTCGTTGACCTTGCGACGCGTCACGCTCTCCCGGTGATCTATCCGCAGCGAGAGGCCGTCGCAGCCGGCGGCCTCATCAGCTACGGAACCCCTTTTGCGGATAGCTATCGCCAGGCGTTCGTCTATGTGGGGCGGATTCTCGCGGGCGCGAAGCCCGGCGATTTGCCCGTGGTGCAGCCAACGAAATTCGAGCTCGCCATCAATCTACAAACCGCAAAGGCGCTCGGCCTCACGGTGCCCTCATCCCTGCTCGCGCTCGCCGATGACGTGGTCGAGTGAAGACGCCATCACGTTTCCTTTCCTTGCCTCTCACCCTTGAGAATTGGCGTTCGAGCACGCGGGTGGGCGTTGCGATAGGCCTCGAGAAGCCGATGCGTGTCGACGGCGGTGTAAACCTGCGTCGTCGACAGCGAGGCATGGCCGAGGAGCTCCTGGATCGCGCGCAAATCCCCGCCGCGCGCCAGAAGATGCGTGGCGAAAGCGTGACGCAACGCATGCGGCGTCGCGCTCGCGGGTAGGCCGAGCGCGCCTCGCAGGCGCGCAACCGTGCCCTGGATGACGCGCGGCGAAAGCGGCCCGCCTCGCGCGCCGCGAAAGATGGGCGCGTCGGGCTTCACGCCATAGGGGCATTGGGCAAGGTATTCGCGCACGCGCTCGCGAACTTGCGGCAGAGCCGGAACGACGCGCATGCGCCCGCCCTTGCCGATGACGGTGAGGCTGCCTTCCTCGAGGGTCGCAAGATCGCGACCGCAGAGCGACAAGGCCTCCGAGATGCGCAAACCGCACCCATAGAGGAGGGCGAGGACCGCCGCGTCGCGCGCCGCGATCCAGGGCGCGCGCACTCCGTCCTCGACGAGATCGGGATCGCACAAGGCACGCGCGGGCGCGGGCGCGATGGGGCGGGGCAAGGAGCGCGGCGCCTTGGGCGCCCTGATCGCGAAGAGCGCTTCGCAGCGAATGCCGGTTTCGCGCTCGAGGAAGCGCGCAAAACCGCGCAAAGCCGCGATCTGCCGGGCGAGCGAACGGTTGCCGACCCCTGATTCGCGCCGCATGGCAAGGAACCCGCGAATATCGGCAGGGGACAATTCCGAAAGGTCCGCGCACGCGCGCACGACACCGCATTCGGTGCAAAAGCCGAGGAATTGGCGCAGGTCCCGCCCATAGGCTTCGACCGTCTTCGGCGAAGCTCGTCGCTCTTTCGCGAGCGCATCGAGCCAACGTGCCAGGAGGGTCGAGGCCTCCTCCGTCGGGCGTGCCTTTGCGCCTTGGGCAGCGATCATCACTTCCTCCAAGCCTTTGCACCCGCGAGTGTCGCCCACAATGCCTAATGCAAGCTTGTCGCCGAGATCGCCGGGTGAGCGTCGAGCGGTCAAAGGCGCCGATCTGGCTCGAGCATCGATCATTGCGCTCCACTGAGAAGCTGGCCTCTCGCAGGGCCCCGAGGAATAAATAGCCCGATCGAAATCGTGATTGTAGGAGGCAAGGGCGGATGCTAAATTAGAATAGCAGATGTGAATGCTCGTTAATATGACCGTCTAATAATCGATGAGGAACTCGAGGCTCGATATTCCCCTCGAGTTCTACAGTTCTGCACTCTATTGCGCTGGCGATGCGGTCTCGAATGACCGCGCTACAAATGGGGATATCATGTTCCAGGGGAAGATTTCGACGCCAGCACGGGTTTATTGGCGTCGGGCCGGGATATTCGCCCTCGCTCTCCCAGCCTTGCTGCTGAGCGGCCGCGAGCGCCTTCGCGCAATGCACGCCCGCGGCGCCGGTCAGCAACACGACCGTCACCTGCACCGGGACCGTCACCAATCAAAACTCTCCGAACGGCTACGGCACGGGTGTCGAAACCGGCCTCACCATCAATGTGCAGGCGGGCGCCACGGTGACGGGCACAACGGCCCCCGGCGAACGGAATCTCGATGTCGCCGGCGGCAATTCCGTCAACAATCTCGGCACCGTCGCGGCCCGCAGTCAATGGCGTCGTCGCGATCCAACCGCGGCGGACACGCTGACGGTCAACAACAACAGCGCTGCCGCGACGATCTCGGGACTGAGTGGCGTCAACGGCGTCAATGGCAGCGTCGTCGTCGTCAACCAAGGGACGATCACGGGGACCTCGAATGTCGGATCCGCCATCTCCGCCGGAGTGAGCCTCAACGTCACTAATATGGGCACCGGGCTCATCATGAGCGCGGGCGACGGGATCGCCGATGGCGGGGCGGGGGCAGCGTTACCGTGACCAATGCCGGAAAAATTCAAGCCGCCGGGAATTCCATCCACGCGTTCGGCGCGATCACCTTCACCAACACGGCGAACCATGGTGGGAACGATCAACGGCGGGACCGTCAACGGCAGCAACTCGGCCATGATCACCGGGGGTGTCGGTTCGCGGCGTGGGCGACGTCAACTATCACCAGCAATTCCGGCACCATATCAGGTAGCGCGGCCGGGGTCACAAGTCGGCGGGAGACCGCATGGTCACGAGCAATTCCGGGACGATCTCCAGCAGCACCCTTGCCGGCAATCGGGCAGCAGCTTTGCCATCAACGCCGGCACTGAGACCACCGACGCCAATGTCACCAACACCTCGACCGGGAAGATCATGGCGACAGAAGCTGCCGGCGGCCTTCAGGCGATCGGCATCCTCGCCAAGACAGCGACCGTCAACAACGCGGGGCTTATTTCGGCGAGCGGCCCGAGCGCCATCAACGACGGCATCAACACCACGGGCCTGACGACGATCACCAACGCCGCGACCGGAACGATCTCGAGCTCGAGCCGCGACGGCGTGCGCGTCAACAACGCGACCATCATGAATGCCGGCCTCATCACCGGCAACGAGGGCATCGTCTTCAGAAACGCCGACGCCACGGGAAGCGTGTTCAACGCGGGCACGATCACCGGGACGAGCGGCGTCGCCATCGACTTCGGCCTGAACGGAAGCACCCTTCCCTTCACCTTGACCTTGGTTCCGGGCAGCGTGATCAACGGCAAGGTGATGAGCACCGTGGCGACCACGGGGCTCGACACCTTCCAGCTCGGCGGGCAGCGGGCAGCGGAACCTTCGACGGCACGCTCGGTCCCGGCCAGCAATATGACGGCTTCTCGGTCTTCAACAAGATCGGCTCCTCGACCTGGACGGTGACGGGCGCGAACAACTTCTCGGGCCCGACCAATGTCGAGGAAGGCGCCCTCATCGTGACCGGTTCGTTGGGGAGCTCGAACGTGACGGTGGCGGGCGGCGCCACGCTCGGCGGTTCCGGCACGATCGGCGGTCTCGTGGCGCAAAGCGGAGCGACCATCGCGCCGGGCATGCCGACACCCTTCTCGACGCTCAACGTGACCGGAAATGCGAGCTTCGCCTCCGGGACCACCTTTATCGTCAACATCAATGGATCGGGCCAGAACGACAAGATCGCGGTCGGCGGCACGGCGACTTTGTCCGGCGGCACCGTGTCAGTGATCGCGGGAACCGGCATTACGCCAACGAGCCGCTACACGATCCTCACCGCTCAAGGCGGCGTGCAGGGCGCCTTCGCCCAGCTCACGACGACATCGAACCTCGCCTTGCTCTCCCCAAGCTTGAGCGAAGATGCCAATGACGTCTTCCTCGATTTCAAGGTGCAGGGCAGCTTCACTTCCGTCGCGAACACACCGAGCGAGACCGCCGCGGCTGCCGCCGTGCAGGCGCTCGGCTCGGGCGCTCTCTTCAACACCGTCATCGGCCAGAGCGCGGCCGGCGCGCGGCAAGCCTTCGACGCGCTCTCGGGCGAGATCCATGCGAGCGTGGTGACGGCGGCCTATGAAGACGCCCTCTTGCTGAGCTCGGCGATCCTCGACCGCTTGAACCAGCCGGTCGCGACGCCCATGCTCGGCGCCGCCACGACGACGACCGGCGCTTATGCGGCCGATCTATCTTCGGGCAAAGGGCCGCGCATCGCACCGGTCGCGGTGCAGATGTATCAGCCGCGCATGTTCGATTTCTGGGGACAAGGCTTCGGCGATTGGGGGCGCGTGAAGCAGCGACGGCAATGCCGCCTCGCTCTCGCGCTCGACCGGCGGTTTTGTCATTGGCGGCGACGTCTCGGCCACGAACCTCATGGGCGGCGAATTGGCGCTTCGGCCTCGCCGGCGGCTACACCAATGATCAGATCAACGTGAGCCAGCGCCAATCCTCAGGCACGTTCGAAAGCATCTTTGGCGGCGTCTACGCGGGCGCGAGCTTCGGCTCGGTGCAATTGCGCGCAGGCGCGCTCTACGGCACGAACTCGACCTCGATCACCCGATCAGTGACATTCCCCGGCTTCGCCGAGGTGGTCTCGTCAAACAATGGCGGCTCGACGGCGCAAGCCTTCGG
>CAVQNF010000017.1:0-47500 GCA_963713805.1 uncultured Alphaproteobacteria bacterium | reverse complement strand
ATGGGCTCATCGACTACTTCGACGACTTGGGGAAGTCGGCCAAGAAATTCCTGCTGCGCAAACCCATGACGGGGGGAGATTCTCATCTCCTTTCGGCTATCGCTTCCATCCCGTGCTCGGCTACGGGCGAATGCACACGGGCGTCGATTGGGCCGACAAGGTCGGCACGCCGGTATTCGCCGCCGGGAACGGCACCGTGCTGAAAGCGAGCTGGGATTCAGGTTACGGCAACCGCGTCGAGATCCAGCACACCAACGGCTATGTGACGACCTACAATCACATGTCGGCCTATGCCAAGGGGATCACGCCCGGGACGCGGGTTCGGCAAGGCCAGGTCATCGGCTTTCTCGGCTCGACCGGCCTCTCCACCGGGCCGCATCTGCACTACGAGGTCATCGTCAACGGCCATTTCGTCGATCCCTTGAGGATCAAGCTGCCGCGGGGCCGGGAATTGGACGGCAAGATGCTCGCCGACTTCAGCCGCGAGCGCCAGCATGACGACGATATTCTCGCGAAAATGGCTGACCCGGCAAGAATAGCGCAAAACTCCGAATTGACCGATCAGCCGAGAAATCCTCCGACGGAACTCTTGAGCGGATTGTCCACGAGAGCCTCCCGATCCGGCGTGTCCGGTTGGAGCGGGTCCGAGGCAAAGGCATCCCACAGCCTTCTCACCTCAGCTTCCGCCACGTCCTCGACGATGAGCACCAGGCGCGTGCGACGGTCAGCGTCAGGCCATTTCGAAAGCCGCACGGGCTCATGCATCACGTCCTGAACCCCGTGCACGACCAGCGGCTCATCGGGACGCTCGGCGAGAGCCACGATGCCTTTGAGACGAAGCAATCGCGCGGCGCTCGATCGATCTCAAAAGCTGAAGGAAGAGATCGATCGCAGCAGCCTTCACAGGTCTGTCGCTCGTCAGGCAGAAGGCCTTGATGCGCTCGTCGTGACGATTGGGATCATGCCGATGTGCGTGAGCCGCGTGAGCCGCACGAGGGGCTTCCCGGGCCTCGACGTGGGCGTCGGCGCGGGCGTGCTCATGATCATGCGCGTGGCCGCGTTCCTGCCCATCTCGCGCGAGCAGCGCCTCCGCATTCAGCCAACGGGCAACGTCGGGGATCTTGTCTTGCGGAGCGTAGAGCCCGGCCTGAAGGAGGGTGGCGCCATCCCATCGGTCTCGCCTCGCATCAAGGATGGGAGACGTGGGATTGAGCCGCTCGAGGTGAGCGGCGAGCCCCGCGATCGCACCTTCCTCGGCGAGATCGGATTTCGTCAGGACCAGCCTGTCGGCCATGGCCACCTGGCGGCGAGCCTCTTCATGGGCCTCGAGCGTCGCCGCGCCATTCACCGCATCGACGACGGTGACCAGCGAATCGATGATGAAGCGCCGCGACAGATAGGGATGCAGCATGAGCGTGTTGAGGATCGGCGCGGGATCGGCGAGGCCCGTCGTCTCGATCAGCACGCGATCGAACGCACGGATGCGGCCGTTATCGCGCCGGCGCAGAAGATCCTCGAGCGCCGTCACGAGCTCGCCCCTGATCGTGCAGCACAGGCAGCCGGACGAGAGGGCGATCATCTCCCCCTCGACGCCTTCGACGAGCAGATGATCGAGCGCGATCTCGCCGAACTCGTTGATGAGCACCACGGCGTTCGCGAGCGTCTCGTCCTTCACCAAGGCGTTGAGCAGGGTCGTCTTGCCGGCCCCGAGGAAGCCGGTGAGGATGTTGATCGCGATCGGCTCCGGTGCGCGCATCAAAGACCTGACCTTGATCGAGCCGGCTCGTCGCGTCCCCGCCCGCCGTCGCGGCTCGAGGCCTGAGGAGCGCTGCTCGCGCGCCCTTTGCCAAAACCGCGGATCAATTCACTCGAGCCCGGCGCGATTTCAGTTGATGGCCGCGCTCGGCATCGCGGAGGTCTTCGCCTTGCTCTTCCCGGCCGGCGCGCCATGCGAGCGAAGGTTCCCCGCGGCGTGCCCCTTTTGCCGGGCGTGAACCGCGTGTGAACGTTCGCTGCGAACCGCGGCCGACGCCGACCCGGACGGCGTCCTGGCGGCGAATTTGGCACCACGCTTGCCGCGCGCGGGCCTCGTCTTGCCGAGCAATACCACCGTCTTCCCCGTGACCTGGCTGTGCAGGTGAACGGGCGACATGTCATGCTTGAGCTTTCCTGAGATGGCGTCCGTTTCCGATCCTCCGGACGGCGCAAAGGCGGCTGCGTCCCCAGGAAGAGTGCCGGGCGTCAAGCCGGCTTTCGACGCCGAGGCCGGGCTCGCCGCGAGGGCAGCGACTGTCGCCGGAAGCTGGATCGCGTTCGCAGAGGCGGCCGAGGGCCCTACGAAAACGGGCACGGGCTCGAAAGCGATCGGCGTCGTCGGCGAGGTCGTCTTGCCGTCCCCGCCGCAACCGCCCGAACGAGCCAGCAGCGTCGCGAGGGCTTCATTATTGACGCTGGGCTGGGCGTCACAGGGCGCGAGCTCGGCATTCGCCTCCTGCTCCCAGGTGACGGCACGACGCCTTCCATGGTGTCCGCAGATCTGCGCATGCATGTCGGGCGGCGCACCACCGATGCGCGCGAGGCTCGTCAAGCTTGACGAGCTCCCCCAGGTCGATGTCGCGAAAGCCTTGTCGAGAAGATTTCGCGGTCACGACCGAGCGCACGCTCGCCGAAGGCTGGCCCAGCACCACGGCGATCAGCCGGCGCCCGCCCCGCTGCGCGCTGACGACCGTGTTGAATCCTCCGGCACAGATGAACCCTGTCTTCATGCCGTCCGCGCCCGAATAGCGCCCGAGCAGCCCGTTATAGGTATGGAACACATGACCGCCGAGCTCGATCGCGCCGATCCCGAAATACTCGCGACGATCGGGGAATTCGGTGAGCAGCGCGCGAGCGAGGATCCCGAGATCTTGCGCGGAGGAGTGATGGGCGAGGTT
Organism: uncultured Alphaproteobacteria bacterium; assembly: GCA_963713805.1. GTDB lineage: Bacteria > Pseudomonadota > Alphaproteobacteria > Rhizobiales > Beijerinckiaceae > GAS188. The sequence continues at coordinate 44,567 of CAVQNF010000017.1, read as the reverse complement.
CGGCAATCCGTTCGGGTTCTCGAAATAGCTGTCCGCCATCCCGAGCCGCTGCGCGGCGCGATTCATCATCCCCGCGAAGCCTTCGACGGAGCCGCCGATGCTCTCCGCAAGCGCGACCGCGACGTCGTTCGCCGATTTGACGAGCAGCATCTTGAGTGCGTTGTCGACGGTCAGCACCGTGCCCGGGCGAAAGCCCATCTTCGAGGGCGCCTGGCTCGCGGCGTTCGCGCTCACGACGATGAGCGAGTCAAAGGAGAGACGCCCTGCCCTGATCTCGTCGAGCACGACGTAGGCGGTCATCAATTTGGTCAGCGAGGCTGGATACCAGGGCTCGGTCGCGTCTTGCGCGGAGAGCACGGCACCCGTGTCCTGGTCAATGACGAGAGAAGGGGAAGCACTCGCCGGCGTCGCCGCGCCGACGGCGAGAATCGATGCCGCGCATAGCAGGGCCGCGAGAAGCGCGAAGGTTGTCAGGCGTTGGCGAATGACGGCGAGGCGATGGGGGAGTTGCGATGGAATATCTGCAAGGCGCTGAAACATTGTCCGAATTATCCTCGGTCCAGAGGGCGCCCACACCGGCTTGCGACTTGGGTGCCGATTTTTCCAGCCGTGACCCTTTTAACTTCGGTCAGTGTCCTTGGCTAGGCAATACCCGCGAAACCAGTTCATAGACCTTGGCCCCGGAGCTTCCCGCCTGCCATGTTCGCACACTTATGGATTCCGATCACCCTCGTCGCATCGTCGGCGCAGACGGCTCGCAACGCGACACAAGCCTCGCTCACCGCGACGCTCGGTCCGGTCGGCTCCGCGCAAGTGCGCTTTCTTTACGGACTTCCGTTCGCGCTCGTCTTCCTGGCGCTTCAGCTTGCCTTCTCACGCGAGGCCCTCCCCGCGATCGAGGCCCGCACCGTGCTGTTCGCGCTCGCGGGCGCGACCGCGCAAATTCTCGCGACCGTGCTGATGCTCGCCGCGATGCAGATGAAATCCTTCGCCGTCACCACGGCGACGACCAAGACCGAGCCGGTGCTCGTCGCCTTGTTCGGCGTCGCCGTCCTCGGCGACCATCCGGGCCTTGCCGCCTGGGCCGCCATTCTGGTCGCGACCGCGGGCGTGGTCATCATGTCGCTTCGGCCCGCGACCGGCCCGGGAAACCTGCTCGATCGCGGCGGAGCGCCCGCGATCGGCATGGGCGTCCTCAGTGGCGGCTGCTTCGCCATCGCCGCCATCTCTTTTCGCGGCGCCATCCTGGCCTTGCCAGGAGGCACGTTCCACCTCAGGGCAACGCTCGTTCTCGCGCTCGGGCTCGGCATGCAGACGTTGATGCTGCTCGTCTATCTCATATCGCTCAACCGGCCGGCGCTCCTCAAAAGCTTTGCGGTTTGGCGCGTTTCGCTCGGCGCCGGCTTCCTGGGCGCGCTCGCTTCCCAATTCTGGTTTCTGGGCTTTGCCCTGACGAGCGCCGCGAATGTGCGAACTCTCGCCCTCGTCGAGGTTTTGCTGGCGCAACTCGTGCAAGGGCGGATTTTCGCGCAACGTGCGACGAGGCGCGATCTCATGGGGATGGCCTTGATCGTCATCGGCGCGGGCGCGCTGATCATCGCCTCGGGATAAGCCGGTTCGACGCCGGCGAGGATAGGATCGGGGACTCTCAAGCGCCAGCCTTGGCACGCGTCCGGGTCGCTGCCTGCGCGTTCCATCTCTCCCGAAGGAAAACGGTCGGCAGCCGACGAACGGCAGCGCAAGAGCGCTCCCCGGAATGCGTGCCGACCGACGTTCCGCGGCGCTTTCCGTGCCGGTTGCGCCAGAACGGATCCGCCCCTAGAGCCAGATGCGTTCAGATTCGAGTCGGCGACATGCTCTCAATTCCTTGTTTTGACGCATGATCTTATCGTAAAAATAGTTCCCATTTTCGCGGATCATGCTCTAGATCAGCGGGAAAACACGCCCTCGTGCGAGGAAGCCTTCATGCCACAAGTCCGTCGCCACCTCCTCGCTTTCGCTTTCGTGTTCGCCGTCATGTGTCCTGCCGCGGCGGCGGCAGCCGAAGCGACAGGCGAATGGCTCATCGAGGACGGAGACGCTCGCGTGCGGATCGCGAATTGCGGCGCGGAGCTGTGCGGCAACGTCGCCTGGATCAAGGAGGGTTCACCGACGGTCGATGTGAACAATCCCGATCCACGAAACGTTCGCGCCCGCTGCTCGGAACCGCGGTTCTCCTCGGGCTCAAGCCGAGTGGGGCGAGCGAATGGACCGGATCCCTCTACGATGCGGAGAACGGGCGCACCTATATCGGCAAGCTCACCATCGTCGATGAGCGCCACATCAAGGTCGCGGGCTGCGTGCTGGGCGGCTTGATTTGCGAAAGCCAAATCTGGACCCGCACGAAATAAAAGAGGCCTCTGCGTCCGCCCCCTTGCCGCCCATCTTTGCCGCCTTCCTGGCCGGCGAGACCGCACCGCCTCACCTGCCCTGCCTCAGAATGGCGCGCGCGCCGCAACGCTCGAGCCGCGAGGCTCAGGCGCGGGCGCGCTGATTGAACAGCACCTCTCGCACCTTAGGATCCTGCATGGCTCCCGGCGGATTGCGGGCCTCCTCCGCCACCTTGAATCCGCGCTCGACCGCCGGGCGGGCCATGAGCGTATCGATCCAGCGCTTCACATGCGGGAATTCGGCGATCTCGATGCCCTGCCGTTCATAGCCGCGCGCCCAACCGACGCAGGCCATATCCGCGATGGAATAGGCGCCGGCCAGAAATTCGCGATCCGCGAGGCGCCTGTTCATGACGCCGAAGAGGCGATGCGTTTCGTCTCCATAGCGTTTCACTGCATAGGGGAGCTGTTCTGGCGCGTAATAGCGAAAGTGATTGTTCTGTCCGAGCATGGGGCCAAGCCCCCCCATCTGCCACATGAGCCATTGCTCGACCTCGACACGGCCGCGCTCGTCCTTCGGGTAGAACTTCCCCGTCTTGCGGCCGAGGTAGAGGAGGATGGCGCCCGATTCGAAGATCGAGATGGGCTGGCCATCCGGTCCATCCGGATCGACGATCGCGGGCATGCGGTTATTGGGCGAGATGGCCAGGAATTTCGGCTCGAATTGATCGCCCTTGCCGATGTTGACGAGGTGCAGTTCGTAAGGGAGCCCGCATTCCTCGAGCATGATGGTGATCTTCCACCCGTTCGGGGTCGGCCAATAGTAAAGGTCGATCGGCCTCGTCTTCGTCTGCGCCATCTCATTCTCCTGCCGTCGCTCTCGAGCGTATCAAGGAAGCTAGGCGTCGCTCGCCCCCTTGGGAAGCGGCAAGACCGCATGGCCCATTAAAAATACAGTGGCGCGGGTGAAGTCTGTTCATCATATGTTCATGGTGCGGATGGGCGATTATAACCTTGACAAAGCAGGCACTGCATATAGAATGGCCTGCGTCAAGGAAGACAGGCCATGCCCATGTTCAGAACCCGCAGTTCACGCATTTGCGAATCCGTTCCGCTTCATCCCAACAGATGATCCGTGGCTCTATGCTAGATTTGCCATCGGGCCGAGAATGTCCTTTTGCGGACAGATTCGGGCGCGGCTTCTCTTGCTTCGCAAACAACTAAACGCGCTCTTAGCACCTCCAACGAAGCCTTCCCCGCCTCGCTTATAGGCGCTGCGGTCTGCCCGCGCTGCCCAACATGAAAAACATTGACAGGATTTAGTCATGATACCCGCCGTTCTTCAAAACCCGATCTTCACCGATGAAGCCAAAGCCCGCGAATGGCTTGAAGCCCGCGTCTGGCCGAATGGCCCGAGCTGCCCACATTGCGGCAATACCGATGCCGACAAGATCACAGGCTTAAGGGCAAAGCCCATCGCCCTGGCGTCTATCAGTGCAATGAATGTCGCGAGCAATTCACCGTCACCGTGAAAACGCGTATTCGAGCGCTCGAAAATCCCGCTCACGAAATGGCTTGCAGCACTGTTTCTTCTCACGGCCTCAAAGAAAGGCATGTCGCAGCCATCAGATGCACCGCATGTTGGGCATCAGCTACAAGTCCACTTGGTTCATGACGCACCGCTTGCGCGAAGCCATGCGCGTCGGTGGACTTGCGCCTCTTGGCGGCTCCGGCAAGGCTGTCGAGTCCGACGAAACATTCATCGGCCGCCTCGAAGGCCAGCCCAAGCGTCGCGGTGGTGGCGGCAGGGCTCACAAGAATACGGTACTCACGCTCGTCGAACGCGGCGGATCGGCCCGCAGCTTCCATGTGGACGGCAGTCGCTTTGCCGACATCGCGCCAATCGTCCGCGAGAATATCAAGCGCGAAACCACGCTCATGACCGACGAGGGAACGCATTACGTTGCGATCGGCCAAGAGTTCGCCAGACATGGCACAGTCACGCACCGTGACGATGAATATGTTCGCTATGTTCCGGGTGAAGATCACTTGTTCCACACCAATACAGCCGAGAATTATTATTCGATCTTCAAGCGCGGCATGAAGGGCGTGTATCAGCATTGCAGCGAAAAGCACTTGCATCGCTATTTGGCGGAATTCGATTTCCGCTATTCAAGCCGTGTCGCTCTAGGAGTTGATGATGAGACCCGCGCCAAAAAGCTGGCGAAAGGCATCGTTGGCAAGAGGCTGACCTATCGACGGCCTAACCGCGAAGGTGAGGCCCCGCCGTTTTAAGAAACTGGCGCAAGCCTTTCTCAGATGGCGCAGAAATCAGCCCGCCTGACCCCCTTGTGGTTAAAAAAGGGTGAAGGATTGTGGACTTATCGGCGATTTTGGGGTAAACCAGAAGAGTTGCCCAGCCGTTGCGGGCTGGGGCGATTTGGTTGGGCGCCTGTAGCTCAGTTGGATAGAGCATCCTCTTCGTAGGGGGACCGTCGCAAGTTCAAGTCTCTGCCAGGCGCGCCACCCAACCGAACCTCTCGAGGGCTCCTCATTTTCGAGGAGCCCTTTTTCTTGCTTTATAAAAATAGCTAAAAATAACCGGGCTGGCTAGGAAAAAATCACAACTCAACTATTCCAAAACGAACTATCGTTTAAAATCTCTTTTCAATTCAATCACCTACGATTTTTGTTTTTCTTTTTAAAACTCGTTTTTCATTTGTTTTGCGTAACACACCCTTTTTTCGGTGCTGCGGCGGAGCCTTTGACACAACCTTAACAGCTCGCTCTGAAATCGCTCCCATGCGTCGGGAAGCAATTCGATATTTGGCGGACTCCGCTTTCCCGTCACGCCACAACCCCTTCTCAAGATAGCGAACCAAATGAAGCCCCCCATACCAGCACCAGACGCACTTACCAAGCTACTTGCCCTAGAAAATAAGCATGGATGACGCCATATCAGGAGAACTGGAAGGAGCTAGGCAGACTTATCCACTTCTATTCGTTGGCAGAACAGCGATTGCTTTTCCTGTTGTACAAGTTCTCGGGCGTGAAAAATGTGATCGGCGGAGCGCGTCGTTTGACGGGACTAGGACTGACTCTGCCAAGGACAAGATAAATCGCATCCTAGAAGTTACCGGCAAGCTGCATGTTAAGAACCGCTTGCAACGGCCCTTTGCGCAGCTGGGCACCATAAGTACGATCTCGTAATCATCTAGTTCATTGGGGAGCATCGGCTAACGATGCGGCCCAATTACTCGTCTCAAACGCTTTCCTCTCACCTCCAAAACTGAAGGAATTTCAAATCACTCCAGAGGACTTGCGCCACATACAAAATGACCTCGTCAAAATCAGTATGTGCCTTCTATTTGAGGATGCTGACATTGATTGGACGGTCCAGAACAGGTGGCGCGAATGGATAGAGGAACCATGGCTTTATACACCGCCTCAGCCTTCTCCTCAGCAGAAAAAGCCTGAGCCTCCTCGCACTCGCGCAGGGCGCTAGCGCCTGCGCAGCGCATCTCAAAAGTTACGTCAACATCGCAATCGGGCGCGCCAGCGTCGAACCTCGACGCGGGAGCTTCCCTAGATGTAGCGACCTGCTTTGTCAAGGTTATAATCCCTTGCGGATGCAGGAATGGCGAAGCTCGCCGCGCTTTCAGGTTCTTGCACGGGGAGCAATTCGGAGTGAGGCTAAGCTGGCGGATCGACGGTCATTGGGTTGGCCGTCGAAACTCACGCGCATGCGAAAGACTACGCATGCTTCCGCCAGTCCCAAGCAGGTCAGTCACGACATCAGGAGACGAAGATAATGACGAAGCATCTCTTAGGCACCGCGGTCGCGGTCTGCGCCCTTTCGTTCGGCATCGCCGCGTTCAGCCCAGCGCAAGCGCTGACGATGAGCGAGTGCAGCGCCAAATACAAGGCGGCGAAGGACGCCGGCTCGCTCAATGGCCAAAAGTGGAATGATTTCCGCAAGGCGGAATGTGGCACCGAGGCAACCGCGGCTCCCGCGGCAGCACCTGCTGCCGAGGCACCGGCCGCCGCGCCGGTCGCGACCGCCGCCGCCGGGAACGTCGTCTTCCCGAGCGCCCTTTCGCCGAAATTCTCGAGCGAGAAGCCGTTCAAGCAGCGGATCCACACATGCAGCGAGCAATATCAGGCAAACAAGGCGAATGGGGGCAATGGCGGCCTGAAATGGATCCAGAAGGGCGGCGGCTATTGGCCCGAGTGCAACAAGCATCTCAAGGGCGCCGCCTGAGCGAAGCGCAATAATCGAGGCACCACGGGCGGCCCTTCACCTTTCGCCTCGACCTCGGAGGCATCGATCCGAGCCTGCGTGGTGGATCGAGTGAAGGGCGCCTCACCTCTTGACCTTTGCCGAGCCGCAAGCGGAGGGAGGTGAGCGCCGGCGCGCGTGATGCACTTCACAAGCGCGGTGGGTCGCAGTCTCGGCGTCTTCCCTGCCGGCCGAGGGCGAGGCGAGCCGAGGCGTCTCGTGAGCGCGTCCATCAATGTTCGAGCCACGCGCTCGAGACGGCGCTCCTCCAACAATACGCATCAACCCCCTCGGGCTTGGCTTCATCGAGGAAGCGATGTGAAGGACGTGCGCGGGCGCCCGACCATTTTGCCGATGCGTCAGGATTTGAAGGGCCGCGCAAATTCAACTATCCTTTCGAAGCTTGCCATGCGCCGATCGATCGCCACGGTCTCGTTGAGCGGAACGCTGCCGGAAAAGCTCGAGGCGGCGGCGGCGGCGCGCTTCGATGCCGTCGAAATTTTCGAAAACGATCTTCTGTTCTTCGACGGCTCGGCGAAGGAGGTGCGGCTGCTCGCGTCCGACCGCGGGCTGGAGATTTGCCTTTTCCAGCCCTTTCGCGATTTCGAGGGCGTTCCCGACGATCTCTTCTTGCGTAACCTCGATCGCATCGAGCGCAAATTCGACCTGATGCAAGAGCTCGGCGCGCCTCTCTTGCTCATCTGCTCCAACGTCGCTCAGAGCACGATCGATGACGACGAACGCATGGCGGCGCAGCTTCGCCAAGCCGCCGAGCGCGCAGCGAAACGCGGGTTGCGCATCGGCTACGAGGCTCTCGCCTGGGGCGCTCGCGTCAATAAATTCGGCCATGCGTGGCGGCTCGTCGAGAAGGCCGCCCATCCGCATCTCGGCTTGATCCTCGACAGCTTTCATACCCTCGCGATCAAGGACGATCCTCGCCCCATTGCCGAGCTGAAGGGTGACCGCATCTTCTTCGTGCAGCTTGCCGATGCACCGAATGTCTCGATGGACGCTCTCTCCTTGAGCCGGCATTTTCGCTGCTTCCCGGGTCAGGGAGATCTCGACGTTCCGGGCTTCCTCGCACCCGTCCTCGAAGCCGGCTATTCCGGGCCGATCTCGCTCGAAATCTTCAACGATGATTTTCGCGCAGCTCCGACCCGGCAGACGGCGGCCGACGGCATGCGCTCCCTGCTCTTCGTCGAGGAGAGGACGCGCGCGAAGCTCGACGACACAAGGCTCGACGTTGCCGCAGATGCGAAGGCCCGCGCTCCAACGGGCCGCAAGTCCCGCCGAGTGCATGTGGAGCTCTTCGACCCGCCTGCACCGCCGCTGTTCGGCGGCACATCCTTCGTCGAGTTCACGGCCGATGCCGATTCGAAGACCATCCTCGGCGAGCTTCTGGCCGAGCTCGGTTTTTCCATCGCCGGCAGGCATCGCAGCAAGGACGTGTTGCTCTACCGGCAAGGCGACATCAACCTCGTCGTCAACGCCGAAAGAGATTCCTTCGCCCATTCCTATTTCCTCATGCACGGTCCCTCGATCTGCGCCATCGGCCTGAGCACGGATGATGAAGTCCAGGCCGTGAGCCGCGCGGAAGCTTTCGGCGCGAAACGCTATGAAGGACGCGTCGGTCCGAACGAGCTGCACATTCCCGCCATTCGGGCGCCCGACGCCGGGCTTCTCTATTTCGTCCCCGACGAAGGCGAAGGGGCACATGCGCTCGACCGGGACTTCGTGCTGGAAGAACTCGATAACGGCAAATCGTCAGGCGCCGGGTTGTTCCGCATCGATCATATCGCGCAGGCCTTGCCGGAGGGGCAGCTCGATTCCTGGATCCTGTTCTTCCGGGCGGTGCTCGGGCTCGAGCCCGAGGCCCCCTTCGAGCTGCCGGACCCCTATGGGCTCGTGCACAGCCGCGCGGTCGCAAGCGTCAACCGTGCCTTGCGCTTTCCACTCAATGTCTCGCAAAGCCGAAACACGGCGACGGCGCGCTCCGTCTCCGTGCTCGCGGGTGCCGGCGTGCACCACATCGCTTTCGAAAGTGCGGATGTCTTCACGACGGTCGAGAGCTTGCGTCGCAAAGGGCTTCGCCTCCTTGCCATCCCGGCGAACTATTATGACGACCTTGCGGCCCGCTTTCCCCTGCCCGGCGAATTCGTCGACAAGCTGCGGTTGAACGGGCTGCTCTACGACAAGGTCGGCGAGGGAGAATTGCTGCAGGCCTACACCGAACCCTTCCAGGACCGCTTCTATTTCGAGGTGCTCGAGCGCAAAGGAGGCTATGACCTCTACGGCGCGCCCAACGCTCCGGTGCGCATGGCCGCGCTCGCGCAACTGCGGCGGCGCAGCCAATTCCCTTGATCGAACTCCTGCCCTGAACGAACTTTCCAGTCGATCCGCCGCATGCCTCCTTCAGGCAAAGGGCGTCGGCCTGGCGGGCGAAGCGCATGTGCCGACGAGGAAGATGATGCCATCCGATCTTGAGGCGGCTCGTTCTAAACCGGTTCGAGGAGGGAGATGGGGATCTCCCTGAGAATCTCGGACAAGATTTTCAAGGCTCCCGGGTTCACCTGCAGCAAGGCTCGCGACCCCTCGACGACATGCATGTTTTCCCGCCATTCAGCATCGGCCCTCCGGGACGCCTCGATTGCGTGGAGTCTTACGCCCGCCGGCGATGGGGGCCGTCGATCCGGAAGCCCGATGGCGATCAGATCCGAAACATGCTCACGCTCCACGGCCGCGACACGCAGCGCGGCGCGCACGCCCGTGTCGAAGCCGACGAGGACGGCCTTGCGCCCGATGCGGCGCGCGGCCCCCCGCACGGCCTCGGCGAGCGGCTTGTCCAACGATCGATCATCGAGATTGATCGCGGTTTCGCACTTCACCGGGCGATACCCGATGGCGTCGAGCCACATGGCGAGAGGCGCCAAGGTCACATCGCCCGCCAAATGGCCAGGGACGAGCACGACGGGCTTCCCGTCACCGTAGCGAATATCGTGGCCGCGATAGACCGGATCACAGGAGTTGAGGATGAGTTCGACGACGGCACTCAGAGACGCGTAGGGCCAGAAGACGGGCAGGCCGAAGGTCCCGAGCGTCTCGCCGATAAAGCTGCCGGCCTTGCCGAATGGCTCAGGCCGGAGCGGGTTCCTCGCGCGACGTTCGCCTTGAAATTCGGCATTATCCGACATTCGCCCTCGCCCCTTGTGGCGCGTCTCGCGCCTGCTCGAGGAAGTCGGCGATCACGCTTGCGCATTCGCCCGTCGATTCCCAAATCGCGCGATGCGCGCAACCGCGCAAGATCACGAGTCGAGCGCCGGGAATGAGTTCGGCCAGGATTTTTGAATTCCTGGGAGGGATCAGCTCGTCTCGATCTCCCGTCAGGACGAGGGTCGGCGCGCGAAGCGCAGGGAGCGCCTGCGACGAGTCGAAATCGACGAAGGCCTGAAACTGCAAATCCGCCGCGTGAAGAGGTGTCGGGTCCGCGATTTCCCGAAGCATCTGCCGTTCGATGCGCTCGCGATTCTTCTCGAGAAACTGCGGCGCATAGGTCACGGTCGCGATCCGGCGGGCAGCCTCTTCGGCATCCAAGCCGACGAGATCACGCATGACCGCGACCACGGCCGGCCCCGCATAGACGGCTCTCGGTCCGCCACAGAGCGTCGCACATAAAACGAGCGAATGGACCCGCTCGGGATGGCGACAGGCGAGCTCCTGCGCCACCGCGCCCCCCATGGAATAGCCGAGGACATCGGCGCAAGAGATGTTCAAGTGATCCAAAAGGCCGCAGACGTCGCGCGCGAGATTCGAGAGCGCGTAGCCGCAGGTCGGCTTCTCGCTGCGCCCCGTGCCGCGATTGTCGAACAAGATGAGGGTGAAGCGCGCGGCCAAAGCCTCGATGAAATCGGAAGGCCAGGCGCGCGAGCTCAGACGGTAACCCATGATGAGAAGAAGGGGCGGGCCGGAGCCGAGAACCTCGTAGGCGATCTCGATACCGTTGGCCTGCGCCCGCCGTATGGTCATCGAGCGGCGAGCCAGTCGGCGATTTCCTCGCGCAGCTTCTCCTGCGATCGGGCGACGAGAATCCCGATATGGCCGCCCTTCACGGAGGATTCCGAATAGTCCTGCGTGCCGACCGCGTCGCGCAAGGCACGGCTCGAAGGCGCCGGGATGATATGATCGGTTTCGCTGAAAATGTTCAGGACCGGCATCGTCAGATTCCCCAGATCGACGCGGCGATCGCCGACCACGAGCTCGCCCTTCACCAGCTTGTTGTCCTGGTACAAATCCTTCAGCCATTGGCGGGCCGCCTCACCCGGATGCGCCGGACGATCGGCCAGCCATTTCTCCATGCGCAGGAAATTGAGGAATTTTTCGCGATCCTGCCCCACGTCCAAAAGCGTGAGATTGTATTTCGCGAGGCTCCGGAAGGGCGTCATCATCGAGAACATCGCGCCTCCGATCTCGCCCGGGATATTACCCATGGCATCGATCAGCGCGTCGACATCGTCATGCGTGAGGCCCCGCATCCAGACATTCATGAACCCCTGATCGAGGCGCTCGTCGATCCGGTCGGCGTGGAAATCGACCGGCGTCACCAGAGTGACGAGATTTCTTACCTTTTCGGGATGCAGTGCGGCGTAAAGCAGCGACAGAACGCCTCCCTGGCAGATACCGAGAAGGTTCACCTTGTCGATCCCCTCCCGTTTGCGGATGGCATCGACGAATGCATCCATATAGATGTTCACGAGGTCGCCGAAATCATCGTAACGATCGGCCGGCGTCGGGTGACCCCAATCGATCACGTAGAGCTCGCAGCCGGCCTCGACGAGATTGCGGACGAAAGAGCGATCTTCCTGAAGGTCCAAAATCGTCCATCGACCCACCATGGCATAGACGATGAAGACCGGCGTCGCGACGCGCCGTGGTCCGCCAAGTGTGATCCGGTAGAGCACGCGTTCGCCTATTCGCGCGACTTCCTCGCGAGGAGCTTGAGCGAGCCGCACGTCCTCGTCGTGCAAACGCGCCAGCAGGCCCGAGGCCCTGGCGGCGCGCTCGCTGAACCGGTTCAATTCCGCCATCGCCGTCACCGGGGGAAAGGCGTTGCTCATCGGTGTGCGCTCCGTGGCTGTCCTTTGCCTTTCGTCGTGACCTTTCTGGCTCCTCGCCGGCGTGTGGCGGGGCGCTCCTTTGTCGTGCCACGGCTCTCGCGCGCCGGGCTCGGCAGGTCGATCCTCCGACGCAAGGACACGACTTCACGGCGAAGCTCGTGAAGCCGGCGGTAAATGTCGTCGAGCTCGCGACGGGTGGGACCATCGACCGCCTTCGCCACCTGCTCGACATAGCGGCGCGTCTCCAGCTTCTGGCGGATGCCCGCGCGCAAATATCGTTGCTGCAGCTCGGCAAAATCGGAGGACCGATTGAACTCCATGAGCGTGCGGTCGAGCGTGTTGTTCCACAGCTCGAGTGCCTCGCTCGCACTATCGAAGCTCTCCCCCTTGTTTTGCCTGAGGCGCGCCTCGGCCTCGAACCTTGTGCAGGCCTCGATCCAAATGGGCGTCGCCACGCGAAGATATTGCTGCAGCACGGCCATCAGCTCCAATGCGGGCTCGACCGAGGGCAGCGACTTCATTCCCATGTCCGGAATGTCGGCGAGTTCCGGAAAGCCCGCCATTTCGCGCAAGCCGTCGGATAGGGGCCGAAGATTTTCGAGCATCCTGTCGGGGCGCATCAATATCTTGGCCGCCGCCTCCGCGACCGGAGCCGCGCGTGACTGGACCGCCGAATCGAGCGCCCCGAACCAGGAAATCCAAGGGCTCATGGCATTCTTCCAGGCATCGGCAAGCCCGGCGAATTGATCGTCGGGCGGATTGCCCCGGATCGATGCGCCTGGATCGGGTGCCGGGATGCTCGCCTTTCGTGCTCCCTTCATAGCGCACCGGCCCTTTCGCGAAGCACGAACTTCTGGATCTTGCCCGTCGAAGTTTTCGGCAGGGAACCGTAGATCAACGTCTTCGGCACCTTGAAACGCGCCATGCGAGCGCGGCAAAACGCGATGAGCTCGGCGTCCTCCGGCGGAGCCGCCCCCGGCTTGAGCTCGAGGAAGGCACAAGGCGTTTCTCCCCAGGTCGGATCGGGACGGGCAACGACCGCCGCGATCATGATCGCCGGGTGCTGGGTGAGCACTTCCTCGACTTCGAGGCTCGAGATGTTCTCGCCGCCCGAGATGATGATGTCCTTGGAGCGATCCTTGATCTCGATGGCTCCATCCGGGTGCCAGACGGCGAGGTCCCCGGAAAGGCACCAACCCTCGACGAGCGTCTTTGCGGTCGCGGTCTCGTTCTTGAGGTAGCCTTTCATGACGGTGTTGCTGCGCACCACGATTTCGCCGACGGTCTCCCCGTCACGCGGGACCGGAAGCATCGTTTCGGGATTGATGACCATGACCGCCTCCACCATCGGGTAGGCGACGCCTTGCCGAGCCATGCGGGCAAAACGCTCTTCCGCCGGAAGTTCGTTCCACTCGGGCTGGAACACGCACGAAGTGGCCGGACCGTAGGTTTCGGTCGCGCCGTAAAGGTGCGTGACGCGAAAGCCGAGCGCTTCCATCGAACGGAAAACCGAGGAGGGCGGCGCCGCGCCACCGGTCGCGATGATGACCTGGTGATCGAAGGGCACCCGCTGCTCGGCGGGCGCGTGGGCCAGCATGTTGAGCACGATCGGCGCTCCGCAAAGATGCGTCACCTTATGCTCGGCGATAAGCCGGAAGATGGTCGCCGGTTCCACCTTGCGAAGGCACACTTGCGTCCCGCCTGCCGCGACCACCGCCCATGGATAGGACCAGCCGCAGCAGTGGAACATCGGCAACGTCCAAAGATAGATGCTGTCGAACCCGAGGCCGAAGCTGAAGCCGTTGCCGAGCGCCGAGAGATAGGCACCGCGATGACTGTAGACCACGCCCTTCGGATCGCCCGTGGTGCCGGATGTGTAGAGGAGGCAAAGCGAATGCCACTCGTGCGTTATGCCGGGCCAACGGAATTTCGGATCGGCGCCGGCGAGCAGCGCCTCATAGGTGAGCGAGCCGAGCGGCGCGGTCGCGGAACCGGGAGCGTCGATATCGATGACGATAAGGTCGCGATCGGTGAGGTCGAGCGCCTGTCGCACGAGCGGTGCGAACTCGCGATCGACGATCAGCACCTTGGCGCCGCCATGGTTGAGCGAAAAGGCGATGTTCGCCGCATCGAGCCTCGTGTTCAGAGGGTTGAGGACGGCGCCGAGCATGGGCACCGCGTAAAACGCCTCGATGAGCTCGGGGATGTTCGAGGCGATGATCGACACGGTGTCGAGACGCCCGACCCCGAGGCTCGCCAGCCCGCCGGCAAGGCGCACGCAGCGATCGAGCAGTTGTGCGTAAGTGATGCGGCGTTCGCCATCGATCACCGCGACCTTGTCGGCGAAGGCGCTTGCCGCACGGGTGAGAAAGCTGACTGGAGACAGCGGCACGAAATTCGCCGGATTAGCGTCGAGCCCAGTCTCGAATGCGTGCAAGGCTTGCAAGTTCATCGGGGTCCCTCGATCGTTTTGCCACGCGCGGGCGCTTCTCTCGCCGACTGCTCCCTCGTTCACGCCATGCCCATGACCCCCCGCAACATCGGCTCGGCGCTCATAAAGTCGAGACCAGGTGACCGCCGTCCACGACGACGACGCTTCCCGTCATGTAGGAACCCGCGTCCGATGCGAGCAGCAGAAGCGGTCCTTCGAGCTCTCGCAATTCACCGAGGCGGCGCTGCGGCACGCGTTTGACGAGCGCCTTGCCGGCTTCGCTGCCGAAGAATTCGTCGTTGAGCTCCGTCTCGAAATATCCGGGCGCAAGCGCATTGACGCGGATCCCGTGGCGCGCCCATTCGAGCGCCAGCGCCTTGGTCATCTGCACGACGCCCGCCTTCGAGATCGCGTAGGGGCCGACCGCCCCGGCGACTCGCAGGCCGAGAATCGAGGCGATGTTGACGATCGAGCCGCCGCGCTTATGGGAGACCATGCGCCGTCCTGCCGCCTGGGCGGTGAGCCACACGCCTTTCAGATTGGTGTCGACGACCTTGTCCCAATCCTTCTCATCCTGATCGAGCGCGAGTTTCGCCGTCGTCACGCCCGCATTGTTGACGAGAACTTCGACAGGCCCGAAACGCTGCTGCGCGGCGTCGAGCCCGGCCTCGATGCTCGACGACGCGGTGACGTCCATGACGACGCTTTGCGCCCTCCCCCGCCCCGCCTCGATCTCGCCGACGGTTTTCGCGAGAGCCTCGGCGCGCCTCGCCGCGACCGTCACCCGGGCGCCCCGCTTCGCGAGGAACGCCGCGAAATGACGCCCGAGGCCGCTCGAACCCCCGGTGACGAGCACATGCTTCTCCTCGAGCGAGAACAGCTCGTTCACGATGTGCGCCTCTCATGCCCTAAGCTCGGCATCACCGCACCTTTCTCCATACGAGGATCGAGCGACCCATGGTTCCGTCGAGGTAGCTTTTGTAAGGCGCGGTGGTGATCGTCAGCACGTCTCCCTCGAGCTTGAAGTGACGGATCTGGTCCGTTCCCGTCCAGGCCTGGTTCCACGACGTGTCGATGTGGTGAACGACGACATTCTCGCCCAGTGAGAAGGTTCCCGCGTAGGCGACCATGGTGCCGAGGAGCTGCACCCCCTCTTCGTCGGTCGGCACCACGTCGCGAGGCGCGAGACGATCGTGGCGCGTGAAAATCGCATACATGCGACCGTCCGGCGCGTAGCCGATATAGCCGTCCGGCGCCTCGCCGAACTGATTGTGCCGATGCCGGTCGGACAGGCGCTCGCGAACGTAGGATTGAAGCTTCCAGGTGCCGAGCACGGGACTGCTCGCCGGAGGCAAACCGCGCCTCACCGAGGCCAGGATCTCTGCGTCCGTCGCCAACTCGACCTCCCTGCTCATCGGCCCTGACCGAGCGATCGTCTTTTCGGACCCGACCGCGCGAGTTCGCCGATCTCATGCGCGAGGACTTCAGTCCCTTGAAGCCAAAGCCATCAAACGCCGCCTTCGATCACCGCCGCGGCCGCGAGTGCGCGATCATCCTCGCCGAAATACCCGCTGGCGATGAGTATCGTTCCAGACTGGGCTCACGCATCGAAAAACACCGTCTCCCGCTCTCCTTGCAGATGGATGTCGAATGTATAGACGATGATGCCGTCACGGTCGGTGCGCGGCGCGATCAGGGTCTTGCGGCGTTCGGGCTGCTCGATGATGTTCAGCACGGGATCCTGCTCGTTCGCCGCCTTCTCGTCACCAAAATACATGCGTGTCGCGAGGCCGACATTGATGCCGCGCGAGGCGAGCCAGAAATTGATGTGCGGCGCCATGCGCCGCCGGCCCTTGCGCCCCGTCACGGCTCCCGGCTTGATGGTGCGGATCGTATATACGCCCGTGGCGAAATCGGTTCCGGTGCGCGCCCATCCGCGGAACGTTTTGTCGAGCGGCCCGCTTTGGCCGTCGGCCGGGTGATTGTAGCGGCCCGCGGCATTGGCCTGCCAGGTCTCGACGAGCACATCTCTTGCAGCATGGCCGGTGCCGTCGAAGACGCGGCCCTCGATCGTGATGCGCTCGCCCACGACGCGAGGCCCCGCGATGTCGCCGCTGAAATTATTCTCGAAAATCTCGAAGCCCGCCTGCTTCGGAATGAGCCCGATGTGCACATAGGGGCCGGCCGTCTGCGAAGGCGTTTCCGGAAGATAGGAAAGTCCGAACGGCGTCGCGTTCATCTTTAGCTTCCCTGAAGCTTGTTCTCGAACAAGGTCTGACGGCAACCGCGCAACACGATATCGAAGCGATAGGCGAGGCATTCGAGCGGCAGCGCCGCGTTCAGGTCGAGCCGCGCGATCAGTCGCTCCACCGCCGATTTGTCGGGAATGGTGGCGATGATCGAATCGCGAGGGATCAGCGGATCGCCCTCGAAATACATCTGCGTGATCAGGCGCTGCGCGAACCCCGTTCCGAACACCGAGAAATGGATGTGTGCGGGGCGCCAGCTATTGACGTAGTTGCGAAACGGGTAGGCGCCGGGCTTCACGGTGCGAAAGAAGTAATGGCCGTTCTCGTCGGTGATCATGCGCCCGCAACCGCCGAAATTCGGATCGATCGGAGCGATATAGGTGTCATTGCGATGCCGGTATCGTCCGCCCGCATTCGCCTGCCACACCTCGACAAGAGTGCCGGAAATCGGCCGACCGTTGCCATCGAGCACATGCCCATGGACGATGATCTGCTCCCCGATCGGCTCTCCGTCGCCCGCGTAGTTGCGCAACAGGTCATTGTCGAGGGGGCCCAGTTCGTCGGGCGTGAACATCGGGCCCGTGACTTCGGAGAGCGAGTTCTGCAGCGACCATAACGGCATTCGCGGCGAACGCAGCACGCTCGTCTTGTAGACCGGCGTGTGAGCCGGCGGATGGATGTCGCGGTCGCGTTGGTGGAACTCGGCGTTGGGTGTCGGGGCGTGTGCCTCTCCCGTGCGCGTACGGGAGCTGCGCGCATCTGGCCGCTCCTCATGGGCTTCGCCGGTTTTCCCGGCAGCCCTGCCTTCGGGATCGCGAGAGGCAAGGCGGGCGGCCGGATGCCGGACCATCGCGGGGCGACGCTTCACGGGGGCTTAGGAACGCGCAAGGCCGGCGTCGGCGATGCTCTGGGCTCTCATGCGATCGTACTCTCCCCTGCTCACGGGCACGGCACCGAGGTTGCCGAGGTCGTTCAGATGGATCCGATAGGTCTCCCGCGCGCTCATCGCGGCAAGCGCCGAGATCACGGTGATCCCGAAGGCGATGCTGCCGATGGTCAGCGGGATATTGCTCGAGCCGGGAGGCGCCACCGCCGCGAACAGCGCCGGAAGCAGCGCCGTGATGGTCGTCCCGACGTTTTGAGAGATCGCCATGGCCGAGACGCGCGTGCGCGTCGGGAAAAGCTCGGGGTAGAAGCTCGGGAAGATCGCATTATAGCCTTGGTAGACGACGCCCCACATCAGGAGCGACATCACGATCGCCAGCGGCACGTTCTTGATGCTGATGGCGTAGAGATAACCGAATGACAGCAGCCCCGAACCGAGCGCGCCGACGATGATCGGAGGCCTGCGACCGATCTTGTCCGACAGATTGCCGACGATGGGAATGATGAGCACGGCCAGAATATTGCCGACGACCGGAATCCACAGATAGAGATCCTTGGAAAAGCCGATTCCATACGCCGGCTGGACCGCGTAGGCCGCGCCGAAAATCGTGGCGACCACCGGAATCACATTCATCAGGGCCATGCAGACGACCCGCAGCATGTCCTTCCAGCTCAGCTTGAAAGCCTGGACGATCGGCGCCCTCGGGACCTCGCCATGCGCGTCCTCCGCCGCGAAGGCCGGAGTCTCATCCACCTTGCGACGAATGATGTAGCCCGCGATGATGACGATCACGCTCGCGAGGAACGGGATGCGCCAGCCCCAGGAGTTGAACGCCGCGTCCGGCATATAGGCCGCGAGCGGCAGGAACACGGCCGCGGCCAGGATCTGCCCGGCCTGCACGCCCTGAAGGGTGAAGCTCGCGAAGAAGCCACGGCGACCGAAGGGAGCGTGCTCGAGAATCATCGAGCTCGCGCCGGAAATTTCACCCGCGACAGCGAAGCCCTGGATGAGACGCAAGATCACGAGAAGCACCGGAGCGAGAATGCCGACCTGTTGGTAGGTCGGCAGCAGCCCGACCGCCATGGTCGAGAACCCCATGACGAACATGCAGACGAGCAACACCGTCTTGCGGCCGTGAGTGTCGCCCCAATGCCCGAGCACGAAGGCGCCGATCGGGCGCGCGACGTAGCCGACGCCGTAGGTCGCCAGCGACGCGACGATCGCGATCGTCGGATTGTCGGAAGGGAAGAAGATTTGCGGAAAGACCAGGGACGCAGCCGTCGCGTAGATGAAGAAGTCATAATACTCGAGCGCGGAGCCGATCCAGCCGCTGGCGGCCGCCTTTTTCGTTTGGTGCGTGCCGTGTGGCTCATGATCCGACGCGCTTGCCATTGTCTCCTCCAACTCTGTCTTGCCGGATAGTCTTGGCGCTCGAGGCACGACCGGTCAAAGCCGTAACACGAAGATCAGATTAGCAAACAAGCCCGCGACGGCAAGCTACTTTTCCCACGCGGCGGATTCCGACAGGTCCGCATGCTCCTGCACGATCAGCTGCGGCAGCCTGGGAAAGGGTGAAGGCGTGAGAAATGAAGGCCGATATTCGGATCTGGCGACGCCAAAGTATTTCCTAGTATACAATCTTGGCGACGCGCCTCAACTCCTCCGGCGTCGTCGTCGGAAACCCGAAGAATTCCAGATAGGCCGGGATCTGCTCGAAAAGCATGTCGGTCCCGACCTGGATGTCGCAGCCTTTGGCGCGCGCGGCGCGCAGGAACGGGGTGATCTCCTGCTTCATCACCACCTCTCCGACGAAGGACGAAGGTGCGATGCGCTCCACATCCAGCGGCAGCGGATCGCCCTCTTTCATGCCGATGGGCGTGGCGTTGATGACGATGTCGTAGCCCTGCGGATCCTTGCGCCCGACCTCGATCTCGAGCTTCGGATAATGCGCGCGCAGGCGGCCGGCGAGCGCCTGCGCGGCAGCATTGCTGACGTCGAAGAGGGAAAGATGCGCGACGCCGGCACCGGCAAGCGATGCGGCGATCGCGGAGCCGACACCGCCGCTGCCGACCACGAGCGCCTTCTTTCCGGCGACCACGCGCCCCTTGCGCAACATGCCGCGAACGAAGCCCTCGCCGTCGAACATATCGCCGAGCAACGTGCCGTCAGCGCGGCGCAAGATCGCGTTGCAAGCGCCGGCGATTTTCGCCGCCGTCGATACCTCGTTCATCAGGGAACCCGTGGTGACCTTATGCGGCATGGTCACGAGCGCGCCGCGAATATTGGAGAGCTTGAAGAGAAGGGGCAGGAATTGCGCATAGTCCTCGGGCTTGACGCCCATGGGCATCACGGCGGCATCGACGCCGATCGAGTCGAAATAAGGATTATAGATCAAAGGTGCCTTGAAGGACTTGGTGGGATAGCCGAGATGCGCGATGAATGTCGTCTTGCCGCTGATCATCGTCTTTCGATCCTGATCTTGCCCTCTGTCCTTGCGGACAGCTTGATGGCGTCGATTACTCTTAGCGTATTCAATCCTTGCCGCCCAGAGATGATTGGGTCCGCCTTCTCGCGGATCACGTCGCAGAAATGCCGGATCTGCCGGGAGCGGCGGCGTCCAGTCTCCCCTTCGCCGATCAGCGTTTCTTTTCGTCGATGAGGCGGCCAAGGCGCTGAAGGGCGAGAGCGTAGCCTTGCGTGCCCAGGCCGGCAATCACGCCATCGGCCCGCAACGACACATAGGAATGGTGCCGGAAGGTCTCGCGCCGGTGCACATTCGAGATATGCACCTCGAAGACGGGAAACTCGCAAGCGTTCAACGCATCGAGGATCGCCACGGACGTATGCGTGAAGGCGGCGGGATTGATGACGATCCCCGCCGCCTCCTCGCGGGCCTCATGAATCCAATCGATGATCTCATATTCGCGGTTGCTCTGATGGAAGCGGATCTCCAGCTTCAGCTTCTTGGCGAGAGCGCGGCAGTCGCGCTCGACATCCGCAAGCGTCTCATGACCGTAGATATGGGGCTGGCGCTTGCCGAGAAGATTGAGGTTCGGACCGTTCAGAACGAAGACGATGCGGCTCATGACGGTATTCCCTCGATGACTTCAGTGGAAGAGAGGCTCTTCTGCGGCCCGAGGCCTGCGACCTCAAACGTCGATCTTACGGCTTCGAGGCTCGTCGCTCGATCATGCTCACGGACGATGCACTCGAAGAGAGCCGAGGCCATGCCCGTCATCCGATATCTCGACGCGTTATCCGTCGCGAAAGGTTCATGCGGTTTTAGGATCATGCTCTAGCCTAGGCGGCCGCCGCAATAAAGCGGCGCGGATCGCTCCTCGCGTCCCGAGTGACCTGCAGCGCCGCGCAAAGATCGGCGATCGATGCAAGATTATGGATCGGACGGAATTCGTCCACATGGGGCAGCATCGTGCGAATGCCGGCCGCGCGCGCTTCGAACCCTCCATAGCGCAAGAGCGGGTTGAGCCACACGAGGCGGCGGCAGGAGCGGTGCAGCCGGTCCATCTCGAAGGCGAGGTCATGGTCGACCGGCGTTCGAGGCCGTCAGTGAACAGGAGCACCAGAGGCCCCCCCGAAAGGGCACGACGCGACCAGTCGCGGTTGAAGTCGTGCAGCGCGTCGGCGATACGCGTGCCTCCCGCCCAATCCTTGACGATGGCGCCGCATCGCGCGAGGGCCTCGTCGGGATCGCGGGCACGCAACTGCCGCGTCACATTGGTAAGCCGCGTCGCGAAAAGAAAGACCTGAACGCGCCCCCTCGCCTCCATGAGCGCATGCAGGAAATGCAGGAAGATGCGCGTGTATTCGTCCATCGAGCCCGAAACATCGCAAAGGGCGACGATCGGCGGATGGCGCATCCGCCGGCGCCGCCGCGCGAGCTCGATGACCGCGCCGCCCGAACGCAGCGAGCGCCGAAAGCTCGCGCGCGGATCGATGCGCGGCACCACGCGGATCGGCGATGAACCGGCGCGTCGCGACCGCATCGTCGGGCATCACGAGCTTGCGCGATGCGCCGCTGCGCCTCGGCGACCTCGGCGGCCGTCATCTGGGCGAAGTCCTTCGTCTGCAGAAGCTCGGTCGAGGAAGCCAGGAACTCGGCGGAGATCTCGGTCTCCGCGCTTCTTCGTCTGCTCGCGTTCGACCTTGGGCTGCAGCGCCTCGTTGACGCGCAGCGCGCCTGGCTCCTGCTTTTGCCGATCCGCCGCGAGCGAAGGCGCGATCGGGCTCATGGCCGCGATCATCTTTTCCAGGAGGCCGCGCCGGCGAAAGAAGATGTGGAAGGCCTGCTCGAACAGCGGGCTACTGCTCATGGCGGGTCACGAAGACCGAATGCAAGGTCCAATAGAAGTCGTCGCGCCCGCCGATGCCGGCAGCCTCGATCGCGGCGAGGGCGTCGAGCACCGTGCCGGGCCCCACCGGCAGCCCCGCCTTGCGCAGCGCGCGCGCGAAATAGGCAATGTTGTCGGGGAGATGATTGTCGCTCATCCGTGCGCCGCAGCCCTTGCCTCCTCGATCAGCTCGGCGACCCGCCCTCCCTGCATCTTGGCGATGTCATCTTGATATTTGAGGAGCACGCCGAGCGTGTCGGAAACCTCGGTCGGATCGAGCGCGACGGCATCGAGCTCGGCGAGAGCGGACGCCCAGTCGAGCGTCTCGGCAACGCCCGGCACCTTGAACAGGTCTTCCTTGCGGATCGCCTGGACGAAGGCGACAAGCTCGCCCGCAAGGCGCTTGCCGATTCCCGGAGACTTGGCGCGCACGATGGCGAGCTCGCGCTCGGCCGAAGGATAGTCGAGCCAGTGATAAAGGCAGCGACGCTTCAGCGCGTCATGGATCTCGCGCGTGCGGTTCGAGGTGATGATGACGATAGGCGGATGCGACGCCTTGACCACACCGAGCTCGGGCACCGTGACCTGAAAATCCGACAGCAGCTCGAGCAGATAGGCTTCGAATGCCTCATCGGTGCGATCGAGCTCGTCGATGAGCAGCACCGGCACCCCCGCCATGTCCGGCTCGAGCGCTTGCAGCAGCGGTCGCTTCACCAGGAAGCGCTCGGAGAAGATGTCCTCCTCGATGCGTTTCCTGTCGAAGGCCTGTTCCCGCGCCCTCGGCCTCCGCCAGGCGGATCGCCATCATCTGGCCGGCATAATTCCATTCGTAGACGGCCGAAGAGACGTCGAGCCCTTCGTAGCATTGGAGCCGGATGAGTTTCCGCTCGAGCGTCGCGGCGAGAACCTTGGCGATCTCGGTCTTGCCGACGCCCGCCTCGCCCTCGAGGAAGAGCGGCCTGCCGAGCCTCAATGCGAGGAACAGCACGGTCGCGAGCGCTCGGTCGCCGACATAGCCACCTCGCTTCAGGAGTTTCAGGGTCTCGTCGATGGACTGAGGGAGTGTGGAACCGGAATTCGTTGTCACGCGCGGGGTCACATTTGCGGGTTGGAGAATCGAGCTCATCGCCTTCGAACGAGGCGGAGCAAGACATAATGGCATGCGCGCAGGAGGTTGTCGAAAACCAGGGAGGTCCTGTCGTGCTTCCGGCGCAAGAATGCGCTCGAGTGACGCAAGCCTCCGGTCAAGCGAAAAAGGAGGGCTTGAGGCCGCTCGCCTCGAAGGCTTCCGCATAATGCTCTCCCGCCGCTTCCGAGAAACAACAGAAGATGACGCGGCAAAGGCTGCCGGGATCGGTTTCGATCTGCGCCTTCACGGTCGCCACCGCGATCTTTGCCGCGCGAGCCGCCGGAAAGCGATAGATGCCGGTGGAAATCGCCGGAAAGGCGATCGATGCGAGCTCCTTCTCGCGGGCGAGCGCGAGCGCCTTGCGGTAACATGAGGCGAGCAGGCGATCGCAGCGTTGCGCATCCGCCGCCCCAGACCGGGCCGACGGCGTGAATCACGTATCGCGCCGGAAGACGATGACCGCCGGTGATCTTGGCGTCACCTGTGTCGCAGCCGCCGAGCTTGCGGCATTCGGCCAGCAAGTCGGGACCGGCGGCACGATGAATGGCGCCGTCAACCCCACCTCCCCCGAGAAGCGAGGTGTTTGCGGCATTGACGATGGCGTCGACCTCGAGCGTCGTAATGTCCGCGACGAGGGCCTCCAGCCTCACGCCCGCGAGCGAGGCGACCGCGAGGGGTGCGGGCGAAGCCGACATCGCACTTAACCCTTTCCGCAAGTGGGTTGTCACGATCGCCTCCTGTCGCGAGGAGATTCACGTGAACTCCGGGAACGGCGGAAATGGCCGCCGGAACCGCCACGCTCGCCGAAGGGCTTCGCTCAGCCGGACTTGCCCTCACCCGCAAGCGCCGAACGCACGCGCTCGCGCGTGAAGGGGACGCTGCGCAGCCGTACCCCGCAGGCGTCGTGAACGGCATTGGCGAGCGCCGCGGCGACAGGTGCGCAAGCGGCCTCCCCCGCGCCGAGCGGAGGCTCATGCGGCCGCTGCACGAGATCGACGAGAAGCTCGGGCACATCCGGGAAAGTGAGAATGGGATAGCTCGCCCAATCCGCGCTCGTCACGCCATAGCGATCGAACTTGATCTCCTCGAAAAGCGCCCGGCTCAAGGTCTGCAGGATATTGCCTTCGACCTGAGCCCTCACGCCGTCCGGGTTGATCATCAGCCCGCAATCATGGGCGCAGGCGATGCGCCGAACATGGATCGCGCCGCTCGATCGCTCGACTTCGGCCTCCATGGCGATCGCGACATAATTCTCGTTGTCCTTGTAGTGGACATAGGCGATGCCACGGCCGATGCCTCCTCGCACCGGGCGAAGGCCGGGGCTTCCAGGAGATCAAGGAAGCGGCGCGCCTGAGCACCTCGATACCGCGCGGGTCGTCGAGAGAAGCGAGGCGGAAGGCGAGCGAATCCTCGCGTGCGCGTGCCGCCAGCTCGTCGACGAAGCTCTCGACGGCGAAAATGTTGGCGATCTTGCCGGGTGCGCGAATGTTCGAGGGCCGCAATGGCGCATCCTTCAACCAGTGCGCGAGCACCTCGACGTTCCTGACCGCGTAGGGCGGGGAAGCATTCTGGCTGATCAAGCCGGTGGCAAGTCCCATCGGCTGTTTCGCGCCCGCCGCCTCAGGCCCGAGCAGAGGCACGTTCGGCAGGCTCGCCGTGGCTTTCGGGATCCACATTTCGGTGCGCCAAGCGGCGATCTTGCCGTCCGCACCGAGCGTTCCTTCAAGCGCGAGGAGCTGCGGCGGTCCCTTGGGATCGAAGCGATGCTCGTCCTCGCGCATCCATTGCACCCGGACCGGACGTCCGACGGCGCGCGACATCAAGGCGGCGTCGGCCGCCGCGTCGTCATGGCCGTTCATGCCGTAGCAACCGGCCCCGTCGAGATAGACGAGCCTCACGGCCTCGACCGGAAGGTCGAGGAAATGCGCGAACGCCAGACGGAAGCGATGCGTCGCCTGCGAGGCCGTCCAGATGATCGCCTTCCCGTCGCGCACGTCCGCGACCGCGCAAGACGGGCCCATCGAGCCATGCGTCTGCACCGGCCAATAGAACTCAGCTTTCAGCCGATCGCTTGCGACGGCGAGCGCGCCCGACGCGTCCCCCCTCTTGGTCAAGACTTCATCGCTCTCGAAGGGTCCCGCATGCATCGATGCTCGTACCCCGTCATGGCCGACGAGCGTCTCGCGCGTCTCCCAGGTGGCGTTGAGCGCACGCGAAGCTCGGACCGCGTCCCATTCGTCCTCGGCGACGACGCCGAGGAAATTCTCGATCCGCACGACGCGCGCGCCCGGAATGCTCTTGATCGAGCTTTCGTCGACCGAGACGAGCTTCGCGTCCACGGCCGCGGGCCGCACCACGCGCCCGTGCAGCATGCCCGTCGATGCGGAAGTTGTGAACATAGGTGTGCGTGCCGGTCACCTTGGCGGGAATATCGGGTCGCCTCAAGGGCTTGCCGACGAGCACATAGTCATCTGGGTTCCTGAGAGGCGCCTTCGGGTCAAGCTTCAGCGCGAATTGCCGATCCCCGATCAGATTGCCGAAGCCGATGCCGGCGCCCCCGCTCTTCGGACGAACTTCCCCATCCGCGGCCTCCACATCGGCGGGCGCGAGGCCGAGCCGTTCGGCACCCATGCGCACGAGCGCCTCGCGAGCCGTGGCCGCGGCCTGGCGGATCTGCACGCCGCCGCGCGCCACGCCCGTGCTGCCGGCAGTCGAGCCCTGGTCGGGCGTCAGCGCGGTGTCCCCCTCCACGAGCCTGATCCTGTCGATGCCGATGCCAAGCTCCTCGGCGGCCATTTGCGGGATGGCGATGCGCAAGCCCGTGCCGAGATCGACCTTTCCGCAATAGAGCGTCACGCTGCCATCCTGACGCAAGGCGAGGAAGGCGTCGACGAGGCTTGGGTCGAGCACGCGATTGGCCTCGACGGCCGCAGCGAGCGCCTCCGCGAACGCCGCGCCGGGCGCCGCGAAGCCGACGACCAGCGCGCCGGCGCTCTTCAGCAAGGCGCGACGCGAGAGGGGAGCGTTCATGTCCGCTGCCTCCCGGTCGCTCGCATCACGGCGTTCAGGACGCGATCATGCGTGCCGCAACGGCAGAGATTGCCTGAGAGCGCCTGCTTGATCTCGTCGAGGCTGGGCTTGGGATTTTGGGCGATCAGCGCGGCGCTCGCCATCACCATGCCGTTGGTGCAGTAGCCGCATTGCGCCGCCTGCTCGGCGATGAAGGCCGCCTGCACGGGGTGTGGCTTGTCGGGCGTCCCAAGCCCTTCGATCGTGGTGATCGCAAGACCTTGCGCGGCGGAGACCGGCAATTGGCAGGAACGGATCGGCGCACCGTCCGAGATCACCGTGCAAGCCCCACATTGGCCGAGCCCGCAACCGAATTTCGGGCCCGTGAAGCCGAGCGCATTGCGCAGCACGTAAAGCAAGGGCTGGTCGGGATCCCGGCTCTCGACTTCGCGTTCGCGGCCGTTCACGGTGAAGGTATAGGATGTCATGTTCGCCCTCCAAACAGGCGACGGCGATGCCGCCACCGTGAAGGTCCATCACATTGCCGTCGGCGGAGCGGCCGCCGGCATCAAGAAAAGAATGCCTGCCGGCCGCCGCGGGTTTCCAGCGCGGGAATTTTATTTTCCCAGCGCCTTCGTGACGGCGCGCTGCGTCATCACACCGACGAGATGGGCGCGATATTCGGCGCTCGCGTGGATGTCGGCATTCATGATGCTCGCATCGGGCTTGAGACCCTCGACGGATTTCGCGTTGAAGCGCTTTCCCAAGGCTTCCTCCGCGGCCTGCCAACGGAAGACGCCCTGATTGCCGGCGCCGGTCACCGCGACACGGATGTCCGAGCCTTTCTTGGCGACGAACACGCCGACAAGAGCAAAGCGCGAGGCCGGATTGCGGAATTTCATATAGGCCGCCCGCGACGGCGGCTTGAAAGCGACCCGGATGATGATCTCGCCGGGCTCGAGAGCCGTTTCGTAAAGCCCCTTGAAGAATTCCGAAGCCGGAATCTTGCGTTTGTTGGTGACGATGATGGCGTTGAGCGCCAGGCAGGCGGCCGGGTAATCGGCGGCGGGATCGTTGTTGGCGATCGAGCCGCCGATCGTGCCCCGGTTGCGCACCGACGGATCGCCGATCATATGGGCCGTCTCGGCGAGCGCCGGGATCGACGCCTTCACGACATCGGAATCCGCGACAGCGGCATGCGTCGTCATGGCGCCGATGATCAGCGAGCGTCCGCGCTGCTCGATGCCCGCGAGATCCTTGATCGCCGCCGAGATCGATGAGGGCCGAAGGGCTCGCCAGCCGCTGCTTCATCGTCGGGAGGAGCGTGTGGCCTCCGGCGAGGATCTTGCCGTCTTCGTGCTTGGCCAGCGCCGAGGCCGCGCCCCGCACGCTGTTCGCGCGAACATATTCGAATGCATACATCGCTCTGTTCTCCTAGAAGAGGCTCATTGCGCCGCGAGCTTGTGCGGCGCGCGTTGGCAGGCTTTCCACACCGTTTCGGCCGTCGCCGGCATTGAGACATGCTCATGGCCGACGGCATCGGTGATGGCGTTGATGACGGCGGCGGGCGCAGCGATCGCCCCCGCCTCCCCGCATCCCTTGACGCCCAGCGGATTCGAGGGGCAAGGCGTGACCGTCATGCCGACATGGAACGAGGGGAGGTCGTCGGCACGAGGCATGGAGTAGTCCATGTAGCTCGCGGTGACGAGCTGACCTTCCTCGCTGTAGCGAACGCCTTCGAGCAGGGCCTGACCGACGCCTTGCGCGATGCCGCCATGCACCTGCCCCTCCACGATCATCGGATTGATGACCACGCCGAAGTCATCGACCGCGGTCCAGCGGTCGATGCGTGTCGTTCCGGTGCCCGGGTCGACCTCGACTTCGCAGATGTGAACGCCGGCCGGGAAGGTGAAGTTCGTGGGATCGTAGAAGGCGCCTTCCTTAAGGCCCGGCTCCAATTCCTGGCCGGAGAACTTATGCGCGATATAGGCTTGCAGCGCGATCGCACCGAAATCGGCGGATTTGTCGGTGCCCTTGACGGAAAATTTTCCGTCCTTGAATTCGATGTCGCCGGCCGAGGCCTCGAGCACATAGGCCGCGACCTTCTTGCCCTTCTCGATCACCTTGTCGAGCGCCTTGTAGATCGCCGACATGCCGACGGCGGCCGAGCGCGAGCCGTAGGTGCCCATGCCGAACTGCACCTTGTCCGTGTCGCCATGGATGATCGCGACATTCTCGATCGGGACGCCGAGACGATCCGAGACGAGCTGGGCAAAGGTGGTCTCATGCCCCTGGCCGTGACTGTGCGAGCCGGTGAGCACCTCGACCGTCCCCACCGGGTTGACGCGCACTTCCGCCGATTCCCATAGGCCTACGCCCGCGCCGAGCGAACCGACCGCCTGGGACGGCGCGATGCCGCATGCCTCGATATAGGAGGAGAAGCCGATGCCGCGCAGCTTGCCGTTCCTGGCGCTTTCACGCTTGCGCTTGCCGATATTGGCGTAGTCGGCGATCTCGAGAGCCTTGTTGAGCGAGGCCGAATAATCTCCCGCGTCATAGGTCATGATCACCGGTGTCTGATGCGGGAAGGATTTGATGTAGTTCTTGCGGCGGAACTTCGCAGGATCCTGGCCGAGCTCGCGCGCCGCGGATTCGACGAGGCGCTCGACGACGAAGGTCGCCTCGGGGCGACCCGCGCCGCGGTAGGCATCGACCGGCGTGGTGTTGGTGTAGACGCCGTCGACCTCGCAATAGATGTTCGCGATATCGTACTGCCCGGAAAGCAGGGGCGCGTAGAGATAGGTCGGGACCGACGATGAGAAGGTCGAGAGATAGCCGCCGAGGTTGGCGATCGTCCTCGCCTTGAGCGCGGTGATCTTGCCCGTCTCGTCGGTGGCGAGCTCGGCATGCGTGACGTGGTCGCGCCCATGCGCATCCGAAAGGAAGGCCTCGGTGCGGTCGGAGGTCCATTTCACCGGACGACCCACCTTCTTGGCCGCCCAGACGCAGACGGTCTCCTCCGCATAGATGAAGATCTTCGAGCCGAACCCACCCCCGACGTCGGGCGCGACCACGCGCAGCTTGTGCTCGGGCGCGATGCCGATGAAGGCCGAAAGCACGAGACGGGCCACATGCGGGTTCTGGCTTGTGGTGTAGAGCGTGAACACGCCGTCGCCCGAGTCATATTCGCCAATGGCGGCACGCGGCTCCATTGGATTCGGCACGAGACGATTGTTGGTGAGATCGATCTTGGTGACGTGCTTTGCCGCGGCGAAGGCCGCGTCCGTTTTCGCCTTGTCGCCGAGGTGCCAGCGATAGACCGTGTTGTCGGGAGCGACGTCGTGGATCAGCGGAGCGCCCTGGCGCTGCGCCGTCGCGGTATCGACCTGGGCGGGCAGCACCTCGTAATCGATGCGGATGGCTTCGGCCGCATCTTTCGCCTCGGAAATGGATTCAGCGACGACGACCGCCACATGATCCCCCACATAGCGCACCTTGCCTTGTGCCAGCGCCGGATGGGCACCGGCCTTCATCGGGGTGCCGTCCTTCGAGTGGATCATCCAGCCGCAGATGAGACCGCCTACCTTGTCCGCGGCGATATCATCCCCGGTCAGGATCGCGACGACGCCGGGTTTGCGCTTGGCCTCCTGCGCATCGATAGACTTGATCCGCGCATGCGCATGGGGCGAGCGCAGGAAATAGGCATAGGCCTGGCCGGGCCGATTGATGTCGTCCGTGTAGCGGCCCTTTCCGGTGATGAAACGGTGGTCTTCCTTGCGCCTTACCGAGGCGCCGATGCCCGTCGATGTCATGTCCCTGTCTCCCGAGCGTTTGTCCCAAGGCCCACGGCGATTTTCGATGTCGCCTTCGGCGTGTTGTTCGTGGGCGGAGCCGGCAAAGCTTCTCGTGCTGTTGCGAGCCTGCGCTGCCCCCGGTCCGCTATTCGGTCATCGCCATGCGCCGAGCGTCACTCGGCAGCTTGCTGATGAGCCGCATGCCCGCGCATCGCCTTGGCGCCGGCCGCGATCGACTTGACGATATTGTGGTAGCCCGTGCAGCGGCAGATATTGCCCTCGAGCTCCTCGCGGATCGTATGTTCCTCGAGATCGTGGCCCTTGCGGCTCACCATGTCGATGGCGGCCATGATCATGCCCGGCGTGCAATATCCGCATTGCAAGCCGTGATGCTCGCGGAAGGCGGCCTGCATCGGATGGAGATGCTCGCCATTGGCCAAGCCTTCGATCGTGGTGATCTGGGCGCCGTCGCATTGAAGGGCGAGCAGCGTGCAGGACTTCACGCCCTTGCCGTCCATATGGACGGTGCAGGCGCCGCATTGGCTCGTGTCGCAACCGACATGTGTGCCCGTCAGCCGTTGATGCTCACGCAAGAACTCGACCAGCAAGGTGCGCGGGTCGACATTCGCCTTCACCGCCTTGCCGTTGATCGTCATGGAAACGCTTGCCATCATGTCCTCCACGCGGCGCCCGTGACGAGGCCCGCCGATTGCAGCCCACGCCGGCCATCGCCGCGGAGCTTGGGAATCCGAAAGCGCGAAGGTCCCCGGGATACGCATCGGCCCGATCGGGCAGCGCTCGGACGCCTCGTTTTTCGATCATTACAGTCTCGATCCCAGGAAAACGGGTGTCAAGCTTATTCAACGAAATTTGAATCGCCGATTCGTGCTGTTTTCGTGCGGGATTTTGCTCCCGTTGAATTCAGAGGCGGCCAAACCGTAGCCGTGACCGCGCTGACGCCGAATTCACCGGCTTGACCCATGCGGGGCGGCAAGGCTCGGCGTCCTTGTGACCTCGAAGTCCCCAGCTCCAAGCCTTGTAGACCGGAGGCACGAACGATATGCCGATCCTGCCGATTCGGCCGTCCTCAGCAGAGGTGAGTTATGCCGCGCCTTATCCTCGCCACCGTGGTCGGAATTTGCTTGGCGAATGGCGCTGGAGCTTTCCCGTACGCGAACGTCACCTCACCACGGCCGAACCTTCGGCCGCTCTGCGCGGCCGAGCCCCGCCGTAGCTCCGACTCTCACGCGCCTCTCAGCCCGGCGGGCCGCTCCCGTCGACCGCTTTGGCAAAGCCGGCGAAGAAGGCATCCGACATTTTCTTCGCGACGCCATCGATGAGCCGTGAGCCGAGCTGGGCAATCTTGCCCCCGACATTCGCCTGCACGTCATAGGCGAGCGTCGTGCCGCCGCCCGCGGCATCCGACAGGCGCACCTTGGCGCCGCCCTTGGCAAAACCGGCGATGCCGCCTTCCCCCTCGCCGGTGATGGTGTAGCCGTTCGGCGGATCGATGTCCGAAAGCGTCACCTTCCCCTTGAAGGTCGCCTTGACCGGGCCGATGGTGAGCTTGGCCGTCGCGCGGAAGGCGGTGTCGCCCTCCTTCACCAGCTCCTGGCATCCGGGGATGCAGGCCTTGAGCACCTCGGGATCGTTCAGCTTCGTCCAGACGACCGATTTTGCGGCGGGGAGTTGCACCTCGCCCGTCATGCTCATGGCCATGGTGGCGTCCTTTTCGAAAAACCGCAGACGAAAGCGCATCGCGCCGCATCAGATTAGCGGGAATCGCGCAAATCACATAGCCCGTATCCTGGATCAGCGGCATAAGGGCGCTCTATCCCAGACTGGCGGAATGCGGCATTGAGAGCAGGGCAAGCTCTTCTCGGCTTGGCCTATGATCAAGGACGTGAAGCACCGCGCCGAAATTTCCGCGGGCCAGCTACGCGACGCCGCGGCGAAAGCCGAGGCTCTGCCATGCGCGATCAGTGCCGGCCCTCGTTTTCGATCGAGCCCTCCACTCGCAAGAGCTTGGCGGCTCGATCGGGATGGGGGAGAAGGGGCTGAACGATTCACGGAGGGATAGCGATGGAAATGCGCGTGTTCGGTCGCACGGGACAGCAGATCTCGATCCTGGGCTTCGGCTGCGGGGCGGTGGGCGGTCTGATGGTGCGCGGCGATCCGATCGACCAGGAACGAGCCGTTGTCCGGGCGCTCGAGGCCGGGGTGAACTACTTCGATACGGCCGTGCAATATGGCAACGGGGTCTCGGAGATCAATTTGGGCCGCTTGCTGGCCAAGCTGAAGCCGTCAAACGCTATCGTCGGCACCAAGGTCGAATTGCCGCCGGCGGATTTCCATCGCATTGGGGACGCCGTCAGCCGATCGTTGGAAGGCAGCCTGCGGCGGCTCGGCCTCGAGCAGGTGGGCATCTTCCATGTGCACAATCCCATCACGATTGACGGAGGCGACGGGACGCTGAGCGTTCGGCAGGTGTTGGAAGAGGTCGCGCCCGCTTTCGAAAGATTGCGCCGGCAGGGCAAGACGCGGTTCACCGGCCTTACCGCCATCGGCGAGACGCAAGCGTTGAGGCAGGTCATTGACGCTCGCCTCTTCGATAGTGCTCAGGTCGTCTACAATATGCTGAACCCGTCAGCCGCGCACGCCCTGCCGGCCCAGTACCCGGCCCAGGACTATGGTCGCCTCTTCGAGCATACGCAGGCGGCTGCCGTAGGCGTTGTCGGCATAAGGGTGCTCGCCGGTGGGGCGCTGACGGGCGGCACCGAGCGGCATCCGATCGCATCCCCTGCACCGACCCCGATCGGCTCTGCCGCGAGATATGAGGATGACCTCGCGCGGGCTCGCAAGCTCATGCCGCTCGTGCGCGAAGGCCATGCCGAGAACCTCGCCGAGGCGGCGATCCGATTCGCGATCTCGCACGCCGCGATGGGCACGATCCTGGTCGGCATGGCGACGCCACAGCAGTTCGAGCAGGCCTTGGAGGCCGTGCGCAAAGGCCCTCTTTCGAAGAGCGCGCTCGAGCGACTGGCGGCGCTGCAACTGGGATTTGCCGGCGACGCCGTATAGCCGGCCGCCGGGCGCTCGCAGCTCGGATGATATTTGAGTCATCCGCTCATGTATGGACGGCCCCCGTTTGACGGACGTTTCGGCTTTGGTCCCAACGACCTGATGAAGCGGGGCACAATTCGGCACTTCCCGACCGGTCAAGCCGACCCTATTGGTTGAAGCCGACAAAAGGCCCCGCGCTCTTTCGAGGCGGGGCAAGTCAACGTGAGACATGACCTTTGCCGCTAGGGGGTCTCGAGAGGCGGCAAGGACGTGACAGGCCATAGGTCACTGGCCCATTCAAAGCATAACCCCATGTCGGGTCGGCATGCGACTGAGATTCCGGCGTAACCCTGGCGGCTCGGCCACCGGCCCCTGCGCGTGGGTTGGTTTTGCAGCGCGGGTGAGCGGCCTCGACGCGGGCGCTGGTGCGTTGGATGATCCTGCCCGCAAGCAACGGTTCAATCCTCGAGGCGCTCTCAGACGCAAAGCTGTCCGCCCTGCGCATGATCGTCGCCTTGTGCCCGAACCCCTGAAGGAGAGCCGTTGCGAATCGTAGTGAAAGTTGTAGGACATTGGACGCCGCTTTCCGCGCCAACGCCGAACCACGGAACTGCCGCTGGGCATGTCATGAATGGATATTTACAGTTACTGTCTTGATTGAGTAACTGAGTTTGTGAAGCACTTGCAAATACGATAGGAAAACCGAGGTCGCTGTGCTGTTTGCGCGCTCGAAGGGCGGATCCGATCCCTATGGCGATGCTGTACCTTCGGGAGCGTGACCATGCGCCAACAGGAGGGCAAAATGAACCGACGCACGTTCCTGGCCGCCACGGCCGCCAGCTTGGCCTTGCCCGGCGTCGCCCGAGCGCAAAGTGCAAGCGCCGAACTGAAATTCATCCCTCAGGCCGACCTGGTCGTCCTTGATCCCCATTGGACGACAGCCTACGTCACGCGCAATCACGGCTTCATGGTGTTCGACACGCTCTACGGCACCGATGGCAATTACCAGCCGTCCGGGCAAATGGTAGAGGGCCACACGACCGAGAACGACGGCAAGGACTGGAAGCTGACCCTGCGGGACGGGCTGAAATGGCATGACGGGGAAAAAGTCCTGGCCCGCGACTGCGTCGCCAGCATTCGACGTTGGGGAGCGAAGGATGCCTTTGGCCAGGCTCTGCTCGCAGCGACGGACGAGCTTCTGGCGCCAGACGACAAGACGATCCAGTTCCGGTTGAAGGCCCCCTTCCCTTTGCTGCCGGCCGCGCTCGGCAAGTCCAGCACTTACATGCCGGCGATGATGCCGGAGCGGCTCGCGAAGACCGATCCGGGCACGCAGATAACGGAGATGGTCGGCAGCGGACCGTTTCGTTTCAAGACGGACGAGCGCGTGCCGGGCGCACGCGCCGTCTACACGAAATTTGCCGACTATAAGCCGATCGAGGCGGGGAAAGTCGATTGGACGGCCGGACCGAAAATTGTGCACGTCGATCGCGTGGTCTGGACCACGACGCCCGATCCCGCCACCGCCGCGGCAGCGTTGCAATCGGGCGAAGAAGACTGGTGGGACTACGCCCTTTCCGATCTGTTGCCCTTGCTGCGCAACGACAAGAAGTTGAAAGTGGTGGTGCAGGACCCGACCGGTCAAATCGCCATCATGCGGATGAACCATCTGGTCCCTCCCTTCAACAATGAAAGGATCCGGCGAGCGCTCCTGGGCGCGGTGAATCAGGCTGACTTCATGACGGCGATCGCCGGCGACGACAAGTCGATGTGGCGCACCGGAGTTGGCGTGTTCACGCCGGGTACCCCGATGGCAAGCGATGCCGGAATGCAGCCGCTGACCGGCGTCCGCGATATGACGAAAGTGAAGGAGGAGCTGAAAACCGCGGGCTACAATGGTGAGAAGGTCGTATTGCTTGCCGCAACCGATTTCCCGGTGCTCAAGGCGATGTCCGACATCGGGGCGGACATGCTCAAGAGCGCGGGGATGAATGTCGATTATGTCGCCACCGACTGGGGCACTGTCGTGCAGCGCCGCGCCAGCCGCAAACCTGCCGACCAGGGCGGCTGGAATGTCTTCTTCACGGCCTGGGCGGGTTCCGACATGCTGAACCCGGCTGGCCATCTTTCGCTTCGCGCCAATGGCGACAATGCATGGTTCGGCTGGCCAAACGATCCGAGGATCGAGGAGCTGCGCAGCCAGTGGTTCAGCGCACCCGACCTGTCCTCGCAACAGAAGATCGCAGCTGAGCTGCAGCAGGAAGTATTCGTCGACATCCCCTATATTCCGCTTGGGCAATATTTCCAGGCGACGGCCTTCAACACGCGGCTTGTCAGGCGTGCCGAACGGTTTCGCGATCTTCTGGAACGTGCAGAAGGCGGCCTGATGGAGCCGGTGGCACCGCGCCGGCGATCGGCGCCGGCAAATGCTGCCAAGTGCCGCCCGAACTTCTTTGTCACGGGAACGGCGATCGGCTCGTTGAGGCGCGCCAGGACCGTCGTGGCTCGTGCCGCGTCACAGCTCCGGGGGAAAACCCGCCGCGCGCAATTCGATACCCATGGCATCTTCCAGGAGTTTCACCGCCTGTGTCGACATGGCATTGGCGCCATAGGCGGTTCGGGCGCGGATGAAGGTTTGCAGTGCAACGGACGCAAGATCGAGCGGGACGCCGAATGCTTTGCCGAGTCCGAGCGCAAAACCCAGATCCTTCACCGCCAGGTCCATGGTGAAATTTATGTTGTAGCTCCCGTTGAGAATGAGCTGACCTTCCGTCTCGTGGACGAAACTCGTTCCGGAACTCGCTTTGATCACGTGGAAGGCCTGAGCAAGATCGATTCCGCCGGTCTTCGCCAACATCAGCGCCTCACCGGTGGCAAGGAGATGGATGAAGGCCAACATATTGGTGATGACCTTGATCACGGCGGCTTTGCCGAGCGGTCCTATATGGAAAATCTGGCCGCCCATCGCTTCCAGGGCCGGCCGATGCTGAACGAACAGCGTTGCATCTCCGCCGACCATCACCGTGATTTCGCCTGCTGCCGCGCGGTGGACGCCGCCGGTCACGGGGGCCTCCAGAACCTTGATGCCGCGCGCCTCGGCAAGCGCTGCCATTTTCAGCATTTCCTCCTCGCCGTTCGTGCTCATTTCGATCCAGCTAGTACCGGGCGCGAGGCCGTGCAGGATGCCGCGCGGGCCCGAGAGAACCCGCATCGAGACGGCCGGAGAGGGCAAGCAGGTGATGACCGCATCGACCTGTTCGGCGACGGCTTGGGGATCGCCGCCCCATTTGGCTTTCGCGGCCAGGAGCTTGCCCGACGCGGAGCTGTCGACATCATGGACGGTCAAATCGAAACCCGCGCGGGCAAGGCTCGTCGCGAGATGACGCCCGAGATTGCCGAGGCCGATGAACCCGTAGCGCAGGTGCGATGCCCTCCTGAACGAAACTTCACTGCCCTTGGGGGACAGGACCGAAGGTCGGAACGAGATGCAAATCGGAGCCCGCGTAAGGGTGAGCCCTGGCGACCTCTTCGTCGAGTTCGACGCCGAGTCCCGGTGCCGTCGGCGGGATCACAAAGCCGTCCTCCCATCGGATCGGCGTCTTGAGGAGCGCGGCATGAAACCCGTCCCACCGGCCGATGCTCTCCAGGATCAGGAAATTCGGAGTGCAGGTGGCGAGCTGGATATTGGCGGCGCCGACGATCGGCCCGCAATAGAGATGCGGCGCAATCTGCGCGTAATGGGCTTCCGCCATGCCGGCGATTTTCTTCGCCTCCAGAATCCCGCCTACCCTTCCGAGGTTCATTTGCAGGATCGAGGCGGCGCCCGTTTCTATCAACCGGGCGAACTCGTATTTGGTCGTGAGCCGCTCACCCGCCGCGATCGGGATCGAGGTCTGGCGTGCGACAATCGCCATCTCCTCCGGGCGCTCCGGCGGCACGGGCTCCTCGAACCAGAGCGGTTCATAGGTCTCGAGGCGCTTCGCCATCCGGACCGCCCCGGAGGTCGTGAACTGGCCGTGGGTGCCGAACAAGAGATCGCAGCGCGAACCCACCGCCTCGCGTATGCGCTTGCAGAACCGCTCCGATAAATCGAGTCGTTCGAGGCTCGGCTGACGCGGGTCATAGGTGGAATAGGCACCCGCCGGATCAAACTTGACCGCCGTGAAGCCCATTGCGAGGTAATCGAGCGCGCGGCGTCGCGGCCGTATCCGGATCGTCATAGACCCGCGAGGGTGAGTGGGCCTGTTCGCCGCCTTCCTCGCGAGGGTAGAGATAGGTGTAACTGCGCAGCCGCTCGTGCGCCTTGCCGCCCAGCAGCTGGTAGATCGGTTGGCTGAGCGCCTTGCCGATGATGTCCCACAAAGCCATTTCGATGCCGCTGAGAACCCCCATGAGCGACAGATCCGGGCGCTGCGAATAGCCCCGCCCATAGACATTGCGCCACAACCGCTCGATGGCGAACGGATCTGCGCCGAGCACATGGTGCTCGAACACGTCCTCGATCATGGCCACGATCGCTTTCGGCCCGAAGGTCGCAGCGTAAACTTCGCCTATACCTACGATGCCGGTCTCGGTGACGAGCTTTAGAAAAAGGAAATAGCGCCCGCCGTGAGCTGGCGGTGGATTACCCACCACGAAAGTCTCGAGCGACGCGATCTTCATGGACCTGATCCGATTTCAAGCGCGACATCGCCGGGTTCCGAATCAATTTCTTCGAACTCTCCGTCGGCGCGCGAGGGCGACAATACCCACCTCCTTGCGAGAGAGCGACCGAAACTTGTCCGCAGGCTCATCCTCGCGACCATCAAAGCGAACGCCGCCCCAAGGTAGATCACATGAGTGTTGGGGACAGCCTTCAGGGAGAGAGCCACCCAGGATCATTCGAAAAACGAGATCATTGTCGTGGCACAGCCTTTCGTCAGCCTTGCTCGAACTTTGCTGGGAAGAGCGCGGATCGACCAAAGCGCGGTGCTCGGTGCGTCCACGGTCTCGTGCGCCCGCGTGCCCGCACGACCTAGCCAGGATGCCTCCGAGCATTCAAACTGAGAGGGGCGGCACACCAAAGGGAGCCTAGTGCCAATGGCGATTTCTGCGCGATACGCCGGCGTGATCGCGGCCATCCTCGCGGCCTCTGTCTCGAGTGCGGCCGATTTGAACTATGGGACGGTTGCGGCGCTGTCCTGCAACGACTTTCTCGACGCTTACGGGACAGATCTCTCCTATTCGCTCACCCGGCCCATCATAACCTATGTGACCGAACGAGACCCCAAGGACCGCTTCGGCAACGAAGCGGACATCGGGGATTATGTGGCGATCGAATGCAGGTTGCACGAGAAATACAAGATAGGGGCCGCGGTCGACGATCTCCTCGACCAGAACAGACGCCACAGCCTTCCCCCTCTTCCGCTCGAGAATGCCACGCAGGACCCAGGATTGCAGGCCCAATGGGATGCCCTTGACATGTGGCTGCACCACAAGGGACCGCGGCCGCAATTGAAAAGCCGGCCTGCGCGGAATTCCGCGGCACCCCGCTGAGGCTTTGCACCTTGCCCACTCCTGAACTCTCGCTTGAGACGGAGATTTGCGGGATGAGGATTTGCGGAATAATGCCTCGCTCTGAAGAGATTCCTGCGACAGGAAAGCGCATGACGAATTGGGTGGGCCCGATCGGCGTTTGCCTCTTGTTCGGCGGATCGGCAGGTGCCGCCGCGCAACAGCAAACATTTGCCTGCGATAAGATTTGCTGGACCCCCGCCCATCATAGCGCGACCTGTTCAAGCAAGCTCTCACAGGCCGATTTGACCGCCTACATCTATGCGGTCCGTCACAACGTCATCGCCAAGGGCAAAGGGATCACGTTTCATCTGGATCTCAAATCAAAGGGGCAGACATGCGCATCACCCGAGACTCAAGGGCGATCCATTTCCGTGGTCGGGTATGTGAATGTCGAGAGCGTCACCGCCTTCACCGTAGGCACCTTGAAGGCCGGCGATTTGATCGAGATCACGGGGGGCGGAATTGAGCAAGGCCAAGAGAATACGTTCTTCTTCCCTGCGCCATGAACGGGAAGAGCCGCCAAAAGCAAGCCCACTTGTCAATCGAATAGCTCGCTATGCGACCGTTATTAAAGTCAATGACTGCTCATGTTACTTGCAGCGATCACACGAATGCTTCATCCCGCTGGCCGATATTCTCAGCAGCAGCTAAGATCGATCGTGACCACGGTCGGCGTCTCCTGATCCGACCGTGGGAGGACCCCGCAGGTGGGCCCAAACTCCTGCGGGGCTCCGCTCAATCCTCCGCTGACGCGGATATGGCTCAGCCGGCACCCTTGAGGTGCTTGTTGCACTCGCTGTAATAGCCGTCGCCTTTCTGGATCCACTTCAAACCGCCATTGCCGCCATTTGCTTTGTTCGCATTGTATTGGTCAAGACAGGTGTGCATCCGTTGCTTGCCTGCCGATTTGCTCGAGTATTTCGGCGAAATAGCGTTCGGAAATGTCGCGGAACCCGCGGCGGTCGGGGTTGCCTTCGGAGCGAGCGGCTTCAGCGGATTTGTCACGGGCGCCGACGGAGGGGCCGCGGCGGGTGCGGGCGCCGCGGTGGCTTCGGCCCCACATTGCGCCTTGCGGAAATCGTTCCATTTCATGCCATTCAACGTGCCGGCGTCTTTGGCCGCCTTGTATTTGGCGCTGCACTCGCTCATGGACAGCGCTTGAGCAGGCATGGTTGAAGCGATGCTGATTGCCAGCGCGGCGACCGCGGCCACAACGGCCAATGCACTCTTGGTCATGACGTTGTTTCTCCTGATCTCGTTGTTTCGGCTCAATCAAGTATTTCGAGCACCGCCCTGCCGGACCTTATGTCCGGATACTGACGATCCTGCTGAAGGTTAGTTCAGACTTATTCCAAGCGCCAGCAAGATCGTTCTGGTCGCGCACCTGCCGCAAGGGTGCAACGCCGGCAGGGTCCTGGCCGCGCGGGAGGATCGGAGACGACACGCCGTCACCGCTCCGATCCCTTCGGGGGCCGTGCCCGCGCAGCGTATGCGGGTCGGCTATTTTCAGGCGTGTGCCGCTGTCGGCTGGCCCTTGGTCAAAGCATTGGCAGCTTGCCCTGAGGCATAGCCGAAGACGGCTCCAAGTACCATCGAGACGATCAGGAGGATCAGAGGGTTGGCAAAGGAGCCCGAGGTCAGGTTCTGCAGTGGTCCCGTCGAGGGCGCGGACGAGGGTTGGTGCAGCGAATAGGCGACCAACGCCGCGTAACCGTAGACATTTGCCGGAACAGCCGACAACAAGTCGACGGAGGCCACGATCACCAGGCAAAAGACGGTCACTCCGACGATGATCGCCGGCCAGACTGCTCCGAGTTGAGGCATCGGAACATTGACGATGATCAAGAGGGCGATCCACGCGAGGAGCGCTCCATA
The DNA here is from genome assembly GCA_963713805.1 of uncultured Alphaproteobacteria bacterium. Classification (GTDB taxonomy): domain Bacteria; phylum Pseudomonadota; class Alphaproteobacteria; order Rhizobiales; family Beijerinckiaceae; genus GAS188. Next base: position 4,467 of record CAVQNF010000017.1, on the reverse strand, counting down.
GGCGTTGCCGACGATGGTCTTGGCGAGCGCCTTGTTGTCAGCGCCGGTATGGAAGAAGCAGCCCCAGGCGATGAAACCCGCCCAGACGAGGACAAACCCGCTCAAGGGGCCGAGCGCGAGAAACGCCCAAACGGCTCCGAGAACTCCGATGCTCAAGGATAGAGCGAGCAATTGTGTCACGGCGTACCTCCTTTTTATTTTGTTGTGCGGAGCGGTACGTGTGCGCAGCAGCACGACTTATCGATATCTGCCTGCCCCCACGGTCCCTTTCCCCGGAGGACTATAGCACGATGTTATTCCCAAAGCACCCAAAGCATCGGCAGCCTTGCGGCCAAAAAGAACTTTGCGCACAGAATGCATTTGTTCGAAGAGATGGACGATAGCTCGGACCGCCCTAGCTTCAGAGAAGAACCGGCATAGGAGACACAATAATGAAGGGCCTCATTCTTGTTCTTGGTGCCGCCTTGCTCGGAGGCGTCCTCGTCCTCAGCGCCACAGAGGCAAGTGCATTCGTATGTCCGCCGGGCGTGTATCGGGCGGGCTGTGTCGGCCCCCCTGGCGTCGGGATGGGTCATCATCGCTATTATGGGGGTGTCTATCCGAGAGGTGCCTATCCAGGAGGTGTCTATCCGGGAGGTGCCTATCCGGGAGGTGGTTATTACCGCGGAGGCGCCTCTCGGAATATAGGGCCGAACCAAATCACGCCGGGCGGCGCGACGATCCCCGGCGGAAGATGACCATCTCGAACTCGCGCAGCAACAGGGAGCGCAATTCTTTGCTTCTCTACTCCCGGAACTCGGAATTCGCCAGAACGTGTCGCTGAAAAAAACCGGTAGATCCGCAGCCTCGCATCATCCAGGGAAATTTCACGCCGCCGGTTTAGGGGGGCACGAGCGCCGGTGATCTCCCTGCGAGACGCGAGTGAGCTTGCCGCGTCTTTCCAAGCCGTATCGGCAGGCCCAGCTCCAGGCCGAAATCAAAAAATTGCTGCCGAGATAGGGATGTCATGACGCGGGGCGTAGAGGAAGCGGCGATTCTGTACGAATATGCGGTTTGGAGCGGGGAAAATGCTAACTCAATTTTGCACTGAGATCATGTTAGAAAAGGGATCAGGATCATGTCGCTGACTGCGTCTGAACGCGTCCGCATCTAGGCGTCGGCACTCGAATACGTCAGGCAAAAGTCCATGAATTTTTCTGCCTTCCTTCAACTGTGTGTCGCAACAAGTTTGTTCATCGGCGCGGCGAGCAGTGCGAAGGTTTGGTCCCTTTCTCCGTCGTTTGGACGGGTGATTTTCACGATGATGCTCTACGTCGCCGGCAACCTGCTCATGATGCATTTGCTGCGCCAAATCGGGATGGCAACCGCATTCAGCATTACGGCCGTCCTGCAGTTGATTGCGATCAACCTTGTCGCGATCTTTGTCTTTGGCGAGAGGGTCGGATTGGCGGAGGGCACCGGCATTGTCCTGGCGATTGCAGGAGTCGCGCTCATCACCTTCGCGCCTCAGGCTGGACAATAGAGTTCGGCTCGGGCTGCGATCCGACCCCGACCGTGATGAAGCGGCCGCCGCTCCTCTCGATCCGATGCGTGCCAGCGAACCCATAATTTCCAAACCCGAGATAGATCACGATCCTCACCGAGCCTGGGGCTCGTTGCGATCTCCTCGATGCATTGCCGCGCCGATGTGGAGGCCGCTTCGCTCGATCGCTTCGAACACGCCGATGCTCACGGATTAAGATGATGCGGGACAATTTTCGTTGCCGGTAAACGATCTTGCAATGGATGCCCTGTACAGTGCCGGGCGTATCAAAAAGCAAGCGCGGCTGCCGAGGGCCGAAAGGTGATCCTAAAATGAAATCAACTCTCCTGACGTCATTCTTTCAAGATGAATCCGGCGCGACCGCCATCGAATACGGCCTTATCGCTGCCCTCATCTCGATCGTGATCATCACGGCCATAACGGCGATCGGCACGCAGCTCACGAAGACCTTCACCACGGTCAGCACCACTCTCTCGACCGCGAACAACTGACGGCAAGGTGCCCGTCCGCACCATCACATTCCGTGTAGCGTGTCCTTGGCGTGTCGCATGATGAAGGCGCATGTCATCATCGAGCGCGTCGTTCGCGCTCAATGATGGTGGGGGCTCGACAGGGATGCCAGCTCCTCGCCGGCGCCTAGGATTTGCGCCGGCGTGAAAATCTGGCCTGCGCTGCTATGTTCGGCGTGGAAGCCCGCTGCCAAGAACTGATCGAACAACGCCGCGAGCTGGATTCCAGGCGCCGCATTGGAGGTGGCGCTCGGAGCGGTGGAGGACGTCCCCGCGGGTGGATCGGTGACCGAAAGGGTCTTTGATGACGAGCTCGCGGTTTCCCCGGCCGTCGCGTTGCTGGCGGTGACCGTCAAGGTGGCAACCGGATGACCCGTGCCCGTATAGTTCGAAGTCAGTGTAAGGCCGGTAATCGACACGCCCGCCGCGGAGGTGATGGTCCAGGTGCTGCTCCCGGATCGGTGCGTGACGGTGTCGCCGCTACCACTGGGCGCCGATATCGTCTCGTAGCTTGGTACGCCGCTGATCTTCACCGACATGATGTCGTCGGAATCGACCGGCGACGCCGTAATTCCGAGTGCGACCTGCCCCCCATGTGACGTCACGTTGAGCGAGGTGTTCGCGATCGTGAGCACCGGCGGCTCGGGCAACCCGTCCGTGTCCGCGGGCGGTGGTGGCGGGGACGGGCTTGTCGATGTGGTGATGAAGGTGCCGTTCCCACCGTCGCTCGCTGCCTGAAAGAACGTGCCGCCGAGGCTCGAGTTTTGGAAGTCGAGGCTCGCGCTCTGGCTGCCGTTCGAGATTTGCAGCACGCCGGTCGACGAATTATAGCTGAAAGTCACACCTGAAGAGGAAAAATTCTTGAGATCGATCTTGTCCCCGCTGACGAAGCCTTGCAGCTGCGTCCCCGCATAAGACGAGCTCCCGACATTCGTGCCGAAAGTTGCGGCATTGTCGACGATCAATTCGCTGTTGCCCAGGAAATTGACTTGCGTCTTCGTGCCGGTGGCGGCCGCGACCTCGAGCGTGCCGCCCGACTGGAGCTGGAAGAGGCCGGTGCTCGTCGGATCGACGGCGGCCGATGCGTCGAGCGAGCCGGTGATGTTGAACGTCCCATTGTTCAGCACGGTCGCGGCGGTGTTGGCGCCGCCGAGCGTCCAGGTCGCCCCGGCATCGACCGCCAGCGTCTGGAAATGGCTGAATGAGGTGCCCACGCCGCTGATCGAGCCGGTGCCGCTGCCACTGGCGAGCTCCAGCGTATTCGTGCCGCCGCTCGCGGCGCTGACCTTGCCGACGAATACCGCGCCGGGATCGATCACGAGGCGATTGGTGGCGCTTGCCGAAAAATCGATGGCATAGCTGCCGCCGGATATGGTGCCGGCGTTGGTGACCGTGCCCGAACCGCCGCTCAAGTAAACGCCAAACGAGCTGCCCGCAACCGACCCGGTCGAATTATTCGTGACGCTGCCGCCGTCGGCAAGGTCGATGCCGGCGCCACCGCTCCCGTTCGCGCTGATGCCGCCGCTGTTCGTGACCGTCCCCGCAGCTCTGTACTTGACATAAACGCCCGTGCTGGGGCCTGAAATGGACGCGCCCGCGGCGTTCGTAACTGTCCCGCCCATCCCGAGCACGACACCGTCGTCGGTCGTCCCCGAAATGCTGCCGAAGTTGGCGAGAGCGGCGGAACTGCCTTCGATGAAGACACCAAAAGGATGGCCCGTGATGGTTCCGGTCGAGGTGTTTGTGACGCTGCCACTATTCTCGAGGTAAACAGCGGTGCCATTCGCACCCGTGCCGGAAATATTGCCGGCATTGGAAATTGTTCCAGCCGCTCCTCGGACCTCGACGCCGTTCTCCTGTCCGGAGATTGAACCGGATGCGGCGTTAGAAACGCTGCCGCCACTGGCGAGCACTATTCCGTTAAACGCTGCCGAGATGCTGCCTGCGTTGCTGACGACGCCGCTGCCGGTCAGCGATATTCCGTTGCCTCCAGACGAAGAGATTTTCCCGGCATTGCTGATCGTCCAGGTGCCGGTCCCGGCGTCAATGCCGTCCGCCCCCGAACCCGTCGAGGTCACTGAACCTGCGGTGGTGATGGACAAAGGGTTGCCGGCCGCGCTCAGGACCAACGGACCGGTGGTATTGCTGCTGATCGTGCTCCCGAGCGTGGGCACGTTGATGGTGAAGCTGTCGGCGCTCGAGGGGGCCGAGCTCGGGCCGCCGGCGGCCGCCTGGGTGGCGGTGACCGAGTGGCTGGCATTGGTGAGCGGCGTCGTCGGCGTGTAGCTCCAGGTGCCGCCCGCGACCGTCGTGGTGCCGGCGACGCTCCCGTCGATGGAGACGCTGACCGTGTCGCCGCTGACCCCGGACCCGGAGATGGCGGGATCGGCGGTCGTGGTGATGGTGCTGCCGCTG
>CAVQNF010000016.1:0-71657 GCA_963713805.1 uncultured Alphaproteobacteria bacterium | reverse complement strand
AACGAGCAAGCTGAGAGAGCCGCACAACGTGCCGTCTTTGCGCGCGAACGAGAGGGGCAGCGCATCTCCGGAGAGACAGAGCGCCACGAAGATATGGTCGCCAAGACGAGGCGGCTACGTGAGCTTCGCCTTGCCAAGGAAGCGGCTGAGCGGGAAGCGGCAAAGGCCGATGCCGGAAAATCGACGAAGCCTCGGTGCAAATGAAAATCACCGCCGCCCAGTGTCGTGCCGGTCGCATACTCGCCGGCTTATCGCAGGCCGAGCTAGCCGGGGTCGCCGTTGTTCCAGCGACGCTGATCACGGACTATGAGACGGGCGTCGGGATGCCAGAGCCGAGCGACCTAGAGGCAATCCAGAGCGCGCTTGAATGGGCTGGCGTCATCTTCGTCGAAGAGGACGGCCACGGGCCATTGGTGAAGTTGAGGAAGTAAGCGACGAACTCGGTTCGTTAAAGACTACCTGAGTAGCTCACGGTCATTCAAGATTTGCCAGTCACGCGCTCAGTGCAAAAGTCGAATTTTGCACTGAGCGCTTCGGACGACTATTAGAGCGGTCTGCCTCGCCTATGCGGTCACAAGCGAGGCAGACGGGTGGTTCTCAGTGTATAAGTCACGCGGATGAAACTTTGCGCTCAGGGCGTGTCAAAGCAAGCGTGCACTGCTGTGCTATCGTCCTTTGGCGCGACGCGGGATGAGAGCGCTCGAGCGAGCTCTTCCCACCGCTCCACGGCATCTCGCACTAGGGAAGCAGCATTACTCGGACACGTGCATCGTACTCGCGCTCAAATTCGCATTTGCTTTCAATCCATAAGTTTTTTTGCGTCGGCCAATATTCGAAGTATTCCCGATCCCAAAAATCCAGGATACCAAACAAAGTGTAAATCCCGCAAGCTACATCGGCCCACCCGTCTTTGTAGACCTTTTCGAACATCGCCTTTGACAACAGCATGACCCCTTCCGAAATCTCGACCTTTTCAGTCGTATCAGGATCGTATTCTCTGCATTGCGGAATATCTGCCGCGTGGACAATACCCTGTTCCAAACGACTAAACACTATAAAGTTCGCCATATCGGCGTATTCGCGATCGATGAACAACTTCGGCGTCCGTTCAATCAACTGGCGAATTAAAAACCTATACAACGCGATATTCGACTCGATGAACTGCATGACGAAATCTTTCGGGTTTCAACGTTACCTCACCGCGAGGTGCGCACTGAACCTTTACAATTTCGGTTTTGTTGCTTCGCCAACGCCGGAAACGCGCTTACTGCCCATTTAAAGTGGTTCCGACGCCCAACCAGGCCGATTGGTTATCTGAGCGCGGGTGTGCCGGAGTTCCCCGAAAGCCAATCGCGCTTAGCCAAAGAGCGACGGCAGTTCGCACAACTCTGCGTGAGCTGGTGACCTCAGTGCGGGCCGCGGTGGTTTCGGGCATTACCTGTATGACGAGCCCCAACGGTCTGAGGTCTTCGCTTCGGCTCGTTCAAGCTTGTGGCGCGAATATTCGAGAATTAACACGCCCATCGATGAAGCGCCGGATCGTGTCCCGGCAAGTGATGTAGGAGTGGCGGTGCCGTCGTAACTTCCGGCGGATACCGGCGATGTCAGGCTGCGGACAGATTGACGATGAACTCATCGCTCATCGCGGCGTTGATTTCAGCGGCCGCCGGATCGCCCAGTCATTCGTTCTGCTCGAGCAAAATGATGCCGCCGAGCCGGTGGCGGCATCGTCGGGGAAGTTTCGACGATATCGGTGCGTCGCTTGATCTCGGCATTGATGCGCTTCAGGGAGTTGATCGAGTGTGTCTGGCCCGGTGCTCCTTGAAGGAGGCCCATGAAGGCCAGCACATCCTCATCCATCAAAGCGGTGAGCTTGTGCAGCTCGGGGAAAGGGGGTCTGTAGGCTATTTTTCAGGCGAGGTGAGAACATGGAGTCAGGAAGTTCTCACCTCGCAGGGATTTCTTCCGGTAGGAGAGATCCTTTCCTGCCAGTCCGCTTGCGACCAAGGGGCATTGCGCAGTCGCAGAGAGTTCGACGCGAACTGAGCAGAGTTGCGTGAGACGCCGGCGCCATTTACGCCTTTGCGACTTCGGCATCGTCCTGCGAAGGCGGTGGCGATGAAGGCCGAGCACCCACCGCCCCAGCCGCTCTTGCCGACATGGCCAGGAGTTTCCTCACGAAGTGCCCGCAGCAGCGCCGTCAGGGGCGCGCAGCACCTTGGTGATCGCCGCTTTGAGACCCTCATGCGCATCGGAGGTGACCCACTTGACGCCACCCAGGCCGCGCCTGGCGAACTTGCGGAGGAAGGCGGTCCAGAAGGTCTTGGCTCGGAGAAACCGATATCCATGCCGAGCAGCTCGCGACGGCCATGGCTGTTGACCACGAAGCGACGATCACGACAACCAAGACGATGCGACCGGCCACGCGGACCGAAGTGGCCCTTCTCCCTCAACGGCGCTGACTACTGGTCAGGCCCCTACCGGCTCCGGTGCGATTTGACCGGAGCCGGTGAGCATTTGGCCAGGGACTTGCCTAGGCGCAGGGAGGCTGAACCTACTTGCGTTCGGTCACCTCCACGACCTTGTAGCGCGTGCGCCCGTTCTTCGGTTCGATCACCTTGCAATCAAGCCGGCACGCGCGCGCCGACCTTGTTATGCTTCTTCATCGCCTTCGTGGTTTTCTTGTCCCATCGGAAAATCGGACATTTGGCCTTGTTGCGGGGACGATCATTGCCGTCCGGGCGTCTTTTCCACGATGTCGACCGGGTCGGTCGGTTTCTCATTCTTCCGCCCGCTCGGGCGCGGCTTCTTCGTCACCAGCCGGTAAATCTTCCCGATTCTGCGTTTCTTCAGCTCCTTGGCGATGTGCTCAGGCTCGACGCCGTCCCCGATGAGGAATTCGAGCACCCCTGAAAATTTGGATGTGCGCTTGAATTGGTTCGGCGTACGGGGCTTGAAAACGAACCGAGTCACGAAAGCGATTTTCGATCGTTTCTCGTGTCCGACGTGCGGGCGGTCTTGCTCGCGGGCCTTACCCCAGAAGGAGCGCTTGACGAACCGGGCCCAAGACTTCTTGTTAAGATCGAAGCCGCGGGCGATCAGCGTGACGCGGCCGAGCTCCGCATATAACCCTTCGTAATAGCCGCGCTTGAGCTCGGCAATGTTCGCCCGACACGCGAGCGCCTCTTTCATCGGATCGGGTCTGTATCGCGCTTTGTCGATGAAGTCGTCCACCCTTCCTCTTGTCATCAAATTCCTCGTCACGGCTCGTTCGCCTTAAGCGAACGAGGGAGCTCGACGTCGGGACTTTGGTGATGTCACGAGAGATTGGAAAAAATTTAGTCATCTTTCGCTTTCCGTCTGGTATGGATTTCGGGCGTCAGGAGGAATTCCCTCCGCTCCGCCAGCTCTTTACAATTTCGGTTTTTCGAAATTCGAGCCGCGATGAATACGCGACGGCCTACGCACAAGCGAACGTCACCTCGCGATTTCTGATCGAGGGTGACGGCCTGCGCGTTTCGCGCGATTACTTCAAATTAGTCGCGCGCAAAAATCTCATTCGTGCGGAAGCGTGGCTTCATCAGTGAACCGCGGAATTGCGCCGAAACGCCTTATCCGCGCTCCGTAAGGGCTAATCGGGGCCTCCCAAGCCCTCGGAATCCGAAAACGTAAAGGCTCAGCATCAAAAGCATAGAAATGGTGATGCCGTGCAAAAATATCGATTGACGACCCCATACTCTGCGTCTGATCCAATCCGTGAAGTAGTCATTGTTGAAATTAACGTTCCGAATAGCATTCTTCAGAGCGCGCCGAGGCGCTCGACGAGCAAACCTTATCGAGAAGCATAAAGGTCATGTTGCGAAATTGCAGCAAGCTCGACCGCTTAACCCGCGCTTTCTTACCGCGAGCGCAATCGAGCAAAAAGCTAGATCAGGCATAGATCACGTTGTGCTTCCCTGATACCGTGAGTGACTTAATTCAAATACCGCGCAGACAAAGGCTCTAAAAATGCCCCGACCTAAAAAAGTGGATGTTCCCGCAATTATTACTAATTTAATCATGGGTGAAGACGATGAAAAGCGCAGGAGATCGCTATTTGAGTTTATTGGTTACCTATATCATCACTATTGGCCGCCGTTGTCAGCTGCTAACGCCAGTATTCTTGAACTTAGATACCTCGTTTCTTTACATGAACAACCAACGAAGGATGTCGTTGCGAAGTAAAGTCGAGATTTCTTTGACAACCTGAAGCTACTTTCTGAACTTGTCAATTCCGAAGAATTGAATGACCTAGCAGTGTCAGCATCACTTTTTCCGGAAGACGAGCAATTTATTGCGGAAATTATACGTTTTATCCTTGCTTATAAGTCCTCTAAGTCCCATGGCAAGCGGCGAAGTGCAAGTATTAAAAAGGCGCACTTTTTCTATACAGTAGTTGGTGGATTTCAGCACCCTAAAACGAAAGACGCCAAGACATTGAGGAAAAGGTTCAGAATGGGGAACGTTTTCGAGAAGATGGTCGCTCTTTAAACCAGTATTTCCGTTCTGTTACATGGACTTTGACGAGTTTGAAGGAAAACTATCTCGGGCGCACGATCACCCAGAGCTCGCGAAATTTACGAATGAAATACTCGGTGATCGGGACGGCTTGCGCAAGTTCTTTGAAGGATCGTTGTACGTCTATCAGACAGTTCGATCGACCATCGACAGACGGGCTTTTGAAGGACTGATTGGCCTTCCGAATTTTCCAAAGTGGCTGAGGCCAAGGCAAGTCCGCGCCCAACCTTTAACACGAGAACAGCAAACACAAATGGAGGAATCTACACCTTTGGGTAAAGCGGCATATCACGCTTGAAACTCTTAGAAGCCAAGGAAGAAAAGCGGTACTGGAACATGCCGTTCCTTGGATTGCGGTAACCCCTTGATATGACTCAATTTGCTGCTGTTGGCACGACAGAAAAGCGACCTCCATAGGGCTAAAAATTGCCCTCCCTGGTATTTGTTTTTTGTGGTTTAATGATTTGATATATAATGTTTTTTGCAGAAATGGTACGCGAAATTCAATATGATACAGGACGCAATCGGTGTTCGCGTTTTCTCGATGTGGTAGTATCTGGAAGGTCGCTCTCAAGCAAGGAGTGACCCAATGAGCACCTCAAAAAGAGCCAATATCAACGAGGAGCCACATCGCGGCACCTCGGATCTGGGCGAAAAATTCCTGACCGAATTGCAGCTGAGCGTCCGCCATCAGCGAAGCGTCAAGACCATCCGTAATGATCGTCTACGGGGCGGCTATATCCCGTTCGTAAAGGTCGGCCGGCTGGTCCGTTACCGGATGTCGGATGTGCTCAGGATACGAGGAGTCGCAACTTCAGACATCGACACTCCTTCTGTTCAGGGAGGTGACGATGCGTGACAGGACCTCAGTAATTCTTAAAGCGCGTAGACGAGGCAGCTGCTACGGAAACGGCCAGCCAGCCTGGAAACAGGGGAGGTCGAAAAAGCCCTGCAGAAGTGCTGAGGATGCAGAAAAGCAGCGTCTAGCGATCGTGAAGCTGCTCCGTAAACACGGAAGAAGCAGCCCTAAAGCCCTGAAGCTCGCCAACCGAATCGAGCGGTGCAGCAAGGAAGCCCGCTGCCTTCGCGGGGCCTGTCCAGTATGCCTCCGAGCATACCAGCGGCTCTTCGTCAGTGCCGCGCAAGAAGCCCTTACCGGGAAAAAGCGATACCGCATCGCGTCGATTGTGCACGCTGATGCAATTCATAAGGAGGGGAATTGTGAACCCCTTCATCGAGGTTGGGAAGCAGCTAATTGTTGCTCTCAAAGGAGCCAAAATAACTCATGCGGTGGGAGGCTTCGATATTTCGATAAACGAGCACCTGACAGGCGACTTCGCGCCCCACTGGAGGCCCCACGCTTGGATTTTTATCAAGTCCAAGGAGTTGACGAAGAGGGCCAGAAAAAATCCTCCGAAATCACTTCAAAGCAGACCCTCTGATGATCCCAAAGCCCGTGATGATCAAACGTTTCGATCGGAATCTCGCAGCGATAGCTTATGCCGTGAAAGGAGACTTCCAACGGCGAGTGACACTGCCGAAAGATATCGATCGCGACGGATCGACCAAGAAGCGTCGCAACGTTCGCTACCGACCTCTCCGAGCGAAGCAAAAGCTCGAGCTGCTGATGATGCTCGACCGGATTGGCCTCGAAAGCCGGGTGTTCCTCTATGGGGTCGAGGTGATCGATCTACCAAAAGGCTGAGCGATCAGACTGACACAAGTGAAACGATCGACACGGCCTAGCGATAGGATAATTGCAAGCAGATTTAGGAGGTCACATCAAGATACGGTAACCCAACTCCCGTCTACCCCGTCTCGGCTTCGATCATCTAACGAATAAAACGAAGAAGACGAAGAAACAGAAGAAACAGTAGAAACAGTAGAAACAGTAGAAACAGTAGAAACAGTGTGAACTGCACTGTTAATAAGCCCTGAATTAGTCGTCATTCGCTACGCAGGTAGCGTGTCTAACGTGTCAAGCGTGTCAGCGCATGACGGCGATCGAACAACTGTGTCCGCTGTGTCGACCGTGTCGACAAGCAAAGGAGAATGAACATGTCCAAATCTTCAGCGACCACGCTAGTCACCAAGCTCGCGAATGCGGAGGATGAGGTGACGAAGGACGCATATGAGATTTTCAGGTTCCAAAAGGTAGGGGGCGGATCGCGTAGCTTGCGCATCGACCGAGACAAGGCTCGCGATTCCACGCAAGTGTGCTCCCTTTTGATCAAGAAAAACGCCGACCTGCCATACGATCAGGAAGAGGCGAGGAGTGCCGTTGAACAGGCACTGAAGTCCGAGCCCAGTAAGCGCATTCGGTATGCAGCACGGTTGGGATGGCGCTCTGACCGGCGCCGCTTTATCACCCCGCGCGGACCAATCGGTGCGCGACAGAAGGTGGAGCTCCGTCCGCCGCTCTGGCTCAACGACCGTCAGCACGTTGAGATAGGGCGGCAAGGGGACTGGGAGAAGTGGATCAAGCGTGTTGCCAGGCCGTGCGGATATTCAAACTCTGCGATGCTTGTCGTATCCGCGGCCTTTGCCGCACCTCTCCTTGAACGCGTCGGTCTCCAATCCTTCGGGATCAACCTCTTCGGAAAATCAAAGGTCGGCAAGACAGCCGAGCTCCTTGCCGCTGCGTCTGTGATCGGCATCGGTCGTGAACCGCAATTGCCAAACTTTGCCTCGACACAAGCTGCTACCGCGGAGCTAGCACGCGTCTTCAATGACGTCTTGCTTCCCGCCAACGAAGTGGGGCTTTTGGCGGGCAAGAAGAGGGACGCTTACACGCCCCTGCGAGAACTAACCTACCGACTGAGCGAGGGCCGTGATCGCTCTCGTCACAGTGCGTCGATATTTGCAAGCTCGGTCAAAAGTGCCCGCTTTCGCACCATTTTTGTCTCGACCGCGGAACATTCGTTCACTGAGTATGCTGCCTTTGCCGGCGGAACTCGCGACGAGGGCGAGTACGCACGCTGCCTCGACGTTCCTGCCACCAGCTCCAACCGTTCAACCATCATGGATCGATGCCCCGAAGAGAAAGGCAAACCTCGTTGGGCACGCAAACAGCTGATCGAAGTTCGAAATGCGTGTGATCATCAGCATGGCATGGTGTTACGCCCCTATATAAAATTTCTCATCGGCAAGGGCGAAGGCTTGAGGAATGAAGTCCAAGTTTATATGGACGAGTTCCTAGCGTGGGCTGAAGGTCACGGCCTCGAAGGAGCATTGGAGCACGCCGCCCGGAACATGGCATTGGTCTTCGCCGGCGGTCGCCTTGGCATTGATGCTGGACTGCTGCCCTGGGAACCTGATGGTCTGCTGAAAGCTATTTCGTCGTGTTTCGACCGTGCGCTCGCCCACATCAATCACCACGAAAGTGCCCCTCAACGGGCGCAAGAAATACTCCGAGCCAAGCTAGGGCAATCGGACATAGTGCGGCGAAAGGATAGCTCTCGTTTCAGCGAAAAAGATCACCAAGGATTCTATGAGAAGACGAAGAACGGGCGGCGAAGCTACACGATATACTTCCAAGCCTTTCGTGACTGGTTCGATCGAGACAACGCCGCTTTTCGAGCCGCGTTGAGGTGGCTTGAAGAAAAGGGCTTCCTTCATCCGAAGGCCACGGACAAAGCGATGCCCAAAAACGCGCTCGACCGCATTCAGCAGACCTGCAAATGGCCGAACGGCAAATCGGTGAGATCCATCGTCTTCGACGACCCGTTTGCGAAGGCCAAGTAGGTCAAAATAGGGCCTCTGAGGGAGGGGAGCGATGCCTCCCCTCCAATTTACACCATGCAAACTGCACAAGATGAACCTGCTCTTTGCGATCGGGCCCACTTTATCGGCCACCTCATAGTCGAGGGCGACGCGGCTGCAACGCTCTCAACAGGTAAAAAGGCAACTGCGATCAACTCCGTCCGCGCGTTGGCCCATAATGTCTTTCCAGTGCCCATGGACACGGTCACTGACTGGTCACTGACGAAGCACACGGACAAAAGAGTCGCTTTGAGGTCAACCAATTTCGATCTTAATTCATGTGGTTATCTGGTGCCCAGGGGCGGAATCGAACCACCGACACCGTGATTTTCAGTCACGTGCTCTACCAACTGAGCTACCTGGGCATCGCCGTCGCATCGCCGCGAGCGGAAGGAGCGCGTATAAAGGGCCGGCGCGAAGCTGTCCAGATCGCGCGCGGGCGGGCAAAGAGGGTATTTGGCGATGCTCTCCCTCGTGCGCCGATTTCGGATCATGCGCGGAGGATCGCTTGCGCCTCATCGTTTCGGAGCTTGCCTGCGAGCGAGGCGGCCGCGTGCTCTTTTCCGGGATGGGCTTCGTCGTCGAGGCGGGCGGCGCCGCGCTGCTCACCGGTCCGAACGGGGCCGGCAAGACGAGCCTCTTGTCCATCATGGCCGGCCTTCTCGAGGCCGCGCTCGGGTGAGACGCGCCTCGAGGACGCCGAGGGCGAAGAGCGAGAGCTTCCGGAAGACGCCCATCTCGTCGGCCATCGCGACGGCTTGAAGTCCCAGCTTCTCGTCTCGGAGAACCTCGATTTCTGGCAAGCGCTGCTCGGCTCGCCCTGGCACGCGCCGCGCGAGGCGCTCGCCAGGCTCGGCCTCGAGCATCTGCTGGATGTGCCTTGCGCCTATCTCTCGGCGGGGCAGCGGCGCCGCGTGGCGCTGGCGCGCCTCCTCGTATCGCGGCGCCCCCTGTGGCTGCTCGACGAGCCGACCGCCGCCCTCGACAGCGCCTCGCGCGCCCTTCTCGCGGGGCTCATGAGCGAACATCTCGCCGCGGGCGGCCTGATCGTCGCGGCGACGCATGAGCCGATCGGCATCCCCGCCTCGGAAATCAGGATCGGCGGATGACGCGCGCGCTTCTTGCCCTCGTCTCGCGCGACCTCAAGCTCGCCACCCGGATCGGCGGCGGCTTCAGCCTCGGCCTCGTCTTCTATCTTTCGCTCGTCGCCATCCTGCCCTTCGCGGTCGGCCCCGATCTCAACCTCCTGTCGCGCATCGGCCCGGCCGTTCTGTGGATCGGAGCGCTTCTCGCGACGCTGATCGGGCTCGACCGCCTGTTCCAGGCCGACGAGGAGGACGGCTCGCTCGAGCTCCTGCGCATGAGCGCCGTGCCGCTCGAGGCGATCGTCGCGGCGAAGGGCGTCGCGCATTGGCTTTCGAGCGGGCTGCCGCTCGCGATCGCGGCGCCGCTCTTCGGCCTCATGCTCGGCATCGAGCCCGTGGCGCTTCTCGGCACGGCGGTGAGCCTCGCTGCCCGGCACCATCGCGCTCACCTTCACGGGCGCGATCGGCGCGGCGCTCACCGCGAGCCTGCGGCGCGGCGGCATGCTGCTCTCGATCCTCGTCGTGCCGCTCATGGTGCCGATCCTGATCTTCGGCGTCGCGACCGCGGAGGCGAGCCGGCCCGGCGCGGCAAGCTTCGCGATGCCCTTCCTCGCGCTGTGCGCGCTCGCGCTCGCGGCGATGGTCGCGGGCTCGGTCGCGGCGGCTGCGGCGCTGAGGGCAAAGCCGTGAAGCGCGACGGGCTTCGATCGCGCAAAGCTCTCGCCGGGACGGCCCTTGCGCAGCGGCGCTCGAAGCGAATAGCCTTCCCCGGGAAACGAGACCCATCCTATGCCAGAAATGGGGATGCGCATGACCATGCTCGACCGCCGCGGCTTCCTCGCCGGAGCCACCACGCTCGCCGCCCTCGGCACCCCATCGATCCTGCGCGCCGAGGACGCCATCAAGATCGGCGAGGTCAACAGCTACACGGCCCAGCCTGCCTTCCTCAAGCCCTATCGCCAGGGCTGGGAACTGGCGCAGGAGAAGGTCAATGCGGCGGGCGGCGTCAATGGACGCAAGATCGAGACCGTGTTCCGCGACGATGGCGGCAAGCCGGAAGACGCGGTGCGCTATGCGGGCGATCTCCTCGACGCGGAGAAGGTGGATGTGCTCGCCGGCGGCTTCCTGTCGAACATCGGGCTCGCGCTGGGCGACGTCGCCAATCAGAGGAAGCGTGTTTACGTGGCCTCCGAACCCCTCACCGACGCGCTCGTCTGGGCCAAGGGCAATCGCTACACCTTTCGGCTGCGCCCCTCGACCTATATGCAAGCGGCCATGCTCGTCGAAGAGGCGGCGAAGCTTCCCGCCAAGAAATGGGCGCTCGTCGCCCCCAATTATGAATACGGGCAGTCCGCGAACAAATGGTTCAAGGACCTGTTGAAGAGAGCCAAGCCCGATGTCGAGTTCGTGGCCGAGCAATATCCCGCGCTCGGCAAGATCGATGCCGGGGCCACGATCCAGGCGCTCGAAGCCGGCAAGCCCGAGGCGATCTTCAACGTCACCTTCGGCGGCGACCTCACGAACTTCGTGCGCCAGGGCACGACGCGCGGCCTGTTCGAGGGACGCTCGGTCGTGAGCATGCTCACCGGCGAGCCCGAATATGTCGACCCGCTCGGCGCCGAGGCGCCGGTCGGCTGGATCGTCACCGGCTACCCTTACGGCGATCTCGACACGCCGGAGCACGTCGCCTTCCGCGACGCCTACAAGGCGAAATACGGCGAGATGCCGAAGCTCGGCTCTGTCGTCGGCTTCGAGACCGTGCGATCGATCGCCGCCGCGCTCGCCAAGGCCGGATCGACCGATAACGAAAAGCTCGTCTCGGCTCTCGAAGGGCTCAAGCTCACCACCGTCTTCGGGCCGATCGAATTCCGCGCCATCGATCACCAGAGCACCATGGGCGCCTTCGTCGGCAAGATCGCGTTGAAGGACGGGCGTGGCGTCATGTCCGACTGGACCTATCGGGACGGCGCCAAATATCTGCCGGGCGATGCCGAGGTGAAGATATTACGGCCGGCCGGCTGAGGACCTTGCGCGCGCTCTCGCCTCTTCGCCTCTCGGCAGGAGGCGGCGAGGCGGAAATTCGCACCCGGCCCTCGATCCCGACGACCATCGGTCTTCATACCCTTCCCACGCATTCGCCCATGGACGCCGCGTGATCTCGCTCGAGCCCGACATCCTCGTGATCCAGGCGCTGAACGGGCTCGCCACCGCCTCCTCGCTTTTTCTCGTAGCCTCCGGCCTCTCGATCATCTTCGGCGTCACGCGCGTCGTGAATTTCGCCCATGGCTCCTTCTACATGCTCGGCGCCTATATCGGCTGGAGCCTCACGCGACGGGTGGCGGGCTTCGGCGCCTTCGGCTTCTGGGGCTCGGTCGTCGTCGCGGCCCTGCTCGTCGGCGTCCTCGGCGTCATCGTCGAGATGCTGATCCTGCGACGGCTGCGCCGCGCGCCCGAGCTCTACCCCCTGCTCGCGACGTTCGGGATCGTGCTCATCGTCGAGGATGCCGCGCTGGCGATCTGGGGGCCCGAGGATCTCCTCGGACCTCGCGCGCCCGGGCTCACCGGCTTCATCACCATCCTCGGCAGCCGCTTTCCGGTCTACGAGCTTTTCCTGATCGGCGTCGGCCCCGCCTTGCTCGGCGCCTTATGGTTTCTTTTCCGGCGCACGCGCTTCGGCCTTCTCGTGCGCGCCGCGACGCAGGATCGCGATATGGTCGGCGCGCTCGGCGTCGACGAGCGCCTGTTGTTCTCCAGCGTCTTCTTCCTCGGCGCCTGCCTCGCCGGCTTCGGCGGCGCCCTCCAGCTTCCGCGCGAGGCGGTGAACCTCAACATGGACGTCTCGGTCGTGGTCGAAGCCTTCGTCGTCGTGGTGGTCGGTGGCCTCGGCAGCCTCATCGGCGCCTATGTGGCCGCCGTGCTGATCGGCGTCATCCAGGCCTTCGGCATCCTCTTCGTTCCGAAGGTCACGCTCGTGCTCGTCTTCCTCGTCATGGGCGTCGTGCTCGCGGTGCGGCCCTATGGCCTCTTCGGCCGTTTTGCCGCGAGCCCGGCGCCGCGATCGGCGGCCACGGACACCGTGCTGCGTCCGCTTTCGCCGGTCGCGCGCTCGCTTGCCGCGCTCGCGGTCCTGGCCGTCGCGTCGATGCCGTTCCTCGCCGGCGACTACGCCATGGACCTCGTCACCGAATTGCTGATCCTGGCGGTTTTCGCCGCGTCCTTGCATTTCCTGATGGGGCTCGGCGGCATGGCGTCCTTCGGGCACGCGGCCTGGTTCGGCATCGGCGCCTACGGCGCGGCGCTCGCGTTGAAGACCTTGCATTTGCCGATGTCCATGGCCCTCGTCGCGGCACCCTTGGCGGCCGCCATCCTCGGGCTCCTCGCCGGCTGGCTCTGCGTGCGGCTCTCCGGCGTCTATCTCGCCATGCTGTCGCTCGCGGTCGCGCAGATCGCCTGGGCCGCCTCCTTCCAATGGGTGGAGCTGACCGGCGGCGACAATGGGCTCCTCGGCGTCTGGCCGGCGCCGATGGTCGCCTCCAGGGGCGCCTTTCTCCTGCTCACGCTCGCGCTCACGGTCGCCGCGCTCGCGGTGTTGCGCATCATCGCCTTCTCGCCTTTCGGCTATGCGCTGCGTGCCGCCCGCGACGCGCCGGCGCGAGCCGAGGCTTCCGGCATCGGATTGCGCGGCACGCAATGGGCAGGCTTCGTGATCGCTGCCGCTTTCGCGGGGCTTGCCGGAGGGCTCTACGCCTTCGCCAAAGGCTCGGTGTTTCCGACCTATCTCGCCATCGGCAAATCCGTCGACGCCTTGATCATGGTGCTCCTGGGCGGGATCGGCTCGCTGAGCGGCCCGATCATCGGGGCCTTCGCCTTCGGTGGGCTCGAAGCCGAGCTGATGGCGCGCCTGCCCTATTGGCGGGCGCTCCTTGGCGCCGTGATCCTCGCGCTCGTGCTCGTGGCGCCGACCGGAATCACCGGCCTCCTCGAAAGCTGGTCAGGCGCGAAACGGCGGGCCGCGGCCGCACCCGCATGAACCCCATTCTCGAGGCCAAGGGGCTGGTGAAGCGCTTCCAGGGCGTCGAAGCGGTGCGCGGCATCGATCTTACGGTCCGCTCCGGCGAAGCCGTGGCGCTCATCGGACCGAACGGGGCCGGCAAGACCACCTGCTTCAACATGATCGGCGGGCAGCTCAAGCCAGATGCGGGCCAGGTCCTGCTCGAGGCGCGGGACGTGACCGGGATGGCGCCGCGCCATCTTTGGCGACGCGGCGTCGGGCGCACCTTCCAGATCACCGCGGCCTTCGCCTCGATGACGGTGCGCGAGAATGTCCAGCTCGCGCTCAACGCGAGGGCTTCGCGTGTCGGCCGCCCGTTCGGCCGGATGAGCGAAAGCTTCGTCGCGGAGGCGGACGCGATCCTGGAGCGCGTCGGCATGCGCCAGGAGGCAAAGCGGCCTTGCGCCATTCTCGCCTATGGCGATCTCAAGCGCATCGAGCTCGCGATCGCGCTCGCCGGCGCGCCGAAGCTCTTGCTGATGGACGAGCCGACCGCCGGAATGGCGCCCGGCGAGCGCCTGCAACTGATGGCGCTCGCCGCGAGCCTCGCCAAGCACGACGGCATCGCCGTGCTGTTCACCGAGCACGACATGGACGTGGTGTTCGCGCACGCCGACCGCATCGTCGTGCTCGATCGCGGCTCGATCCTTGCGCAAGGCGCGCCGGAGGCGATCCGTGCCGATCCCGCCGTGCGCGCCGTCTATCTCGGCGCCGGGCTCGCCTCCGGGGTCGACCGATGACGCAAGCCCCGATGCTCACGCTCGAAGCCCTCGACGTCCATTACGGACGGGCGAAGATCCTGCACGGCGTCGGCTTCGAGGCGAGCGCCGGCGAGATCGTCGCGCTCGCCGGGCGCAACGGCGCGGGAAAATCGACCACCCTGAAAGCCATCATCGGCCTCGTCCCCCCTTCCGCCGGGCACATCGTCTTCGAAGGGCGGGAGCTGACGAGGCTCGATCCTTACCGCATCGCGCGGCTGGGCGTGGGCTATGTGCCGGAGGAGCGGCGCATCTTCACCGACCTCACGGTCGCTGAGAACCTCGAGGTCGGCGCCCGCCCACCCGCCGAGGGGCGCGAACCGTGGAGCCTCGATCGCCTCGTCGCGCTCTTCCCGAATCTCGGAAGCTCGCTCGATCGTTCGGCGGGGCAGCTCTCGGGCGGCGAGCAGCAGATGCTGACGATCGCGCGCACGCTCATGGGCAATCCGCGCCTCATCCTGATCGACGAACCCTCCGAGGGCCTCGCTCCCGTGATCGTCGAGGAGATGGCGCGCGCGCTATTGGCGCTGAAGCGCGACAAGCTCACCATGGTCGTCTCCGAGCAGAACCTCGCCTTCGCCTCGGCGATCGCCGACAGCGTCGTGCTGCTCGAGCGCGGGGTCGTGCGCCATATGGGGCCGATGGCGGCCTTCATGGCTGACGAGGCCTTGCGTCTGCGCTATCTCGCCTTGCCGTGATGGCTTTCGGACACGAGGCCTTGTACCGTGAGCATTTCGCGGGCCCCGATTGCAACACTTTCACCAACGAAACACCTGACGAGATCCTTGCGGCAGCGCGGGCCCAGGTCGCGGCAAGACGACGTGTCTAGCTTTCGGATTTCGACCCGCGCACGTCAAAACCTCCTCGAGATTTACGACTATACGGCGAGCCAATTCCGCGCCTTGACGGATCGAGCGCACGCGCACATGGCGTGACGCGCAACTCATCGGCGGACGCCTCATGACACCCTCCTCTCTTTTCGATCTTTCCGGCACCGTGGCGCTGGTCACCGGCGCTTCCTCCGGCCTCGGGCGCAGATTCGCGCTGGTGCTCGCGAAAAACGGCGCGAGCGTCGTCCTCGTGGCGCGGCGCAAGGAACGGCTCGAAGCGCTCGGACGCCGAAATCGAGAGCCGCGGGCAGCCATGCGCTCCCGATTGTTGCCGATGTGGCCAATCGCGCCGAGATCGCTCGCGCCTTCGATGCCGCGCAAGCGAAGTTCGGCCCCGTCACGGTGCTCATCAACAACGCCGGCGTGGCAAAGCCCTCATCTTTCCTCGGGATGCGGGAGGAAACCTGGCGGCAAACGCTCGACGTCAATCTCGACGCGGTGGTAACGACCGCGCAAGAGGCGGCGCGCCGCATGGTCGCTTCGGGCGGCGGCGGCGCGATCGTCAATATCGCCTCGATCCTCTCCTTCGGCGTGCAGAAGGGCAATCTCGCCTATGCGGTGTCGAAGGCCGCCGTCTTGCAGGCGACGCGCGCCATGGCGCTCGAGCTCGCGCCGAAGGGCGTGCGCGTCAACGCCATCGCGCCCGGCTATTTCTCGACCGAGATCAATGCCGACTACCTCGCCTCCCCGCAAGGAGAGGCCATGGCGCGCGCCGTGCCCATGGGGCGCTTCGGCCAGGAAGGCGAGCTCGACGGCGCGCTGCTCCTGCTCGCCTCGCGCGCCGGCAGCTTCATTACCGGGGCGACGATCGTGGTCGACGGCGGCCATATACTGGCGATCGCGGAGCGGTGAGGTTGGAAGCGCATACTCGAGGTGCGGCCCGCACCGTGTAGGTGTAGCTGCCGATGAAAGTGACCTCCTGCAGGGTCAGCCGCCGCATGTCGAGGCCTCCTTCAGCTTCGAGCAGCCCGATACGAGCGATGACGCTGCCGGGCGCGGCCAGTCCACTGGCGGCTTGCCTCTTTGGCTTCTCAGGGCGCCGGATTGAGGCGCGGGTCGAGCGCGAAACGCTCTTGCGCAAGTGACGTGTACAGGCTCCGCGCTCTGCTGGCGTCGAAGATCACGTTCCAACTATGCGACGAGATGACGCTTGGAACAAGCACGAACAGATGCGCTTTCAACAAAGCATCGCCAAAGGCGCGTTGTCCGGCGCTGATCGCGCCGGGCCTCAGCCAATTTGGGTTCGGAATATCCTTCGCGCTCACGACGTGCGCGTGTGTTGGGTGAACGATGTGCGCGGAGGTCAAGACATGCGCGGTGGTGTCGAGTGCCGTGAAGGTCTTATGAACCGCAACCTCGAGGATTGCAGTCGCGGGGTCTAGCGCCGCATAGACCGCCCGAACACCGCGCGAACTCCAGCGCCCACCAACCCGGTAGCTGCCTTCGCCGCTATCCCATGTGGATGCGAACTCGGCTCGATCGAGCCTCCAGAAGACGAGCTCGCCAGCCCCGAGGGGTGGCGGAAGCGGCGTCACGTGTAGACGCCGTACCTCGAGTCCGCGTCAGGTGATCTTGAAGAGTTTCGACGCCAGCCGGTGTCGATAGGAGATCGATGGGCTTGCGCCGGTCAAGCGCCATCGCGGGGCGCTCAAGCCATTGTTCGGCTTCCGCCTGAGAGCCAAGGAGCTCCGTCACTCTTCCTAAGATCTCGGCGAATTTCCATGTCCGCCAGCTTTGTTCGGGGCTGAGGGGCTTCTCCGGTGTGACTTTGCGACGCTGATAGGTCCGCGAACTCATCCCGACGGCCCTCTGTAAGCTCTCAGGGTTGCTCAAAAGCGAGTGGAGATTTGCGATAAGATGGACCAGCGCAGTGCCAGGCAAGCCCTCCTGTAGCATGTCATGTGCGTCGAGAGGACTGCGTACGTCATGGTGGAAGATATGTTTCCCGCCTAGCACTTCGAGGGTACGGCCGATACCCGCATCCTGCATTTGGGCGTTAACTTCGCGACTGACGCTTTTGCGGTGCAGCTTCTTGCTTCCCTTGCGGGTCGCTTTGACGACGCGGTCGGCTTTGCGACCGTGCTCGAAATGAAGGTTGGGGTGCGCCATGACCTATTCCGCCATCTGTCCGCTACGAAATGCCACTTGGCGCGGGTAATTTCAAGGCTGCCCTCCTGGCACATTGTCCCCCGACGCTCATTTCACGGACGAAGGATGACCTTCGCGGCTGCGACGCGGCCATGTCGAATGTCGTCGAAGGCTTGCTCGCCCTCCCCGAGTGGGCGCTCTTCGGTCCAATCGAGATTGCCGAAGACGCCTGAGACGAGCGCCTCCACGGTCTTGCGAAAATCGAGCATGGTGTAGGTGTAGCTGCCGATGAAAGTGATCTCCTGGAGGGTCAGCCGCCGCATGTCGAGGCCTCCTTCAGCTTCGAGCAGCCCGATATGGACGATGACGCTGCCGGGCGCCGCCAGTCGGCTCGCGGCTCGCCTCGACGCGCTGCCGCCGACCGCGTCGACGACGATATCGGCCAAGGCGTCAGGCTCGTCCCTTCGGGCAGGGTCCCAGGATGCGAAGCCTTCCTTCTCGAGCCCGGCGCGGCGGCCGGCATTCGGCTCGCAGACCAGGATGCTGCGCACGCCGCGGCTTCTCAGCACAAGCGCCGCCGCCATGCCGATCGCGCCGCCGCCAAGGACGATGGCTCGCCGCTCCGTCGCAGGACGCAAACCGCCGCGCAAGGCGAGGCCGATCGCGTGATAGGCGGTCGCGATCGGTTCGGCGAGCGCCGCCTTCGTCAGGGGAAGAGGATCGGGCACCGCCACGACATTCCGCTCCGGGATCGACACCAGCTCGGCAAAGCCGCCCGGGCGCGGCGGCATGGAGATGATCTGCCGTTCCGCGCACAGATTCGTGCGGCCGCCCAGGCAGGCCGCGCAATTCATGCAGCTCACCAGCGGATTGATCGCGACCCGTTCGCCCGCGCGCGCCCCCATGGCGATGACGCCCGCCGCTTCATGCCCGAGGATCAGCGGCGCGGGGCGTCTTTCGTCATGGCCGAAGAAGGCGTGCATGTCGGAGCCGCAGATGCCGCAAGCGTCGATCCGCACCAGCACATCGCCGGCGCCTGGCCGTGGTTCGGGCACCTCGCGAAGAGCGAGGCGTTCGGGGGCCGTATAGACGAGAGCCTTCATCGACTTTCCTACTTGCCGGCGTAGCCTACTTAACGGTGCGCCTACTTGGCGGTGTAGCCGCCATCGACGGGCAGCACCTGGCCGGTCACGAAGCGCGCGGCCTCGGAAGCGAGGAAGATGGTGGCCCCATCGAGGTCGGCGAGCACGCCGTTGCGGCCGACGGCCGTCCTTTCCGCGTGATGCGCAAGGAGCTCGCGATCGGCGAAGATCGGGGCCGTCAGCTCCGTGGGGAAAAAGCCGGGCGCGATGGCATTGGCCACGATCCCATGGGGCGACCAGGCTTCCGCCATGGCGCGTGTAAGCTGGGCGATGCCGCCCTTCGAGGCGCCGTAGGGCGCGCCATTGGCAAAGGCGCGGAAGGATTGCAGCGAGGCGATGTTGATGATGTTGCCTCTGCCGCGTTGCCGCATCTTCGGCACGAGTTCCCGGGCGAGGAAGAACGGGATCGAAAGGTTGAGCGCGAGCGTCGCGTCCCAGCTTTCGCGGGTGATCGCCTCGGCCGGTTCGCGGAAGTTGACGCCGGCGGCGTTGATGAGGATATCGGGCGCCCCGAAGGGGACTGCCGCGCTCGCGGCGAGCGCCGCAAGATCGGCCTCCCCGAGGAGATCGGCGGCGAGCGCATGGGCGCGGCCGCCCGACGCGACGATCGAGGCGGCCACCTCGTCGAGACGCTCGCGGCGACGGGCGACGAGCACGACAGAAGCACCCGCGCTTGCGAGCACGCACGCCATGTGCCGGCCGATCCCCGAAGACGCGCCGGTCACGAGCGCGACACGGCCTTCGAGCGAAAAGATCGCGAGGCTCTTCGGGAGCGCCATTAGCTCACCGGCTCACTCGGCCGCCGTGACGAAGTTTTCGCCGGGAAAATATTTGCGCAACCGGGCATCTCCGGTACGGGCATGCGCCTCCATGCCCTCGAGCCTCGATATGCGGGCTGCGACCGCGGCGACCTCGCGGCAGGCCTCGCGCGTCATCCGCTGCGTGGTGACGACTTTCAGGAATTTGTGGACGGAGAGGCCGCCCGTGTAATGACCCGCGCCCTTGGTGGGCAGGATATGGTTCGTGCCGGAGCATTTGTCGCCGAAGGCGACCGTTGATTCCTCCCCGACGAACAGGGAACCGTAGTTCCGCAGACGTTCGGCATACCAACCATCCTCGGATGTCTGCAGCTCGAGATGTTCGGGGGCGTAGGCGTCGCTCGCCGCGAGTGCCTCCTCGCGGCTGTCGCACAGCAGGATTTCCCCATAGTCGCGCCAGGCAGCTTCCGCCGTCTGACGCTGCATGTCGGGAAGCGCGGCGATCAGTCGAGGCATCCTCGCCGTCACGGCCTCGGCGAGTGCCTTGCTCGTCGTGACGAGCCAGGCGGGGGAATCGGGACCGTGCTCGGCCTGTCCCACGAGGTCTTCGGCGACGATTTGCGCATCCGCCGTCTCGTCGGCGATCACCAGGATCTCCGTCGGCCCGGCGAAGAGGTCGATGCCGACACGGCCGTAGAGCATGCGCTTGGCTTCCGCGACGAAGCGATTGCCAGGGCCGACGAGGATGCGGGCGGGCTTGCCGGTGAACAGGCCGAAGGCCAGCGCGGCGACGCCCTGGACGCCTCCGAGACAGAGGATCTGATCGGCGCCCGCGAGGTCCATCGCATAAAGCATTGCGGGATGTATGCCTTGCGCCCCCTTCGGCGCCGAGCAGGCCACCACATTCGTCACGCCTGCGACCTTCGCCGTGGCGATGCTCATGATCGCGGACGCGATATGGGCATAGCGCCCACCCGGCACATAGCAGCCGGCCGTGTCGATCGGGATCAGCTTCTGGCCGGCCCAAAGCCCGGGCGAGAGCTCGGACTCGAAGTCGCGGATGCTGTCGCGTTGGCATTGCGCAAACGCGCGGACACGCTCATGCGCGAAGCGAATATCGTCCTTGAGCTGCGCCGGTACATCGTCGGCGGCGCGCTCGACCGTCGCGCGCCCGACCAGGATCTCGCCCTCATATCCATCGAGCTTCCGGCCATAGGCGCTGGCGCAGGCTTCGCCGTTCTTCTCGATCTCATCGAGCATGCGCGCCACGGTCGCGCGCGTCGCCGCCTCATCGGTCGCGGGCGTCTTCGGCGCTTGCTTGAGGTAGCGTACGGCCATGGAAACTCCTGTCTCTGGCGGATCGGCGTGCGGAGGCCCCCGCTCCGCTCACGCCCTCTTCTGCGCCTCACTCCCCTTGCGCGAACGCCTTCAGCTTGGGATCGCCCGCAACGCGCTTGAGGAAAGCATCGGAGACGAAATCCTGCAGCGACGGCTCCTTCTGAATGGTGCCCGTGCCCTTGAGATAGGCGACGAGCTTCGTGAACCACTGGTCCACCTTGGACTCTCCCTTCGAGCGGTCGAAGAGCTCGAGCTGCTGATCGAGCGTGAAGGTCGGACGTGTGTCGATCTCCTCGGCGAGATACTTCTCGGGAAGGGTGACGCCGGTCTTGGCGTAGAAATCCTTCATCATCTTGATGGTCTCGTCGCGATGCGTCTTCTCCCAGGCGACGGCGCGCAGATAGACGGCGAGATAGCGGGCGACCATGTCGGGGTTCTGCTCGGCATATTCGCGCCTGACGACCAAGGCTCCAGGTATGATCGCGCCGACGTCCTTGCCCGAGCAGACGACCTTGGCGCCGGCACGCTCCTCGAGCGTGTAGATGTTGGGCGCCCACACGCCGGCGAGCGCACCCGTGCCGGTCGCGAAGGCCGAGATGATCGACTGCTGATCGAGGTTCACGATCTGCATGTCCTTGGAGCCGAGGCCCCATTTCTTCAGGCAATCGAGCGAGGCGTATTCGCCGGTCGAGTTGGTGGTGAGCAGAAGCTGCTTGCCCTTGAGGGACGGCAGGGTTCTTCTCGAATTCCGCAGCTTCGGCGCCGCGGGCCAGCACCGCATTCGCCGCCGATTCGTCATTGGTGATGCCGATGGTGACGATGTCGAAGCGCGCGGCGCCGAGAACCGCGGGGGCCGAACCGGTACCCCCGACGTCCCAGGACTTCGATGCCGCGGCGGCCATCTGCGGCGCGCCGGAGGCGAACAGCGTGAAGCTCGGGTCGAGCCCGACCTCTTTCCACCAGCCCTTCTCGGTGGCGACGTAGTAGGGCAGCGACCAATAGAGCGCGGGCTGGTAGCTGACCTTGATCGGCGTGGCCTGCTGCTGCGCGTTGGCGGTCGCGGCCGCCCCGGCGCCAAGACCACAGGCGAGGGCCAGTCGAATCAAAATATGTCTGCTCATGTTTCTTCTCCCGGTTTTCTTTTCATTCGGCGGCATCCTGTTGCATCTGCTGCCGCAAGAGCTTCCAGACCTGGGCGCGTAGGTGGACGAAGGAAGGCATTTCCATCACCTCCTCGCTCGCGCGGGCTTCCCACGCCTCTGCCTGACGGATCGCCCGGACCTCGATGATCTCCTTCACCCGTCCCGGATTGCGGGCGAGCACGACGACGCGGTCGGCGAGAAAGACCGCCTCCTCGACGCTATGGGTGACGAACAGGACGGTGCGTGGGTTGACGCGGGAGATGCGGATCAGCTCCTCCTGCATGATGGTGCGGGTCTGCGCATCAAGAGCGCCGAAGGGCTCGTCCATCAAAAGCACATTCGGATCGATCGCGTAGGAACGGGCGATGGCGACCCGTTGCTGCATGCCGCCGGAAAGCTGGTGCGGAAAGCTGTCCTCGGTGCCGGACATGCCCATGAGCTCGAGATAGCGCGCCACGACGACATCGCGCTCGCGGCGCGGGACGTTCTTGCATTTGAGGCCGAAGGCGATGTTGTCGCGAACCGTCTTCCAGGGGAACAAGGCGAATTGCTGGAACACGACCGCCCGGTCCGGCCCCGGCCCGTCGACCGGATGTCCGCCGACCAGAACGCTGCCCGAGGTCGGCGCATCGAGACCCGCCACGATGCGCAAAAGCGTGGTCTTGCCGCAGCCTGAAGGCCCGACGATGGCGACGAATTCGCGCTCCGCGACGGTGAAGGTCACATCCTCGAGCGCGGCAAAGCCGCGTTCTCCGCGAGGGAATTTCTTGCCCACATGCTCGAAGCGGATGTCGCTCATCAGCCCCGCCCCCAGCGACGACCGATGCTTCGCTCGGCGAGACGTAGCGCGACATCGATGAGAATCCCGACGATGCCCACCGCCAGCATGGCCGACATCACGATCTCCGGCGAGAGATTGCTTTGCCCCTGGACCAGCACATAACCGATGCCCGACGAGACGACGATGAGCTCGGCGCCGATCAGCGATTGCCAGCCGAGCCCCGCGCTCACGCGTAAGCCCGATACGATGGACGGCAAGGCGCCGGGCAGGAGGACCTCGCCGATGATCCGCAGGCTGCCGGCGCCCAGCGTCTCGGCGGCTTCGACGAGATGGCGCTCGACAAGCTGCGCGCCGCGGTAGGAGTTGATGACGCAGGGCGGGAAAGCACCGGTGAAGATCACCATCACCGGACCGCCGATGCCGGTGCCGAACCACAATGCCGCGAACGGCACCCAGGCGAGCGGAGCGATGAAACGCAAGCCCTCGAAGACGGGCGAGACGATGTCGTCGAGGAGCCGCGACCAGCCCATCGCCAGGCCGAGCGGCACGCCGACGATCGCCGCGAGCATGAAACCCATGCCCCAGCGGCCGAGGCTCGCGAGCACATGCCCCTGCAAGGTATCCCCGGCGAACGGCTCGACGGTCATTCGCAGCCCGCGCTCCACGACCTCCACCGGGGACGGCAGGACGACCTTCGGCACGAACCCCGACATGGCCAAGATCTGCCACAGCCCGAAGAAGGCGACGGCGCCCGCTAAGGTGACGAGCGTGAGCTCGAGCCCGCTCGGGCGGCTCGCTCTCAGCGCATGCGCCATCGCAGCATCCTTCTTTCGACAAGCGCGAGGGCCATCGTCGTGGCCGCGCCCAGCAGGCCGACCGTGATCATCGCGACGGCGATCATGGCCGGATTGATGTCGCGATAGGCGTTGATCAGCACGCGGCCGAGGCCGAAGAAGGCGCCGACGAGCTCGGCCGCGACCAGCGTGGTCCAAGCCGCCTGGAGCGAGAGGCGCAAGCCCGTGAAGATCATGGGCATCGCGCCCGGCACCAGGACTTCGCGCAGGATCTGGACCCTGCTCGCGCCGTGGACCTCTGCCGCCGCCACGAGAATCGGGTCGACGTTGCGCATGCCGGCATAGGCATTGATCACCGCGGGCACGAAGGCGGCGAACCAGATGACCAGCACCTTCGCGCCGTCGCCGAGACCGAGCCAGACGATCGCCAGCGGGATCCAGGCAAGTGGCGGAATGGGTCGTACCAGGAGGAAGACAGGGTTGACGAAGGCCTCGAAGCGGCGGCTGAGCCCCATCATGAGGCCGAGCGGCACCCCGGTCAAAGCCGCGACGAGGAAGCCGATGACCACGAGGCGCAGGCTGTAGGCCGCCTGCCACGGGAGGGTGGCGCCGGCGTAGCCCTCGACCAGGCTTTGTCGGGCCGCCACCGCCACATCGCTCGGGCTCGGGATGCGCTGCCGGTCGAGAATGCCGGTGCCGTCGGTCAAAACATACCAGAGCAACAGCAGCAGCAGGATCGTGACGAGGCCGATCAAAGGCCTCCGCGCGCCGTTCACGCGCATGGCCTCGCTCGTGCGCCGACGAGACGCCGATGTTGGCGAGGCGCGCCGGAGACACTCATGCGATCTCTCCGATTTATCGTTCTTTTCCTCGGACCACGGCCGTCCACGGCGATGTTGTAAGCGGTTACATATCGATATAAAAATGGCATGGTGCCGTCAAGGCGGGCGCGGGCTGAAAGGCGAGCGAATGCGGCGGCGGCTCGGTTTCGGAAAAGCTACGGTCGAGGACATCGCGCGCGCCGCCGGCGTATCGACCGCGACCGTCTCGCGCGTGCTCAACGGCTCGCCCTTGGTCCGCCCCGAGCTCAAGGCGCGGGTGGGCGCGCAGATCGAAGCTCTCGGCTATGTCCGTCACGGCGCGGCGCGCACGCTTGCGTCCAACCGATCCCACACCATCGGCGCCGTCGTTCCGACGATCAACAACGCCATTTTTGCCGCCGGCATCGAAGCCTTCGAGCGCCGGCTCGAGCAGGCCGGATACACGCTGCTGCTCGCCGTATCGAATTACAGCCTCGACAATGAGCTTCGCCAAGTGCGCCGCTTGCTCGAGGGAGGTGTCGATGCGCTGATGCTGATCGGCAATGATCATCGCGACGAGACCTTCGCCATGCTGGAACGCGCGCGGGTTCCGCATGTCGCGACCTGGAGCTACGACTGCGCCGCGCGATGCCCCAATATCGGCTTCGACAATCGCGACGCCGCCATGCGCATTGTCGACCATCTGGCGGGTCTCGGACATCGCTCGATCGCAATGATCGCCGGCATGACGGATGGCAATGACCGCGCCGCTGAGCGGCTCGCCGGCGTCCGCGCCGCGCTGACGAGACGCGGACTTACCCTTCCGGATCGGCTGGTGTTCGAACGACCCTATTCGATCGAGGCCGGTCGAGGGGCGCTCTCGCTTTTCTTGAAGCTCGAGGCGCCGCCGACCGCGATCATTTGCGGCAATGACGTGCTGGCGCTCGGGGTGCTCTTCGAAGCGAGCGCGAGGGGAATAACGATACCGGATGATGTGTCGGTCACGGGCTTCGACAACCTGCCCCTCACCGCGCATGTCTCACCGCCCCTCACGACGATCGACGTGCCGTCGACCGCAATGGGCGAACAAGCAGCCGGCGCGCTTCTGGCGATGCTTCAGGACCGGGGCGAAGAGATCGTGAGCGTATTGCTCGAAGCGCCGCTGCTCGTGCGCTCGACCACGGGCCCGGCTCCAGCCGTCAGCTTACGGTGATCGCGAACGGGAGCCCGTGATTTTATGAGCGCTTCGGCCCGCTTTGCCCGAGCGCCTTGGTCGCGCTTTCCTTGCTGTCGAACCAGCGCTTGGGCGCGTGCGATGCAACCGCAGGGTTGGCGATGACGCGCTTCGTCCACCTCATGAACTCACCAATCGAGCCCGTTTTATAGGTCATGGGAATCCCTCTTTTATTCATTCCGCATTTCCCTCGCCCCGAGTTGACGCTTTGCTGGTAATATGTCAGTATCGCTGACCTATTCCAAGCCGCGAAGAAGCATTATCTTGTCTCGATTCATGATCGATGGCGGCGGGTTGCGCGCGGGAAAGACCGTTGCGCGCATGAAACAAGAGCCGCGCCCGAGGAGGACATCGTGAGCCAAACGAAGTTTCACGTAAGCCTCGACGACAAATTCGACCTGACAAAATCCTTCGTGTTCCTCAACGGCGTGCAGGCCGTGTTGCGCATGCTGTTGATGCAAAAGGAGCGCGACCGTCGCGCCGGGCTCAACACCGCGGGCTTCATCTCCGGTTACCGCGGCTCGCCGCTCGGCGGCTTCGACCTGCAGCTCACCCGCTCCGGCAAGCTGCTGGAGACGAACAACATCGTCTTCAAGCCCGGCCTCAACGAGGAGCTCGCCGCGACCGCTTGCTGGGGCGCGCAGCAGGCGGAGATGCGCGGCGAGGGCCGCCATGACGGCGTCTTCGCGCTCTGGTACGGGAAGGGGCCGGGCGTCGACCGCTCGGGAGATGCGCTGCGCCACGCCAATCTCGCCGGCACGTCGCGCCATGGGGGCGTTCTCGCGCTGATGGGTGACGATCACACGGCCGAATCCTCGACCACGGCGCATCAGAGCGAATTCCATTTCGTCGACGTGATGATCCCGATCCTCAATCCGGCGGGCGTGCAGGAAATCCTCGACTACGGGCTTTACGGCTATGCCATGAGCCGCTTCTGCGGCAGCTGGGTCGGGCTCAAGCTGGTCAAGGACAATATCGAATCGACAGCCTCGGCGGACGGCTCGCTCGAGCGCGTGAAGATCATCACCCCTGCGGATTTCGCGATGCCGCCGGGCGGCCTCAACATCCGCCCGAACGATGCGATCCTCGGCCAGGAAGAGCGCCTCCAGGAGCACAAGCGCGACGCCATGCTCGCCTTCATCGAGGCGAACAAGCTCAACCGGGTGATCACCTCCGGCGGGCCGAACGCCAAGATCGGCATCATCACCACGGGCAAGAGCTATCTCGACGTGAGGCAGGCCTTTGACGATCTCGGCATCGACGAGGTGCGCGCCAATGATCTCGGCATCCGGCTGTTCAAGGTCGGCTGCCCCTGGCCGCTCGGCAAGGCCGAGTTGGTGCAGTTCGCGGCCGGTCTCGACATGATCATCGTGGTCGAGGAAAAACGCTCGCTCATCGAGGTGCAGGTTCGCGAAGAGCTCTACGGCACGGCCAATCAACCGCTCTGCGTCGGCAAGAAGGACGAGCGCGGCGAATGGCTTTTCCCGGCGAAGGGCGCGCTCGACCCGAACGACATCGCAATCGCCATCGGCGAACGGCTCTTGCGCTATCGCCGCAGCGAAGAGGTCGAGGCCAAGGTGGCGCGCCTGAAGCAGGCGCAGGCGATGCTCGCTCAAGCGCAGGATGTCGCCGTGCGCACCCCCTATTTCTGCTCGGGCTGTCCGCACAACACCTCGACCAAGCTGCCTGAGGGTTCGCGCGCCTATGCCGGCATCGGCTGCCATTACATGGCCGTGTGGATGGACCGCGGCACGGAAACCTCGACCCAGATGGGCGGCGAGGGTGCGAATTGGGTCGGCGAGGCGCCGTTCTCGAGCCGCGACCACGTCTTCCAGAATCTCGGCGACGGCACCTACAACCATTCGGGCGTCCTGGCGCTGCGTTGGGCCGTCGATACCAAGACCAACATCACCTACAAGATCCTCTTCAACGACGCCGTCGCCATGACCGGCGGTCAAAAGCATGAAGGCGGCCTGAAGGTCGAGCAGATCGCCCAGCAGGTGCGTGCCGAAGGGGTCGAGCGCATCGCCGTGGTCTCGGACGAGCCCGGCAAATACGGCGCCGGCATGCTCTGGCCGCCTCGCGCCACCTTCCATCACCGCGACGAGCTCGACGCCGTGCAGCGGGAGCTTCGCACGCGTCCCCGGCGTCACCGTGCTCATCTACGATCAGACCTGCGCGGCCGAGAAGCGACGACGCCGCAAGCGCGGCGAATATCCCGACCCGGATAAGCGCGTCATCATCAACGAACTCGTCTGCGAGGGCTGCGGCGATTGCGGCGTCGCCTCGAACTGCGTCAGCGTGCAGCCGCTCGAGACCGAGTTCGGCCGCAAGCGGCAGATCGATCAATCGAACTGCAACAAGGATTTTTCCTGCGTCAACGGCTTCTGCCCCTCCTTCGTCACCGTCGAGGGCGCAAAGCCGCGGAAGGCAAAGCCGGCGATCGCCATGGACGGCGACGCCGACGCCTCGAGCCTGCCCGATCCCGTGCTGCCGCCGATCACGAAGCAGACCTTCTCGATCATCGTCACCGGCGTCGGCGGCACGGGCGTCGTCACCGTCGGCGCGATCCTCGGCATGGCGGCCCATCTCGAGCAGAAGGGCTGCGGCATGATCGACATGGCCGGCCTCGCCCAGAAGGGCGGCGCCGTCTACAGCCATGTGCGCCTCGCCAGCCGCCAGGAAGACATCCACGCGATCCGGGTCGCGGCGGGCGACGCCGATCTCGTGCTCGGCTGCGACCTCGTCGTCACCGGCAGCAAGAAAGTGCTCGCCGCCGTGCGCAGCGGCGCGACCCGTCTCGTCGTCAACACCGCGGAGTTCCTGCCCGGCGACTTCACCCGCGATGCCGACTACTCGCTGCCCTCCGCGCGGATCAAGCGCGCCATCCTCGCCGCTGCCGGCTCCGATCAGGTGAGCTTCGTCGATGCGAGCACGATCGCGACGACGCTGCTCGGCAATTCCATCGCGGCCAACATGTTCATGCTGGGCTTTGCCTATCAAAAGGGCGCCGTGCCGCTTTCGGCAGAGGCGCTCGAACATGCGATCGAGCTCAACGGGGAAGCGGTGAAGATGAATGTCGCGGCCTTCCGCTGGGGCCGCCGGACCGCCCATGATCCCGCCGCCGTCGAGAGCTTTGTCACCGCCGCGACCAGGACGACGCAGGACCGCAAGCTGTCCCATTCGCTCGACGAAAGGATCGAACGGCGCGTCGAATTCCTCGCCGGTTACCAGAACGCGGCCTATGGCCAACGCTATCGCGACCTCGTCTCAAAAGTGCGGGAGGCCGAGGCGCGCACAGTCCCTGGTGAGACCGGCCTCGCCGAAGCGGTCACCCGCTACTACTTCAAGCTTCTCGCCTATAAGGATGAGTACGAAGTCGCCCGGCTGTTCACATCGGGCGCCTTCCAGAAGCAGGTGGAGGCGACATTCGAGGGCGAAAAGCTGCGCTACACCTTCCACCTCGCGCCGCCCATCCTCGGCCGCAAGGACAAGTCCACGGGACTGCCGAAAAAGACGAGCTTCGGACCTTGGATGATGCGAGCCTTCGGCTATCTCGCAAGGCTCAAGGGTTTGCGCGGCACGGCCTTCGATCCGTTCGGCTACAGCGTGGAACGCAAGACCGAGCGTCATCTCATCGGCGACTACGAAACATTGCTGACGGAGATTGTCGCCAAGCTCGATGCGCGCAACCATGCGCTCGCCGTCGCCCTCGCTGCGATCCCGGAAAAAATTCGTGGCTACGGCCATGTGAAGGCTCGTCACCTCGAGGCGGCCAAGAAAGAGGAGGTCGATCTCCTCGCCAAGTTCCGTTCGCCTAACCCTGAGACCGCCATGCCGCGCGCGGCGGAGTAGGTGGCGCTGCGATAGCGCCTGACTTCGACCCGGGGCTAGTACTATTAAAATGTCGGCTACCCCTTCGCCAGATGGCCAGATTAAAATGTATCTCCATTGAGAATAAAAAATAGAGATAAAACTACAAAATCACTTCTTATACGTTATATATCGAGTTCGGGTCATTTTGTTGGCTGAAAGAACAACGCCCTTGCTCGCCCGCTATAATGCACGATGTCGTCGCGATCGACCATTGTTATGCGGGCACACGAACCGCGCCGTGTTCGCATTCCATGCGGGCCGACGGTCGCGAATTGGCTGCGCCTGGTCAACGTGACCAAACACACGCGAGGATGGTGCGGTTTCCGCTAAGCGTCTGTCTCGTCCCAGACACAGCGACGGATAATCCCGCCTCATGCTCTTCACCTCGCCCGAATTCCTGCTTGCCTTCCTGCCCGTGACGCTCGCGGGCTTCCACCTCCTGCGCGTGCCGGGCGCCGGCAGCTTTGCGTGCCGTGGCTGTTCCTCGCTTCCATGGTCTTCTACGCCTGGTGGAGCCCGCGCTTCCTCATCCTGCTCATCGTCTCGATGCTGGTGAACTGGGGGGATGCGCATGCGATGGCACGCCAGTACGGTGCGCGGCGCAAGGCGCTTTTCGTCTTCGGCCTCGTCTGGAATCTCGGCATCCTCGCCTATTTCAAATACGCCGATTTCTTCATCTCGAGCCTCGATGCCGGCTCGGGCGCCGATTGGCCGCTCCTCCACATCGTCTTGCCGCTCGGCATCTCCTTCTTCACCTTCCAGAAGATCGCCTATCTCGCCGACATCCATGCGGGTTTCGCGAAACCTGGCCCTTTAAGCGATTTCGCGCTCTTCGTTTTCTTCTTCCCGCAATTGATCGCAGGCCCGATCGTCCACCACTCCGAAGTGATGCCGCAATTTCGCGCGATGGCGGGGAAGGAGCCCGACAAGGATTTCTGGCTCGAGACCGCGATCGGCCTCACCCTCCTCCTCATCGGCCTCGTCAAGAAAGTGTGCATCGCCGATCAGCTCGCGCCCTATGCGACGAAGGTTTTCGACCATGCCGGCGGGGGCTCATATCGCATCGGCCTGCTTGCCGCCTGGCAGGGTGCGCTCGCCTACACGGTCGAGCTCTACACGGATTTCTCCGGCTATAGCGACATGGCGATCGGGCTCGCCCGCATGTTCGGCGTGAAGCTCCCGGCGAATTTCAACTCGCCCTACAAATCCTCGTCGATCATCGATTTCTGGCGGCGCTGGCACATGACCTTGTCGCGTTTCTTGCGCGACTATCTCTATTTCCCCCTCGGCGGCAATCGCAAGGGAACCGCCAGGCGCTATCTCAACCTCATGCTCACCATGCTGCTCGGCGGCCTCTGGCACGGCGCCGGATGGACCTATGTCGCCTGGGGAGGGCTGCATGGGCTTCTATCTTCTCGTCAACCACGCCTGGCGAAATTTGACCAAGGTCGAGCTGCCGGTCTTTCCCGCATGGGCCATGACCATGCTCGCCGTGATCCCCGCCTGGGTGTTCTTTCGCGCCAGCGATTTTGCGAGCGCGGCGAATATCGTCGAGGGGATGTTCGGCCTTCATGGCGCGGGCGATCCCATTCCCGGCGTC
Source organism: uncultured Alphaproteobacteria bacterium (assembly GCA_963713805.1). GTDB lineage: Bacteria > Pseudomonadota > Alphaproteobacteria > Rhizobiales > Beijerinckiaceae > GAS188. Next base: position 41,001 of record CAVQNF010000016.1, on the reverse strand, counting down.
AAGGAAGGGTGTCGGCGTGATCCTGGCCGCGATCTGCCTCCTGGCTCTGGCGATCTTGCCCAACTCGCAGCAAATCATGCGACGCTTCACGCCGGTGCTCGGACCGGTCGAGCGCCGCGCGGGCCTTTCCGAAGCCTCGTCTTCGTGCCTTCGCGACTAACGGCCGCGCTCGGCGCCGCCGCGATCATCGCCGTCGTGCTCTACTCCTGGGGCACGACCGAATTTCTCTACTTCCAGTTTTGAAGCCCATCCCGGCATGACGGCCGCGCGGTTATCTTGCAAGCCTCTTCGCCTTGGCGCTCTCGGGGTTGGCGCTGATCGCGCTCCTCGGGCTCGGGGTTGACGGCTTCGGCGTCTTCGGCACGCGGCTCATTCCCGCCTCGCGCTTTCCGCCCGATCTGCGCCTGTCGATCTCAGGCGATCGCGTGACCAAGGCGATCGAGATCGCCGAGCGGCGAGGCGATCGGATCGTGTTCATCGGCGATTCGCGCACGCAGCACGGGCTCGACCCCGATGCGCCGGCGCTCGAAGGGATGAAGGCCTATAACGCGGCGCTCGCCGCGGCGAGCTTGACGCGAACAGCTCGTCGCGCTCGACTATGCCCTCGCTCATGAGCCCGGCATCAAGCGCGTCGTCTGGGGATTGTCGCTTCGAGGACTTTCCCTTTCGCGATCGCGACATCCGGCGATTATGCGGAATTCGGCTTCGCCGGCCGCAGCATCGCCTCGGGCTTGCTGCGCCATCTCTTTGCGTTCGATTGGGTCATGTCGAGCTGGAAGGCGCTTCTCCAGTCACCCGACCATGTGCGCGCCACGATGAAGCGCAATGGGGTCGCCGCCTTCGAGAACGATCCGATCGAAGGAGCCGCAATCGCCAGCCCTTTTGAAAACGAGCTCCTCGGAACGAGCGAGCTCGCCGGCCCCTTAGCCGCCGAGCATCAACGAGGCCCAGTGCGTTGCGCCGGCGCCTTGCCAAGCTCAAGGCGGGGGCGATCGACGTCGATCTCGTATCGTCCCGGTGCATGTATGGCGGCTCGCAATTCTTCCGCCTGATCGGCGTCGAAGCTCAGATTGCGGATTGGAAATGCGAGGTCTTGCGCGATATCGGGGCGCTCGAAGAAGCTCCCGGCAGCGGCCAAGCACATCTCTACGACTTCGAGCGGTCGCACCCTTATGTGGAGCAAGCCGTGCTTTCCCCCCTCCGCCGGGCGAGCGTCGCTTCTTCATCGAGACCTCGCATTTCTACCCCTGGCTTGGCGACCTGATCCTGGCCAAGGTGCTCGGCCGGGCCGATCGGACGCTGACGCCGCCCTTCGGGCACGAGATCAGCCAGGCGACCATCGAAGCTGATCTCGCCTCGGCGTCAGCAGGGCTCGACGCCTGGGAAGCCGCGCATCCCGGCGACGTCAGCCATGTGAAGCAGCTCATCGGCGTGCCGTAACCCGAGAGCCCACCTCCGGTAGCGTCCCGGTTATGCCCGGACCCGGACGGTGCAGGATCAACATAGGCGAGATTCCGGCATCGGGCTCGGACATCGGGCTCGGAAGCCGTGCTCCGCCGCGCCCTTCGCCATAACCAATGGATCCGCCTTCGTGAAGGAGTACCACCGACGCGTCCTGCTCCCACGCCTTGCCATCCGCGATACGGCATCGTGCCGATGCATGTCTGGCGGCTCGAATTCCTTCGCCTGATCGGTGTCGAAGCCCAGCACAACGCATGGAAGCGCCAGCTCGCGAGGAGCGTCGAGGCGCTCGCGGCGGCGCCCGGTGCGGGACGAATCCGCCTTTTCGATTTCGCGCGGCCGCACCCCTTCGTCGAGCAATCGATCTTCGCCCCTCTCGCGAAGGGCGAGCGGCGCCTCTTTCTTGAAAGCTCGCATTTCTACCCCTGGCTTGGGGACAAGATCCTGGGAAGGATCTTCGGCAAAGGAGATGAGGGAGAGGAGAGCTCCTTCGGAAAGGAGATCGGGCCGTACTCGATCGATGAGGATATCGCCTCGGCGACATCCGATCTCGACGCCTGGGAGGCTTCACATCCGCAAGATGTCGGTTATGTGAGAGGGCTCACCTCGAAGCGATGAGCTCGACATAGGTCGATGCGACGCTGTGGTGTCGTATCGAGAGGCTGCTTGCCGATCAGGGATGCCGACACATGACGACGGACGAGGTCTTGAGCGAATTCCGCGCCGCCGGCGCCTTGCTCGAGGGCCATTTCATTCTCAGCTCCGGCCTGCGCTCGCCGCTCTATCTGCAAAAGAACCTCGTCTTTCGCGACCCGCGGCGCACCGAGCGCCTCTGCCGGGCGCTCGCCGCGAAGGCCAAGGCGCGCTTCGGCGAGATCGACATCGTGGTCTCTCCCGCGGTCGGCGGCATCATTCCGGGCTATGAGACCGCCCGCGCGCTCGGCGCCGAGGCGATCTTCGTCGAGCGGGAGGAAAAGGAGTTCAAGCTCCGGCGCGGATTCACCATCGCCGAAGGGGCGCGCGTGCTGATGGTCGAGGACATCGTGACGACCGGCCTCTCCTCCCGCGAATGCCTCGCCGCGATCGCCGCCGAACCCGGCAATATCGTCGGCGCCGCCTGCCTCATCGACCGCTCGGCCGGACGGGCCGATCTCGGCGTGCCGCTCGTCGCGCTTGCGAGCCTCGACGTGCCGTCCTATCCGGCCGATGCTCTGCCGCCCGAGCTTGCCGCGATTCCCGCCGTCAAGCCCGGCAGCAGAGGCCTGTGAGGACCGCCCGATGACCGCTTCGCAGCCCCCCTCCCGGATTCGCCTCGGCATCAATGTCGATCATGTGGCGACCTTGCGCAACGCGCGGGGCGGGACGCGACCCGACCCCGTGCGCGCGGCGCTCGCCGCGATCGCGGCCGGAGCGGACGGCATCACCGCGCATCTGCGCGAGGACCGCCGCCACATCATCGATGAAGACATGGCACGGCTCAAAGCCGAGATTTCGAAGCCGCTCAATTTCGAGATGGCCGCGACACGGGAGATGCTCGACATTGCGCTGCGCACCAAGCCGCACGCGGTTTGCCTCGTGCCCGAGAAGCGTTCGGAGCGGACCACCGAAGGCGGTCTCGATGTTGTGGGCGGCCACAACCATCTCGTCCCCTATGTCGGCGCGCTCGCCGATCACGGCATACGGGTCTCGCTCTTCATCGAGCCGAACGAGCGCACCATCGAGACGGCCGCGCGCCTGCGTGTTCCCGTGGTCGAGCTGCACACCGGCTCCTGGTGCGAGGCGGTGCTGACGGGAGACCAGGCCGGCGATGCCAAGGGCTTCGAACATCTGAAGCGCGGCGCGAAGCTCGCCCGGGCGGCGGGCCTCGAGGTGCATGCCGGCCACGGGCTCGATTTCGACACCGCGAGGCGCCTTGCCGCGGTTCCCGAATTCGTCGAGTTCAACATCGGCCATTTCCTGATGGGCGAGGCGATTTTTTCCGGCCTCGGCCCGGTGATCGAAGACATGCGCCGCGCCATGGATGAGGGCCGCGGCCTTCCATGATTCTCGGCATCGGCTCCGACCTCACCGACATTCGGCGCATCGAGGCGACGCTCGCCCGCCACGGCGAGCGTTTCCTGAACCGCTGCTTCACCGAGGTCGAGCGGCGCAAGGCCCTTCGCCGCAGCATTGCCGGACCCACATTGGCGCGGCGCTTCGCCGCGAAGGAAGCCTGCGCCAAGGCGCTCGGCACGGGGCTGCGCGGCGGCGTCTTCTGGCGCGACATGGGGGTCGTCAACCTGCCGTCCGGTCAGCCGACCTTGCGCTTGACGGGCGGCGCCGCCGAGCGCCTCAAGGCGATGACGCCGGACGGATTGGCGGCCTTCATCCACCTGTCGATGACGGATGATCCGCCCTACGCGCAGGCTTTCGTGGTGATCGAGGCGCGGTAGAGTCCTTCGGGAATTTCGAGCCCGTTCGCCTGCGAATGCCGGCGGATCGAACCCCCTCTTTCAAGGTGTCACGGAGCGTTCGAGCCACGCCAGGCGCGATACGCTCCAGGCCTCGGCACGATAGATGAGCGGTTTGAACAGCAGGAACGGGCGTTCGACACACCACCACGAGAAGGCCGCGACCGCGAATGCGATCGGAAAAGCGATTGCAAGATTGACGCTCCAGTGCCGGCCCGGCTCGCCAAGAGCAGCCAGGGTCGCTTGTTGGATCGGAAAGCCGTAGAGAAACAAGCCGTAACTATAGTCGCCCTTCGCCACGAGGCCGACGCGGCGCGGGTCGAGTAGTCCAAGATAGATGGTCAGATAGGTCGCGGGGAGCGCGACCAGGGTCTCGGCCAAAGGCGATGACAGGCACAAGAGCGCCGCCACCAAAGAAGCGGCGGCCAGGCGACCGGACCATACGATCTTGTCGCGAAAGAGGTAGGCCGCCACGCCGACCAGGAAGCAGAGCACCAGCACCGGCCCCGATACACCCACCGCGCCGGTCGGCGCGATCTTGAAGAGGCCGCGCACGAACGCGAACAGCACCAAGACGATGACGACGGCCGCGAAGCGAGCATCCCGCCGTACGAGCCCCAGCAGCACGGCCACCGCGAGCAGAATATAGCAGTAGAGTTCGTACGGGAGCGTCCACAACTGGCCGTTGACGTACGCGGGGAACGGATTTGCGGTAAAGACGCCAGGCAGCTTGTATTTCACGACGCCTACGAGGGAAGTGAAATACCCCAAGAATGACGGGTCTTCGAAATAGGAATTGAGCGGCAGGGACGTGAAGACGGGACCGATGACGAGGGCCGACAGCACCGTCTCCACGACGAGCGCCGGAAACAGCCGCAGGACGCGCAAGGCGAGGAAGGTGCCCAGTGTGCGGCACCGCACCAGGCTGCCACAGACCAGGAAACCCGACAGGGCGAAGAACATCGGCAGGACGAGAGCAGCGAGCGGCCTTAAGCGATGGAAGTCGGTCAGGGTGAGCGCCAGCGAATGAGTTGCGATCACGCTCGACGCGAGGAGCAGCCGAAGATAGTCGAAGCCCGCCGGCCGATTTGCCGAGGCGATCAATCGATCGGCCAGGGTCGGCCCTGAAAATCCAATCACCAAATCGCAACTCTCTCGTTTTCGGAGGCGACCAAATCGGAATCGAATTGGCAGCTATCCTAATTAGAGCCGAATGGGAATCCCCCGGTCGATGATGTGTGATTGCCGATGCGCCTAATTCCTGGTCATCGAGGCGTGCCGAGCGGAAAGCGTCGCGACGGGAGGAGTGAAGAATGAGAAGTGAGAAGTGAGGAGTGATAAGTGAGAGGTTTTCCCCTTCACTCTTCCCCCTTCGCCCCTACCGCCTCGCCTCGACTCACCTCAACCCATAGAGCCAGTACCGCCCTTCCGCCACGCCCTCCGGCAGAGGCAACGGCGAGAGGCGCGGATCGTCGAGCGGCAGGTCCGAAATCGCGACGCCGCCTTGTCCCAGCAAGGTCGGCACCAAGGCCGGAAGCCAAAGGAGCGTCTCCTCGTCCCGCTCGGGAACGCCCGAGCCGAGGTCTGAATGCACCAACGCCGCCCCGACGCCGGCGAAGGCGCGGGCGGTCTCCTTGATGTCGCCGAGCACCAAATCGTCAGGGGCCGGGACCGAATCCGGCTGTGCCGTCACCTTGATGTCGAAGGCGATGATCCGACGTTCAGGCAGCTTCTCGCGCAAATGGTGATAGGTGCGCCCGTTGCCGAGCCCGAGCTCGAGCACGGGACCACGGAGATCGGCGATCGCTCGAACCGCGTGATCGAGCAGGAGGCGCTGCGCCTGCATGCGGCGGATGAAGCTTTCGAGGCGGCTCAAGGAAGGCTCCGATGAAAATGTCGATGACTGAACCTATCGTTTTGACGCAACGCCTCGCCTGCCCTTGCGCCCGGACGAGTGGACGGGCGGCAGCAGGATGCGCTTCGCGCGCTCAATAGGTTTCGACATGATAACGGCCGGTCTCGCGCATCGCCTTGCGCAGCTCGGCCCAGGCGAGCCCGGCACCGCGGCAGACATCGTCGAAAGCGGCATCAACACCTTGTTCCATGCCCTTGAGGCCACAGACATAGACATGGGTGTGCTCGGACTTCATGAGCTCGGCGACGCTTTCGGCCTCACGGTGCATGAGGTCCTGCACATAGGTTTTCGGCTCGCCGGGCACGCGCGAATAGGCGAAATGCTTCACGAGCAGAGTTGGCGGCACTTTCTGCAAAGGCCCGAAATAGGGAAGCTCCTCCGGGCGGCGCGCGCCGAAAAACAGCACCATGCGGCCCGTCGCGTCCGGCATGGTGCGCCGCCGCCATTCGGTGAAGCCGCGAAACGGAGCGGAGCCTGTCCCCGTGCAGATCATCACGATATTCGCGGCCCGATCATTGGGCATGAGGAAGCTCGCCCCGAAGGGGCCCGTCACCTCGACCTTGTCGCCGCGCCCAAGATCGCAGACATGGTTCGAGCACACACCGCCCGGCTCCCGCTTGATCGTCAGCGCAAGATTGTTGGCGTTCGGCTTTTCGCCATGCCGAGGGCTTGCGACCGAATAGAGCCGGATGTGATGCGGGCGCCCATCGGGGTCGACCCCCGGCGGCACGATGCCGATGCTCTGACCTTCGAGGATCGGAAAGGGGACATCGCCGAAATCGAGGATGACGTGGCGCACGTCGTTATCGGCCTCCGCATGGGTCAGGCGGTAATTTCCGGTGACGGTCGCGATGGCGGGTTTCGCCCGACTGAACAGGTTGACGACCGGTTTTCCGGCCGACACGGGCGCGACCGGCTTGCCACCCGTTCCGCCATGGGCCTTCGCGATCAGCGCCTCGACCTCGGCCTCGAGCGCTTCGATCGCCTCGGCGTTCCCGGCCGCGCCTTGCGCCACGCCGCCGAGTGCCTGCTTGGCGACATCCTCCTGCGGCGGCAGCTCCTCCCAGGAATACTGCTCTTCGAGCGAATAGGCCTTGCGCACGACACGCCAATTGTCGATCGACCCCGTGGGACAAGGAGAGATGCAATCCATGCAATAGTTGCACTTTTCCGCGTCCACGACGTAGTTCGTGCCGTCATTCGAGACGGCGCCGACCGGGCAGGTCTCCTCGCAAGTGTTGCAGCGGATGCAGATCTCGGGATCGATCACATGCTGCTTGAGAAGGGCGACATCGACAGTCATGGGGCACCTGCGTGCGGGCGAGTAGCGAGTAGCGAGTAGCGAGTAGTGAGATGAGTGAAGAGTGAAAGGGTGAATAGACAGTAGCGAGTAGAGAGTAGAAAGTTGAATAGCGTAGCTCTGTTCATTCACTATTCACTATTCACTATTCACTATTCACCTCCTCTTATCTACTCCACCCTCCACTCGCCACTCGCTACTCGCCACTCGCCACTAATCAATCTTCACATATTCGAAATCGCCGGGCTTGTTGTCGATGCCGACCTTCGGCGGTGCGATCCAGGAGGCGAAGCGGCTCGGCTGCATCTGCGGTTTCATCAGCGATTCGATGAAGGCGCCGTCGGCGGCGGAGGGCAAGATAAGCGTCGCGCTCCTTCTCCCATTGCGCGTCGCTCAAGAGCTCGCCCTTCGGATTCGCCTTCACGTTCTTGAACTCGCCGATCTGGCGATGAAAGGCCGTATGCGGCAACGCGAGGCGGAAATTGACGCCCGTCTTCTCGATGATCTTGTTCCAGCGCTCGACGCCCTTGGCGCAATCCTCGGTGTAGTTGTCGCGAAGCCGCATATTGAGCGCCGTCAGTGCCGGCTCGTCGACGAGCTTGATCGCGCCGTCGATGAATTTGGCGACCGGATAGGTGCCCGAGGTGAGGCGATGATCGTCCGTGATCTTGGTCTCGTGGAAACGGCCCTTGAGCCCCGCATTGTAGAAATTCGCCGCGTTGGTCGAGACCTCGGAGCCGAAGAGGTCGAGCGAGAGCGAGTAATGCAAATTCATCTTCTTCTGCATCGTCGGCAGATCGACGACGCCGAGGCCGCGCACCTTGTCGATCTCGCTCGGATCCTCGATGCCGGCTTCCTTCATCGCCTCGCAAGTGCGCTGGATGGTGCGGCCGACCCCGGTCTCGCCGACGAACATGTGGTGTGCCTCTTCGGTCAGCATGAAGCGGCAGGTGCGCGAGAGCGGATCGAAGCCCGATTGCGCGAGCGATTCGAGCTGCATCTTGCCGTCGCGATCGGTGAAGAAGGTGAACATGAAGAAGGAGAGCCAATCGGGCGTCGCCTCGTTGAAGGCGCCGAGCATGCGCGGAGCATCCTCGGAGCCCGAGCGGCGGCGCAAGAGATCATCCGCTTCGTCACGCCCGTCGCGGCCGAAATATTTGTGCAGGAGATAGACCATCGCCCAGAGATGGCGCCCTTCCTCGACATTCACCTGGAAAAGATTGCGCATGTCGTAAAGGGAGGGCGCGGTCTTGCCGAGATGGCGCTGCTGCTCGACGGAGGCGGGCTCCGTATCGCCTTGCACCACGATCAGGCGGCGCAGCATGGCGCGATATTCGCCCGGCACCTCCTGCCAGGCAGGCTCGCCGAGATGCGCGCCGAAATTGACCTTGCGGCCCTCTTCCTTGCGGCGCGAGAAGCACGCCCCAGCGATATTCGGGCATGCGGACATAATCGAATTTCGCCCAGCCTTTCGGATCGACCGAGATCGCCGTTCGCAAATAGACGAGCGCCTCCTGGAAGCCTTCAGGCCCCATGTCCTGCCACCAATCGAGATAACCCGGATGCCAGCGCTCGAGGGCTCTGAGCACCTGCCGATCCTCGGTGAGGCCGACGTTGTTTGGAATCTGCGTCGAGTAGTCGACCTTTTGAATATCGATCATCTCTTGTGCTCCAGTATTGGCGAGTAGTGAGTAGCGAATAGCGAGTAGTGAGAAGTGAAAAGTGCCAAGCGAGTTTGCTACTCGCTACTCGCTACTCGCCCCCTCTACACCCGCCTCGGATCGAACACCGGCTTCTGGCCGGTGCCGTAGCGACGCAGTGCCCCTTCCTCGCCGACGGCGTTCGGGCGCTGAAAGATCCAGTTCTGCCAAGCGGTCAGCCTCGCGAAAATCTTGCTTTCCATCGTTTCCGGCCCGCCGAAACGCAAATTGGCTTCGAGACCCGTGAGGCTGTCGGGCGAGAAGCTGCGGCGTTCCTCGAGGAAGATCGCGGATTTCATCATCCCAATCGATGTCGTCGAGCGCGAAGGTGACGAGGCCGAGCTCTTGCGCCTCCTCGGCGTCGATGAGCTCGCCGAGCTTTTTCCTTGCGCGCTCCACATCCTCGGGATCGGCGAGAAAGCGCGATTGGAGCCGGGTGAGCCCATTGGCCATCGGATAGCTGCCGAAATTGCATTCGCCGAGCCCGATCCGTGCCGGCGCGCGGTTGTCGCCCTCTCGCTCGCCGATGAACATGTAGGAGCGATCGGCGGCAAAGACGATCTCGGCGAGCGTTCCGGCAAAGCAGGAGCCCGGCTCGACGAGCGCGACGATCGTGCGCGAGGTCATGTCGAGCCGCTTCAGCACCCGCTTCCACAACAGCCTGATCTCGCGCGCGAGCCAATGCTCGCGATGCTGGTCGAGGAAAGCGTCAAAGGCCAGCACCTTCTCGATCGCGCCGCTCGACTTGAAAAGAATGGCGGCGACGTCGAACTCATTGTTGCGGATGTCGAGAATGGCATCGTCGAGCTCGCGCGCGAGCTGCAGCGGCCAGAAGCTCGCGCCGAGTGCCACCATCTCTTCGGCTCGTCGCGGGCGGAGCGGCGTCGGAAGCCTTGAGCGTGAGGGACGCGAGGCGCTCGGCCCTGTCGAAGGCGACCGACACATATTCGTAATCGATGGCGTCCGCGCTCCTTTCGCCGTTTCGAGCGGCTCGAGGCTGATTCCCGCGCCGTTGGCCGAGCGCGGTGATTTTTCCGCGAATTCGCGCGCACGCTCGGCGACGACCGTTTCGAGCCGCGTGCTCGGCACGGTCTCGTCGACGAGACGCCATTCGACCGCGCGCTTGCCTTTGACGCCTTCCTCGGTGGTGCAGAAGACGTCGGCCCGGTCGCGGCGCACCTTGCGTTTATCCGTGACGCGCGTGAGCCCGCCCGTGCCGGGAAGCACCGCGAGCAAGGGCACCTCCGGCAAGGCGACCGACGCTGAGCCGTCGTCGACCAGAATGATGTGGTCGGCCGCGAGCGCGAGCTCATAGCCGCCGCCGGCCGCCGTGCCGTTGATCACGCAAATCGTCGGCAGCCCCGAATATTGGCTCGCATCCTCGAAGGCGTTTCGGGTCTCATTGGTGAATTTGCAGAAATTCACCTTGTGGGCATGGGAAGAGCCGGCGAGCATGCGGATATTGGCGCCGGCGCAAAACACCCGGTTCTTGGCCGAACGCAACAGCCAGCACCTTCACGCCGGGATGCTCGAATCTCAGCCGCTGCAAGGCGTCGGCGAGCTCGATGTCGACGCCGAGATCATAGGAATTCAGCTTGAGCTGATAGCCCTCGAAGAGCCCGCCATTCTCGTCCACATCCATGAAGAGCGTTGGCGATCTCGCCGTCGACCGACAATTTCCAATGCTTGTATTGCCGCGGCTCGGTCGAGAATTCGATGCGATCGCGGCCATTGGCCAATTTGCGCTCGCCCTCGGCCATTCGTTTCTCTCCCAAGCTCGACGACATGCACTATATTGCATGATCCGCAACTCCGTCCAGGGCCTGGGTGACAAAAATATTTGTGACCCGTCGAACTCGATCGACCTTTGCAATTATAGTGCATAATATCTGAGAATCTCATGACGGGCAGACCACTCAGCACCTCCACGCGCTCGACGAGCTCGACGCCGAAGCGTCGAGGCGAGGCCGGGGCTTCGACGCTCCTCGCGGCTCGAAGGAAGCCGCGCACGAAGCGCCGCGCACGGCCGAGCCGCGCGAGCGCGACGACGCCTTTCTCGTCGAGCTCGGCCAAAGGGTGCGCCGGATGCGTGCGCTGCGCGGCATGTCGCGCAAGACCTTGAGCCGCGCTTCGGGAGTCTCCGAACGTTATATCGCCCAGCTCGAAAGCGGGCTCGGCAATCCTTCGATCACGCTGCTGCGCCGTGTCGCCGGCGGCGACCGGAAGGCCGTTGGAGGACCTCATCGCAGCGAGGCCTCGCCTCGCAACCGCAGGAATGGGCGCTGATGCGCGAGCTCATGCGGCGTGCAACCCCGAAGCGCTCCGCGAAGCGAAAGCGCTCTCGCCGGCGATCGGCTCAAGAGCGAGCTGCCGCCGGGCGCGCTCTCGCACCCGTCGAGCGTGTGGCGCTGATCGGCTTGAGGGGCGCGGGTAAATCGACGCTCGGGCGACTCGCCGCCGAGCGCCTCGGCTGGAATTTCATCGAGCTCAACAAGGAGATCGAAGCCGAGACCGGGCTTGTCGATCGCCGAGGTGTTCTCGCTCTATGGCCAGGAAGGCTATCGACGCCTCGAGCTTGCGGCGCTGGAACAGGTGCTTGGCGCGCAAGGGCGCCATGATCCTCGCGACCGCCGGCGGTATCGTCGCGGAACCCGTGACCTTCGAGCTTTTGCGGTCGTCCTGCTTCATCGTCTGGGTGAAGGCGAAACCCGCCGAGCATATGAGCCGCGTGCGCGAGCAAGGCGATTTGCGCCCGATGGCCGACGACAAGGCCGCCATGGCCGAGCTCATGACCATCCTGTCGAGCCGGGAACCGCTCTATGCGCGCGCCGACGCCGTGGTCGACACTTCCGAGCCGATGTGGAGACGAGCCTTGAGGAGTTGCTGCGCGTCGTTGGCGGAACCACGCAGAACGGCCCGCGAAGCCACGAGGCCGCTTGAGGCAGGGCAGGTTTCACCGCTACCTTGGGGACAGCTCCTCTCTAAATTTCAAACCCGTGATGTCCTACCCATTGCCTCGGTTCGCGCCGGCGTTCTTCCTCGCGCGTACCGCGCTTTCGCGCTTGAGCGGCCGGCTCACCGGGCAGACCTCTTGAACGAAGCTGTTGAACGTATTGATCAAATTGTCCGGCGCGAGAGCATAGAAGACGTATTGGCCGCGTTTCTCTCTGGTTATCAGCCCGGCACTTTCCAGAACGGCGAGATGCTGGGAAATGCTCGGCTTCGACATATCGAAGCGCGACGAGATCTTCCCCGCGTTCAGCTCCGTGTGAGCGAGATAAGCGAGGATTTTACGCCGAACGGTTGAAGACAGGGCTTGAAAGACAAGCTGCATGAAATGATCCCTAGCCTGGCGGGGTGGCGAATCGCCCGAAGATCGCTGCCGCGCACTCATTAGGCGCTGAGCTACGCGTTGACAAGCGCTAATTTCCTATATTAGATCCATGCCTAATTAGTAAATTAGAGGAGAAAGCGATGCGTTGCATTTCGACGGATCGGGTCATTGCGGATACCGGGACTTCGCCAACTCAAGGGCAGGTCGCCTGGACTCCTGCACGCTCGCTTTGGACGGCAGGCATGACGTTCGCGGCAGTTATCTTCACCCCGTTCTACGTCACGAGCGGCGCGGTGCTCCTGTTCCTCGCCACGAGCGCCGTCACGTTGTGTGCAGGTCATTCGATAGGCCTGCATCGCCTACTCATTCATCGCGCGCTCACGGCACCCAGATCGGTCGAGCGCATCTTGATCTATCTCGGCACGCTCGTCGGCATGGCTGGGCCTTTGGGTATGGTGCGGCTACACGACATGCGCGATTGGGCGCAGCGGCAGGCGCAATGCCATGATTTCCATGCCCATCGCGCGACCCTCCTGGTCGACGCTTGGCGACAAATGCATTGCCGTCTGATACTCGACCATCCCCCACGCGTCCGCTTGGAGTCACGTCTAACCCAGGACCGGTTTTTGCGCGTGCTGGAACGAAGCTGGATGCTGCAACAGCTTCCTTGGGCGGTCCTGTTCTTTATGGTTGGTGGAATGCCCTGGCTCATCTGGGGCGTGCCCTTGCGCATCGCCATCTCATTGCACGGACATTGGCTGGTCGGCCATCTCACGCATCGGCGCGGGCCCCAAGGCTGGGTCATCGACGGTGCGGCGGTGCAAGGCCATAACCTCCCGGCGGCGGCGCTGATCACATTCGGCGAGGCCTGGCACGGTAACCACCACGCCTTTCCCGGTTCCGCCCGTCTTGGCGTAGAGCCGGGGCAACTGGATCCTGGCTGGTGGGTTCTGTCGGCGATGCAGCGCCTCGGCCTCGTCTCGGATCTGAAACAGCCCGCTGATTTGCCGCCACGTCCGGGTTTGCGCCGAGCGGGCGGGTCAGGCCCGATTGCAATCCGCTTACAAATAGACAGCCTCTCGACCATGCTCGGCGGCTAAAATGACCGCATCCCGGCCATCGAACAGATAAATTGGCCACTCCCGAATCGCAGGTGGCATTTCCTCAATCGGTCGGCCTCGGGATGGCCTGTGAGCAAGTTCATGCCTCGCCGAATCGCCGGCGCCACGCGCTGGCCGCCTCCCGATTTTGGGTGCCACGAACTGATAGAGCCGCTCAACGTCACGTAATGCCGCTAGCGACCGAATCAGGGGTGGCATGCCGGCGGCTCGGTGTCTTCGCCCGCTTCCAATCTGGCGAGCCAAGCATCGGCCTCAATCGCTGTCACGTGCAAGCCGTCCGCCTGATATTTCTCCCATCCTGCGGAGGCGTCTTGGCGCAACCGCTCGCGTTCTTCCTCGCGCGCGACATATTGCTCGATTGCTTCCCGCATTGCCGGCATTGCGACCGCGCCCCCCTCACAGCCCTTCGAAGAAGTCCTTCACCTTGGCGAAGAAGCCGCTCGATTCGGGTTGAGTCGCGCTCGAGCTCTCCTTGTCGAATTCCATCAGCAATTCGCGCTGACGCCGAGTGAGGCTTTGGGGCGTCTCGACCACCGCCTGGATGTGGAGATCCCCGAAGTCGCGGCTGCGCAGGATGGGCATGCCCTTTCCCTTCAGGCGAAACTGCTTGCCCGTTTGAGCCCCTTCCGGAATGCGCAGCTTCGCCTGTCCGCCATCGAGCGTCGGGACGGTGATGTCGCCGCCGAGCGCGGCGGCGACCATCGAAATCGGCACGCGGCAGAAGAGATCGGCGCCGTCGCGCTGATAAAAGGGGTGCGGTTTCACCGACAAGAAGAGGTAAAGATCGCCCGAGGCCGCGCCGCGAACGCCCGCATCGCCCTCCCCCGCGAGCCGGATCCGCGTGCCGTCTTCGACGCCCGGCGGGATGTTCACGGAGAGCGAGCGTTCCCGCGTCACGCGTCCCATGCCGGCGCAAGCGCTGCAAGGATTGTCGATCGTCTGCCCCCGCCCATGACAGCTCGGACAAGCGCGCTCGATCGAGAAAAAGCCTTGCGTCGCGCGCACGCGGCCATGGCCGTGGCAGGTGGCACAGGTGCGAGGCTTCGATCCCTGCTTGGCGCCGGACCCGGCGCATTTCTCGCACAGCATGGTGGTCGGCACATCGAGTTTCGCCGTCTTCCCCTTGAAGGCCTCCTCGAGCGTGATCTCGAGATCGGCGCGGCGATCGGCGCCGCGTTCGCGCCCCTGGCCGCGACCGCGCTGCCTCGTGTCGCCGAAGAAGGTATCGAAGATATCCGACATGAAGTCGGAGAAGTCGGGCCCGAAGCCCGGCCCGCCGGCGCCGTCTCCTTGCGCGAAAGCCTGGTGTCCGAAGCGATCATAGGCGGCGCGCTTCTGGCCGTCGGAGAGGACCTGATAAGCCTCGTTGATCTCCTTGAAACGAAGCTCCGCATCGTGGTCGCCGGGGTTGCGGTCGGGGTGGTGCTGCATCGCGAGCTTGCGAAAATTCGCCTTCAGCTCCACCTCGGTCGCGGTGCGTGCGACGCCGAGCACTTCGTAATAGTCGCGTTTGGACATCGTCTGCGTCGCCACGATTATTGCCTCTCAGCCCGCATTTCGATCTTGTGAGCATGCCACGGCCCCGTCCCGCGGCTCCGATCGAACTCCGGCACGCTCGAGCGGTGCCCCAAGCGCGAAATGGGGATATCGTCAATCGAAGCGGGGGTCGAGGACTGACGGCAAAAAAGGCGGGAGCGCGCCGAGCGGCGAGCGGCGCGCCGCCACCCGCGCGCCGAACCTCGTCGCAAGCCCGATAGGGTCGCAACGCTCCTTCTTGCGCGGGCGAGGAAGACGGCCCGGCGACCCTCGATCGGCGCCGCGACGGCCCCGACCTCTCATCGTCCGCGGCCCTCAGCATCTCGATTCCGCGCGATCCGAAGAACGATCGTGAATGGCGGGATTGCACCTCCTGCCGTCGCGCATGGCGGCCTCGCGCCCGAGCGTCAGGCGCTCTTCTTCTTGTCGTCCTCGCCGACTTCCTTGAACTCGGCGTCGATGACATCGTCCTTCTTCGCCTCCGGCTCGGCACCGCCCGCCTCGGCGCCTTGCTGCGCCCCTTGCTGCGCCGAAGCCTGGCTCGCCTTGTACATGGCCTCGCCGAGCTTCATCGAGGCTTGCAACAGCTCGTTGGTGCGCGACTTGATCGCCTCGACATCCTCGCCGGCGAGCGCGGTCTTGAGCGCCTCGATCGCGGTCTCGATCGCGCCCTTGTCCTCGGCCGAAACCTTGTCGCCGAACTCCTTCACCGATTTCTCGGTCGAATGAACGAGGGATTCGCCCTGGTTCTTCGCCTCGACGAGTTCGCGGCGCTTCTTGTCCTCGGCCGCATTGGCTTCCGCATCCTTGACCATCTTCTGGATGTCGGCGTCCGAAAGGCCGCCGGACGCCTGGATGCGGATCTGCTGCTCCTTGTTCGTCGCCTTGTCCTTGGCGGAGACGTTGACGATGCCGTTCGCGTCGATGTCGAAGGTCACCTCGACCTGCGGCATGCCGCGCGGCGCCGGCGGAATGCCGACGAGATCGAACTGGCCGAGCAGCTTGTTGTCGGCCGCCATCTCGCGCTCGCCCTGGAAGACGCGGATGGTCACCGCGGTCTGGTTGTCCTCGGCGGTCGAGAACACCTGGCTCTTCTTGGTCGGGATGGTGGTGTTGCGCTCGATGAGACGCGTGAACACGCCGCCCAGCGTCTCGATGCCGAGCGACAGCGGCGTCACGTCGAGAAGCAGCACGTCCTTCACGTCGCCCTGGAGCACGCCCGCCTGCACGGCCGCGCCGATGGCCACCACCTCGTCCGGGTTGACCCCTTTGTGAGGCTCCTTGCCGAAGAACTGCTTCACCACGTCCTGGACCTTCGGCATGCGCGTCATGCCGCCGACGAGGACGACCTCGTCGATCTGGCCGGCGGACAGCCCGGCGTCCTTCAGCGCCTTGCGGCAGGGTTCCACGGTCTTCTGGATGAGATCGTCGACGAGCGATTCGAACTTGGCGCGCGACAGCTTCAAGGTCAGATGCTTCGGCCCCGAGGCGTCGGCGGTGATGTAGGGAAGGTTGATCTCGGTCTGGGTCGCGGAAGACAATTCGATCTTCGCCTTCTCGGCCGCCTCCTTGAGTCGCTGGAGGGCGAGCTTGTCCTTCGTCAGATCGATCCCCTGCTCCTTCTTGAACTCGGCCGAGAGATATTCGACGAGACGCATGTCGAAATCCTCGCCGCCGAGGAAGGTGTCGCCATTCGTCGACTTCACCTCGAACACGCCATCGCCGATCTCGAGGATCGGAGACGTCGAAAGTGCCGCCGCCGAGGTCGTAGACCGCGATGGTGCCCGATTTGCGCTTGTCGAGCCCGTAGGCGAGCGCCGCCGCCGTCGGCTCGTTGATGATGCGCAGCACTTCGAGCCCGGCGATCTTGCCGGCGTCCTTCGTCGCCTGGCGCTGAGCGTCGTTGAAATAGGCCGGAACCGTGATCACGGCCTGGGTGACGGGCGTGCCGAGATGAGCTTCCGCCGTCTCCTTCATCTTGGTCAGCACGAAGGCCGAGATCTGGGAAGGCGAATAGGGCTTGCCGTCCGCCTCGACCCAGGCATCGCCATTCGGCGCCTTGATGATCTTGTAGGGGACGAGCGTCTTGTCCTTCTGGGTCATCGGGTCGTTATAGGTGCGCCCGATGAGGCGCTTGATGGCGAAGAAGGTCCGTTCGGGATTGGTGACCGCCTGGCGCTTGGCCGGCTGGCCGACGAGCCGCTCGCCATCATCCGTGATGGCCACGATCGAAGGCGTCGTGCGCGCCCCTTCGGAATTCTCAATGACCTTCGGCGTCGTGCCGTCCATCACCGCCACGCAGGAATTCGTGGTGCCGAGGTCAATGCCGATGACTTTACCCATGATTGGAGATCCCTTGAATTGAGAAAGCAGATCGCCCGGCCCCGTAGCAGCCGGGCATGGGCTCCGGCGAGGCTGTGCGCTCAACGCCCCCCGTCCGGAGTGCCGGTCTCACCGGCGTCTTTCGCGATATAAGAAGAGGGTTATGTGCTCGCAAGGCACGATGCGGAGGGCATCGCGGCAAAAAGCGGAGGAAAACGGGGCCTCGGCGGCACGACTTGCATCAGCCCTGCCGCTCGGGCGTGTGCACGGTGAGACCGTCGAGAGCTTCGGTCACCCGAATTTGGCAGGAGAGGCGCGAGGTCGGGCGAACGTCGAAGGCGAAGTCGAGCATGTCCTCTTCCATCGTCTCCGGTGCCCCGACCGTCTCCTGCCATTCGGGAGCGACATGCACGTGGCAGGTCGCGCAAGCGCAGGCGCCCCCGCATTCCGCCACGATGCCCGGCACGCCGTGCTCGATCGCGGTCTCCATCACGGTCGCGCCGACCTTGGCCTCCACGACGCGCTGCGTCCCGTCGTGATCCACATAGGTGATCTTCGGCATCAAAGGGCTCTCTCGGATCGACACAAAAGCGCTCGCGCCGGGGCATGCGCGCGAAGCATCGGAAGGCGCGAGCCGGATTGGCATAGGAGCAACGTAAGCGCAAGAGAGGTGGCCAACCCTACGCGCCCGGAGCTCCAGGAGGTCCGTCACGCATCGCCGCGTGGCCTCGATCATGAGCGTGGCTTCCCGGCGCTGGCGGTTCTCGCTGGAGGGGCTCTCCTCCCGCGACCGGTCGGCCGGCCGCGGCATCGGTGTCGCTCTCGATGACGTCGCAGAGCCGCGCCAGGGCAAAGGCTCCGATGGCGAAGGAGGCTCCCTTCAGCTTATGGGCGGCCTCGCGCCGCGCCCGACCCGCCGACCCGCAGACCGCCGGAGCGAGCGCGGCGAGCTGTTCCGCATAGAGCCGCAGCAGCTCTTCGCGCAGTTGCAGGTCGCCGGCGATTTGGGCATCGAGATAGGCTGCGTCGAGCACCGCAGTCGGCGCATGGGGCGCGCGCTCGCCCGCCGTGACGGGCAGGTCACGATTTCGGCGGATTTCCCGGGCTTTCATGAGCATCGTCCCTCAAAGAGGTGTTCTGCGATCCACAAGGCCGTCATTTTCGCCTGTCGCGGCTGCGCTTCCATGGGCACCGTGGAGCCATGGTTGCCGGTCCGTTAACGACGTTTTGCAAAGCAGAACCAAGCCGGGTTTCAAATTTCCCCTCGGCGCTTTACACTGACTTGGTTAACGGGGCTGTGCACAGCCGCGCTCCCGCCCGGAAAAAAGGGCGGCGCGGCAAATATATGCGTCCGGCGGAGGCGATGGGCATTGCCTCCGGATCAGGCGCAGCGAGGTGTAGCGTATGAGCACGAAACCGAAGCTCGATGACCAGACGCAGGCTGCCTTGAGCGCGATCGAGGAAGCGCTGAAAGGGACCGCGCCCTCGGCCGAGCCGCGCCTGCCCGAAGCGAATTCGGACATCATCTCGGTCCGGCGACCCTCGCCGGAGGTACGCAGCCGGAACTCGGCAAATCCCTCTTCGGCATCTTCCTCCGCTGGTTCGGTCGGCTCCTATTCCCCGCCCACGTCCGGCTCTTTTGATCCAGCGCCGGAGAACGGTCGTCCCGCTCGAGGCGAGACCGCGCCCCGCCGAGCTCGCGCCCACGGCCGCGGCCAATGACGATCGCGAGGTGATCGGGAACCTGCTGAAGACGATGCAGGCGAAGCCCTCCTCGCGCTCGATGGTGGCGGCGGCGCTCGCCTCGCTCGTCTGGGCGGTCGCGGTCGGCGCGCTGGCCTGGTGGCGCCTCGATCTCGCCAATGTCGGCGATCAGGCCGCCCTGATCGAGCGGTTGCAGACGCCGACCTTCGGCTTCGCGCTGGCGCTGCTTATAGGCCCCGTGATTTTCTTCTTTGCGCTCGCGGGCCTGTTCCGACGTTCTTCCGAACTCGGGCTTACCGCCCGCTCGCTCTCCCAGATCGCCTTTCGCCTCGCCGATCCGCAAGTCTCCGCCCATGACGCCGTGGTGAGCGTGAGCACCGCGATCCGGCGCGAGGTCGTGGCGATGAATGACGGCATCGAGCGCGCGATGGCACGCGCGACCGAGCTCGAATCGCTCGTTCATCGCGAAATCTCGACGCTCGAGCGCGCCTATGGCGAGAACGAGCTTCGCATCCGCTCCCTCATCGACGAGCTGATCACGCAGCGCGAAGGCATCGCCACCCATTCGGAGCGGGTGCGCGACGTCATCGCCGACACGCATCTCAAGCTGTCCACCGAGCTTTCCGCCGCCACGGCGAAACTGACCGGTTCGCTCGACGAGACGGGCACGAGGGTCGTCGAGACGCTGCATGGTCAGGAGCGAGCTCGTGACCTCCGCGCTCGGCCAGGCCGGCGAGCGCATCATGGCCGAGATCGGCGCCCGCGGGGCCGACCTCACCGAGCGTCTGCTTGGCCGCGACCGATTTCGTCGGCCGCCAGCTCGGCGTCTCCGGCGATGCGATCACGGCCGAGATGGAGCGCCGCTGCGAAGGACGTCACCGACCGTCTCGTCCTCGATCACCGGCGGCATCTCGCAGGAGATCGTGACGCGCGGCGACGCCGTGACGCGTGGCCTCGAGGAGACGGGCACCCGCGTGTCGCAACAGCTCGCCGAGGTCGGCGTCGCGCTGAGCGGCTCGCTCGATCGCAGGGCGGTGAGCTCACGACGCGGCTCGAGACCACCGGCACGCGTGTCGCCGAGCAGGTCGCGCAGATCGGCACCGAGGTCGCGGGCTCGCTCGAACGCGTGAGCGGCAATGTCGTCACGCGTCTCGACGAGATGGGCACGAGCCTCGTCGCACATCTCGACCGGGTCGGCGGCGACATGCATCAGAGCCTGAACAACACCGGCACCCAGCTCGCGAACGCGCTGCATGACGGCGCGATCGTCGTCAACGACCGTCTGGCCGAAACCGGCAAGGGGATCATCGAAGGCCTCGTCGGGCGCTCGGCCGAGGTGCGCGAAGACCTGCGCTCGATCGGAGACACCATCGTCACCGAGCTCGGCGCCCGGGTCACCGAGGTGACCGGGCGGCTCGACGAACGGGCCAGCGCATCAGCCAGGCCATCGTCAGCGGCGGAGATGCGCTGACCGAGCGCCTCGCCGCGACCGGCGCCACCCTGGACGAGAAGACCTCGACAGGCGCAGGCCACCTTGGCCGGGCCATTCGGACAAGCTGTCGGAGACCCTCACCGGCCATCTCAACGCTTTCGAGGACGCGATCGTGGTGCGCGGAGGCTCGCTCGCCGAGAAGATCGCCGCGGACGCCGCCGTCTTCACCGACATCGTTTCCACCAAGCTCGGCTCCATCGAGACCCTGTTGACGACGCATGGCGACGGCCTTGTTGGACGGCTCACCAATCACACGCGCGAGGCGGCGCAGACGATGGAGGCGCAGATCGCGACCTTCGAGGAGCGCGCCGGCGCCAGGACGGGCGAAATCGTGAGCTCGCTCGATGGCCTCATCGGCCGCATCGACGGCACCTTGGAAAAGCACGCCGGCGTCTTCACCGAAGGCCTGAAGGCCCGCACGATCGAGGTCGCGCGCGCCATCGCCGAGAGCGGACGCAGCGCTTCCGCCCAGCTCGAGACGACTTTGACCGAGGCCGGAAAGGTGATCGGCGAGAAGACCTTGTTTCTTTCGGAGCGAGCCGACGAGCTCAACAAGCTGCTCGGCGCGCGCTCGTCCGAGCTCGCCAATGCTTTCGACAGCGGCGTCTCGCGCTTCCAGAACGAGGTCGTCGGACGGCTCGAGAGCCTGTCGTCGAGCTTGCGCACCCAGACCGATACGATCCATGTGCAGCTCGGTGACCGGGCGACGGAGATCGCCGGCCTGTTCAACGCTCAGACCGAACGCCTGTCGACCACGGTCGACGAGAAGCTCGGAGCACTCGGCGGCCACGTCGCCGATCTTTCCCAGTCGCTCGATCGACAGGTCAACGGATTGACGCAAAACATCGAGGGGCAATTGCAGCTCCTCGACGGGCGCATCAGCGGAATGACGCATGGCTTCGATCGGCAAGTGCACGAGCTCTCGGATCGGGTGGATTCGCGTCTCGAGCTTCTCGGCAGGCGAGCGGCCGATCTTGCCGACCTCGATGGACCGGCAGATCGATCGGCTCGAGACCACGGTCGACGGCAAGCTCGAGGATATCTCGGGCGTCTTGTCGACCCGCACCAACGAGGTCAACGCTGTCCTCGGCACGCGCGTCGAGGAGCTCGCGAGCGCCTTCGAGAGCCAGATCTCGCAATTCGATGCCAAGGCGGGCGACAGGATCACCGGCCTTTCCGTCGCGCTCAGCGAAAGGGGCGACCAGTTCGTGCGTCTCCTCGACGGCACGGGCGCGGCTCTCACCGAGAACCTCACGCAACGCCTCCTCGCGCATCAAGGTCGATATCGAGCGCGCGAGCACCACGGCGGCCGAGACGCTCGATCGGGGCGCGACCACCTTGGTCCAGAGCTTCGAGGGCGGCGTGCGCGACTTCTCCGAAAGCGTGGCGCGGTCCTCCGCCGAATTGCGGGGCACGGTCGATGAATTCGACGCGCCATTCGATCGACGCGCTCGCCAATGCGCATGAGACGGTGCGCGGCGAGATCGGCGGCATTCTCGACCGCCTGAGCGCCGCGAACGGGTTGTTGCAGCAGATCATGTCGGGCGCGGGCCAAAGCCTCGGCGCTCTCGAAGTCGGGCCTCGCCAAACGTCTCAAGGACCTCGAATACCTGCTTGGCGGCATCGTTTCCGAAACCAACCGCGCGGCGTCGCGCGTCGCCGATCAGGTCGGCGCGCTGAATTCGGTTTCGAGCTCGACGCTGCGAAACGCCGAGAACCTCCTCGAGAAACTCGAGAGCCAGGCCCATGCGCTCGCGGATGCGACGGAAGCTCAGACGCGTGGCTGGAACGAGGCGGCCGATCTCCTCGAACGGGTCGAGGCCCGCATCGCGCGCTCGCTTGCCACGAAGCGCGACGCGCTCGAGACCCTCACCGCTTCGATCGGCGACCGCAGCGAGGAACTTGGAAAAGGTCACCGGGCGCCTTCCGCGAGCTCATCGAGGATTCGCTCGGCGCCGCCGAGGAAAAGGCGCGTCGCATCGGCGACGTCCTCGGCGAGAACTGCGCGTGCATCGGTCGCGGCCATCAACGAGCAATTCACGCATATCCGCTCGAGCGCCGGCGCGGAGCGCGAGCGCACCGCGACGGCGTTGCGCGAGGCCTATGAATCGGTCATGGGCGACATGAACGAGACCTTCGGCCAGGCGACCTCGCGCTTCCGCGACGCGGCGACGGAGATGCGCCAGATCACCGCGCAAATCCAGCGCGAGATGGAGATCACTCGAGCCGAGCTTCACCGCGGCCTCGTCGAATTGCCGCGCGAGACGCAAGCCTCGGCCGGCGAAATGCGCCGCGTCGTCGGCGAGCAGATCAAGGTGCTCAACGAATTGACCGCGATCGCGACCCGTTCGGTATCGAGCCTCGATGCCGTCGAGCCCGCGACCGCGCAACGTCGTGCAGCAACGGGAGACGCGCCCGGCGCAAGCGACGACGAGCTCCGCCCCGCGCGCGCCCCCCTTCCCGCGCGAGCGGGAACGGAGGTTCGACCACGCGGCGTCCCGCGACGGCCAATCCGGCGCCCGGGTCGACGCAAGGCTCGCCGCGCGAACGGCGCGCCGAAACGACGCCGCCGCCGCGCCAGGACGGCCTGCCGCGCAGCGGCTGGCTTTCCGACCTCCTGTCGCGCGCCTCGCGAGAGGAGCCGCTGCCCGCCTCGTCGAACCGCCAGCCGGCGGGCACGGCGTCCGCGGCGCATCGCCGACGGCGACGGCCCAGCCCTCCCTCGGCTTCGCTCGACACGATCGCCGTCGACATCGCACGCATGATCGATCACGACGTCGCCGCGAAGATGTGGGATCGCCATCAGAATGGGCGAGCAGGGCATCTTCAACCGCTCGATGTACACGGCGCAAGGCCAGCAGATGTTCGATGAGATCAAGCGCAAATACCGCCGCGACGAGGCCTTCCGCGACGACGGCCCATCGCTACGTCGAGGAATTCGAACGGTTGCTTGGCGGAAGTGGCGCAAGATCCCGCGACCCAGCGCGGCTATCTCACCTCCGACACCGGCAAGGTCTACACCATCCTCGCTCACGCGTCGGGCAGGCTCGAGTGACCCTTCACGCAAGCCCCGTGATAGGTCTTCGAGCCTGATCACGAAGCCATGCGTGTTTGAGGATTTTCGCCGCCGGCGGCGCTGGCCTGCGCCTTCATCAAAGATAAGGGGCGGGCCCAGCGCATGATCTCGCCGAGGAGCTGGCCGAGTGCGCTGATCGAGCGTTCCGACCGCCGCCGGGCCCTTCGCTCTGCGCCTGCCATATCCGCCTGAAACACACGCGCCGCGACCGTGCGCCCGGAAACGGCGTCGACGAGCTTGGCGGCGAGCTCGATCTTGCCTTGGCCGGCGCCCGCATCGACCTCGAAGACGCGGATCTCGACGTCGAGCGTCACATCCGGCGTGATCGGGCCGCCCGAGACGCCGACGCGCCCGACGGCTCCCGCATTCTCGAAGGCCTGGACGATGCGCGCCTGGACGAGCCGCGGCAGGCGATCCGACCATTGGGCGTGAGCGAGGGTCGCGAGCGTGCCGTCCGGGCGGCGCACCAGCACCTGGTCCGAATTCGAGCGGCTGCAACGGCAATCGGCTCGGTCACCACGAATTGGCGCCGCAGATGCATCGCTCTTCTTCGCCGCCCTCTCGGGTTGCGCAAGATCGAAGGTCGCCGGCGGTAGGCCCGCCGCCGCAAGCCGAAAGCGCCAGGCTCGTCACGGTGAGCGCGACGAAGCCGCGCCGGCTTTGCGCGGCGCGCAAGATGGTCTATGCGGTGGACTGCTCATTCCCCAACCCCTGCCAGATCAGCCGCCGCCGACTCAATTTCCGTATTCCGGCAGCGAGGCCTTTCCGCCGAAAATGAACTGCTGCGGATTGCGTTGAACACTCTGCAGCGTCCGGCTTATATCGCCGAGCGTGCGCCGTCCATCCACGGCGAACTGCTGGATGTCGCGCAATCCGGAACCGGAGAATTGGTTGAGATTGGTCAACAGCTCCGCGGAGCGCTTGTCGAGATCGTCGGCGAGCCTTCGCACCGAGCGCGAAGCCTCGGCGAATTCGGCGAAGGCGCTCTTGCCGTCGGGCGAATTCACGAGGGAATTGGCGCCGTTCAGGATCTGATCGACCTTGTCGGCGCTGGCATCGAGCTTGGCGAAGAGCTCATTCGCGTTCTTGGCGATCTGGTCGACGCGGGCGCTGTTGTCGCGCAGCGTGGTCGCGAATTTCTCGACGTCGTCGACGGTGCGGGTGAGCTTCGCGGCGTCGATGCTGCCCAAAATCTTGTCGAGATTGGTGATCGCGTTGTTAACGGGCCCGGCATTCGTCGCGACGAGGTTGTCGATCGTGGTCGCCGTGCCCTTGAGCTTCGCCGCGAGCTCGGTGGCGTCATGGGCCACCGCGCGCAAGTTGTCCGATGAGTCGCCGAGCGCCGTTGCGAAAGTGTCGACGCTTTTCAAGGTGTGGTTGACGGTCGAGGTGTCGAGCGAGCTCACCACCGTGTCGATCGAGCCGATGGCGTGGTTGAGCTTCTCGACATCGAACTTCTGGGCGATGGCGGAGATGTTGTCGACGGCGGCATTGATCTTGGCGGCGTCGAGGGCCTCGGACAGCTTCTCGATATTGGCTATGATGTGATTGATCGGCACCTGGTTGTCCGCGACGATCTGATCGACCTTCACCAGGATGTCGTCGGCGTGCTTTCCGGCCGTCTGCACCGTCTCGAGCACGCTCTGGAGGCTCGGCGTGGGGATGGCGCGCAAGGTGGGGATCGTATCGCCCTGTTTCGGCTTGAGATCCGGCGACTTCGGGTCTGAATCGAAGATCTGAACGGAAGCGACGCCGGTCAAGCCCGAGAACTCGAGCCTCGCCTTGGTCGACACCTTGATGGGCACGTCGGGCGCGATGTCGACGCGCGCCACGACGAGCCTCGGATCCCTCGGGTAGAAGCTCAGATCCGTGACCTCGCCGACCCGAATGCCGTTGAACAGGACCGCGCCGCCTCGCGAAAGCCCGGTCACCGGCGTATCGAACACGACCTGATAGGATTTGAGATTGGCACCCCCTCGCGATCCCGAGAACCAGAACACGAAGCCGAACGCGGCCGCGATCACGCACAGCGTGAACACGCCGATCAGGGCGAATTTAGCGCGTGTTTCCATCGCCGTCTCTCACGAGTTCGAGCTTTCCCTGGCTCTGAATGGCGGACCGGCCCCGTTTGCCATGGAAATAGGATTTCAGCCAGGGATGTTCCGAGGCCAGCATGGCCGAGATGGGCCCATCGGCGATCACCTTGCCCTCGCCGAGCGCGATCACCCGGTCGCAAGTCGTGTAAATGCTGTCGAGATCATGGGTCACCATGAACACCGTCAGCCCGAGCGACTCCTGCAACGTCATCATCAGCTCGTCGAACTCGCCCGCGCCGATCGGGTCGAGGCCGGATGTCGGCTCGTCGAGGAAGACGATGTCGGGATCGAGCGCAAGCGCGCGGGCGAGCGCGGCGCGCTTGATCATCCCGCCGGAAAGCTCGGAAGGAAATTTCTCCGCCGCATCCGCCGTCAAGCCCACCATCTGGATCTTGAGGATCGCGAGCTCATCCATCAGCTTCGGCGACAGGTCGAGATATTCCCGCATCGGCACCTGCACGTTCTGCTTCACGGTCAGCGAGGAGAACAAGGCGCCATGCTGGAACATGACGCCGAGGCGTTGCTCCACCACACGCTGCTCGGAATAGTCGAGCTGATCCATGTCCGCCTGCAGGATGACGATGCGCCCACGCGTCTTCGGCACGAGACCGAGGATGGCGCGCGTCAGCACCGACTTGCCGGTGCCGGAGGCGCCGACGACGCCCACGAGCTCGCCGCGATTGAGCTCGAAGCTCACATCCTTGAGGATTTCCCTTTCGTTGAGCTCGACCGCGAGGTGCTGCACGTCGAGCAGCGTGGCATCGCTCGCGGCGACATCCTCGAGCTTCTCGGTGAACTGGCGGACGCGTTCGGCCCGTTTGAGAGGGGCGAGCGGGTTCAACATCGAGGAATACCGCCCCTCATCAATAGTTGATCCCTGCGAAGAACATCGCGAAGATGCCGTCGACCACGATCACCATGAAGATCGATTTCACCACCGAGGATGTGGTTTGCCGGCCGAGCGATTCGGCCGATCCCTCGACCCCCATGCCTTCCATGGTCGCGATCAAGCCGATCACCAACGCCATGAAGGGCGCCTTGATCATCCCGACCAGGAAAGTGTGAATGCCGACGGCGTTCTGCAGGCGGAACAGGAAGATTTCGGGGCTGATCCCACCATAGAAGAAAGCGACCATGCCGGCGCCGAACAACGCCGCCATCGACGAGATGAAGGTCAGCATCGGCATCGACAGGAGAAGCGCGATGACCCGCGGCAGGATCAGGACCTCCATCGGATCGAGGCCGATCACATGGAGCGCGTCGATCTCCTCGCGCATCTTCATCGAGCCGAGCTCGGCGGTGATCGAGGAGCCCGAGCGACCCGCGATCATGATCGAGGTGAGGAGCAAGGCCAGCTCGCGCAGGGTCAGGATGCCGACGAGGTCGACGACGAGGGTCGGTGCACCGAAAGTGTTGAGCTGGAATATGCCTTGCTGCGCGACGATGCCGCCGACCAGGAACGAGATCAGTGCGATGATCGGCACGCTGCGCAGCCCGATCATCTCGAGGTGATGGACGATCGAGGTGAAGCGCAGCCGCGCCGGATTGGCGATCGAGCGCACCACCGCCATGGTGAACAGGCCCATGTAGGACGTGCCGTCGACCATGTCCTCGGAGGCGCCCACGACGCCCTTGCCGAGATCGGCGAGGAGATCGACGAACCGCTCGACCGGCCGGGGCGGCGGCGAGTCGGCGTAATGGGTGCGCACCTCCTCGATCAGGATGCGCTGCTTCTCCTGCGGCGCCTTGAGATCGACATCGGCTCCCGAATCGACGAGCCCGCGTCGGGTGCGCTCGACGAGCCAGGCGCCGGCCGTGTCGATGCGATCGACGCCCCGCAGGTCGAGCGTGATGCGCACGACGGAGCCGAGCTCCTGGAGCGCGCTCGACACGGCGGCCTCGGCGAGCCTCGCGCGGCGCGCGATCCAGGAGCCGTCAAGCGCCAGCACGGCGCTTCCGGCCTGGACGTCTACCCGTATCTGCGGTCGGACGGACACGCTATGCGCCTCCCTCGGCGATCGACGGCTACATCATATCGATGCCCGGACATTTTAAGGCATGCCCTCTTTCCGCAACACCCGAAATCCTGAACGAAAACCCGCTCGCTCTATCACGTATTCGCGCGCTCGCGCAGCGCATCCGTGCAAAATCTTAAGGAACAAATCAAGGGAGTGTTCCGAGCGGGCGAGATGGGCAACGACGCGCGGGGCCCACCGCGCAGCAAGGGCGCGCCGTCTCCCGCGCGATGGCACCCGGAACGCCTTTCGGCTTGGCCTTGCATCCATTCCGGTGCATGGTCCTTTTGCCCTCCTTCCATATCCCGCCCGTGAATCCGCTCCTCGGAATTACTCTCAAGATCGCCTCGACCCTTGTCTTTTCGATGATGGGCGCGAGCATCAAGCTCGTCGGCTCTCGCTACCCGACTGGCGAGATCATGTTTTTTCGCGCCTTCTTCACCCTGATTCCGTTGATGAGCTGGCTCGCCTATCGGCACGAAATCTCGAGGGTCCACAAGACGGAGCATTTCTGGGGCCATGTGAGGCGCAATCTCGTGGGGGCGACGGGCATGTTCTGCGGCTTCGTCGGGCTCACCAACCTGCCGCTGCCGGACGCGACCGCGATCGGCTACGCAGGGCCCTTGCTCACCGTCGTCTTTGCCGCGGTGCTTCTCAAGGAGGTGGTGCGGCTCTATCGCTGGTCGGCGGTCCTCATCGGCCTCATCGGCGTCGTGCTGATGCTCCTTCCCCATATGTCCTCCTCGATCATCGCCGATGCGCGAGAAGGCGGTCCGGCGCTCGGCGCCCTCGCCTCGCTCGCGGGCGCGGCCTGCACGGCGTTCGCGGTCATCGAGGTGAGGCGCCTGTCGCAGAGCGAGACCACGGCGACGATCGTCTTCTACTTCTCCATCGTGTGCTCGGCACTCGCGCTCTTGTCCCTGTTTTGGGGCTGGCGCATGCCCACGCTCGCGGACGGGGCGATCCTCGTCGCCACCGGCATTTTCGGGGGCATGGGACAGATCCTCCTCACCGCGAGCTATCGCCACGCCGGCGTCTCGACGCTTGCGCCCTTCGATTATACCTCGATGATCTGGGCGCTCACGCTCGGCTATCTGGTGTTCGGCGAACGCCCGCTCGAGATCGTGCTCGCCGGCGCCGTGGTGGTGATCTCGGCGGGGTTGTTCGTCATCTGGCGCGAGCATCAGCTCGGCCTCGTGCGCCGCGTCGAGGAAAAAACCGCGCGGCCGCGCGTGGCTTGACCGGACGCGCTTGCGAGGCGGCGCGACAAGCGCTGACAAGCGCAAGCGAGGCGTCACGGCATCAGGTCGCGATTGCAGTGTGAACACCAAATCTGAAGGGGACATCGCCTATGTTGCTTTACGAACACCCGCTCTCGTCCTACGCGCAGAAAGTCAAGATCGCACTTCGCGAAAAGGGCGTGGCCTTCGAGCTCGAGCTGCCGGAGAGCTTTGGGACTGGGCGCGCTGACGGGCCTTTCGCCGTCGCCAACCCTCGCGCCGAGGTGCCGGTACTCATCGATGGGGAAACGCGCATCTTCGATTCCACCATCATCATGGAATATATCGAGGAACGCTGGCCCCATCCGCCGTTGCTGCCGCGCACGCCCGAAGCCCGGGCCGCCGCGCGGATCACGGAAGAAGTATGCGACACCCAATACGAGGCCATCAACTGGGGCTTCGGCGAGGTGCTCTGGTTTCGCCGGGCGACGGGCGAGCTCGCCGACACGCTGCGGGCGCAAGCGGCGCGACAAACCGCCGTTCTGCAGGATTGGCTCGCCGCGCGGCTGGGCGAGGCGGATTGGTTCGGCGGGGCAGCTTTCGGCTGGGCCGACGCGGCCGTCGCACCGATGCTCAATCGCTCCTTCCACTACGGCATGGGCCCGCCAGCCGGGAGTTCCCTTGCCCGTTGGCACCAGCGCGCGCGTGAGCGGCCCTCCGTCGCCTTGACTTTCGCGGAGTTCGACGCGGCGGGCGCTCGCATGAAAGGCCTGGCGGCGCTTTACACCACCGGCGGACGACGGCGCGAATATCGCGACCATCGACTCGAGTGGATGGTCAAATCCGGAGGGATCGAGGTGGTGCTCGCCGGCTTGCGCGATGACAACATCCGCTTTTCCTGGCCGCCCGGCTCATAGGCCCGTGTGAGAAATCCGGGCTGGGTGGCGCCGCTTTCTCGAGGCGTCCCTCCTTGCGAGCGGGACGGCAGGGGCGCGCCTGGCCACCGCCGCGCCTCAGGCGAAGGCGATGCGGATCATGTTGGTCGCGCCCGGCGTTCCGAACGGCAAGCCGGCGACGATGATGACGCGTTCGCCAGGCTTCGCGAAATCTTCCCGGCGCGCGATCTCGACGGCGCGGTTGACCATGTCGTCGACGTCATGCGCGTCGTCCGTCACCACGGCGTGCACGCCCCATCCCAGCGCCAGCCGCCGCGCGGTGCGCATGTTGGGCGTGAGCACGAGGATCGGAAGCTCGGGCCGCTCGCGCCCGATGCGCAGCGCGGTCGCCCCCGACTCGCTCCACGCGATGATGGCGCTCACCCCCACCGTTTCCGTGATCGAGCGCGCGGCCGCCGCGATCGCGTCCGCGCCGGTAGCCTCGGGCGACCAGCGTTGAGCCGCGATGATCACGGCGTGGTTCGGATCGCTCTCGACCTCCTCGGCGATGCGGTTCATCATCGCGACCGCCTCGACCGGATATTGTCCGGCGGCGCTTTCGGCCGAAAGCATCACGGCGTCCGCCCCTTCGAAAACGGCGGTCGCCACGTCCGAGACCTCGGCGCGTGTCGGAACGGGGCTCGAGATCATCGATTCGAGCATTTGCGTCGCGATGACGACGGGTTTGCCGGTCCGCCGCGTCAAGCGTGTGATGCGCTTTTGGATTCCGGGGACCTTCTCGAGGGGCATCTCGACGCCGAGATCGCCGCGCGCCACCATCACCGCGTCCGCGATCTCCATGATCTCCTCGAATCTCGCGACCGCCTGAGGCTTCTCGATCTTGGCGAGCACGGCGCAATGGCCGCGCGCGAGCTTCTTGACCTCCGCCACGTCCTCGGGCCGCTGCACGAAAGACACCGCGATCCAATCGACGCCGGCGTCGACCGCGGCTTCGGCGTCGCTGCGGTCCTTTTCGGTCATCGCGGCGATCGGGATCACCGTGTCGGGCACGCTCACGCCCTTGCGATCCGTCAGCCGCCCGCCGGTCACGACCTCCGTGATGGCGCGGTCCGGCTCCGCCTCGATGATCCGCAGCGCAAGCTTGCCGTCGTCGAGGAGCACCATATGGCCCGGCTCGAGCGAGCCGAGAATTTCCGGATGCGGCAGATGCACGCGCGTCCCATCCCCCTTCGCCGGATCGGCATCGAGGGTGAAGCGCTGGCCGCGCGCGAGCTCGACGCCGTTGCCGGCAAAGGCGCCGATGCGCAGCTTGGGACCCTGGAGGTCGGCAAGGATGCCGATCGGCCGATCGAAGCGTTTCTCGAGCTCGCGGATGGCGAGGACCCGTTCGCGCATCGCCTCGCGGGAGGAATGGCTCATGTTGATGCGGAACACGTCGACGCCCGCGCGGAAAAGCTCGCCCATCGCGGCCGCATCCTCGGATGCAGGCCCGAGCGTCGCGACGATCTTGACGCGGCGGCGGCGCCTCACTTCGTCACCGAGCCTTGCTGAGGTGTCTTTGAATCGGTGAGCTGCACGCGCCAGTCCTTCTGCTCGCCCGTATCGACCTCGAAGAAGCCGGTTCGGTCATAGCCGCGCGCGAGGCAATTCTCCACGCCGCGGATGGTGAATTCCTTGTCGCCCGTGCACATGAAGGACGATCCGGCCCATTCTCCGCCTCGGTCGTAATCGACGCCATAGACGTAGTAGAATCGCGCGGCGAGGCGGCCCGAGAGCAGCCGCTCGCATTGATTGGGCTTCAGGTTCCACCAACCCTCCGTCACCCAGCCTTGCTGATCCCGATATCCAAGCGCGATGCCGACCCGGCTCGCCGTCGAGTTGCATACGCTCATGTCGGCCTTCGCGGACCCGCTCATCGCCAGGCAAAAAAGCAGCGCCAGGATGCTCGACCTCAGGATCAATGGCCGCCTCCAGCGAGAGAGCGTGCAGCAGCACCACAGGCGACGCGAGGCTCAAAGGCCTCGTCGGCCGCCCACCAAAGTTCGGAAAACAAAAGCGAAGCGACTTCGGCCGCATCATGGCGGCCGGGCGTGACCAAATGGCTAACGCGGCGCCAGCACCATGGTCATCTGGCGGCCTTCCATCGAGGGTTCGCTCTCCACCTTCGCCATCTCGGCCGTATCGGCCTTGACTCGCTGCAGGACCTTCGCGCCGAGCTCGACATGCGCCATTTCGCGGCCGCGGAAACGCAAGGTCACCTTCACCTTGTCGCCCTCCTCGAAAAAGCGGCGCACCGACTTCATCTTCACGTCGTAATCATGGTCATCGATGCCCGGGCGGAGCTTGATCTCCTTGATCTCGATGACCTTTTGGCGCTTGCGCGCCTCATTGGCCTTCTTTTGCTCCAGAAAGCGGAAGCGGCCGTAATCCAGAATCTTGCAAACGGGGGGCGTCGAGTTCGGAGAGATCTCGACCAGATCGAGGCCGGCGTCCTCGGCGATCTTGAGGGCGTCGAAGAAAGGCATCACCCCTTTATTCGAACCACTGTCGTCGATCAGTTGGACGTCGCGGACACCTCGAATGTCGCGGTTGGCCCGGGGCCCCTCCTTTTGGGGGGCGGGCATGGGACGGAAGGGGCGGCGAATGGCTGGCTTCTCCTCTAGTCGACGGCGGAAGAGATCATTTCGTCGTAAACTTCCGGGAAGTCAACGGGTGTCCTCGTCACTTTTCTGGCCGATGAGACTTCCGGCCGATGAGATTCTCGTAGACGCGCAATGTCTTGTCGACCATGCCGGGAAGCGAGAAATGGGCCTCCACATGGGCGCGTGCACGCGCCTGCATCGCGGAACGCTGGCTCGCACGCAGCGAAAGCGCCGCCGCGATGCCTTCGGCAAGCGCTCCGGCATCCGATGGCGGCACGCGCCAACCCGTCCGCGCGCCGGCCGGAACGTCGGGAGGCGCCAGCACGGTTTCGGGCACGGCGCCGAGATCGGTCACGATCACGGGAGTGCCCATGGCCTGCGCCTCGACGGCCACACGGCCGAAAGCCTCGGGCTCGATCGACGCGACCGCGACCGCATGAGCCGCGAGGAAGGCAGCCGGCATGTCGGTGCAATGGCCGACGCGCTTCACGGCATCCCGGAGGCCATGGGCTGCGATGAGCTGATCGAGCTCGCGCACATAGTTGTCGCGCCCTTGCGCATCCCCCGCCATGACGAAGGCCGTGTCCGGCAACCCTTCCGCAAGGAGACGCCGCGCGGCCTCGATGAAGAGCTTCTGTCCTTTCCACCCCGTCAACCGCGCCGCCAGAAGCACGACACGCTGGCCAGGAGCCACGCCCCAGGCGGCGCGCAGCTTCTCAACACGCTCCGGCGAGACGGAAGAGGCGGCGAACAGGGAAAGGTCGGTGCCTCGGTGAATCACCTCGAGGCGCGCCGCCGCCCAGGGATAAAGCCGCGAGATGACGTCCGCGGTGTAGCGGGAGTTGGCGATCACGACATCGCCGCGCGCCATGATGGAGTTGTAGAGCAGCTTCGGCCCGGCGGTTCCGGAATAGATGCCGTGATAGGTGGTGACGAAGGGAACTCCGAGCGAACGGGCCGCGCGCAGCGCCGTCCAAGCCGGCGCGCGCGACCGCGCATGGATGATCGCGACGCCCTCCTCGCGACACAAGCGCTTCATGCGCAGGATATTCAGCGCGAGCTTCGCCGGGTTCTTCGTCGCCGCGGGAAAGCGGATCCACTCCCCTCCCTGTGCCTGCAATTCGGCGACGAGCCGGCCGCCTTCGCTCGCGACGAGCGCGCGCGCCCCCGCCTCGACGAGGCCGGAGGCGACGTCGATCGCGGTGCGCTCCGCGCCACCCGCGTCGAGCGAAGGTATGACCTGGAGGATCGTGCGGCCTTGGAGGGCCATTCGGCCCGCGGGGGGAAATATCGTGGTGGAGGGATGCATCGCCCACCCATGACATGAAGACCGGAGCGAAAAAAGAAATCTATCGAGGGATTCGAAAATCTCGAAACGCCTTGTTGAAAAGCCGGCGTTCAGCAAGCGCGAACCCGCCTCGGTCGAGCGCCGCTTCGGCGTCGCGAGCGCGGCTTGCGTCCACGGGCTCTCAGCGCTTGTCCTCGATGACCTTCCCGTCGTTGGGCAAAACGCCCTTCCCCACCAGCGAAACCTCGCCCTTGATCCTGATGATCGCCGAAAGCGAGGCGGTGAGCGCTTCGACGAGAGCCTCGTCGGCGCGCACTCCGGTCTCGGCGAAAAGCGTCATCGCGTCCTGGTCCTCGGCGCGCGTCACCACGAGCCTCAGGCGGCCGACCTCCTTGTGCCGGCGCTGGATTTCGGCGATCTGCTCGGGCCGCACGAACATTCCCTTGACCTTCGTGGCCTGATCGGCGCGTCCCATGAACCCCTTGATCCGGGTGTGGGTGCGCCCGCAAGGCGAGGGCCCCGGAACCACGGCCGTGAGATCGCCGAGCGCGAAACGGATGAGGGGATGGCTCTCCTCGAGCAGCGTGACGACGACCTCGCCGACCTCCCCCTCGGCAACAGGGTCCGCGGTTCCAGGACGCACCACTTCGAGAATGATGTCCTCGTTCACGACCATGCTCTCGCGCGCCGAGGTTTCATAGGCGATCACGCCGAGATCGGCGGTCGCATAGGCTTGGAACGCCTCGATGCCACGGCCCTTGATCTCGTCCTGCAAGGCCGCGGGAAAGGCGGCGCCCGAGACAACGGCCTTCGTGATGCAGGAGGGTTCGAGGCCGGCGCCTCGTGCCGCGTCGAGAAGCATCTTCAGGAAATCGGGCGTGCCGGTATAGGCGGCCGGCCGATAGGCCCGGATCATTTCGAGCTGCGCCTGCGTATTGCCGGGTCCTGCCGGAATCACGGCGCAGCCGAGCGCTCGCGCCCCCGAATTGAGGATGAAGCCGCCCGGCGTCAGATGGTAGCTGAAGGTATTGAGCACGGTGTCGCCCCGGCGAAAGCCCGCGGCGTTGAGCGCGCGTGCCGCGCGCCACGGATCGCCGCCTGAGGCTTCCCCTTCGAAGATCGGTCCGGGCGAGGCGAAGAGCCGCGCGAAATCCCCTTGCGGGCGCGCGGCGAAACCGCCGAAGGGCGGGTGCGCGCTCTGCAGGGCCGGCAGATCGGATTTGCGCAAGATCGGCAGCTCGGCGAGCGTCGAACGATCGCGAATTCGCGAAGGCTCGATGTCACCGAGATGCCGGCGCCAGCCCGGCGCCTTCAACGCGGCCGCGACGACACGGGGCAAAGCTTCGGCAACCGCCTCGGCGCGGCGCGCGGGACTGAGCGTTTCGCGTTCGTCCAGATAGTCGTTCACTTCAGGAGCCCTCGTCCCGATTTCGGTCGCGTGCTTCAGTAGAAGTAGAAGAAGTAGATCAGCACCAGGACGACGCCCGTCAGCACCGCGGTCATGCTGTTGACCGTGGTATAGAGCTCGCGCCGATAGATGAGGTCGTCCTCGAATTGGGAGATCAAGCTGTTCTTGTCGCCGACGAACAGCTTCGCCTCGACGACGCTCATGCAGCGCAAGCACATGACGGCGAGGACGAGATAAAGCCCGATCGTCAAATAGCAGATGAAGCGCTCCGAATCGTGATCGACGATCTCGCTGATCGCCGTCACTCCCATGGCGGCGATCATCATTGAGATATGCGTCAGCGTGCCGGACGCTTTGGTGTCCATCTGATCGAGCGCCCTTTGCACCGCCTTCGGCTCGCTCGGCTCGTCGCCGGCGACGCACAGATTGGCGATGAATTGACGGCGCCGGGCTTCGGTCCACTCTTTCGTGAGCTGGCGACGAGATAACTCGTCGAGGGCTTTCAGCCAGTGCATCGGCGCCTCCGTCGAAAAACCTGCGGCTATCGTATCGGCTCCAATCCTCGGCCCCCGCGCTTCGTCGATCCGATGCCCCGGTCCCGCCGTCAGCTCGACAATCCTCCGGCGAGCGTCGGGAAGTCCAGCGGACGAAAACCGTAATGGGTGAGCCAGCGGACATCGGCGTCGACGAATTGCCGAAGGTCATCCATGCCGTATTTCAGCATGGCAATGCGTTCTATGCCCATCCCCCAGGCGAAGCCTTGGAACTCGTCCGGATCGAGGCCGCAATTCCTCAAGACATTCGGATGCACCATGCCGCAGCCGAGGATCTCGAGCCAATCCTCGCCTTCGCCGAAGCGGATCTCGCCGCCTTTCCGCGAGCACTGGATGTCGACCTCGGCCGAAGGTTCGGTGAAGGGGAAGAAGGAGGGACGAAATCTGATCTTCACGTCAGCGAGCTCGAAGAAGGATTTGCAGAATTCCTCGAGAATCCACTTCAGATGGCCGAGATGCGCCTCTCTATCGATGACAAGCCCCTCGACTTGATGAAACATGGGCAGATGCGTCTGGTCGGGAGGGTCGCTGCGATAGGTGCGGCCCGGACAGATGATGCGGATCGGCGGCTTTTGCGACATCATCGTGCGGATCTGGACGGGGGATGTGTGCGTGCGCAACACCTTGCGCTCGCCCTTGGCGTCGGCAGGTAGGAAAAAAGTGTCCTGCATGTCGCGCGCCGGATGGCCGGGCGGGAAATTCAAGGCGGTGAAGTTCAGCCAATCCGTCTCGATGTCCGGACCTTCCGCGATCGAAAAGCCCATGTCGGCGAAGATCGCGGTGAGCTCGTCGACGACCTGGCTGATCGGATGGACGCGCCCGCGGCCGATGGCGCTTTCACGCAAGGGCAGCGTGAGGTCGAGGCGTTCGGCGGCCAGGCGCGCCTCGAGCGCCGCGCCCGCCAGAGCCTGCTTGCGCTCGTTCAGCGCGGCCTGCGCCCGATCGCGCAAGCCGTTGATCAGCGGGCCCTTTCTCGCGGCGCTCTTCCGGCGTCATCGAGCCGAGGCTCTTCAAGCAGCTCGGAGATTCGGCCCTTCTTGCCGAGCGCCGCGACGCGCACCGCCTCGAGCGCCGCCTCGTCGGGCGCCGCGGCGATGGCGGTCGAGGAGCTCGCGTTCGAGCGCGGCGAAATCGGACATCTTCCGGCTTTCCTCGTTCAGATTTCGATGAGCACCACTTTACGAAAAAGCGGGCGGCGGAGAAGCCGCCGCTTGTGCCATCTCGGCTCGGACCTGTCGAGACGAAAGCGCGGGAGGATCGCTCGGCCGCGCTCGCGGCGCCCACCTCATGCGATCTCGGGATAAGATTTCTCCATCGCCTCCTTCTCGAAGGCGAGCGTCACATCGTAGCTCGCGATACCGACGGGTGCGAAGCTCTTGAGCTCGAGCCTCGCCAGGATCGAGCGGCCTTCATGATCGACCGCCGCACCGATCAAAGCGTCCGTGAGACGGGTGAGAAGGATCGGATCGAGCCGCGGTGCTCGCGACGAGCGCCGGCATCGGCGCGATGGCGCTGCGGTCGACGATGCGCAGGCCAAGCGCGATGTTCGGATCATAGCGTCGCAAAAGCGCATGGACATAGGCGTCGAGCGGGGCGACATCGGCGCGGCCCTCGAGCACGGCGAGCGCCGCGGCGCGCGGCGTCACCACCGGACCGACCACTTCGCTGAAGAGCTGCCGGGTTCCTCGCGCTCGAGAAAGCGCAAGAGGTGGTGGCGCGGTGCGTTGTAGCCGGAATGGGAAGTCTTCACCGTATAGGCGATGCGCCGCCCGAAGCTGTCCTCGAGCTTGGCGAAATCCGAGTTGAAGCGCACCACGAAATCGGTCCAGTAAATCGCCCTCCCCTGCGCGTGCGGATCATTCATCACGGGGGCCGCGAGCGGGCGGACCTTGGCTGCGCGCTTCGCCAGCGGCCAGCCGCACATGAAGCAAGCGCCGAGGTCACGCCGCGCCCAGAGATCGGCGAGCGGAGCCGGCGGCGCATGCTCGACGATCTCGAGCGGCACATCGGCAGCGCCGGAAAGCCAGCGGAAGAAATCCCGCCAGGCCTTGGCCGCTCCGGCGGCCGGCGAATACATGCGCGCATTGGCGACGAGCATGGAATTTCGGATAGCAAAGCGCGAGCACGCGGTGAAGGGGCGCCCCTCCGTTCTGCCGCCCTCGCTCGCCTCGCTCCCGCTTCGCGAGGAAAGCGCGCCAGAACGGTGATACGACGACTTATAAGCGTGGTGACGGCCGACCTCCCCTCCGGCAAAGGGCCTCGCGTCGCACCCGTCGCGCTGCGGATGTTTGAGCCGCGCCTGTTCGACTTCTCGGGCCAGGCCTTCGGCGATTCAGGACGCGTGTCGAGCGACGGCGGTGCGGCCGCCATCTCCCGCTCGACCGGCGGTATCGTGCTCGGCAGAGACGTGACAGCCACGAACCTGCTGCGCGCCGATTCGCGCTTCGGCCTCGCCGGCGGTTGCGCGAGCGACGCATCACCGCGAGCCAGCGCCTGTCCTCGGCCAATTTCGAGAGCGTCTTCGGCGGCGCCTATGCGGGGGCGAGCTTCGGCGCGGTGCGCCTTCGCGCCGGCGCGCTTTACGGCGCGAGCTCCACCTCGACCTCGCGCTACGTGCTTCCCGGCTTCGCCGATGCGTTATCGGCGAGCTATGGCGGCTCGACCGCGCGAGACTCGGCGAGACCAGCTCCGCGTCGAGCTTGCAGGCGCGAGCCTCGGTGGGCTCGCCTTCTCTCGCTTTAGACCGGCTAAATAGGCGAAAATCTCGCCTTGGGCGATGGACGGAGAGCCCCTCGCCGCAGGAACTCGACGATGATCTCGCTCACCCTCGCATGCTGCTCCTGCTGCACCCAATGGCCGGCGCCATCCACGATATGGCAGCCGAGCATGCGCGTGCAGGCGCTCTGTTGCATCTTTTCGATGCTCCCGGGGACCTGGGCGAAGCCCCAATCGCGCTTGCCCGCGATGAAGATCGAGGGCACGTCGATCGTCCGGCCCGAGAAAAGCTCGAGCTCGGCCGTGTCGACGCCCTCGGTCCTGCAGCGATACCAGTTGAGGCCGCCCTGGAACCCGGTCCTCGCATATTCGGCCGCATAGACCGCAAGCTCATCGTCCGGGAGCCACGCACAAGCCGCGATCTCGTCTTTCGAGGGCATGTGCGGCGCCACGGTCTCGGCCATCCCCTTGTCGAGATCCATGATGTAGTAGCTCGGCATCTTGGCGAGCTCTTCGGCCGTGAATGCGGCGAGCTTGAAGGGCTTGTTGCCGCTCCAATCGGCGCTCTTGTAGTGGAAATAGGCGCGCAGGAAATCGTGGATGCCTTGCGGGCAGTCGCGCATATCGGCATTCGCCTCGCGCGTCGAATAATACCACTGGTAATGCTTGCGCGGCCGCGGCAACCGGGCGAGCGCCTCATGGACGTCGAGCACTGCGCGGTGACCCGTGGCGGATGCCGCGCCGGACGGATCGCGCGCGGTGCCGAAGGGCAAGGCGGGCGGGCCGGCGAAGGGCGCGCTCATCAGCACCACCGAGCGAAAGACATCGGGGCGCGACGAGGGCGCACCAGGCGGCGACCGGCGAGCCGAAATCATGGCCGACGACGGCGGCGACGCTGCGCCGGCCGAGCGCCGCCACGAGACCGAGCACGTCTCTCGCAAGGTTGAGGAGCCGGAAGGAGCGAAGATCGCCATCGTAATCGGGGTTCCAGCCGGTGGTGCGGCCATAGCCGCGCTGATCGGGCGCGACCACATGGAAGCCCGCGGAGGCGAGCGGCAGCATCACCTTTCGCCAGGAATAAGCCAGCTCGGGAAAGCCATGCAGAAGAAGAACCAGGGGACGATCCTCGCCCTCCCCGCCTCGAGCACATGCATGCGAAGCCCGTTGATGCCGGGGATGAAGCGCGCGCGGATGCCTCGCGGAAGCGTATCACTTGTGAGAGGCGCAAACTCAATCACTTCATCCCCTTCCTTTTTCGTCCCCTTCTCTGAGCGGCGCGCGGTCGCTCGGGGTCTGCCGCCTCTTTTCTGACAGGCGCACCTAACCGGCACAAGCCTATGGCGTCGCACGCTTCGCATTGACGCTAAGCTGACGAGGCTTACTCTAGCGTCCCCGCACCGAACCCTCCACTCACCCCACGGAATTTCGATGCCGAAGCCCAAACGCCTGCGCCCTTCCTACCGGGCCATGATCGTCGCGCCCCAGCCGGAGGCGGTCGAAGCAGGGCTTGGGCTGCTCGCTGCCGGGGGCAATGCGCTCGACGCCGTCGTCTCCTGCGCGCTTACGCAAGGTGTCGTCGATCCGATGATGTGCGGCATCGGCGGGCTCGGGGTCTTGCAGATCTTCGACCCGGGTTCGGGCAAAATCTCGTTCTCGACGGGCTCTCGGCTTGTCCGGCCGCTTGCACGCCGCAGATGTGGGCCGACCGCTTTCGAGCGTGAATGCAGCGACGGCTACGGCTACGTGCTGACAGGCGGCGTCAACGAGCTCGGCCATTGTGCCGTGACCACGCCCGGCATCATGCGCGTCTTCGGTGACGCGCATGCCGCGTTCGGCAAGCTGCCTTGGGCCGAGCTCTTCGCCCCTGCGATCGGCCATGCCGAAGGCGGCTGGGTGGTGCGTCCGCATGTCGCCACCATGTTCGCGCTCGACGAGGCCGGCTATGGACGCTTGCCCTATGTCAACAAGCTCGCCCTCACGCCGGACGGGCGCTCGCTCTACCTGCGGCCGGACGGAACGCCGAAGCGGGTCGGCGACGGCGTGCGCAACCCCGATCTCGCCTCGACCTTGCGCGACCTTGCGCGCGACGGGGCGAAGAGCTTCTACGAAGGCGAGCTCGCGCAGCGCATCTGCGACGACATGCGCAACCATGGCGGGCTGCTCACGCTCGAGGACCTCGCCGGCTTCAAGGCGCGCTCGCGCATGCCGCTCAAGGTCGGATATCGGGGTCGCATCATCGCGACGCCGCCGCCGCCCGCCGGCGGCGTCATGGTGGCGCAGATGCTACGCATTCTCGAGCGCTTCGACCTCGTCGCCCATGAGCACAACGGGGCCCCGTATGTGCGCATGCTCGCCGAGGCGATGAAAATCGCGGGCCGGGACAAGGATCTGCACATCGGCGATCCCGATTTCGTGCCCCCGCCTTTGGAGCGGCTCTTGTCGACGCCTATGCCGAGGAATGCGCGGCGCGCATAAGGCGGGGCGAGAAGACGGCGAAGCCGCGCGGCAACGCCGACAGCAAGCACACGACGACCGTGTCTTGCATCGATCGCGACGGCCTGGTGGTGTCGCTCACCCATACGAACGGCGTGCCGTCCGGCGTGATGGTTCCCGGCACCGGCTTCATGCTCAACGGCGCCATGAACTGGTACGATCCGCTGCCGGGCCGCGCAGGATCGATCGCGCCGGGAAAGCGGCGGTTTTCTTCGATGATGCCAACCATCGTCTTCGAAGGCAAAAAGCCGGTGATGACGCTC
>CAVQNF010000015.1:0-108600 GCA_963713805.1 uncultured Alphaproteobacteria bacterium | reverse complement strand
AGCCATCAGGGTGATGCGTCACTTCTTGCGGCTCTTCCGTCCCTTCTTTGCTACCGGAGGTGGAGTTACAGAAGCATGAACGTCCCCTGCGGCGACTGTTCTCTTGGATAGCATTGTGGACCCCCGCGGCGTACATCGTTGAGATAGGACACGTTGATGTCTTTGGAGGATTGTCGAGGCGGTTCCCAGGGCACGCGTGACCACTGGCAGGCGTGGATTGCTAACAAATCGTCCCCGCCCCGCCAAGAATATGGTCGGCCATCTGTCAAACTTCAGGGTCACGTCGCTGACTTCGATTCCGACTGCATCATTCTGCGCCGTGACCGCCATCCGCAGCGCGTCGAGCGCCCCGCGATCTCCACCGTGGTGTCGGGGAAGGCTCGAAGAGGCTCGAGATCATGGCGAAGCTGGAGACGGCGCTCGGCGTCGATCTCTGACTCTCACGTGAATTGACGATTCTCCCGACCGGGAGTCCGCTGCGCGAATTCCGGGTACCCGGGAGGGGGCAATGCCATGGGAGCCGAGCGGCTTTTTCGGCCGACGAAACCTATGTCGATCGTCCGAGCGAAGCGAAACCAGAGCCGGGCATCGAGGAGCACCGCCTGGCAGCGCGGCGGTTCTATCGCGCGGCACCGCCCTATTGCATCAGGTTCGAGGACAACGGCGCCGTCACACTCCGGCGCAAAACCTACGAGTATTTGGAAGACCGAGAGCCGGAGGAGGTGATCTTATGGGTCGTGATCTCGACGCATGCCGATCTCGACGAGGCGGAGCGCAGTCTGAGACCATCTGCAGTGCGGCGCTCTACTATGATGCCGATGTGCGCCCGGCAAAGTCCCCGCCGCGGTCGAAGGCGCGATGGTCGATGCCGCCAACCGATGGAGAATAGCCGAGCATGGGAAGGCAGATCCGTAGCGCCGGGAGCGCTGCGGGAATGGGAGGCATGATCGATGGCGAGGAAACTGCCGCTTTTCGTGTCGGGCGCAAACGCCGATCTTCCTGATGTGCCGACAAGTCGTGATCGATGGACACTGGCAGCGCGTATTTTTCAGCCCGCGTCTTGAGATGAGAGAAGGAACAATGGCCTTTGCCGGCGGCCGAACCGGTCGGCAACACGTAATGCGACTGCAGCTCGCTAAACATGTGCGTTCGCTGCCGCACCCCGTCACCCATGACGCGCCACCGCCAGCGTCGTGTTGTCGTAAAGGATCGTACGGTGTACCTTGCCGAACTCGGACGCGGCGTTGTGACCGTCACAGAACGCTTCGGCGGTCTCCGCCATATAGGCACGCACAAAGCACGCGTCGCTGTGCGGCAAATCCATCGCAAAAAAGTGGATCTTCTCGGTATTCGCTCCCGGCGATCTCGCCTGTGCCTCACCAAAATCAACCTGCGCATGGCCAGGATCGTGCCGCAGCGGCACAAATACCTCGCGACGACGCAACCGCCGAGCCGACACCGAGCCCAGGTGATCCCGCCGGAGTAGCCGTGCTCGTCGCGAAGACGTTCAAAAACCCGCTTCGAGGTACGCCCAGCCGCTTCCGCGATGACCTCGTCCTCCACCAGGATACTGTCGATGATCCCGGTGAACGGATCCAGCTTCGGGCGCGCCGGGCGCCGGCTCCGCCGGTAACCAGGCGGCACCGAAAACGCCAGCATCTTCGAGCCACCGTCCGCGGGTCGATCCCATAACGCCGCGCCGCTTCCCGGCGGCTCACGCCCTCGATTTGAACCGCAAGTAACGAACCTGAGCATAGAGCTCCACCACCTTCATCCCCCGGCCCCTGTCGCTCGTCAAACAAGGAGCCTGCTGCCGACTTTATTCCGGCGCAACCGGACAATCCGGCCACTTCGGAGTGAGGGATTTTTGCTCCGGCGCTTACACCCCTCTCCCGCTAGGCGGGAGAGGGGCGCCAGGCTACAGAATTATGCCTTGATATTGGCTGTGTAGATGTTGGTGATCTTGCTCGGAAGAACTGCTGGATTTCTCCTGATGGGAGTCTTCTTCGTCAAAAGCACCAATTCCATGTTCTGTGGCAGGAAGTAAGCAAGGCTCTGCTCAACTTGTCCAAGAACCGCTGCCATAGTCCGTTCTTGTTATAGAGTGTGCCGAAGAGGGGTTTCCATTCTGACGTCGATACCGAACCCGTCGTCCAGCATGGCTTGCGCCGGCGCCGTCGACATGATGGTGCCATGGCGGCGGAATGTATCCATCACGTTCAGCATCTCGTCAACCGACATGCGCCACCAGATCACCCTACACCGACTAGATATCTCGGAGTTCCAACCGTTTCCCTGTACAGGGAAATTATAGGCCAAGGTATCGGTATCCGGACGCGTGAGCGTCGGACCTATCACACCTGAGGGACCAAACACGTTCGTGTGCACGTAAGTTCTGTAGCACTCGATTGTTACATAGTCCCAGAAAGTGTCGTTCAAGGAGTGGGCCAGCTTCCTCGACTGGCCGAGATGTTGCCGGCGATCACGGAAATCAGAATGCAGAGCCCAAAATTCATATTCTGGTAGTGGTATTGTCCGTGCGCTGTCACGCCCGCCGCCACATGGCTTTTCATGAATTCGTAGTCTGACGACGAAGTGCCTGAATTCAAACCCCGATGTGCGGGTCATCAGGTTGGCGAAGGTGATCAGGTTGATATTTGGTCCCTTCGCCCAGTAGTCCG
Organism: uncultured Alphaproteobacteria bacterium; assembly: GCA_963713805.1. Lineage (GTDB taxonomy): Bacteria > Pseudomonadota > Alphaproteobacteria > Rhizobiales > Beijerinckiaceae > GAS188. Next base: position 105,919 of record CAVQNF010000015.1, on the reverse strand, counting down.
GTAAGTATTTGATGATCGGCGTGCTAAAAGGGATGTTCTTCACATTGAGCAACTTGGTCATGGCGATGGCTGTCATCAGCTTGCTGCAGCTCGCGATGTGCATCTGCCGGCTGGATATTCTTCAGCCCTCGCCGCCGTCCTGTGGGTATTTTGCCCAGTTCCATTGGTAAAAGCGCGTAGATCGTTGTGCCGTTCTGCCGCATTTCCAGACATAACCCGGCGACAATATCCTTGATCGCGCGCACTCCCTGCCCAAAACCTGCGACGTCGATATGATAGGTCGCCGAGGGCGGCAGCTTCAGGGGGCAGGATCTGACCTTCCTCAAGGCCCTTGCTGCTGATCACGCCGACCGGTATGCGGGGGACTTATCACGTCAGCACGTGCGGCTGCCTCATTGATGGTAATACCGTGCACGCCGGTCAGGAGTGGTACGTCCCTGGGTCTCTGTAATAGTGGCCATAAATCCTCTCTATGCATCGTTGGTGCAAGCTCGGAGCGGATGTCGCCGAGGGGGGTTAGCGGAGGCCGTCGCGCGATAGGCGCGGACGGTTCCGCTTACAACATAATGCCGGATAACACCAAGTCTTATTTCTTAGTCGATATGTCGTGCACTGCCGCCGACTGTTTCTCAGCCGATGCAGCGGTACGAAGGCGGCTAAAAATGTTCACCGTGCACCAGCAGCGAAATTAGATGATTTTGAGTTGTACGTTCTGCCCTCCCTGGTGATCGTTTGTCCTTGCAACGGCGATGCGATGGCGTCGTCACGAATGTCCGCCAAATTGCGGCACCTGGTGGCGTCGGCGGTGGTGGTTGTTCTGCACGCGCAGAGATTCTAAGCGAATCAGTTCACATTTTTCAGCAGGATGGCTCCGCTCTCGGCGCCTGCTACCGTACCGTTGAGGATGACTTTTTGGCCGATTTCGGCTATGGTCAGGATCAGGATGTTGTAGTTGGATCAGCTACGCCAGTTGAGGAGCGGGCCCTCCGCCGAGCAAAAGCTGGAACTGGCTGATGCCGGTGCGCGACCATTTTCAGGCATGAAGCGGACGCGGTACTGAGCGGCACTGTTGATATGCCGAAGCCAGGTCGATCTCGAACTTTCCGTTTTGCCAGCGTCCGACTTCATCGTCGGCACCTGCCTGTGCAGGTTCGTCCCAGTTGGCAGGAGCAATCGCGCCAGTGTGGAACGCGGCAAACCGGCGGAGCTGCGGCTCGCCCGCGGATTCGGTCACGATAAGGCGCAGTGCGATGAACGGCTGTGCGGCAAACGGGACAATGCGTTTGTGGCCGATGGAGCTGCCCGCGTAGATTTCGCGCACTCCACTGTCCGCCGGAAAGGCCTTCAACACGGAAGCTGCGCAACGCGCTGGCCGAAGCGGCAGTCCTCCTGCAAAATCACATGATCAACGGAAGCACCAACGTTTGAGATTGGCAACTCGATGTGATCGCCGGTTGCGGAAATCTCTGCGACACTCTTGCCGAAGCGCCTGCGGATCTCCTTGTTGCCAATCCGCGGGCACGGGCAAAGTCGGCATCGGGCATGTGACCGCGGCGATCGGCGGGAATGTTGAGCAGAAGTTGCGCCCCTCGTCCGACTGACTGGTAGTAGACCTCCATTAACTCATCGAGGGTCACGGTATTGCGTTCGTTGGTGGTGCTCCATAAGAGCTGAGCCAGGCCGGCGAATGGATACGTCGCACTCGACAGGAACCCACGCTGCGCCATCGGGGTCACTGTGCAGCGAAGTCGAAACGCCGCTGCGGACGTCGGCCTCCGATTCGATTCGGATCCCAGAGCGGGTAGGGAGCGAAGCCGTCCTCGTTGCCGACCCAGCGGATGGTGGCGCTGGGGCCCTGGAAGACCATGGCGTGCGGCTGATATTTGGCGAGGAGATCGCCGACCGGTGTGGCGGAGGAGCCGTCGAACCAGCACTCGACGAGTGGGCCGTAGCGGGAGAGCACCTCGGTCCACTGCTGGCGGTACATGGCGTTGTATTTGGCCTGGAGCTCGGGCGTTGCAGACGCCGCCGATCTTGGCGCCGTACTTGTCGTCGCGTGGGGAAAGATAAACGCCGAGGCCGAGCTTTTTGCCGACGAGGCGGCGACATCGGCAAGCACGTCGCCTTTGCCATCGTGCCAGGGGGTGTTCCTGATGCAGTAGGCGGTGGTGTCGGTCTGCCACATGCAGAAGCCGCCCTCGTGCTTGGCGACGAAGACGATGTATCGCGCGCCGAGCTTGACGGCGGATCGGGCCCACTTGTCGGTGTCGAGCTTGGGATTGATGGCCGACAACGGAGTGGAGAGATCGCGCTTCGCGGTCCTGCCAGGTGTTGGGCGCAAAGTGGACGAACATGCCGATCTCAAGGTCCTGCCAGGCGACCTGGTCGGCAGAGGGGATGGCGTGCGGCCCAGCAGTGACTCCAGCGGCTCGCACTATCTTGTTCAGCGCGGGAAAAGTTGCGGCTGCCAGAGTTCCGGCAACAAAGCTCCGACGATCGATTTTGATTATTGACATTTGTTTTTGATGCGGACGTTCGCGCTGACCACTGATCGCGACAATTGACCACCGCCATTCAGTTCGGCGTACCTTCGGCTTCTTCGCGGCTGAAGCGGCATTCCTGACACTGCAGACGCGGCGCAGATACTCCCACGAATAAATGCCGCCGGAGTGCCCGTCCCGCCAGTTGAACTGGATGGCGTAGCGGCCCACGGGGTGGGCGCTGGCTGGTTTGGGCGGCGGCTCGTACATGGGCAGCCGTGTCGACGTTCTCGGTCCTGCAGCGATACCAGTTGAGGCCGCCCTGGAACCCGGTCCTCGCATATTCGGCCGCATAGACCGTCGAGCTCGTCGTCCGGGAGCCAGGCACAAGCCGCGATCTCGTCTTTCGAGGGCATGTGCGGCGCCACGGTCTCGGCCATCCCCTTGTCGAGATCCATGATGTAGTAGCTCGGCATCTTGGCGAGCTCTTCGGCCGTGAATACTGCGAGCTTGAAGGGCTTGTTGCCGCTCCAATCGGCGCTCTTGTAGTGGAAATAGGCGCGCAGGAAATCGTGGATGCCTTGCGGGCAGTCGCGCATATCGGCATTCGCCTCGCGCGTCGAATAATACCACTGGTAATGCTTGCGCGGCCGCGGCAACCGCGGCGAGCGCCTCATGGACGTCGGGCACTGCGCGGTGACCCGTGGCGGATGCCGCGCCGGACGGATCGTGCGCGGTGCCGAAGGGCAAGGCGGGCGGGCCGGCGAAGGGCGCGCTCATCAGCACCACCGAGCGAAAGACATCGGGGCGGACGAGCGCGCACCAGGCGGCGACCGGCGAGCCGAAATCATGGCCGACGACGGCCGCGACGCTGCGCCGGCCGAGCGCCGCCACGAGACCGAGCACGTCTCTCGCGAGATTGAGGAGCCGGAAGGAGCGAAGATCCCCATCGTAATCGGGGTTCCAGCCGGTGGTGCGGCCATAGCCGCGCTGATCGGGGGCGACCACATGGAAGCCCGCGGAGGCGAGCGGCAGCATCACCTTTCGCCAGGAATAGGCGATCTCGGGAAAGCCATGCAGAAGAAGAACCAGGGGACGGTCCTCGCCCTCAGGCCCGCCTCGAGCACATGCAGGCGAAGCCCGTTGATGCCGTCGATGAAGCGCGCGCGGATGCCTCGCGGAAGCGTGTCACTTGCGAGAGGCGCAAACTCAGTCACTCATCCCCTTCCCCTTTTTTTCGTCCCCCGTTCACGCTGAATTCGATCCCGAAGCAAGGGTATGGTGCGGCTCAAATTCCGAGCTGCCGTTGACGACCGAGGCTCCGACGCTCGTTCAGCTATTGGCGCGGGCCGCCGAGGTCGCGCCGGAGATTGCCGTCATGAACGGACTAGCCGAAAGCGGCGAGCCGGTAACGATCCACCTCACCGCGGACCAAGTGGCGATGATCGCGCGCTGAATGATCGCGACTTTCGATCGGAGGCTCATTCGACTTTTGGAAGACGCCGGCTGTCGATTTGTGCGGCCTGGAAAGGGCAGCCATCAGATTTGGCATAGCCCTGTCACCAAGCGCAACTTCGCTGTCCCCAACAATATCGTCAGTCGACATACCGCCAACGGTGTTTTGAAGGTGCCAAAGGAATTCTAAACAGGCCCCCCGGGTATCCACCGCCCTCCCGAAACCCTCCCCCGCCAACTTCACGGATGCCGCGATGCCGAAGCCGAAACGCCTGCGCCCCCGTACAAGGCGATGATCGTCGCGCCGCAGCCGGAGGCGGTCGAGGCAGGACTTGGCCTGCTCGCCGCCGGCGGCAACGCGCTCGACGCCGTCCTCGCCTGTGCGCTTACGCAAGGCGTCGTCGATCCGATGATGTGCGGCATCGGCGGGCTCGGGGTCATGCAGATCTTCGACCCGGCCTCGGGCCAGAAACGTCATTCTCGACGGGCTCTCCGCCTGTCCGGCCGCCTGCACGCCCGACATGTGGGCCGACGCTGTTCGAGCGCGAATGCAGCGACGGCTACGGCTACGTGCTGAAAGGCGGCGTCAACGAGCTCGGCCATGGCGCCGTGACCACGCCCGGCATCATGCGCGTCTTCGGTGACGCGCATGCCGCGTTCGGCAAGCTGCCATGGGCTGAGCTCTTCGCCCCGGCGATCGGCCATGCCGAAGGCGGCTGGGTGGTGCGCCCGCATGTCGCCACCATGTTCGCGCTCGACGAGGCGGGCTACGGCCGCCTGCCCTACATCGAGAAGCTCGCCTTCACGCCCGATGGGCGCGCGCTCTACCTGCGGCCGGACGGGACGCCGAAGCGCGTCGGCGACGGCGTGCGCAACCCCGATCTCGCCGCGACCTTGCGCGGCCTTGCGCGCGACGGCGCGAAGAGCTTCTACGAAGGCGAGCTCGCGCATCGCATCGGTCGAGGACATGCGCGCTCACGACGGGCCGCTGTCGCTCGAGGACCTCGCAAGCTTCAAGGTGCGGGCGCGCGAGCCGCTCGAGGTCGCGTATCGCGGGCGCATCATCGCGACGCCTCCGCCTCCCGCGGGCGGCATCATGGTGGCGCAGATGCTGCGCATCCTCGAGCGCCTCGACCTCGTGGCGCTCGAGCACAACGGGCCCGAATATGTCCGCGTGCTCGCCGAGGCGATGAAGATCGCCGGGCCGCGACAAGGACCTCCATATCGGCGACCCTGATTTCGTGCCCCCGCCTTTGGAGCGGCTGTTGTCGGACGCCTATGCCGAGGAATGCGCGGCGCGCATAAGGCGCGGCGAAAAGACGCAAAAGCCGCTCGCGAGCGCCGATTGCAAGCACACCACGACCGTCTCCTGCATCGACCGCGACGGCATGGTGGTGTCGCTCACCCATACCAACGGCGTGCCTTCGGGCGTCATGCCGCCGGGCACCGGCTTCATGCTCAACGGGGCGATGAACTGGTACGATCCGCGGCCGGGCCGCGCCGGCTCGATCGCGCCGGGAAAGCGGCGGTTCTCTTCGATGACGCCGACCATCGTCTTCGAAGGCAAAAAGCCGGTGATGACGCTCGGCGCGCCCGGAGGCGCCTGGATCGGCATCGCCATCCTGCAGGTGCTGCTCAACGTGCTCGATTGGGGAATGTCGATGCAGGAAGCGGTCTCAGCGCCGCGCTTCAGCGCGACCTCCGACGTGATCGACATCTCGAACCGCATTCCGAGAGCGACGCAAAGCGCGCTCGAAGCCATGGGGTATGAGGTGAAGCGCTCGCCGCTCACCTTCCCGTTCGCGGCACCGCACGGCATCACCTCATGGGACGGCGAGCTCGAGGGCGGCGCCGATCCGCAGCGTGACGGCTACGCGGCGGGCATCGCCTGAAGCCTTGCGCAGGCGCCGAACCCGGCTCAGCCGTCGATCGCGGCGAGCGCCTGGGTGAGATCGGCGATCAGATCGTCCTTGTTCTCGATGCCGATGCTGAAGCGGATCGTGCCGTCATTGATGCTGGTGCGCGCCCGCAGATCGGCGGGAACGCCCGAATGCGTCGTGGTGCCCGGATGGCTCGCGAGCGATTCGGTGCCGCCGAGGCTCACCGCGAGCTTGAAGACCTTGAGCGCGTTGAGCACGCGGAAGGCGGCGTCCGAGCCCGCCCTCGACCTCGATGGAGAAGGTCGAGCCACCGCCGGTGCATTGCGCATCATAGACCTTGCGCGCAGCGCTTTCGCTCGCCAGCAGGCTCGAGGCGTGGACGTGCTTGACGCGCGGATGGGAGGCGAGAAAATCCGCGACCGCCTCCGCGTTGCGGCAGGCCGCCACCATGCGCAGCGACAGGGTCTCGAGCGAGCGGCCGAGCATCCAGCAGGAATGCGGATCGAGCTGCGTGCCGATGGCGCCGCGCAACATCCTGATCGGCGTGATCTTGTCGCGCGCGCCGATCGCGGCACCCGCGATGAGGTCGGAATGGCCGCCGACATATTTGGTCAAGCGAATAGACCGAGACGTCGACGCCATGCCCGAGAGGGAGCTGGAAGACCGGGCCGAGCAAGGTGTTGTCGCAGACGATGATCGGACGGTGGCCCTGCCTCGTCGCGATCGCGTCGGCCGCCGCCTTGACGAGCTTGAAGTCGACGAGCGTGTTCGTGGGATTGGAGGGCGTCTCGATCATGATGACGCTCACCCGCCCGTGCCCCAAGGCCCGGCTCGCGGCGGCGTCGATCTCCGCTTCGTCCGTGCCGTCCACGAAGCCTTCGGCGAACATGCCGTAATTGGCGAGCGTCTTCGCAAGCAGCGTCTCCGTCCCGCCATAAAGCGGCTGGCTGTGGAGGATCGTGTCGCCCGGACGCGCATAGGCGAGCAGCGTCGTCGCGATCGCCGACATGCCGGAGGAGAAGACGAGCGCCGCCTCCGCCCTTTCGTAGATCGCCAGCCGATCCTCGACGATCTCGCTATTCGGATGATTGAAGCGCGAATAGACGAGCCCCGCTCCGCCTTCCGCCGGCGCTTTCTTGCGGCCCGCGACGTAATCGAAGAAATCGCGCCCGTCCTCCGCCGATTGGAAGACGAAGGTCGACGTGAGGAAGATCGGCGGCTTCACCGAGCCTTCCGACAAGGCGGGGTCGTAGCCGAAACCGAGCATCAGGGTCTCGGGGTGAAGCTGGTGATTGCCGATCCGGTCGGAGTGGCTGCGATCCTTGGCCATCTTGCGCCTCCAGTGACGAGGCTGTGCAGGATAGCGCCTCATCCCTCGCCATGACAAAGCCGGCGGGAAAAGCGCCCTCGCCCGATGCGGTTCGAGGATCGGGAAGGGCGCCCACGGGTCATGCCTCGGGCCAAAGGTCGAAGCACCTCAGACGACGCTCGAGCGCCCATTCTCAAATAATCTTGAAGGTGGGAACCGCCACGAGCATGAGGCGTTTGCGACGACACGAGGAGGATGTCCCCCCTGATGAACAAAGCTGCTGAGTACCGGACGCATGCCGCCGCCGCCGTGAAGCTTGCGACAGGCGCGCTCGACCCCGACGACAAGGCGCTCATGCTGAAGATCGCCCAGGGCTGGCTCGATCTGGCGCAGCGCGCAGAGGCCGTCAAAGGCTTCCTGAGGTTTCGCTCCTCACCAAGGGTCGCGCGACGCAGCAACCATCAGCGGCCCGCCCCGTAAAGGACCGTAGAGGCTTGTGTCCGGCGGGCGGCCGCTTCCAGGGTCCGCCGCCGCGCTTTGGTGAAGCCCAATCGGCGCCGATCACCCCGCCTTGGCGTGCGCCTTGACCTCCTCGATCGCGGAAAGATCCTCGGCGGAAAGCTTGAGCTCGACCGCCTTGACGTTCTGCTCGATCTGCTCCGGCTTGGTGGCGCCGGCGATCACGCTCGCGACCACGGGCTTCGTGGCGAGCCAGGAGAAGGCGAGGTCGAGCATCGACCAGCCGCGCTTCCCGGCGAGGTCGCGCAAACCTTCGACGACCGCCAATTCGCCTCCGTCATATAGCGGTCGGCCAGGCGCTGCGTGGTGCTCAGCCGCGCGCCTTGGGGCATCGGGGCGCCGCGCCTGTATTTGCCGGTGAGCAGCCCGCTCGCCAACGGGAAATAGGGCAAGAAGCGACATGCCGTAGGCCTCCATCGCCGGCAAAAGATCCTTCTCGATCTCGCGCACAAGAAGGGAATACTCGTCCTGGCAGGAGATGAAGGCGCCGAGATGCTCGACCCTCGCGGTCCATTGGGCCTCGACGACCCGCCAGGAGGGCAGGTTGGAGCAGCCGATATGACGCACCTTGCCCTGGTGCACCAGATCGTCGAGCGCGCGCAGCGTCTCCTCGATCGGCGTGAGCGGATCGTATTGGTGGAGCTGGTAAAGGTCGATCCAATCGGTGTTGAGGCGCTTGAGGCTCGCCTCGACCGCGCTCATGATGTAGCGGCGCGAGCCGCCCTTCATCCGGCCCGCATCGTCCATCGGCATGCCGAATTTCGTGGCCAGCACGATGTCCTTGCGGCGATCGCCCAAAATCTGTCCGAGGCAGGTCTCCGAGCCGCCGCGCTCGCCATAGGTGTCGGCCGTGTCGAAGAGCGTGATGCCGCAATCGAACGCCTTGTGCACCACCTTGCGCGTCGCTTCGAGGTCGATGCGTCCGCCGAAATTATTGCAGCCGAGCCCGACGAGCGACACGCGCAGGCCCGATTTGCCGAGGTTGCGTTCTTCCATGTTGCGGGCTTTCGCGGGTGTCTTGAGGAAACTCAGCGCAGATGCTCGGCGAAGAAGGCGAGCGTCCGCTGCAAGGCGAGGTCCGCGCTCGGTTTGTCGTAGCTGCCGCGCTCGTCGCAATTGAAGCCGTGGTCGGCGTCGTAGACATAAACGGGCATCGACGGATAGGCCTTCTTGATCTTGCCTACGTCGTCCATCGAGATGTGCTTATCCTTCTCGCCGAAATGCAATATGGTCGGCACCTTGGGCTTCTCCGACAGCATCGCCGCGATGCCGCCGCCGTAATAGCCGACGGCCGCCTTGATGCCCGGGAACTCGGCAGGCCGCGGCGTAGGCGAGCGTGCCGCCCCAGCAATAGCCGACGACCCCGACGGGTCCCGCGCTCGCGACCTCCTTCACCGCCGCCTCGATGTCGGCGAGCGTGTCGTCGAGCTTGGTCTTGGAGCGGATGTCGGCGCCCTTCGTGATGTCGTCTTGCGTGTAGCCGAGCTCGATGTCCTTGCCGACGCGATCGAAGAGGCCGGGTGCGATGGCGAGATAGCCTTGCGCGGCATAGCGGTCGGTGACGCTCCTGATGTGATGATTGACGCCGAATATTTCCTGCAGCACCACCATGGCGCCCTTCGGTTTGCCCGCGGGCGCGGCCTTGTAGGCCGTGATCGTCACCCCGTCCTTCGCCGTCAACCTGACCGTCTCGCCCATCTCGTTCGTCCTGTTCTTCCGATCGGGATTTCCTGAAAGCCTCGGCGCGCCGGGCCGCTCGTCCTGCGAGTGCGTGGACAGTAGCCGAGGCATCGCGCGCCGCCAAGGCTGTCTCGGCGCTGCGGCGCGCCGGACAGGCTGTCAAGAACGCGAGGCGACGCAACGCACCGCCTTGTGCTCCCGCGCGTTCGCCGTCTCTCGACGCTTCGGCTATCCTGATCGCAGGAACGCGAACCCGACGAGCCCCTGTCCATCTCCAGCCGACATGAGAGCCATGCGGAATGAGCGCCATGCAGAAGGTCGACCTTCTCGCTTTCGTCACGCGGCCGGATTTCCCGAGCGGCAACGGCCCGATCGGCGATCATCTGGGCCTTGCGAGATTTGCCGCCGCGCGCCCCCAACTCGCGGTCCGGACGATCGTGCTCAACAGCCGGGAGACGCGCCTCCACATCGAGGCGGGGCAGATTCGGATCATGCAAGAGCGAGGAGGCGCCAATCGACCTCGAACAGGTCGGGCTCGCGCTCTACATGCCGATCTGCCTCGAGGTCGAGGAGACGAATCTCGCGTCGATCTCCGCGAATGAGCCCTACCCGCTTTTCGCCGCGCAACAATGGCGGCCGCTGACCGAATACCTGGAAGACGTCCTGCCGCGCCTCACCCGTTGCGTGAACACGCCTGGCGCCACCCGGCGCGCGAACAACAAGCTGATTCAGCTCGACGCGCTGCGGCGAATTGGCCTCGCGCCGCCCGCGACGGCGGTGTCCACCGGCTTTCCGGCGCACGGCGCGCTCGCCTCTCGCGCCTCGCTCATTCGCAAGAACATCTCGGAAGGCGGCTGGAAATCGACGACCGAGTTCAGCCCGGCGCGCCTCGTCGAGCGCGAGGAGCCAGGCGACGCCACGCCCGCCGTCTGGCAGATGCCGATCGCGGCCGACCATGAATTTCGAATCTATGTCATGGGCGAGGAGGTCACTTTCGTGCGCCTCGAACGCGACGCGGCGATCACCGATGTCCGGATGACCTGCCACGGCCGGCCGCGCGCCCGGATCGTCGAGGGGAAGGACGGATGGAGGGCACGCATGCTCACCGTGGCGCGGGCGCTCGGCCTCGACTATGCCGTCATCGACGCCATGCCGGCCAACGGAGGGCTTGCCATCCTCGAAGTGAACGCCAACGGCGTGTGGTGGTTCTTGCCGGAGGATGTCGCGAGCGTGCTCGAGGGCCGCTTCCACGCCTTCCTCGATCGCCTCATTGCGGGTGATCGGAGTTCGAGGTAACCCGCGCTGCTCTCGCCACGGCTCAGGCGCGGAATGGCACGAGGTGAGGTGGTTCCTGCGAGTTCATGCCGCCCTTTGCCACGAAGTGTCCATCCTGAATTCCAGCTCGTGCTTCCCGACTTCGTCGAGCTCGGTGAGGAAATTCAAAAAACCGCGAAGCTCTTCGTCACCCCCGATGAACTGCTCATACATATATCGGATCATGCGTTCTTGAGGCCCTGGAACTCCTCGCCGTTTCTTGGATTTCTCACGCCGTGCGACCGACTGCTCGGACTCGCCCAGGCACTCGGCCAAGTGCCTTTGCGACAGCCCCATCTCATGTCGCAGATAACGAAGCTCTCTGCCTGAAAGCGCGTTCTTCTGTCGGATCAGAAGCTCTCCGATCGCGCGATGCAATCCCTCTTGGTCCTTGATTTTGACGACTCTCCCCCTGCCGCCCCGCTCATAGGTGAACCCGTTGAGCAGGACGATATTATCGATGCCGCACGCAGTATAGTGAAGCCGCTGTTCCCTTGCACCCATTGTCGTCACCCATCTCTAGTAGCAGGTTATTATTGTCACATCCTTGAGATTGAGATGTATTCCTACGACTACATGAACATCACGCCCCGCGACAACATTACGCAGCACACATACAAAATCATCATATTCATCGTTCCTGTCGGGTCCTTTTCTTATAACACCGTACTTTATTACATCCATGACTTGGCGAGACGAAATATCTCGATCCAACATTCGTTCGAACACGTGATCCGACCAGCCAAGACTTGACTTCGCATGGCATTGGCGAATCACCTTCAACGCCTCCGTCAGCGTCAGCGGTCCACGGAAGGCGTCGATCGGCACTCTCACAGACCTATCACTATGATAGGTAGTCAGTGGAGTCAATCGAGAAGCGCTGGTGGATCGAGCGGCCAGCCCGCACGCGTTTGGTTCAGCCTTTGGGCTGGGTCTCGCAAAACGCCTCGGCCGGGTGCATGATGTGCCCCGCTGATCGATTGCGAAGAGCGTCGAGGGTAATGCGCTTCGCAAGCCTCGGTTCGAGGTTCAAGTTGCAACACCGCCGGCGGAGCGCGCCGGCTTGCACCTGGGAGGCCCGGGATGAAGCAGGAATTCACCGTCGGCATGAACCTCGCGGGCCAATCCAAGAGCGTGATGGTGGAAGCCGAGGACGCCTTGATCGCCGCCCTCAAGGTGAAGCAGGAAAATCCCGAGGCCATGATCAATTATGTGCGTCGGCGCAACAAGCGTGGCGATCTGCGCCATCCCCATCAGGGGATCACCTCAAACACCAGGTGACGAAAGATGCGCAAGCTCACCGTCGCCGGCGCCCAGATGGGCCCGATCCAGAAGGCCGAGACGCGCCAGGCCGTCGTCGCGCGCATGCTCGCGCTGATGGATGAGGCGAAGGCAAAAGGCGCGGACCTCATCGTCTATCCGGAGCTCGCGCTCACCACCTTCTTCCCGCGCTGGCACATGACGGATCAGAGCGAGGTGGACGCCTGGTTCGAGCGCGAGATGCCGAACGCGGCGACACGTCCGCTGTTCGAGCGCGCGGCGCGTCACAAGATGGCGATGTCATTCGGCTATGCCGAGCTCACGCCGGACGGCCATCACTTCAACACCGCGATCCTCACCGACAAGCGCGCCCGCATCATCGGCAAATACCGCAAGGTCCATCTGCCGGGACATGCCGAATTCGATCCGCAACGCAGCTTCCAGCATCTCGAGAAGCGTTATTTCGAGCCGGGGGACCTCGGCTTTCCGGTCTGGCGCGCGCTCGGCGGCGTGATCGGCATGTGCATCTGCAACGACCGCCGCTGGCCGGAGACCTATCGCGTGATGGGGCTGCAAGGCGTCGAGATGGTCGTGCTCGGCTACAACACGCCCTCGGCGAATTCGCAAAAGCCGGATGAAGGTGCCGAGAAGCGCCTTTTTCACAACCGGCTCAGCGTGCAGGCCGGCGCCTATCAGAACTCGACCTTCGTGATCGCCGTCGCCAAGGCGGGCTCCGAGGATGGACATCCGATGATCGGCGGCTCGCTCATCGTCGACCCGGAAGGCGAGGTGGTGGCGCAAGCGAAGACCGAGGGGGACGAGCTCATCGTCCACGCCTGCGACCTCGACGACACGGCTTTCGGCAAGAACACGATCTTCGACTTCGCCCGCCACCGCAGGATCGAGCATTACGGCCTGATCACGAGCCGCACGGGAGCCGTGGCGCCGGATTGAACGGCGCTCCGCCTGCCGTCACCTCGTCGCGACCGTCCCGATCGCCATCGCGACCGCGGCTTGCGTCGGATCGATCACCGGGACGCCGAGCGCTTCCTCCAAGGCGCGGCGATGGCGCGCCATGCCGGCACAACCCATGATCACGGCATCCGCGCCGTCGTCATCGCGCAGCTTTTCGCCGACCGCGATCATGCGGGCGAGCGTTCCTTCGCCCGACGCCGTCTCGGCGACGCTCATCCCGAGCGGGCGCTCGCCCGCGAAGCGCTGGACGAGCCCCATCTGGCGCAGATAGCGCAGATGCCGTCGGATCGCGCGCTGCGCTGATGGCGATCACGCCGAAACGCTCGGCGCGCGCGAGCGCCGTGAGCACGGCGCATTCGGCGATGCCGAAGACCGGTCGCGAGGAAACCTGGCGGCACGAATGCAGGCCGGGATCGCTGTAGCAGGCGATCACGAAGGCCGAAGAGGCGTTGTCCTTCTCCACGAGACGGCGCAAGGGCAGGACGACATCATCGGCATCGGCCTGCGTCTCGATGCCGAGCGGCCCCTCGGCCAGGGTCGAGCAGGCGATGCGCGGCCCGCCCTTGAAGGCGAGGCTCGCGAGCGCCTCTTCCAGCCCCCGCGTCACCGCCTCGTTCGAGTTCGGGTTGATGACGCGGATGACAGGCGAAATCTTGTGTTGCGCATCTCGCAGCTCCGCTTCAGGGCTTGCGGCCCCGCGTCCGCGACCTTACCAAGCCCCTTCAAGAGCAGGCCGTCGAGGAGGGCCGTGATGAGCGAAGCTTATGACATCGTCATTCGTGGCGGAAGGGTCGCGACCGCAAGCGACGTCTTCGACGCCGATGTCGCGATCACGGGCGAAAGCATCGCCGCGATCGGCAAGAGGCTTCCGCCAGGCAAGCGCGACATCGATGCGAAGGGCAAGCTCGTGCTGCCGGGCGGCATCGACAGCCATTGCCACATCGAGCAGCTCTCGGCGAACGGTAAGCTCAACGCCGACAGTTTCGAGAGCGCCACGACCTCCGCGGCCTTCGGCGGCACGACGACGGTCATTCCCTTCGCCGCGCAGCATCGCGGCATGAAGCTGCGCGAGGTCGTCGCCGATTACCACAAGCTCGCCGAGCGCGGCGCCGTCATCGACTACGCCTTTCACATGATCATCGCCAATCCGACCCGCGAGACGCTCGACGAGGACATTCCGGCGCTGATCGAGACGGGGCATTCCTCGCTCAAGGTGTTCATGACCTACGACCGGCTGAAGGTCGAGGACGAGGAGCTGCTCGACGTCCTCGCCGTGGCGCGCAAGTGCCGCGCCATGGTTTGCGTGCATGCCGAGAACCACGGGGTGATCTCCTGGATGGTGAAGCGCCTCCTGGCGCATGGCCACACCGCTCCGAAATTCCATGCCGTGAGCCATGCGCGCGCCGCCGAATCCGAGGCCATCAACCGTTTGATCGAGATGGCGGCTCTCATCGACCAGCCGATCATGGTCTATCATGTCTCGACGGCCGAAGGCGCGGCCGTGATCCGCGCGGCGCGCGGGCGAGGCCTCAAGGTGTTCTCGGAAACCTGCCCGCAATATCTGTTCCTGACGCAGAGCGATCTCGACCGGCCGGGCGTCGAGGGCGCGAAATGGATGTGCAGCCCGCCGCTGCGCCTCGCCTCGGACCAGGAGGCGCTTGTGGCGCGCCATCGCATTGGCCGACATCCAGACCGTGTCGTCCGACCATGCGCCCTATCGCCTCGACGCCGACGGCAAATATCCGGCGGGCGCCGCCTCGACCTTCAAGGAGATCGCGAACGGCATGCCCGGAGTCGAGGCACGCCTGCCGCTCCTCTTCGACGCCATGGTCTCGAAGGGGCGCCTGGGCTTGCGAAAATTCGTCGAGGTCACGGCCACCGCGCCGGCGCATATCTACAACCTTTCGCGCAAAGGCTCGATCGCCGTCGGCGATGGATGCCGATATCGCCATCTGGGATGCCGGTCGCAGCGTCACCATCGAGGACGGGATGATGCACGATCGCGCCGGTTATTCGCCCTATGCGGGGCGCAAATTGCGCGGCTGGCCGACGCAGGTGCTGTCGCGCGGTCGGGTCGTCGTCGAGGGCGGGAGCGCTCAAGGCACGTCCGGGCACGGGGAAGTTTCTGGCCCGCGACGGCGGCGAGGCGGCGGAGCCGGCGGAGACGCCGCGAGATGGCACGGGCGCGGCGTGGCGCTCCTACGTGCTCTGAGAAGGGCTTCGCGCCGCGCCTCGCTTCGCCGCGCGTCGACGCGCCTCACTCGGTCGAGCCTCTGATCCGGTGAACTTGATCGGGCTCCTTGCCGGCTCATCCGAAGAGGCGTTTGTCGAGGGCTACCGCTCTTTCAGGCCCCACCGAAATCCGCGCGCTGTCAGGGTGGTCCGGATTGACCACGACATTGAGGTCGCTCCCGCCAGTAACAACGGATGGGACAATGAGCAGGGCCGTCCTTCGAGCCTTGATCCAATCGCGGCCAAAAGCCTGAGCGACGGCCATATCATGCGGGTTGTCCCAACCGGGATGTGAGGATGGACCGAAGTCCTCGCGAGAGACGTCGTCCGGAACAACGGCTTCAACAAAGCGAGAGGAGCTCGGAGGCGACTTGCGATTGGCATGCACGAGGGTTTCGAGAAGGCAAATTGCAAAGCTTGTCCCCGTATAAATGGCGGCCAGCCCCTTCGGATTCCACCGCTGACCCAATAAGCGCGCTCCCTCCCCGGACCAAATGGGGTGAGAGCCGGTTGTGATGCGCCAAAGGCGAAGCGGCACGGCTCTAAAGAGCGAGCCCGTACTCGAGGGCGTTGAGGATTTGCTCGGCGCGCAATGTCCCCAAATCTGTTTTTGCGGCGTCGACCGGGGTGCGCCCATCGAGTTCGGGGTGCGGAGCCGTCATGAACTCGCGCGCTTCAGCTTCCGTGCCGAGCGCGCGGCGCGCATGCACGAAAAGTCTTGCGACATGCTCCGTTTGCTCGCTCTCATGAAGGGTGAGCTTGCGGCCCTTTCGACGTTGAAGAGTGGTCTTCGGGACCACGTCATGTTCCAAAGCCGTGACCTTGGCATTATCCTCACCCGCGATCGTTTCGGCGACACGGCGAAGAACTTTCCGGGGAAGGCCGCTCTCGACCGCCTTCGCGATGAGGAACGCAGAAGGCGACGACACCCATTTGGAGGGTGCTTTGACCTTGCCTTCCTTGGACCCTTCCTTGGGCCGTCGAAATTCGATGCCCATGACCTCGGCAACGGCTTTGGCGTCGTAATTCAGCAGCATCCTTGATATCCTGTCCAAGTGGAACAAGATAGATGCCCATATGGGCAAAATCAAGAGTGTCGGGGCGCTCTTCGAGGGCGCCGCGCGATCGGCAAATTGCCCGACGCTCGCGCTCGCGTAACATGGGCAATCTTCCAGCTTCTAGTACCTCTGCACAAAAGGACCCGACGGATTGAAGGGCAGCAGCGGGCTGCATCCGACCCAAGTCTGACCTTCCGCCAACCGCGTCCAAACGACCGGGTTTGGCCGAGAGCCGCCTGTCTGCTCTGGGGCGGGCATTGCGAAAAAGCAGACGATGACGGCGCGCGGTTGCTACGACAGCCATTGGACCCTA
Organism: uncultured Alphaproteobacteria bacterium; assembly: GCA_963713805.1. Lineage (GTDB taxonomy): Bacteria > Pseudomonadota > Alphaproteobacteria > Rhizobiales > Beijerinckiaceae > GAS188. The sequence goes on along the minus strand of CAVQNF010000015.1, from coordinate 89,444 downwards.
AGCGGAAGTCACCCCAACGGCGGCTGTTCTGTCCAGGGGCTACTCCGACGAGTGTTACGGCGGGCGCCTGCTGTCGGACATGATGAATTGGGCAATCCTATCGACTGCCTGCGTCTCTACGTCAAAGTAGCCGTGCGGCGCATACGCCTCGCATGGGTCAGACTTGGGTGGATCGCCGCTGGTGAACAAAAGCGATCCCCTAGCTTGCTTGCCCGCGTCAGGCGCATCGCGAGGGCTGCCAATCGGAGGGTGGGATGTTCACGCAGGCATCCTCGCGGTGGGACATGATGAGAATGGGAACCCTGATCTGAGGCACCGCCATGCTCATCACGCCGTCTGGGCGATCTTACCCATTGCGGACGTTCTCGGCCGATTGCTGGATCATCATATATTTGCTTCGAGGAAGGCTCGCACCAAGGAGATCGTTGCGGTCGGGTTTTCCTCCATGATCCAATGGCCTGAGCCTGGTGAACGCCTTGGCCGTGTCACGCGAAACCGATGACGCGATGGTGTGGGCTGTACCGGCGAATGACGCGACTAGTTAGATCAATTCGGAATAGCCGCGCTTTAATGTCCCATGCCGGGCATCGGCACGCCATTGTAAATTTCCGGGTTGGCTGGCCCTTCTACACTCAGGATGCCGACCAATCCTCGCTCGGCGCGGGTAAGGGCGTGGTCGACTAGCGTGTAGTTGCCCGGCACGCTGGGTTTGAATTCCGTGATCACGGCCCCCCCGGGTGGCACCGTGACTGTCTGGATGCCTTCGAGGGGTGCGCTCGTCAATCCGCCTAGTGCGTAGACCTTATCGAAAATCTCACCAATGACATGGAACGATGAGGTGAAATTCGGGCCTCCAACTCCAAAGAATATGCGCACTGTTTCGCCAACCTTCGAGTGAAGCGGATGCAATTTGGACAAAGCACCGACAGAACCATTGAACACAAAATACTCGGGACGCTCGTTCATCAACTTTTCGAAGCTGAATTCCTGGCTCCCATGCTGCCCGAAAGCTGCGTCGGTATAGAGCTCACCCTGCATCACATAGAATTCGTGGTCGACGGGCGGCAGACCGCCTTCCGGCTCCACAAGGATCAGTCCGTACATTCCGTTCGCGATGTGCTCTGCTACCATAGGCGTCGCGCAATGGTAGACATAAATTCCAGGAACGAGCGCCTTCCAGCTCATGGATCTCTCGCTCCCTGGATCGACCTGCAGCACGGCCGACCCGCCGCCGGGCCCGGTTGCGGCGTGAAAGTCCACCGAGTGAATCATTGAGCTGTCGGCCGAGTTCTTAAGGTGGATGTCAATAGTGTCTCCGACGCGAACCCTGATGAACGGTCCCGGCACCTTGCCGTTGAATGTCCAGTAGCCGAAGGTGGTCGCTTCGGCGAGCCGCCCTTCCACTTCAACGCTGAGAAGATCCACCCGAACTGTTTGCGGATCGCGCTTACCGATCGGGGAAGGCAGGTCGGTCGGTTCCCGGGAGATGTCCGCTTCGACCGTTATCTGCGGGGGCGGTTTCGGGGTAACCAGGAATTGCCCCTGCATGCCCGCGAGCTGATGGCCGGGTACGCTGCAGAAATAGATGAAGTCCCCGGATTTGGTGGCGCGGAATGCGATACTCGTACTCGCGCCTTTGCCGGTCACGCGGGGGGACTTTGCATCCTGATCAGGAAACACGATGTCGTGCTCCGCCCCCTCTCCGTTGATCAATGTAAGCTGCACCACCTGGCCCTCGGCCGCTGTCAGCACGGGATTGACCTTGCCGTCAATTTCCCCGCCAACTCCGAGGTAGACCATGCGCCCTTCAGCAATGCCCGATCGCAATGTAAATTTTGCATCAGGAAGATAGTCGATATTGCCGGCAGGAGAGCTTTGGGGGGCCTGGGCGGTGGGCCCGGTGGATGAAGCGGCGCCCGGAGCAAGTGCCGGCGCAGCGGGTGGGAGCGGCGCGGCTTGTGCGCCAGTTCCGGAGGCAACCAGGAAGGCGATCACATCATTTCGGTCGTTCGGCGTCTTCAATCCAGGAAATGGCATCTTGTTTCCCGGCACCTCCTTCTGCGGATCAGCAAGATAGGCATCGAGTGTCGCCGGATCCCAGACAAGATTCGATTGCTTCATTGCCTGTGAATAGTTGTAGCCGGTTTCACTTCCGGATTTTCGCCCGACAACCCCTGCGAGCGAGGGGCCGAGCATGTTCTTACCGGGCTCGATCGAATGGCAGGCCTGGCATTTCTTGAAAACCTGCCGACCTTGCGCCGCGTCACCGGCGGTCGCCGCTAACGTCTGCGCGGCCGGGCTCCCGCCCAGCGCTCGAGTGGGCTGATCTGATGCCGCCATTTGACTGTGAGAGCCGGTTTGTGGAGGTCGCTCTGACGCCGGTTGCACAGGCAGTGCCTCAGGCGCGCGTGCTTGGATCATCGAGGGCTGCGGCGAGGTGCGTGGGACGGGCAATGCCGATGAGACAGGTTCGGGCGATGTGAGGTACAGCCGTGGAGGGCGCATCGGAGACAGTAACTGCCGGTCTCGAAGGAGGGGACGCTAGGTAGAGGCTTCCACCGATCAGGCAGAGCGCGATCCCAGGGATATACCACTCTCGGACTTTCGCACCTATCCATTCCCGCATTGATAGTCTCCCTCACAGACGCTGGCTCGCAAGCCTTACGCGCAATTTCAAAAACGCTCCTTAGAAAACACCGTGCGCGCCTGCTGACGCGGCGAACACGACGGTGAGACTTAAAAAGAAGAGGCGCTGGTGAAGCCGTTGCAACTTGGCGAAGGCCTGACCAGTTGCGTCGTTCTGCGCCAATGCTTCCCATCTGCGGTGGAAGTAAAAAGGCTCCAGGATGAACAACATTACCGCGAAGGTGAGCCATAGGCTGACCATCGCGTGCATCCACCAGGATCGGGCAACATAGAAAAGACCCCAAAGGCCGAGTTGGTGGACCATATAGATCCCGCTGAGTCCCACGAGGGCAACGGCGATTCGGGCCTGCCCCACGAAGCTTCCCTCGAACTGCAGAAATGCAGTCAGTCGTTCGGCCGGCATGTGGGAGCGGCGAATAGCCGGCAGCAGGACCGTGGTCAGGAAACCAACTCCGCCAATCCAGACCACGACCGAGGTGATATGGACCGCTTGCGCAAGGACGACGTCTATCACGGTTGCCGCGCCGATATCGTCAATAACGCTGTGACGCGATCGACCGCCTTACCGCCGAAAATCCCAAGCTCCATAGGCCCCTTCCCACGTCTGACGTCGTGAGACCCTACGGCAGATGACAAGCCAAAAGTTTGCGCTAGAGCAAACTTCTCACATCTTGCCAACTTACGGGCTAAGGTCGTCCGATGATTGTCGACTCGCAAATATCCGCGCAAACGCTTGCACCCACGGATCTGTTTCTGGGACTGCCGCCTCCGGCCCTGGAGGTTGCGGCTGCCATGGCGCGTCAACGACGGGTACCTGCAGGAACGCGCATCTTCAACCAGGGCGATGACAATGTTCGCGCTCATGCGGTAATCGAGGGAAGCGTGCGTATCTCCCAATCCGGGAGTGACGGCGCCGAGGTGGTGATCCGCTTCATCTGTCCCGGCGAGATGTTCGGCACCGTCGCGCTTTTCACCGATCGTCATTATCCGGCCGACGCCACTGCCGTGGTGGAGACGCTCGAAACAAGTTGGAGCGAGCCCGAGCTGTTGGACCTCATGGTTCGTCATCCGCAGATTGCGATCAATGCCATCCGCATCGTTGGTAACCGCCTGCAAGAAGCGCAGAATCGGGTTCGCGAGCTCGCTACGCAGCGGGCGGAGCGTCGAGTCGCTCATGCCCTAACGCGGCTTGCCCGCCAGTGCGGAAACAGCGGGGTGGCCGGAACAGCGATCACGTTTCCCCTGCGCCGCAAAGATGTTGCCGATATTGCCGGCACAACATTGCATACTGCGAGTCGAATCCTTACCGGCTGGGAGAAAGCCGGTCTCCTCATCACCCGTCACCGACACCTGACGATCAGGCATCCCTCGCAGCTGCTGCGGATTGCCGAGGAAGCGGAAGACTGATCCGGGCAGCTTGCGTATGGGAATTTGCGCAGGCGCAAACCAAAAGGGCACGCACGCCCGATTACGTTAATCTATTTCATCGTTGCGCGTTGGTCGGGATCGCCGGTCAGGCAACGCCGAAATCCGCGCACAGGCCGTACCCCGCGCTGACGAAGTGAGACGAATAAAGGCGCCAATTGCTGCGGTGCACGAGTCCGTTCATGGCCATGATGGTTGATAACCGTAGCCAAGTTAACGTCCGCTTTCGAGCAAAGACGAACTTCGGTTGAGCGACCGATTAGGGCGCCAATCAGCCGTGACCTAAGTTGGCCGGAAGGAGACGGACGGGTTCCGGGCAAAGAGCACGAAAAACAGCCGTCCGTTCCGTTGGCACTGGCCGACGATTTACGACCCAAAGCGGTCGCTACAGGCTGCTCGTCATAGCCTGTGCGGCACGCGAGGACCGCTTCGTCCGCTAACTCGTCACCCAGCTCGAACGAGGCTGAGCAAGACGCCCTTGCCCCGCACTTCCGCCTCCTCGAACTCGGCGGCGGTAATCGCCCGGTCGAGAGCGGCGCGCAGCTCCTTGGCGGTCTCCAGCGTCAGCTCGATCCCCGCCCGCGCACCGGGGTCGAGGTCCGTGTTGATGAAGTCGAGTGTGATGACGTCGCCCAGCGGCGCGTGGCGCGCGTGGTCATAGGCAACCACCGCCTGCGATAGCGGGAACCATTCGTCCCCGCGCTTTGCCATGCCATCCGCGCGTGCGATCTCGATGATGGACGTGCACATGTCCGAACCTCCTACTCCGCCAGATGCTTGCCGAAGAAGGCGAATACCTTGCTCCAGCCATCCATTGCCTGCTCGGGCCGATAGAGCGGCCGGTGCCAATAGAAGAAGCCGTGGCCCGCGCCGTCGTAGCGGTGGAACTCGTACGTCTTGCCGTGCTTCTTGAGCTCGGCCTCGTGCTGGTTCACCTGCTCCGGGCTCGGTGCGCGATCCTCGTTGCCGAACAGGCCGAGCAGCGGGCAGCAGAGGTCCTTCGTCATGTCGATCGGCGCGACGGGCGTCTTGCTATTGAGCTCCTCCTTGCCCATCACCACGCGGCCTCCCCACAGCTCGGCGCAAGCATCGACGTCCTTGCGCTGGCAGGCATAGATGAAGGCGTGCCGGCCGCCCGAGCAGGAGCCGAAAAGACCAACCTTGCCGTTGTGATTGGGCTGCGCGCGCATCCACTTCACGGCGGCTTCGGTATCGCCGACCATCTGGGAGTCGGCAATGCCGCCTTCGGCGCGCACCTTGGCGGCGACGTCGTCAGGGTTGCCGTCGCTGCCTCCACCCTCGCGCTCGTAGAGGTTGGCGCAGATCGCGAGATAGCCGTGATGCGCGAACCGACGCGTCGTCTCGATGTAGAGCTCGCTCCAGCCCGGGAGATGGTGGACAAGCACGACGCCCGGAAAGGGGCCAGGACCAGATGGCCTGGCCACGTAAGCCGTTATCGGCGTTCCTTTGTCGCCTTTGATGGTCACGTTCTCGCAGGTCATGCCTCGGTAGAATGACATCGATCTTCCTCCATGGGTCTTGGGTCTTGGGTCTTGGTTTGGGTCTTGGGTCTTGGGTCTTGGGTCTTGGGTCTTGGGTCTTGGGGCCTGGGCCTCGCCATCGGAGCGCCGCGCCGTCATCGACGAGCAGGACTCGCTTTGCGGCCCGAGGGCATCGCACTGCCATTATTCGACGATTGCATGCTGGGCGCAACAAGAGGCAGGTGTCGGACGCGATCCGCGGCCCACAAGCCGGACACAATGGAGCGCATGTTTCCCTGCACCTGGATCCCAGGGCAAATCGCACGCGAGCAACTTCACGGGGTCCCATCGGCGGTTTCGGCGTCCCACACTCAAAACAAAACTCGGGGTATCCGGCACCCCTATTTGGCCTTACCGCATGGCGGACATTACCGGACATTCGTCCGCCTTTGTCCGTCCGTGTCCACCTGTCCGGTCCTATGCGATTTGCCCTGGGATCCAGGTGCAGCGAAAGAGGCGATAGCCGAGATCGCCGCTGACGCTCTCAATAACTTCGGCATGATCGGTTTTGGCCTGCGCACCCTTTCGATGACGGGCTTAAGGATGGTCACAGCAGCATCTACTTCGGTGCAGCCGGCGTTATTTTGGGCTCTTTTTCCGGATGCTTTCCAATTCGCGCGCCGCCGGGGCGATATGCTATGCATCTCTCGGGGGAATACGTGGTCTGGCCCGGAGAAGGCAGATGAGACGACGCGAGTTCATCGCTGCTCTCGGCGTCGCCTTCGAATGGCCGCTTGTAGCGCGCGCGCAGCAACCGGCGATACCGGTAATCGGGTTCCTCAGCGCCAGGTCGGCAAGCGCCGATGCAAACCTTGTAGCGGCGTTCCGTCAAGGCCTCGGTGAAGCTGGGTTCATTGAGGCCTCGAACGTGGCAATCGAGTTCCGCTGGGCCGACGGGCATACCGAGCGTCTATCGAACTTGGCGCGCGAACTGGTTGATCGCCAGGTTTCCCTGATGGTTGCTGCCGGAGGCATCAGCTCGGTCGCCGCAAAGGAGGCAACCTCGACGATACCCATCGTGTTCATCAGCACCAGCGATCCGCTGGAGTATAATCTTGTCGCGAGTCTTAGCCGACCTGGGGGCAACGTAACCGGCATAACTCTGATCGCGGTCGCCCTAGCACCAAAGCGACTTGATCTGCTGCTGGAATTGCTGCCGCAAGCCAAGGAAATCGCTTTGCTGGTAAACCCGACCACTGGGACGACCGCGCCGTCCGAGCTGAGGGAGGTGCCGGCAGCGGCGCGCTTGCGCGGTCGGGCAGTTCAGATGGTCAACGTCGCGCTCGAAAGCGAGCTTGAGGCCGCCTTCGCTACAATGGTCAAAGACAGAGTTGACGCCCTTATCGTCGGAACTGATCCACTTTTCGTCAAGGCACGTGATCAACTCGTGGCGCTGGCGATACGCCATCGGATTTCGGCAATTTACGATCGGCGAGAGTTTGCCGAAGCCGGTGGGCTGATGAGTTATGGCGCAAGCGTTTCAGGCGGATATCGCAAAGGCGGCGTCTATGTCGGGCGTATACTCAGCGGTGCCAAGACGGCGGATCTCCCAGTCGAACAGGCCGAAACGTTTGAGCTCGTCATCAATCTGCGGACCGCAAAGACGCTCGGCCTCACGATCCCGACGTCGCTCCTCGCCGCTGCCGACGCCGTGATCGAGTGAGGCGGCGGGACTTAAGCTTGAAGGTTCCGCAATCCACCCATTGGCGACATTCGAGCTGGGCCAGCACCCAATGGCCGGGCCATTGCGGTCGGTCGGGGGTGACGAAGAAGAATGGCCACTCGGCCATTCTGGACGTGATCCAATTTCCAGAATGCCAGGGGTGCAATATGCTACGCCTCTCATGGCGCAGAGCGTGGTCCAGCCTGGAGAAGGCAGATGAGACGACGCGAATTTATCAGGCTTTTCGGCGGCGCGGCGGTTACGGTGCCGGTCGTCGCCCGCGCGCAGCAGCCGGCGATGCCGGTGATAGGGTTCATGAATGGTAGCTCGCCCGAGGCGTTCGCGCGTCAATTACCTGCATTTCGACAAGGCTTGAGCGAAACTGGCTACATCGAGGACCATAACGTCAAGATTGAATACCGGTGGGCGGAGAGTCAGTACGATCGACTGACGGGGATGGCGGCCGATCTGGCGCGCCGACAGATGGCCGTGATCGTCGCGACCGGCACCCCCGCAGCCCTCGCAGCCAAAGCTGCGACCCCTACCATTCCGATCGTCTTCGATACGGCCGGGGACCCGATCAATCTTGGCCTGGTGGCCAGCCTGAACCGGCCGGGTCGCAACCTCACCGGCGTAACCCTGTTGAACTCCGAGTTGGTACCGAAGCGACTGGGACTGCTGCACGATTTGATACCCACAGCCAAGATTATCGGTTTCCTCGTGAACCAGAAGGATCCCAGAGCTGAGACCCAATCGACAGACATGCAGGACGCGGCGCACGTGCTCGGGCTGCAGGTTCATGTCCTATATGCCAGCACCGAAGGTGAGATCGACACAGCGTTCGGGGATTTGCACCAACTCCGAGCAGACGCGCTCATCGTCGGCACCGGCGAATTTTTCATTAGGCGGGCGGAGCAACTCGTGGCGTTGGCCGCACGACATAGGGTGCCTGCGATCTACCAGCTTCGAGATTTCGCGGCGGCCGGTGGTCTGATCAGCTACGGAGCGAGCATCACCGAAGCCTATCGCCTCGTTGGCATTTACACCGGCCGGGTTCTCAAGGGCGAGAAGCCAGCCGACCTGCCGGTCATGCAGCCGACCAAGTTCGAGCTAGTCATCAACCTCAAGGGTGCAACGGCACTCGGCCTCACCATCCCGCAATCGATCCTCGCTGGTGCCGATGAGGTCATCGAATGAAGTGCCGCGATTTCATGCCGGTTTGTTGGTGGCTGTCGATCAGAAATTGAATCGTTCGGGACGGCTGCTCCTTGTGCATCAGATCCATTGGGGCAGATCCAGCGAATGGCGGCTTTCCACCCGAGGCGGCCTCATCGTCGGCACCGGCGAATTTTTCATTAGGCGGGCGGAGCAACTCGTGGCGTTGGCCGCACGACATAGGATGCCTGCGATCTACCAGCTTCGAGATTTCGCGGCGGCCGGTGGTCTGATCAGCTACGGAGCGAGCGTCACCGAAGCGCTATCGCCTCGTTGGCATTTGCACCGGCCGGGTTCTCAAGGGCGAGAAGCCACATAGGCGTCCTTCAATCATACGTCCGCTTTCGAGAACCGCCGCATTGTACAATCGCCATGACTTTAACGGAACGGCCCTGTTCTTTGCGCTGCCCGCACCGGCAGCGCCTGGACCGGGGGCTGACGCCGTTGCCTATGCCGGCAGGACGACCACCTTCGTCTTGACGGGCGTCCGTGAATAGAGGTCGATCATGTCCTGACTGAGGAGGCCGGTACAGCCGCTCGTAACGTCGGTCCCGATCGACTCGGCGTCGCTGGTGCTGTAGATCGTGTAGAGCGTGTACACGCCGTTTTGATAGAGATAGAGCGTGCGGGCGCCGAGCGGATTGTCGAGACCTCCCGGCATGCCGCCGGCATATTTGCGCGCCTCGGGCTGGCGCAGGATCATCTCCTTGGGCGGCGTCCAGATGGGCCATTCGGCCTTGCGCCCGACATAAGCGTCACCGCTCCACAGGAACCCGTCGCGGCCGACATTGGCGCCATAGCGGGTGGCGTTTCCGTCGCCTTCGATGCGGTAAACATAGTAATTGCCGGGATCGACAATAATCGTACCGGGCGCTTCATTGGTGTCGTAGCGCACTGTCCGGCGATAATATTTCGGATCGATCTTGCTGACATCGACCGCCGGGATCGGGAATTTCTCGTCGGGCACCGGCCCGTAAAGCATCGCCGCCTCGGCGAGGCTCATGCCGTCGGACGTCGCGCAACCGGCTAGCCCTAGCGCGCCGAGACCGACGGCAGAGCCGAACAGAAACGACCGGCGGTTGAGAAGCCCCGACCGAAGCCCAGGCAGAGCTCCCTCGTCCATCTCGCCGGCATCGGCAATTCCACGGTCCATGATCATGATTTCGGAGTTTCCCATGTCCTGTTGCCCGACCAGAGAATACTCCGGCATACACCCACTGAACGTCTTGCTGAGCTGAGATTGCCGTCACACGGCTCGATTGGCAAGCTCGGGCCTTCGCTGCGCGGGGCTTGCCATGCACCAAAGTCGGTAACGTCCACGGGGTCTCGCAGTCTCACTTCGCGCTGAGCTTCGACAAGATAACGCAGATCACGGCATCGGTCAGCAGGATATCTCCAGCGCGCTGGTTCTTCGGCGACATCCAGAGCAGGCAGTTGAACTCCGTGTCCCCCGCTGCGGTGAATGGGTGCGGACGATCGAGGTCGATCGGCTGGCGCGCCAGCAGGTGAACCGATTTCGCGTCCTTGGTGGTCAGTTCGTAGTGCGGCAGATGCGGATGGAAGTTGAACGTAGAGACGTTCATTGAGCAGGCCAAGCTTATCGACGTCCCGGAAGGCCGTCGAGCGGCGCGATCTCCTTTGTGCCTTTCACGACTGCCGGGCGGAGTCCATAGTAGATTGTGCACGGGCACTTCGAGCGCCTTCATCAGCGAGCGGGTGTACTGCCCGAAGCGCTGCTGTCGCGGCACGAGCGCATCGCCGTGGTGCTGGTATTCCATCTGGCGCTGCTTTAGGTCGTCGGTAAAGCCGACGTCGTGGTGCGGGGCGAGGAGCAGGCACGTGCCTTCACGCTTGAGCCACTCCCGGATGGCTTCGATTTCCTCCGGCTCGGCTTCCTGCTCGGAGACCAGGTGGTCCAGTCCGAACACCATCAACGTGTCCGTGTCCGCGAGTACTCGCTCGTCGATCGGCAGTTTGTACCCTGCCTGGTCGATGCGTTGGAATACGGCCACCGGATGGCCGGTCGTCTCGCCCACGATCTGCTGGAAAGCTGAGCGTGGAGCGGTGGAATAAGCTCCAGAGTGCCGGCGATCCCCTGGAGGAAGTTGCATCTTATCCCACTCCGGCGTCCTCGTAGCTCGGCCAGGCGACCCGGTGCGGACCTCGGTCATGGTCGAGAAGCGATTGTCCAGCGTCGGTCGGGTCCCGGTTGGCTTCCCACGGGATAGCTCCACGTCCAGTAGATGCTGAAACGTCGTCTGCCCGGCGTGTACTTTCGCGGGACGTGGTTCTGGTTGTAGGTTCGAGCCGATGACGGTTCGTCGCTCCATGCCGTGTCCTTCCATTGCTCGAGATCTTCAGTGCTGATCCTGGCGGCCATCGGACAGCGTCGCGAGGTAGCGAAGCGCCTTGAGGCCGGGCAGGAAGAAGTAGGCGCCGCCTTTCACGGTGGTGAAGGCCGGCAGACCCGTGATCTTCTTGCGGATCGGACGCTTAGGGATCTTGTATTCCAGCGTGCCGTCCTGCGTTGCCGATGATCGGGTCGCGCTCATTGCTCAGTTCGTGGAAGTTCTCGATCGTTGACCCATACGTTCTGAGCGAACTCGAATTGCCGGATCAGGCTCGCGCACAGGATGAACGCGGCGATTCCGCGGTCCATGCCATCATCGGGCGCACCGTCCGGCAGAAGCGGCCCATATGTGGCCCCTCGCCGGATCATGCGCCGGCGGTTGATGTTCGCGGCGGTGTCGCGAGGATTCATTCGTCGGATGTGCGCACCGAGAGGCACCGCGTAGCCATGGGGGTCCATTTCCTTGTAGTTGAAGTTGTTGTTCCTTTTCATATCGGCGCCGAGCGCCGGATCGTCTTTGTCGGACGACAGCACGAGTGGCGCGCCGCTGCGCCATCGGCCCATCAGTTTCGCCGCCACGAGCTCCTGCTCCTCGGGCGTGCTGCCGTGCTCGCGCAGGAAATCACGAAATCTGGCAACGTGCTGATGCAGCCGGCGATAGGCCATGTAGCTGCCATTGCGCGACAGGATTTCGGGTCTCGGCAGATTGGTGGACGGCCCGTCTTCGTCGGGATAACCGAGAATGAACTCGCCCGGCTTGAGGGGGGCGCCGGAGCCGGGCGTGGGCACCTCGCCGGTGCCCTCGATGACCGGCTGCGAGAGCCGATCACGGTAGCCGAAATGGTCATGGGCGTGGTCGAACGGCGGGGTTGCGTCGAGGTCGAGCGCCGACAGCACTTCCACGCCGGCGCATCGTTCGACGAGTTTGGCGTGCTCCGCTTCGCAGCGCGTGCGTTCGTCGCTTATCGCGAGCAAACAGGATAGCGATGGCATGAAGGTCCGGCCGAGCCAGACCCCCGACCCAGTTGTCGGGATGGCTCGCTCCGGTGTCACCGAGCATGGTGGCGCGGGCAACCATACCCTGCCTGAATTCCTCAGGGAATGTAGCCAGCGACGCCTCGTCTACCCCCAATGCGCGCAGGCCATTCCAGGTGAAAGCGACCGTTACCCAACGCTTGATCTGGTCGACCGTCGCCTCCATCGCCGCGGCCGACTGCACCTTCTCGAAGAATCGCCGAGAGCCAAGCCTTTCCGCACTCGGTGTTGCGAAACGAGAGAAACTCGTATCGCCCCGTAAGCGCAGGAGCGCGGGTCAGCAGGATGTGCTGGATATCGTCGAACTCGAGCATTGCGCGTCCAGTGGCGGTGGACCGTATCTCATGTCAGCTCCATTACTGCATCTGGTCGAGCGCAGTCGAAAGCGCCGCCTTGAGCGTGAGCGCTTTCTTGATTTCCTCGCAAGACACGTAAGGATGCTCGCTGTACTCGAGGAAGCTCGGCCAGTGGTGCTCGCGGAAGAACTTGACGATGGCCGCGGGATTCTTCGCGTAATCCGGCGGCCAGCCCTCGAGGGCTTCGAAGGCCGACACGATGCCCGTCTTCCCGAATAGGAAAGACGCGTCTTCGCAGTATTTGTCGAAGTCGGTGTCGAAGATGCCCTGATACATTAGGTAGCTCTCACCCTTTATGGTGAAGACCAGCCATCTCAGGTAATGCGCCTTGAGTATGGCGAGAGTGGTGGGATCATCTGCAATTGCTTTCTCTATGACCTTAGCATGGTTGTATAGGGTGCTCTTCCCTTCCAGGGATGACCTTCGCGATGACGGAGAAGCCGTAGCACGTCGGAGTCTTTGGAAAGATCTGGCCGTACCTGCCTTGCTCCACCTTGTCCTCAAAATATCCCCCTTTGGGGATCGCCATTGCAGCGGGTGTTGTCCAATCTTCTTGCTTTGACCTGTCTGACATGATCTGTACCTCTCCTGGCTTGCATTTTTCGTTTAGCTGAGAGAACCCTTGTCAAGGGGCTTCGCTCCATGGTCTCCAGTGGTGGATAATCGAGCGATGCGGTTCACCGGGCCGCGCAAAATGAAATAAGGCCGCGTCTCGCGTAAGGGCGCACCCTGACGCCCCTTGCAGAGCGGTTCATTGCGGTCGCCCGCAAGGTCGCTCAATCGGACAATGGCCGAGCGTCGAGGGGGCAGGCGTAGTCGAACGTCCGCTTTGCAGGCGCGGCTCTTGTCCGCTCAATGACCGGGTTGGGCGCACACCGGTCGCCGCCCCTGGGCAGAGGTACTGAAAGGTGGCGGCTTTCCTTAAGGCGCGATCACGCCTTTCTTGAAGACGAAATCGCCGTAAAAGCGCCGCTCGCCGGTTTGCACGATGCAGTAGGCCTTCTGGGCAAGATCATAAAAGGCGAAGCGCTCGACCGAACCCATCGGCCGCGGGCGCCCTTCGGAGGCGTCGATCTCGGCTTGCACCTCCACCTGAACCTGCGGCACTTCGGCGGGATTGCCGACGACTTGCATGCGCAAGGCCGGCTCATCGACGAAATCATCGAGCGGCAGGACGGACAAGATGGCACGCGCGGCGCGCGCGGCCGTCACATTGTCGATGCGCAAAAGCTTGCCGATAACGCTGCGCCGGGAAATCGCGTCCGCCGGAAAGTTGGCGTCGCAAAGAATGAGATCGTCACCATGCCCCATGTCGCAAAGCGCGTGGAGCACATCGGCGTTGAGCATCGGATCGATGGACTTCAGCATGGCGCCTCCCCGACAATGGCTCGCTTTCGGACGCGCGGCGCCCTTAACCAGAACGTCATTCTCGACGATCCACGAGGGCCCTGTCGAGTTGGGCAGCCATGCGCCGCGAGAGGCGGCTTTCGCTTGAAGAATTTCGGGAGGGACCTTAATCGAAAAGGCTTAAGGCCCCGATGTCGAGCGATTTTGGTGCCACGAGAAGGCTTGAAAGCGCTCAAGCCAAGCGGAGGATGATCGATGGATGCTGCTGCGTTGAGGGCGATGCAGGCGCCTCACAAGGAGAGCTACAAGCAGGATCCGGCCGCCGCGCTGATCACGCTCAAGGCTCGAGGGGAGATCGAGGACGCCAAGATCGCCTGCAAGGTCGAGACCGGGCGCGCGCTCGCATCGGCGGGCCTGCATCCCGCGACCGGCGGCTCGGGCGCCGAGCTGTGCTCGGGCGACATGCTGCTCGAGGCGCTCGTCGCTTGCGCCGGCGTGACGCTGAAGGCGGTGGCGACGGCGCTCGAGATTCCGCTCAAACGCGGCGTGGTGAAGGCCGAAGGCGACCTCGACTTTCGCGGCACGCTCGGCGTGGCGAAGGACGCACCGGTGGGCTTTAGCGCCATTCGCCTCGCCTTCGAGCTCGATAGCGACGCGCCGAAGGAGAAGCTCGACACGCTGCTGAAGCTCACCGAGCGCTATTGCGTGGTGTTCCAGACGCTGAACACGAAGCCCGAGCTCTCGGTGAAGCTGAGCACCTCTTAAGAGAGGAGTGACGCGCCGCAATTCGCCCGGCGGACCGAAGTCGAGGATCGTTATCCCCTTGCCCCAACCCGTCGGGCGCGAAATGTGATAGGTATCTCCCGCACGCGGAGCGTAGTTCAGCTGGAGACGGCCGATGAGACGTCGCGAGTTCCTATCCCTCATGGGCGTCGCGACGGCTGTCTCGCCGCTACGCGCGCTCGCTCAAACGCCCGCCAAAACCTATCGCCTCGGCGTGCTCAGCTCCGGAGCGGCCATCACCGACGATAGTCCCTTGGGTGCATCGCTCATCCGTGGCCTGGCCCGCCGGGGCTATGCGCCCGAAAAAAATATGGCATTCGAGCGCCGCGGGGCAGAGGGGCGCGTGGACCGTCTTCCGCAACTCGTCGCCGACCTTACGGCCAGCAAGGTCGATATCATCGTCACCAGCGGGTATCCGGCAGCGCTCGCCGCCAAGCAGGGAACGACCTTGCCGGTCGTGGCGATCTACGCAGGCGACCCGATCGGCACCCAGCTGGTCGAGAGCCTGTCCCGGCCGGGCGGCAATCTCACCGGCATCTCGGATGTCTCCACGGAAGTCACGCCCAAGCGGCTGGACCTTCTGAAGCAGCTCGCGCCCAACCTGCACCGCGTGGCGATGCTTTGGAATGCCAAGGATCTCGGAATGACCTTGCGTTACAAGGCGTCGGAGACGGGTGCCCATGCCTTGGGCATCAGCGTTCAGCCCTTGGGCGTGGGCGAGCCCGACGACTTCGATCAGGCGTTCGGGGCCATGAATCGCGAGATGCCGGACGCCATTCTCATGGTCGCCGACTCGCTCACGATTCTCAACCGAAAGCGGGTATTCGAGTTCGCGGCGGCACACCGGCTGCCGGCCATCTACGAATTCGACTTCCTGGTCAGCGACGGCGGCTTGATGTCATACGGTCCGGATATCGACGAAAGCTTCGACCGTGTGGCTGGCCTCGTGGATCGCATTCTCAAAGGGGCGAAGCCCGCGGAACTGCCCTTCGAACAGCCGACGCGCTTCAAGCTCGCCGTCAACCTCAAGACCGCCAAGGCCATCGAGCTTCCCGTGCCGCCGTTGCTGCTCGCCCAGGCCGAGGAGGTGATCGAGTAGGTCGAACCCATATCCGCATGTGCAGCCGCTGCCA
Organism: uncultured Alphaproteobacteria bacterium; assembly: GCA_963713805.1. Taxonomy (GTDB): domain Bacteria; phylum Pseudomonadota; class Alphaproteobacteria; order Rhizobiales; family Beijerinckiaceae; genus GAS188. The sequence continues at coordinate 73,950 of CAVQNF010000015.1, read as the reverse complement.
TGATCCAGACGCCGCGGGATCGACCCTCGCCGGACGAGAGCCGGATGCGTTGAGATCGAAGTCAACGACGCGCCGAAGGAGAAGCTCGACACGCTGTTGAAGCTCACCGAGCGCTATTGCGTGGTGTTCCAGACGCTGAACACGAAGCCCGAGCTATCAGTGGAGATGCGTGGCAGGTGATCGCGACTGCGCGCCTTTTGCGTGCCGTTCAGCCGGCGGGATGATGCCTGTCCCGGGTTTGTGCCCGATTGTAAAAATACAGTCCACCGGCCATCAGGAGAACCATGGCCGGAACTCCAAAGAGAGCGTAGAGCTCGAACCACGTCATTTGAGTCCTCCAAGAATGGCTCTCGCAATGAAATGTAGGGCAACTCCGACGATAATCCAAGTCGGCACGGAAATGGCGAATAATCGTATCTGGTCTGCGCTGAGGCTGCTGAGGCCGTAAAGGATCGCAAAAAAAGGGGCGATCACGCCAGTCCCAATGATGGCTATCGCGGTGTTGTTGATTAGTGTCGCGGTGAGCTTCGTCCGCTCGTTCTCGATCTGCCCCATTTCCGACGACTACCCTTTCTTTTAAGACCAATCCGAGCATCCATGCGCCTATGTTCGTCGCCTGCTCGCCGCCTTCCTTCAAAGACGGGACGATTGAAAAGGGCGCTCGACACCCTCACGCCGCCGCGGCCAAGTCACCGCGCGCGGCTTGCGTCAAATACGCCATCGCCGCCTGCACCCCGCCCGTCCGGTGCGGCACCTCGCCGAGCGCGAGCGCCATCTCGACACCCGCGAGCGCGCCGAGGATGGTGAGATCATTGGTGTCGCCGAGATGGCCGACGCGGAACACTTTGCCGGCGAGCCTCGTGAGGCCGGTGCCGAGCGAGATGTCGAAATGCGGCGAGCGCCGTCTCGCGCAGCCTGTCGGCGTTGTGGCCCTCGGGCAGCAGCACGGCGGTCAGCGAGGACGAATAATGCTTCGGCTCCTTGCACCATATGTCGAGGCCCCAGGCGCGCACGGCCCGGCGTGTCGCCTCGGCATGCCGGTCATGGCGCGCGAAGACGTTCTCGAGCCCCTCCTCATGGAGCATCTCGATCGCTTCCTTGAGGCCGTAGAGCAGGTTGGTGCTCGGCGTATAGGGGAAGAAGCCTTGCGCGTTCGGCCGCAGCATCTCGCGCCAATCGAAGAAGAGACGCGGCAGCCTCGCGTGCTCGGCCGACTTTCAGCGCCTTCTCCGACACGGCCGTGAAGGAGAGGCCCGGCGGCAGCATCAACCCCTTCTGCGAGCCGGCGACGGTGACGTCGACGCCCCATTCGTCGTGACGGTAGTCGATGGAGGCGAGCGAGGAGATGGTGTCGACGAGGAGGAGAGCCGGATGTCTCGCGGCATCGATCGCCTTGCGCACCGCGTCGATCGGCGAGACGCAACCGGTCGAGGTCTCGTTATGGACGACGCAGACGGCCTTGATCGCCTGCGCCTTGTCCTCGCGGAGCCGTGCCTCGATCGCGGCGGGGTCGGCTCCGACGCGCCAGTCGGAGGCGATGAATTCCGGATCGAGCCCGAGCTTCGCTGCCATGTTCTTCCACAAGGTCGCGAAATGGCCGGTCTCGAACATCAGGACCTTGTCGCCGGGCGAGAGCACGTTGACCAGGGCCGCCTCCCAGGCGCCCGTGCCGGAAGCCGGGTAGATGATGACGGGCGAAGCCGTCTTGAAGATCGATTTGATGCCGGCGAGCACGGTTCGCCCGAGCTTCTCGAATTCGGGGCCGCGATGATCGATGGTCGGATAGCTGATCGCCCGCAAGATGCGGTCGGGCACGGGCGTCGGGCCCGGAATCTGCAGGAAGTGGCGCCCGGCCACGCGGTGAATATTGCTCATGCCATCCGTCTTTCCCGAAGCGATCCCGCGCGCCATTAGCCTGTAATTAGCGCGAACTCAAATGAGAGCATCGCGCCGGTCGCGCGGTTTCCTTATGAGAGAGCGAAGCTCGACGCAGAGCGCAAGTCGACCAGCGCCAAGGCGCGGCCGGCCTCACCTCGACCGTGCAACGGCCCGCACGCCAGCTTGCGACCGGCTCTCGATGCCCTCGAAGAGGCGCTTGCGCGCGGTCAGAGCGTCACTCAGCCTCGCTTCGACCCTCTCATGTGCCTTTTGGTCCCGGTAAGGCGCTTGCTCGCGCCGGGCATGAATGCAAAAACGGGGACGTTGAACCTTCATCGAAGGAGCGGGCGAGGAACATGGCGGTGAGCGTGAGGCCCGGGCTCGAACGGCGCCTGAGACGCGAGGTCTCGGGCGAGGTCGCGCTTCGACCGCTTCTCGCGCGGCCGCTATGCCACCGATGCTTCCCATTACCAGATGATGCCGCTCGGCGTCGTCGTGCCGAGCAACATGGACGAGGCGCTGCGCGCGCTCGCCGATCGCGCGCGAGGAGGGCGTTCCCGTCACGGCGCGCGGCGCGGGCACCTCGCAATCGCGGGCAGGCGATCAACGAGGGTCTCGTGATCGACGGTTCGAAGCACCTGACGCAGCTCCTCTCGCTCGATGTCGCGGCGCGGCGCTGCGTCGTCGAGCCGGGCATCGTGCTCGACGAGCTCAACCGGCGTCTGAAGCCGCATGGGCTCTGGTTCCCGGTCGATGTCTCGACCGCCTCGCGCGCCACGATCGGCGGCATGGCCGGCAACAACTCCTGCGGCGGACGCTCGCTGCGCTACGGCACGATGCGCGACAATGTGGTCTCGATCGACGCCGTCCTGCCGGATGGCGAGCGCAGGCATTTCGGCCCGGTCGCTGCCGGCAGCACAAGCGGGCGCGAGCGCGAATCGGGCGATGGAGGGCTCGTCGCAGAAGCTTCTCGCCATCGGCGAACGCGAGGCCGACGAGGTCGCGGCGCGCTTTCCCAAGGTGCAGCGCCGGGTCGGCGGCTATAATCTCGACGCGCTCTTGCCGAACGCGGCGTCGCACAACCTCGCCCATATCCTCGTCGGCTCGGAAGGCACGCTCGCCTATTCGACCGCGATCGAGCTCGAAGCTCTGGCCCGTGCTCGGCAAGCGGGCGCTCGGCGTCTGTCATTTCGGCTCCTTCCATGAGGCGATGGACGCGGCCCAGCATCTCGTGCAGCTGCAGCCGATCGCCATCGAGCTCGTCGATGCGACGATGATCGCGCTCGCCTGCTCGATCGCCATGTTCAGGCCGACGCTCGAAGCCTTCGTGCGCGGCGAACCCGAAGCGCTGCTCGTCGTCGAGTTCGCCGAAAGCGAGGCCGAAAATCTCCGGCGCCTGAAGGAGCTCCACGAGCTGATGGGCGATCTCGGCTTCGGCTTGGATCGCGAGCGCCGAAAATGGGGCGGCGTCGTCGACGTTCTCGATCCCGGCCTTGCAGAGCCGCGATCGCCGATCTTCGCACCTCCGGCCTCAACATCATGATGTCGATGAAGAGCGAGGGAAAGCCCGTCTCCTTCGTCGAGGATTGCGCCGTGCCCTTGCCGAAGCTCGCCGAATACACGCAAAAGCTCACCGAGATTTTCGCCAAGCACGGCACGCGCGGCACCTGGTATGCGCATGCCTCGGAGGGCTGCCTGCATGTGCGCCCGATCCTCAATCTCAAGCTCGAGAAGGATGTGAAGGCGATGCGGGCCATCGCCGAGGAGGCCTTCGCGCTGGTGCGCGCCTATAAGGGCTCGCATTCGGGCGAGCATGGCGACGGGCTCGTGCGATCGGAGTTCCATGAGGCGATGTTCGGAGAAAGGCTCACGCGCGCCTTCGAGGAGGTGAAGGACGCCTTCGATCCGAAAGGCTTGATGAATCCGGGCAAGATCGTGCGCGCGCCGAAATTCGACGATCGCAGGCTGTTTCGCTATCCGCCCGGCTATCACGCCGTGCCGTTCCGGCCGCGTGCTCGACTGGTCGGAATATCCCGGCGGCGCCGGCGGTTTCCAGGGCGCCGTCGAGATGTGCAACAACAACGGCGCCTGCCGCAAGCTCGAGGGCGGGGCGATGTGCCCCTCCTATCGCGTCACGCGCGACGAGCAGCATGTGACGCGCGGACGCGCCAACACGCCTGCGGCTCGCGCTTTCCGGCGCGCTCGGCAAGGAGGCGCTCGCCTCCGACGAGATGGCGCAGGCGCTCGAGCTTTGCGTCGCCTGCAAGGCGTGCAAGCGCGAATGCCCGACCGGCGTCGACATGGCGCGCATGAAGATCGAGGTCGATGCCGCGCGCGCGAAAAGCAAGGGTCTTCGCCTCTTCGATCGGCTCGTCGGTGCCCTGCCGCGCTACGCGCCGATCGCGTCGCGCCTTCGCCTTTCTCATGAACCTCAGGGACCGCGTGCCGGGCGCGGCGCTCTCTGTCGCAAGGCGTCGCCGGTTTCGCGGCCGAAGCGCCCCCTCCCCGTCTGGCGCTCCGATTTCTTTCGCGCGCCGGCCGATGCGGTCGGCCCCGAGGACGGTCGCGAGGTCGTGCTCTTCGCCGACAGCTTCAACCGTTATTTCGAGCCCGAGACGATCGCGGCGGCGCTCGCCGTGCTCGTCGCCGGCGGCTATCGCGTGCATCTGCCGAAGGCCTCGGACGGCTCGGCACGGCCTTTGTGCTGCGGCCGTACCTATCTCTCGACCGGGCAGATCGGACGGGCGCGCCGCGAGGCGGGCGCTCGCTTGCGGCGCTTGCCCCTTACGCCTCGCGCGACATGCCCATCATCGGGCTCGAACCCTCCTGCCTCCTCACCTTCCGCGACGAGATCCCGTCACTCGCGCATCGGCGACAGCGCGAAAAGAGTCGCCGCAAAGGCCGTGCTCCTCGAGGAATTCCTCATGGCCGAAGCCGAAGCCGGCCGGCTGAAGCTTGCGCTCTCGCCCTCGAGGCGCAAGGCCTTGCTGCACACCCATTGCCATCAGAAGGCCTTCGGCATCGACGCGACGCGTCGCGCGGACGCTTGCGCTCGTGCCTGGTCTCGAGGTCGAGACCGTGGCGTCGAGCTGCTGCGGCATGGCAGGCTCCTTCGGCTACCATGCGCAAACCCTCGCCGTGTCGAAGGCGATGGGCGAGCTCACGCTCCTGCCGGCCGTGCGCGCCGCCGCGCCAGACACGATCATCGTCGCCGACGGCACCTCGTGCCGCCATCAGATCGCTGACGGCAGCGGTCGCAAAGCCGTGCATGTGGCGCGCGTTCTCGCGGCCCAGCTTTCGGCCTCCTGATCGGCGACTGGCTGCTTCGGGAGCACGAAGAAGAAGCGACATTCGCGTGACGCGATTTCGAGGAGAAGCGGGAGCCTTCCAATGGGTGAGACCATGAGCGGCGCGAGACTGAAATATTACGGCTGGGGCCGCGAAGGCGAAGCGATGACCGCGGAGGAGCGCGACGTTCGTGCTCGGCCGCTATCGCGAGAAATTCGCGCGCGACGAGCTTCGAGACCATCGCGGTGCCGCGTCTCGAGGAGCTCGCCCTGCCCGACGCCTCGCGTGACGCCGCCTGCTTCGCTCGCGGCTTTCTGCACGAGCGAGCGCTACGATCGCGCCGCCCATACCTACGGCAAATCCTATCCCGACTACGTCCGCGCCATGCTCGGCCGCTACGATTGCGCGCCCGACGTCGTCGCCTATCCGCGCACCGAGGCGGAGATTTCGGCGGTCATGGACTGGGCCGGCAGCGTCGGCGCCTCGCTCGCGCCCTTCGGCGGCGGATCGAGCGTGTGCGGCGGCGTCGAGCATCGGCGCGACGGGCGCCACAAGGCCGCCGTCACCATCGATCTCGAGCATCTCGGCCAGGTGCTCGAGGTGGACGCGACCTCGCGCGCCGCGCGGATCGAGGGCGGCGCTTTCGGGCCGGCGCTCGAAGCGCAGCTGAAGCCGCACGGCCTCACCTTGCGCCATTTTCCGCAGAGCTTCGCCTATTCGACGCTCGGCGGCTGGATCGCGACGCGCTCGGGCGGGCATTTCGCGACGCTCTATACCCATATCGACGATCTCGTCGAAAGCCTGCGCGTCGTCACGCCGAAGGGCGTGATCGAGACGCGGCGCCTGCCCGGATCGGGCGCGGGGCCGAGCCCCGACCGCATGTTCATCGGCTCGGAAGGCATTCTCGGCATCATCTCGCAAGCCTGGATGCGGCTGCAGGTGAAGCCGATCTTTCGCGCGGGCGGCTCGCGTCGAATTCAAGAGCTTCTTCGCCGCGGCGCGCGCCGTGCGCGCCATCGCGCAAGCCGGGCTCTATCCCGTCGAACTGCCGCATCCTCGATCCGGCGGAAGCCTACAACACGGGCGCCGCCGACGGCTCCGTCGCGATCCTGGTGCTCGCCTTCGAATCGGGCGACCATCCGCTCGACGCCTGGATGAAACGCGCGCTCGAATGCTGCGCCGACCATGGCGGCGTCGCCGAGACGGGCGGCGGCGACGCGCATCTCGAGGGCGCGGCGGGCTTGTGGCGCAACGCCTTCATCCGCATGCCCTATGCGCGCGAGTTCCTGACGCCGGCGGCGATCATCAACGACACCTTCGAGACGTCGATCACCTGGGAGCGCTTCGAGGACTTCCACGACGAGGTGAAGGCCGCGACCGAGCGCGCCATCCGCGAAGCGACGGGCGTGCAGGGCGAGGTCACCTGCCGCTTCACCCATGTCTATCCCGACGGCCCAGCGCCCTATTTCTCCTTCCACGCGCTCGGCCGCCATGGCGCGCTGCTCGAGCAATGGCGGGCCATCAAGGAGGCGGCGAGCGATGCCTTGATCGCGGCCGGCGGCACGATCACGCATCACCACGCCGTCGGGCGCGATCACCGCCCCTGGTACGATCGCCAGAGGCCGGAGCTGTTCGCCGAGGCGCTGCGCGCCGCGAAACGCGCGCTCGATCCGCAGGGCATGATGAACCCGGGCGTGCTGATCGAGCCGTGAGGATGGTCGCAATTCACGCGCCGCTGACCGTCCTGCGCGTCCTCGGGCTCGTCCCGAGGATCGGGCCCGCGCATCCACGCCTTCGCGCAAGCTGGACCCGAGGCGATCTTTCGCGCCATGCTCGGCCACGTCAGGTTCATGAAGGAGCGCCACGATGGCAGAGGCCGTGACGAAAGCCGAGGAAGGGGCGAGCTTTACCGCCTATGACGCGATCTCGGCGCCGCTGCAGCATTATATCGAGGGCGCGCGCAAGGGCGACAGCTCGCTCATGCGCAAGGCCTTTCTCGACGGCGCCCATATTCGCGGAAGCTATGGCGGCAAGCCCGTCGATTGGACGCTCGCGGATTTCTGCGGCTTGATCGACAAGGGTGGGCCGGCGAGCGAGGTTAAGGCGCGCGTCGTCACGATCGAGCGTTCGGGAACCGCCGCGATGGCGCGTCTCGAGGCGGAGAATTGGCGCGGCACGCGCTACACGGATTTCTTCGTGCTCGTCGAAACGGGCGGCGAATGGAAGATCGCCAGCAAGGTGTTCTTCGCGCACTCCAAGGCCTGAAGGCGCATTCGAGGCCCCTCCCCTCAATCCTGCATCGCCTTGAAGCGATAGCCGACGCCGGGCTCGGTGACGATGAGCTGCGGCTCGGAGGGGTCGGCCTCGATCTTCTGTCGCAACCGGCCGACGAAGACGCGCAGATATTGCGTGTCCTCGACATTGGCCGGCCCCCACACGGCTTGCAGGATCTGTCGATGCGTCATCACGCGTCCGGCGTTGCGCACCAGGAGATGGAGCACGTCGTATTCCTTCGGCGTGAGCCGCAACCCCTCGCCGTTGCGTGTCACGGTGTGGGCGAGCGTGTCGACGACGAGCCCCCCTGACTTCGAACACGGTCGTCTCGCCTTCCTCGCGGCTGCGGTGGCGCAGCAGCGTGCGGATGCGCGCCATCAGCTCGCCGATGCCGAAGGGCTTGCTCACGTAATCGTCGGCGCCGAGATCGAGCGCGGCGATCTTTTCGCCCTCGCGGTCGCGCGCCGAAAGCACGATGATCGGCACCTGCGACCATTCGCGCACGCCCTTGATCACGTCCTTGCCGTCCATATCCGGCAGGCCGAGATCGAGCACGACGACGTCGGGCGCGCGCGTCGCGATGAGCTTGAGCGCCTCGGCGCCGGTCGCGGCCATGACCGGCTTGTATCCGGCAGCCTCGAGGCTCGGCTTGAGAAACCGCTGAATCTGCGGCTCGTCATCGACGACGAGGACGACGGTCGAGGTGCTCAAGGCCGATCCTCGCTCACGAGGCCAGGCGGTCCTGCCGCTCGTCGGCGACGGGAAGCTCGATGATGATGCGCGTCCCGAGGGCATCGCCGAGCGGGCTTTCCGCGCGGATGCTGCCGTCCATGGCGCCGATGAGGCCGCGACAGATCGACAGGCCGAGCCCCGTGCCGGCAGGCCGGCCGTCGCCAGGCGCGACACGATGGAACTTCTCGAAGACGCGCTCGAGCTCGGCTTGCGGGATGCCCGGGCCCGCGATCGGCGACCGTGATGACGAGCTTCTGCCCCTCCACGCTGGACCGACACGGAGGTCGGCGAACCCGCCGGCACGTATTTGTCGGCGTTGTCGAGAAGATTGAAGACGACCTGCTCGAGCAATGTCGCATCACCGCGCACCAAGGGCAGGTCGGGCGGATCGTGACCTCGATCGCGCGGTCGGGAAAGCTGCTTCTCGCGTGCGCCACGGCGTTGCGCACCGCGTCGCCCGCATCGACGAGGTCGCGCTTGACGTTCACGGCGCCGGCTTCGAGCCGCGTCATGTCGAGGAGGTTCGAGACGAAGCGCGACAGCCTCGCGGTCTCCTCCTCGATCGTGGCGAGGAGATCGCGGCGCGAGGAAGCCGGCATCTTGTCGCCGAGCTGGCGCAGGCTCGTGACCGCGCCCATGATCGAGGACAGAGGCGTGCGCAAATCATGCGAAAGCGAGGAGAGGAGCGCGCCGCGCAACCGCTCGCTTTCGATCGCGGTCTCGGCCTTCGCCGCCTCGTCGACGAGCTGGGTGCGCTCGATGGCGACGGCCGCCTGGTCGATCAGCGCCGACGAGCGCCCGGTCGTCCTCGGCGGAAAGATCGTTGTTCGCGTCCCGAGGCTTGACGCCGATCACGCCGAGGATGCCGCGCGAGGTGCGCAAGGGGCGGAATTGGAATTGCGCATTCGGCAAGGTGGCGGTGCGCCAGCCGGCGATTTCGCCGCGCGTCGCCGACCAGCGCGCCGCCGCCCATTCGCTCGGTCCCAGCGCATCCTCCGGTGGAAAGGCCGCGCCGAGCTCGAGCTCCTCCTTCTTGCCGAGCAGCACCAAGGCGCCGCCATTCACCGATTTCGCCACATGCGACACCACCACCCAGAGCACGTCGTCGACCTTGGCGATGGCCGAGAGCTTGCGCGAGAAATCATAAAGCGATTGCGTGGCGACGACGCGGCGCGCCGCCGCGTCCGATTGCTCGCGCACGCGCCCGGCGAGCCCTCCGGTGAGCACGGCGACGAGCAGGAAGATGAGCAGCGCGAAGAGCTCATGCGGCTCGGCGATCGTCAAGGTGTAGATCGGCTCGATGAAAAAGAAGTTGTAGGCGAAGAAGGACAAGAAAGCCGCGAGGATTGCCGACCACGCACCGTAGGTGACGGCGCAAAACAGCACGGCGGTGAGGAAGATCATCGAGAGGTTGGGCAGCACGAGGAAGTGCGACGCGATGCTGCCGATGCCGACCGCCGCGGCGACGGAGAGGAAGGGCATGGCGCCGGCGAGCGCCGAAAGACGCGGCCGCGAGAAGACGAAGCTGCGTCGTTTCGCCGGCTGTTCCGACGTGACGATATGCACCGCGATGCCCGAGGCGCGGCGCACGATCTCTTCGGGCAGCGAACGGCCGCGCAAGCGCTGGAACCAATCCGCCGCCGAACGCCCGATCACGATCTGCGTGACGTTCTCGCGTCGCGCATAGCGCAGGATCTCGTCCGGCAGATGCCGCCCCGTGAGCCGCGCCAGCTCGGCGCCGAGCCGCTCGGCGAGCCGCATCGCCTCGTCGATGCGCTTGAGCGCCCGATGGCTCGTCTCCTCGAAATCGAAGCGGCTGAGATGCACCGCGATCCAGGAGGCGTTGAGGCCGCTCGCGAGCCGGCTGCCGGCTCGCACCACCGTCTCCGAGAGAGGATCGGTGCCGACGCAGACGAGGATGCGCTCGGCCGCCGGCCAAGGCCCCTCGATGGCGTTCTGGCGCAGATAGACGACCATCTGGTCATCGACACGATCGGCCGTGCGCCTGAGCGCCAGCTCGCGCAAGGCCGTGAGATTGCCGGGCTTGAAGAAATTATCCGCCGCGCGCCTGGCATTCTCGGGCAGATAGACCTTGCCGTCCTTGAGCCGCTGGATGAGCTCGGCCGGCGTGATGTCGACGACCACCACCTCGTCGGCCTTCTCGACCACGGTGTCGGGCACGGTTTCGCGCACGCTCACCCCGGTGATGGTCGACACGACGTCGGAGAGGCTTTCGAGATGCTGGATGTTGACCGCGGTCCACACATCGATGCCCGCCGCGATCAGCTCCTCGATATCCTGGTAGCGCTTCGGATGGCGGCTCTCGGGCGCGTTCGTATGGGCGAGCTCGTCGACGATGATCAGCTTCGGGCGACGCTTGAGCGCGGCATCGATGTCGAATTCCTGGATCAGGCGGCCGCGATACTCGACATTGCGCTGCGGCAACATCTCGATCCCCTGGATCAGCGCGGCGGTCTCCGCGCGCCCATGCGTCTCGACGAGGCCGACGACCACATCGACACCCTCGCGGGCCGCCTGCTTGGCGCCCGAAAGCATCGCGTAGGTCTTGCCGACGCCGGGTGCGGCGCCGAGGAACACCTTCAGCTTGCCGCGTCCCTCGCTATGGACGAGGGCGAGGAGGGCATCCGGATCCGGGCGTTCGCCTCTCTTGGGATCGGCCTGGGCCATCCGCGAATCATATCACAATGAAGGGCGAGATAGCTTGCCCCTGCTCGCGATTTGATCGAAACGGCCTCAAGAGGCCGGCATCGCATCCAAGGCGAGATTGAGCTCGAGCACGTTGACGCGCGGCTCGCCGACCACGCCGAGCACCCGTCCCTCGATCTCCCCCGCAACAAGAGCGCGGACCCGATCTTCCGGCAGATGGCGCGCCTTGGCGACGCGAGCGACCTGGAGAAGGGCAAAAGCCGGCGAGATATCGGGGTCGAGCCCGGAGCCCGAGGTGGTCACCGCGTCGGCCGGCACCGGTCCCGTCACTCCCTCCTTGCGCAGGGCCTCGACATCGGCCTTCACGCGATCGATGAGCGTTTGCGAGGTCGGGCCGAGGTTCGAGCCCGATGAGTTCGCCGCGTTATAGGGAGCATCGACCGTCTTCGTCGAATCGTTCGGGTCCGGCGTATTCGTCGCCGACGGCCGGCCGTGGAAATATTTCTCGGAGGTGAAGTTCTGGCCGATCAGCGCCGAGCCGATCACGGTGCCGTCGCGCATGATCATGCTGCCGCCGGCGCGATGGGGAAAGACGACGGTCGCGATGCCGGTGATGGCGAACGGGTAGACGACGCCGGTGAGCAGCGTCATCAGGACGATGAGAACGAGCGCGGGACGAATATGCTGGAGCATGATGTTCGAGCCTCAGGCGAGGTGCAGGATCGAGACGATGATGTCGAGCGCCTTGATGCCGATGAACGGCACGATGATGCCGCCGACGCCGTAGATCAGGAGGTTGCGGCGCAGAAGTGCCGCCGCGCCGACGGGACGGTAGGCGACACCCTTCAGCGCGAGCGGGATCAGCGCGATGATGATGAGCGCGTTGAAGATCACCGCCGAAAGGATCGCCGATTGCGGCGAGGCGAGCCTCATCACGTTGAGCGCGCCGAGCTCCGGATAGGTGACGATGAACAAGGCCGGGATGATGGCGAAATACTTCGCCACGTCATTCGCGATCGAGAAGGTGGTCAGCGAGCCGCGCGTCATCAATAGCTGCTTGCCGATCTCGACGATCTCGATGAGCTTCGTCGGGTTGGAATCGAGATCGACCATGTTGCCGGCTTCGCGCGCGGCCTGGGTGCCGGTCTGCATGGCGACGCCGACATCGGCCTGGGCGAGCGCCGGCGCGTCGTTCGTGCCGTCGCCGCACATGGCGATGAGGCGGCCGCCTTGCTGCTCCTTGCGGATATAGGCGAGCTTGTCCTCCGGTGTCGCCTCGGCGATGAAGTCGTCGACGCCGGCCTCGGACGCGATGGCCGCGGCGGTCACCGGATTGTCGCCCGTCACCATCACGGTCTTGATGCCCATGGCGCGCAACGCGGCGAAGCGGTCGCGGATATCGGGCTTGACCGTGTCCTTGAGATGCACGAGGCCGAGCAGCTTGCCGTCCTCGGCGACGGCGAGCGGCGTGCCGCCGGTGCGCGCGATCCGGTCGACCGCCTGGCGGAACGGCGCGGGCGCGCCGTTCATCGCGATGCTGGCGAAGCGCAAGATCGCGTCGACCGCGCCCTTGCGGATGGTGCGGGCGCCGAAATCGACGCCCGACATGCGCGTATGCGCGCTGAAGGCAACGAAACTCATGCCCTCAGCGAGATGGTTCTGCTCGGCAAGCCCATATTTGCTGCGCGCATAAGCGACGATGGAGCGCCCCTCCGGCGTCTCGTCGGCGAGGCTCGCCAGCAGCGTCGTCTCGGCGAGCTGGCGCTCGCTGACGCCGGGCACCGGAATGAATTCCGACGCCATGCGATTGCCGAAGGTGATGGTGCCCGTCTTGTCGAGCAGGAGCGTGTCGACGTCGCCTGCGGCCTCGACGGCGCGCCCGGAGGTGGCGACGACGTTGAAGCGGATCAGGCGGTCCATGCCGGCGATGCCGATCGCGGAAAGCAGGCCGCCGATCGTCGTCGGGATCAGGCAGACGAGAAGCGCGATCAGAACCGTGACGGTGAGCGTGGTGCCGGAATAGCCGGCAAGGCACCACAAGGTGACGCAGACCACGAGAAAGATCAGCGTCAAGCCGGACAGCAGAATGGAAAGCGCGATCTCGTTCGGGGTCTTCTGCCGCTCCGCGCCCTCGACCAGCGCGATCATGCGATCGAGGAAGGTCGAGCCGGGCGCCGCGGTGATCTTCACCTTGACCCAGTCGGAGAGCACGGTGGTGCCGCCGGTCACGGCCGAGCGGTCGCCGCCCGATTCCCGGATGACGGGAGCGGATTCACCCGTGATCGCCGATTCGTTGATCGAGGCGATGCCTTCGATGACCTCGCCGTCCGACGGGATGAGATCGCCGGCCTCGACCAGCACCACGTCGCCGACCCTGAGGTCGAGCGCGTTCACCGATTGATATTGCCGGGTGTGCGGATCGACGAGCCGCTTCGCCATGGTGTCGGAGCGCATGCGCCGCAAAGTATCGGCCTGGGCCTTGCCACGCCCCTCCGCGACCGCTTCGGCGAAGTTGGCGAAGAGCACGGTGAACCAAAGCCAGGCCGCGATCTGGCCGGTGAAGAAGGCGGCGGCGCTTCCCGTCACGAGGTCGCGCAGGAACAAGATGGTGACGACGAGCGACACCACCTCGGTGACGAAGATCACCGGGTTGCGCGCGAGCTGGCGCGGATCGAGCTTGCGCACCGCAGTCGCGTGCGGCGCGACCGAGAATGGCGCCGTCGAAGAGGCTGAGCGCCTTCATCTTGGTGGACATGGTGGTCTCCGTCGAAGTTCGCCGGCGCGCGCCTCTAGAAGCTCTTGCCGGCGAGCATCAGGAAGTGCTCGACGACCGGGCCGAGCGCGAGCGCCGGGAAATACTGAAGCAGGTAGAGGATGACGATCACGCCGAGCAGCAGGCCGACGAAGAGCGGGCCTGTCGTCGGGAAAGTGCCGGCCGAAGGCGCCACCTTCTTCTTCGACGGCGAGCGAGCCTGCGAGCGCCAGCACCGGCACGACATAGCCGAAGCGCCCGAGAAACATGGCGAAGCCCGAGCGTCGTGTTGAACCACAGATTATTGCCGTTGAGCCCGGCGAAGGCCGAGCCGTTGTTGCCGTTCGTCGAAGCGAAGGCGTAGATGATTTCGGAGAGGCCGTGCGGCCCCTTGTTGCCGAGATCGTCCTGCACGAAGGGCGCGATGGCCGAGGCCGCCGCGAAGCCGAGCACGTTCACCGTGTAGATGAGCAGCGCGAACATCACGAACTTCATCTCGCGCGCCTCGATCTTCTTGCCGAGATATTCCGGCGTGCGGCCGACCATCAGGCCGGCGACGAAGACCGAGAGCACGGCCACGACGACGATGCCGTAGAGGCCGGAGCCCACGCCGCCCGGCGTGATGCAGCCGAGCAGCATGTTGAACATCGGCACGAGGCCGCCGATCGGCGTCGAGCGAATCGTGCATGGCGTTGACGGCGCCGGTGCTCGTGCCCGTCGTCGTCACGACCCAGAGCGCGGTCATCGCCTGGCCGAAGCGCACCTCCTTGCCTTCCATGTTGCCGGCCGAAGGATCGAGCGCCGAGCGCCGTCAGGATGGGGTTGCCGTAGGACTTCGGCCCAGTAGACCGCGACGACGCCGACGATCGATGACGATGGCCATCGTCCAGAGGAGGCTGCGGCCTTGGCGCGCATCGCCGAGCATGCGCCCGAAGGCGAACACGGTCGCGACCGGGATGACGAGCAGGCTCCAATTCTCGATGATGTTCGACCAGGCGTTCGGATTCTCGAAGGGATGGGCCGAATTGGCGTTGAGGAAGCCGCCGCCATTCGTGCCGAGCTCCTTGATCGCCTCCTGGGTCGCGATCGGGCCCGAGCGAGATCGTCTGCTTGACGCCTTCGAGCGTCGTCGCGTCGACCGAGCCGAGCAAGGTCTGCGGCACGCCGAGCACGACGAGCGCGAGCGCCACCACGATCGCGAGCGGCAGCATCACATAGAGCGCCGCGCGGGTCATATCGACCCAGAAATTGCCGATGGTCTTCGCCTCCGAGCGAATGAAGGCGCGCGCCAGCGCGACCGCCATGGCGAGGCCGACCGCCGGCGACAGGAAGTTGTGCACCGTCAGGCCGAGCATCTGCACGAAATGGGTGAGCGTCGTCTCGCCCGCGTAGTTCTGCCAGTTGGTGTTGGTGACGAAGCTCATCGAGGTGTTGAAGGCGAGATCGGGCGCCACCGGATCGAAGCCTTGCGGATCGAGCGGCAGAAGGTTCTGCAACCGCTGCATCGCGTAGAGAACGAGGAGATGGAAGAGGCTGAAGATCGAGCATCGCCATCGTGTAGGCGAGCCAGCCTTGCTCCTTCCTCGCATCGACGCCGGCCAGGCGGTAGAAGCCGCGCTCGACGGGCGCCAGCACCGGCGAGAGAAAATTCTGCTCCCCGGCGAGGACGCGCACGATGTAGCCGGCGAGCGGCAACGCCGCCGCGACGACGAGCGCCAGGACGAGGATGATCTGCAGCCAACCTGCGATAGACATGGAACCACCGTTCGCGCGATTGCCGCGACTAGAATTTTTCGGGACGGATGAGGGTCACGAGGAGATAGCCGCCGAGCACGAGGGCGACGATGAGACCGAAGATGGGTTCGACCATGGCGCTAGACCTCACAGCCGATCGCAGAGCACGGCATAGCCGGCCCCGAGGAGGAAGAGCGCGAAGGCGAGCGCAAGGAAGATGATGTCGAGCACGAAACTCTCCACGAATCACGGGACGTCATGGGTTTGCTCAGCCGGACGCCCGGACTTGCCTGAACGTCGCGGTCGACCTCAGCTCACGCGCTCCGTCGCGCGGCCATGGCGCGTCTTTCGATGAGCGTTCGCGCGCCGCCGACAGGCGATCGCGGAGCACGCCATATCCGGCCTCGGCGAGGAAGAGGATGAAGCCGAGCAGGAGGAAGACGACGCCGAGCACATGAGACTCCCGAAACGAGAGACGCTTATTTCCACATCCGCCCATAAATATTCCATTGGCGAGGCCGCGAGCGCGCGTAAACGGCGCGTAAATGGGAGAAGCCGTCACCACGTGAGAAACCCGCGACGCTCAAGGCGTCGGCCCAAACCTCGCCCCGCGAAGCGGGGAGAGGTCGAACTCCGAGCCGCCAGGCGAGGAGCGGGTGAGGGGTCGCAATCAAGGCTTACGCCATCCTTACCCACACGCGCCGCTTCGCTTAACGCCCGCCCTCGCCCGGCTCGCTCGCTTCACGCACACCGCCCTCACCCGGCTCGCCTCCCCTCGGAATAAATCCGAGCGTCGCGAGTCCGACCTCTCCTGCTCCGCGGGAGAGGTGAAGAGTCACCGGCAAAGGTTCACGCGCGTCCGGCAGACCTCGATGAAGCTCGAGTTGAAGCTGATGAGTGAACCGAGCGGGTTCCCGTTCTCGTCGAGGGTCGGAGCCTTGAGGTTGCCCTTCACGGACGGGCCGCCCGCGTTGCCCGTTTGCGAGCCTGCCCCGTCCGACCGCTTGACGATGAGCGCTCGCAGGCGTGATCGGGTCCGGAAGGAGAAGGCCGGCGTGCTGCTGCTGGTGTTCCGCCTGATCCACGCTGAAGGGCACGGGCCGAACCGACGTTGTTCGCCGCCGTCACCAAAAGCGTGCCGGGCACGAAGGTGATGTCGAAATTGGAAGAGCTCAATCCGCCGGCGAAGATCTTGAAGCTTCCCGGCGAGCCCGCGGGCGCGTTGGTGGTGACGCATAGACCGGCTGTCCGTCGAGCGCGCTCGATCCCAGCCCCTGAGGGAACGGCCCGAAGCTCGCGCTGAAGCGCACGTGGCTCGCGCCATTGTTGCCGACGATCACCATGCGCCGCGCCTTGGTTACCGACACGTGCTGGCGAGCGCCCCGGCGCCTGTTTCGGCCGCAGGATCGCGTTGACGCCAGCGGCCGCATCCGTACCGCAAATAGCCGACCCGCCATGTGGCGGTCTGCCCGAGCGCTGCTCGACGCTATCGTGCCGTCATAGACGCGGATGATCGCCTATTGCGGGCTCGAGTGGAGCGAGAACTGCCTCGCCTTCCACAAGACCGATCGCCCGGTGAAGACCGCGAGCGCGAGCCAGGTGCGCCGCCCGATCTACAAGACGGCGCAAAACCGCTCACGCCATTATCGCGAGTTTCTGGCGCCTCTCATCGCCGAGCTCGGCGATTTGGTCGAGCCGGTCCGCTGAAAGTCCCTCGGCGTCCTGCGCGTCCTTGGACTCGATCCGAGGATCGGCCCGCCCATCCAGGCCTTTTCCGCGGCCGTCCAGGAGAGGAAGGCACGGGATCACCGGGACAAGCCCGGTGATGACGATTGGGGCGGCGTTCAGGCGGCGCTCGGCTCAACCTCGGCTATCACGCGCTCGCCGATGTCGCGCTCGGCAACAGCGAGCTCATAAGCGATCTCGAGATTGAGCCAAAAGCGGGCGCTATTGCCGAAGAACCGCCCGAGCCGCAGCGCCGTCTCCGGCGAAATCCCCCGCTTGCCGTTCAAGATGTCCGTGATCCGGCCGGAGGGCACTCGGAGCGCCAGCGCAAGCCTGTTCGCTGAAAGGCCGCGCGCGGCAAGCTCACGCTTGAGGACGCGGCCGGGATGAACGGGAAGCATCTCTTTGCGCTCCTCAGTGATAGTCCACGATCTCGACTTCCCACGCCGCCCGGAAATCGGGCCTTCACCGACCTCGTCGTCGATAAACAACAGAAACGGCTATTCCCACGCCGCCCGGAAATGCGGGCCTTCACCGACCGACGCGTCACCCCATCCGCGCGGGTCGTTCATTCGCAATATGTTACGCCCTTCCTGAACGCCGCTCATTCCCGCGAAAGCGGGAATCCAAACTCATAATGCAAGCCCAACAGAAGCTGGATCCCCGCCTTCGCGGGGATGAGCGGAAAGGTTCTTCCTACACCGCCGCGCGCCCCCCCGACGAGCGGATTTTCCGTCGCCGGCAGATCGTTGAGATGGCAAGCCGCCGATTGGCCGTCGCCCAAGGGGCGAAGCTCGGGCTCCTCCGTGCGGCAGCGGTCGAAAGCGTAAGGGCAGCGCGTGTTGAAGCGGCAGCCCTTGGGCGGATTGATCGGGCTCGGCACATCGCCCTTCAAGATGATGCGCGTGCGCGCATTGCCGGGCTCCGGCACCGGCACCGCGGAGAGGAGCGCGAAGGTGTAGGGGTGCCTCGGCGAAGCGAAGATCTCGCGCTTCTTCGCCGTCTCGACGATCTTGCCGAGATACATCACCGCGACCCGGTGCGTCATATGCTCGACGATGGCGAGGTCATGGCTGATGAAGAGAAGGGCGAGGCCGAGCTCCTTCTGGAGATCCTGCAGGAGATTGACGATCTGCGCCTTGACCGAGACGTCGAGCGCGGAGACCGCCTCGTCGCAGATGATGAGATCGGGCTTTGGCGCGAGCGCCCGCGCGATGCCGATGCGCTGACGTTGGCCTCCCGAGAATTCATGCGGGAAGCGGTTTGCCGCGTCGCGCGGCAGCCTCACCGTGTCGAGGAGCTCCGCGACCCGCTTCTCGATCTCGGCGGGCGAGTGCGCGAGCCCGAAATTGCGGATCGGCTCGGCCAGCGTCGCCTTGATGCGCAAGCGCGGATTGAGGCTCGAGAACGGGTCCTGGAAGACGACCTGCATGCGCTGCCTGAGCGGGCGGAAGGCGGCGGCCGAAAGATCGTCGATGCGCTTGCCGTCGAGAACGACCTCGCCGGCCGTGATGTCGTTCAGCCTGAGCACGGCGCGCCCGACGGTCGATTTGCCGCAACCCGATTCGCCGACGAGCGACAAGGTCTCGCCGCGCGCGATCTCGAAGGAGACGCCGTCGACGGCACGCACGAAACCGGCGGCTCCGCCGCGCCGCGAGCCGCGCACGGCGAAATGCTTCTTGAGATCGTTGACGGCAAGCAGCGGCGGGCTCATGCGGCGAGCGCCTGCTTCGGCGCGTGGTGGCAGGCCGCGACATGGCCCGGCGCCTTCGCCTCGAGCGCGGGCGCGACCTTGCGGCACACTTCGGTGGCGAGCGCGCAACGTCCCGCGAAGACGCAACCTTCGATGCGCTGCTTGAGACTCGGCACGACGCCGGGGATTTCCGCAAGGCGCGTCGCCTCGCCCGTAAGCGAGGAGCCGAGCTTCGGCACCGCGCCGATCAACCCTTGCGTATAGGGATGGCGCGGCGTGCGAAAGAGCTCGACGACCGGAGCTTCCTCCACCTTGCGGCCCGCATACATGACCATGACGCGCTGGGCGAACTCGGCGACCACGCCGAGGTCGTGCGTGATCAGGACGATCGCGGCTCCCGTGCGGCGCTTGAGATCGGCCATCAACTCGAGAATCTGGGCCTGGATGGTCACGTCGAGCGCCGTCGTCGGCTCGTCGGCGATCAGGAGCTTGGGGTTGCAGGCGAGCGCGATGGCGATCATCACGCGCTGGCGCATGCCGCCCGAGAGTTGATGGGGATAGTTGCGGACGCGCCGGCGCGGCTCAGGAATGCCGACGAGGTCGAGCATCTCGACGGCGCGCGCTTCGGCCGCCTTGCGATCGAGCCCCTCGTGCAGGCGCAGCGTCTCGCCGAGCTGGCGCGCCACCGTGAGCACGGGATTGAGGCTCGTCATCGGCTCCTGGAAGATCATGCCGATGTCGTTGCCGCGAATGGCGCGCATGGCGCGTTCGGGAAGGGTGAGGAGCTCGCGACCCTGGAACCTGATCGAGCCGGCGATCTTGCCCGGCGGCTCGGGAACGAGGCGCAGGATCGAGTTCGCGGTCACCGATTTGCCGCATCCCGATTCGCCGACGACCGCGAGCGTCTCCGCGTCGCCGACGTGGAAGGAAACGCCGTCGACCGCCCGATTGATGCCGTCGGGAGTGCGAAAATGCGTCTGCAGATTCTCGACCTCGAGGAGCGCCATCGGCGTCAGATCTTCTTCGCCAGCCGCGGATCGAGCGCGTCGCGCAAGCCGTCGCCGAGAAGGTTCACGGCGAGCACGGTGAGCGACAGGAAGACCGCGGGGAACAGCACGATGTAGAACTTGACCTGCCAGAGCGCCCTGCCCTCCGCCATGATGTTCCCCCAGGACGGGATGATCGGCGGCGTGCCGACGCCGAGGAAGGAGAGGATGGCTTCGGTGATCATGGCCGAGGCGCAGATATAGGTCGCCTGCACCGTGAGCGGGGCGAGCGTGTTCGGCACGACGTGCCGCAGGATGATCATCGGCACGCGTGTGCCCGCCGCCACGGCGCCATCGATGAAGGGCTGCTCGCGCAAGGACAGCACGACGCCGCGCACCAGCCGCGACACGCGCGGAATCTCGGCGATGGTGATGGCCGTGATGACGTTGCCGACGCTGCCGCGCGTCAGCGCCATGAGCGCGATGGCGAGCAGGATGGGCGGGATCGACATCAAGCCGTCCATGACGCGCATCACCACGCCGTCCGCCGCGCGCAAAAAGCCGGCGACGAGGCCGATCGCCAAACCCGCGACAGAGGCGAGGAAGGCGACCGAGAAGCCGACCACGAGCGACACCCGCGTGCCGTAGAGCACCCGCGAATAGATGTCGCGCCCGAGCATGTCCGAACCGAACCAATAGAGGGCCGAGGGCTCGCGCGTGCGCTTCGAGGGCGCAAGCGCGGTCGGGTCGACGGTGCCGAGATAAGGCGCGAGGATCGCGATCAGGATCATCACCACGACGAGCCCGCCGCCGATCGCGATCGTCGGATGGCGCACGCAAAAGCCCAAGATTGCGCCGCGCCGCTTGATCGGCGCCATGATGTCGGGAAGCTCGGGCGCGGCCGCGACCGGCGTTTTGCGTAAGGAGGGGGAAGCGATATCGGACACGGCGCTCAATAGCGGATCCTCGGGTCGAGCAAGGTGTAGATGAGGTCGATGCCGAGATTGACGAGCACATAGGCGAAGCTGAAGAGCAGGACGAGGCCCTGGATCACCGGATAGTCGCGCCGCAGGATCGAATCGACGGTGAGCCGGCCGAGGCCGGGGATCACGAACACGCTTTCCGTCACCACGGCGCCGCCGATGAGCGTCGCGATGCCGAGCCCGATCACCGTGACGATGGGCACGGCCGCGTTCTTCAAGGCATGGACGAAGAGGATGCCGCCCTGCCCCATGCCCTTGGCGCGCGCCGTCTTGATGTAATCCTGCTGCAGCACCTCGAGCATGCTGGCGCGCGTCATCCGCGCGATGAGCGCGATGTAGACGGCGCCGAGCGCGATCGCCGGCAGGATCAGGTTCTGGAGCCAGGGCCAGAACCCGCGCGCGATCGGCGTATAGCCTTGCACGGGAAGCCAATCGAGCTCGAGCGCGAACACATAGGCGAGGAGGTAGGCGATCACGAAGACCGGCACGGAGAAGCCGAAGCACGGCGAAGACCATCACCAGCCGGTCGATGAGGCTGCCGGCCTTCCAGGCGGCCGCGACGCCGAGCGGCACCGCGATGCCGATGGAGAGGATGAGCGTCACCAGCATCAGCGAGAGCGTCGGCTCGATGCGTTGCGCGATGAGATTGGTGACCGGAAGGTTGGTGAAGATCGAGGTGCCGAGGTCGCCATGCAGGATGCGCCAGGCCCAGTCGCCGAATTGGACGAGGAAGGGCCGTTCGAGCCCGAGGCTCTGGCGGATGCGCTCGATATCGGCGGGCGTCGCCTGATCGCCGGCGATGATGGCGGCGGGGTCGCCCGGCGCGATATAGAGCAGGCTGAAGACGAAGAGCGCCACCACGGCCATGACCGGAATGGTCGAGAGGATGCGTCTCACGACATAGCCGCCCATGGCGCGAAGCCCTTATGCCGTCTTGCTCACGCCCCAGGCGAAGGGCAAGGGGCCTTTCACCACCCCTTCGACATTCTTGCGCCAGGCCTGGTAGGTGAGGAAGAAGCCGGTCGGCGCATAGACGACGAAGTCGAGCGCATCCTTGTTCAACTTGCGCATCGCGACCTTCTCTTCATCGAGCGTCTTGGCGTCGAACCAGGCGGTTATGTCCGTTTCGACCTCGGGGCTGTTCGGCCAGCCGAACCAGGCATTGTCGCCATTGCAACGCAGCGCCGTATAGGCGGCGGGGTTGATGCAATCGGCGCCCGCATGCCAGGTGTGGAACATCGACCAGCCGCCCTGGCCCGGCGGGTTCTTCATGGCGCGGCGCGTGCCGGTCGTTCCCCAATCGGTCGCGACGAAATCGACATTCATGCCGAGCTGCTTCAAGAGGTCGGCGGTCACATCGCCTTGCGCCTTGGTGATCGGCTGGTCCTGCGCCACCACGCAGGTGATGGGCTCGCCCTTGTAGCCGGCTTCGGCGAGGAGGCGCTTTGCCCCGTCGAGATCGCGCTTGCCCTTGAGGATCTCGCCGCCCTCCTCGTTGTAGAGCGGGGTGCCCGGCGTGAAATAGCCGGGGATCGGCCGCCACAGCTTGTCGTCGGAGCCGACGAGCGCGCGCATGTAATCTTCCTGGCTCAAGGCCATGAGGATGGCGCGGCGCGCCTTCACATTGTTGAAGGGCGGATAAAGATGGTTCATGCGGAACGAGCCGATATTGCCGAGCGGATCGGCGATATCGACGTTGATGTTCGCGTTCTTGCGCAAGAGCGGCACGAGGTCCGAGATCGGATTTTCCCACCAATCGACCTCGCCGTTCTGCAGCGCGGCGGAAGCGGTCGCGGGATCGGGCATCACGATCCATTCGATGCGGTCGACGAGGATCTTCTTGCCGCCGGCGAGCCAGGAGGCGGGCTCATTGCGCGGCACGTAATCGGGATTTTTCGCGAAGACGGCGCGCGCGCCCGGCACCCATTCGTCCTTCACGAAACGCATCGGGCCGGAGCCCACATATTCGGTGATCTGCTTGAACGGGTCGGTCTTGGCGATCCGCTCCGGCATCACGAAGCTGCAAGGCGAATTGTTCTTGGCGAGCGCGAAGAGCATCTTCGGGAAGGGCTTCTTCAGCACCCATTTGAAGCTCCTATCGTCGACCGCCGACGAGCTCTTCCTGCATGCGCTTTCAGCATGATCCCCATGGGATCGCGCGCCGACCAGCGCGCCACGCTCGCGACCGCGTCCTTGGCGAGAACCGGCTCGCCGTCGTGGAACTTCAGCCCCGGGCGCAGGGTGAAGGTCCAGGTGAGCCCGTCCTCCGTGACGCTCTCGCTCTCCACCATCTGGCGTTGCGGGGCGAGATTCTCGTCGACGCCGTAGAGCGTGTCCCAGACGAGCGCCGCGGCGTTGCGCACCACATATTGCGTCCCCCAGATCGGATCGAAATTCGCGAGATTGGCCTGCGGGACGAACCGCAAGGTGCGCGCATCCTCGCCTTGCGCGAGCGCCGGGGAGGGAAAGCGTGAGGCCGCCGCCGAGCACGCTCGTGCCGGCCAGACCCTTGAGAAGCGTCCTGCGGTCCATCTCTTTCACCTCTTCGATCTCGGGAAGGCGCCGCTTGCGCTCATGACACTCTCAAACGCCGCGCTTGGCAAGACGACGGGCGCCTTGCGCCTGCCGCGGCCATGGCCGAGAAAGTGGTCGCAAGCTCCATGCCAAGCCCGCGCTTCGACATGGCGTGCACGGAAAATTGATGACCTCGCTCGACTCGACCGATGATCGCATCGGCTGCGCGCGGCGGCACCGTTCTCGTTGAAGGGCCGACGCATCACCTCTCCCGCAGCGCCCCGCCGGGAGAGGTCGGACTGCGACCCTCGGATTTATTCCGAGGGGAACGAGCCGGGTGAGGTGACGCCCTGGCGCCTGCCTTGCCGAAGGTGAGCGTCGGCCGAGACGCTCGCACGCTGACGATTTTGCCCGTGGCACTTGCCGAGTGGTGCTGGTCGCGTCGAGGACCACGGCCGTCGGTCCCCGTACGCGAGTGGATGGGACCGCAATCCGTGCTCGAATTGGCGAATAGAGCCCCGTGAGTGAGCTTGGTCCGTCCGCTCCTCGTGCTCTTGTCCTGAACTAGATGATGTGGAGCAAGTCCCGCGTGCAAGCTCACGATATGTCCGGACAACGCCGCTCAAGGGTAAGTCAACATCGATGTCTGCGAAGCCTGCTAACCCGCTCGTCGGCTGATCGAGCTCGGAGTTGACCTCTCACGGTCCCTGCGGGATGAGCGTGGCGTGTTACTGCGCCCGCGCAGCACGCGCTCGCGTTAAACGCCTCCGATCGCGATCGCCCTTGAAGGCATTGTCGATGCCGCGTTTGCCGAACCGGCGCCGCATGGCGCTGCCGACGCCGAACACCGAGCTTCGCGCGTGATGCAAGTCCGCCTGCGACGAAAGTGTCACGTCGACCTTTACGCAACAGCGAAGCTACTGCGTCCCGCCGTTGAGCGACACGCCCCCGAAGGCATGACGTCGCTCTGGCGCCGACGAGCACTCCCTCGGTAGCTCCCGATGCCAGGCGACGTTGATGCCGGGCGTGATCGTTCCCGCATTGGTGACCGCGCCTCGTCAGCCCGGCTCGGAAGCCGTTGTGTGATCACGATCGAGGTCGATCGATTGGCCCGGCTCGCGTTGCGATAGGCCGGTTGCCGAAGCGTGTGCCTGAGCCGTTGACGGTCGTTCCCGGCGCCGAAGGATGCGGCGATTGCCGCCGGCCGGCAAGCGTCGGCGAAGAGAAGCGCCGCCAGTCCGAGGTCGATCGCCAAGAGAGAAGAAGTCGCAAAGCGAGACGCTGCCAGATGGCGCGCGGCAAAGGAACGGATCGGCAAGGTGAACCCCCGATTTCAAGCGGATTTGGCCTTGGTGCCCGCCTGGACTTGAATCAAGCGGATTGGAGGTTTGGTTTAACTCTAATTCAGATGGCTAACAAGGAGAATTAGCGCATCCTTTGCCTTTGCGATGATCGCCGCCTTCGAGGCAAATAGCGGGCGAAGGTAAAGCGCAACCCTTTCCGCTCATGCCCGCGAAGGCGGGCATCCAGGCTTCCTCGCTCTTCCATCCTGAGTCTGGATTGCCGCCTTCGCGGCAATGAGCGGGAGGCGGCAATAGCGGTAAAGCGCAACCCTTTCCGCTCATGCCCGCGAAGGCGGGCATTAAGGCTTCCTCGCTCTTCCATCCTGAGTCTGGATTGCCGCCTTCGCGGCAATGAGCGGGGGGAGGTGCGGCAATGAGCGGGGGGAGGTAAAGCGCCCCTCACGTCAATTCCGCGGCCAGGTCGTGTCGGGATCGAGCGGGAAGATCGGGCGGCGCACGATTCTTGAAGGTCACCTCGTCGTAATTCGAGGTGCAGACGCCGAGCCCCGCGCATTCGACGATGGCGCCCGCGAGCTTGCCGAGGTCCGCTCGCCAATGGACGCGGCTCTTGATGGCGACGAAGCGCTTGGCGCGGGGATCGATGCCGAGCACGCTCAGCATGTCGATCGCGATCGGCTCGACATGTTTGGAGAGGAGCACGATCTCCACCCTCCCGGTGTCGAGGACGACGGTCGGACCGAGCACCATCTTCACGCCCTTGTTCGAGGCCGAGCGGCTCGTGAAGGAGCCGATCGAGATCGTCTTCACCGTGCGCTTCGACGGTGAGCGGCGGGTTCGGCCGGCCGAGCGCCGGCAAGCGCGAGCTTGCCGCCGATCGAAAGCTTCACGCGCGCCCCGACGCCGGCCGCGATCGCCTGTTCGACCGCGTCGCCGGATCATAGATGCCGAAGAAGGCGACATCGTCGAGCTCCTGGCGCAGGATCTCGGCGAGCACCGCGGTCGTGTCCATCGTGCCGCCCGAGGCGCAATTGTCGTAATGGTCGAGGAGGAAGATCGGCCCCTTCTCTGGCGGCCATCGCCTTGGCGCGCGCGACCGATGTGCGCAGCGGCTCGACCGTGAACACGAAATCGCGCCGCGCCGCCCAGGCTTGATGCAGAAGTTCGTCCACCATGCGGCGCGCCGCGACGAGATCGCCGTCCGTGGTGACGACGGCGCTCAAGCCCGCCTCGCGAATATCCGCATGGGAGAAGCCGACGAAGAGCGCGGCCGAAAGCGCGCTCCCGTCGTTTTCCCACCGCGCCGCCTTTTCCTGCAAGGTCCTTGTT
The DNA here is from genome assembly GCA_963713805.1 of uncultured Alphaproteobacteria bacterium. GTDB lineage: Bacteria > Pseudomonadota > Alphaproteobacteria > Rhizobiales > Beijerinckiaceae > GAS188. The sequence goes on along the minus strand of CAVQNF010000015.1, from coordinate 48,094 downwards.
CGGCGCCTGATGCGTCCCTTCCGCCATCACATGGGGGAGCATCGGCACATTGGCCCAGGCCATCACCGGGCGCGCCTCGCCCCGGATCGCCTTGACGAGGAGCGCGCCGGCGCGACGCGCCGTCTCGGCCATGTCGGTGTGCGGATAAAGGTGGTAGCCGGCGATGACCGTCGAGAGCTTGACGATGTCGTCGTAGATATTGGCGTGCATGTCGAGCGCGAGCGCGATCGGCACCTTGGCGTCGATGGCGCGGATGCGGCGCAGCAGCTCGCCCTCGCCATCCTCCACATGCTCGGCGACCATCGCGCCGTGCAGATCGAGCATCAAGCCGTCGAAGCCGCCTTTGGCAACCGCGTCCGTGATCGCCTTGGCGCAGGCCTCATAGGTCGCGCGCTCCACGGGTCCGCTCGGCGGGGCGCTCGCCGCGATCGGCACGATGATCTCGGCTCCGACGCTCGCCGCCACCTCGAGAAAGCCGCCCATGCAAGTGCCGGTGCCGCGGTAATGCGCGATCGCGGCTTCGCCGGACAAGGGGGTGTCACCTTCCCGGCAAAAGCGATCGATCCGCGTCGGCACGGGCGAGAAGGTGTTCGTCTCGTGTGAGAATTGCGCGATCAGGAAACGCATGGAAACTCCCTACGCGTCATGCCCGGCCTTGTGGAGCCTTGTGCCGAGCATCCACGTCTTACGATTAGCGGTGAGAAGGCATGGATGGCGTGCCGGTCCTCGGACCAGTCCGAGGACGGCCATGACGGCCGCTACGCTTCCTTCTTCACGTTCCAGAAGATCGGGAAGCCGGTGAGCGTGCCGGTGACGTATTTCTTGAAGGCGACCGGCAGATAATATTGGCCGAGCGGGATGTAGGGCACGTCGATGAGCACCTGCTTTTGGATCTCGGCCGCGAGCTTCTTTTGCGTCGCCGCGTCCGGCGCCTCGATCCAGGCGTGCGCAGCTCCTCGAGCTTGGGCGCCGTCGGCCAGCCGAACCAGCTGTCGAGCCCGTTGCCGCGCAGCGACAAATGGCCGACGGGGTTGAGCATGTCGATGCCGCCCCATCCGGTGAAGAAGATGTTCCACCCGCCTTGCTCGGGCGGCTCCTTCTTGGCGCGCCGCGCGACGACGGTTCCCCAATCCATCGTCTGATAATCGACGTTCATGCCGCATTTCATCAGCATGTCGGAGCCGACATCGCCCTCGGCCTTGAGATTCGCGAGATCGGTGACGCCGAGGATGACGACCTTCTCGTCCTTGTAGCCGGCGGCCTTCAGCTCGCGCTTCACCTTCTCGAGGTCGCGCTTGCCGTTGAGCACCTCCATGCCGGCATCGTTGGCGAGAGGGGAACCGGGGAGAAAGACGCCGACCCCGGTCTGCCACATCTCCTTGTCGGAACCCGCGACCGCGACCATGTAGTCCTCCTGGTCGATCGCGCCGAGAAGGGCGCGCCTGATCGCCGGATTGTCGAAGGGCGGCACGAGCTGGTTCATGCGCATGATGGCGATGGCGCCGGTCGGATCCTTGATCGCGACCGTGATCGTCTTGTCCTTGGCGAGCAGCGGCTGCAGATCGGGTGAGGGCTGCTCGAGCCAGTCGATCTCGCCCGTCTGGAGGGCGGAAGCCGCGGTCGAGGTATCCGGGATCGTGATCCATTCGACCCGATCGAAATTCGCGATCTTCGGGCCCGACGTCCATTGCGGCGTGCCGTTCTCGCGCGGCTTGTAATCGGCGAAGCGCTCATAGACGGTGCGCGTGCCGACGAGGCGCTCGGAGGGGACGAATTTATAAGGCCCGCTGCCGACCATCTCGGTCACTTGCGTGAAGGCGTCGGTCTTGGCGATGCGCTCGGGCATGATCGAAGGCGGGAAGGCGGTGCATTTGCCGAGCGCGTCGGGAAGCAGCGGAAACGGCCGCTTGAGGCGGAACTGGATGGTCTTGTCGTCGGGCGCCGAGAGCTCGTCGGTCGCCGCCAGCAGCGCCTGGCCGAAGGCATCGCGCTTGCCCCAGCGCTGGATGCTGGCGACGCAATCCCTCGCGAGCACCGCGCTTCCGTCATGGAACTTGAGGCCTGGCCGCAGCACGATCTTCCACAATTTGCCGTCGTTCTCGGTGGTCGCGCCCTCGGCCATTTGCGGCGTGGCGCGGTAGCTGTCGTCCTGGCCGTAGAGCGTGTCGAACACCAGGAAGGCGTGATTGCGCGTCACCGTCGCCGTCGTCCAGATCGGGTCGAGCACGGAAAGATCCGCCTGGGGCGTGAATTTCATGACGCGCTGTTCGGCGGCGAGCACCAGCGAACGGCGCCGCGAGCGAAGGCGCGGCAAGCGATGTCGCGGCGGCAGCTTTCAGGAAATCTCGTCTGCGCAATTCATCCTCCCTGCTCGTCCGCTTCGATCGATCAAGTTGCGCTCGTGAAATGGCGCCTGTCGAAGGCGAGCGCGACGATTTGATCAGCGAGGAAGGAAAGACGCAAGCCGAAAGCAAGGCATGGGTCACCGGACCAAGTCCGGTGATGACGCGTGGGGCATCGCAAAGTGCGTCATGGCCGTCCTCGGGCTTGTCCCGAGGAGATCGGCCCGGCCATCCAAGCCTTGCTCAAGAGCACACTAATTAGCGTGACGAGCACGCAGTCGTCCCTAGCTCCTGAGCGTCGCTCCGTGGCGGCGCGATACCTCGGCGACGATCTTGCCGGCGACCGCCTCGATCTCGGCGTCGGTGAGCGTCCTTTCCACCGGCTGCAACGTCACCTCGACGGCGACCGATTTCTTGTCGGCGTCGAGCCCTGCGCCCTCATAGACGTCGAACACCACGACATCGGCGATGAGCGTCGCGATCGCTGTTCTGCACCGTCCTGACGATATCGCCGGCCGCGACCGTTCTTGTCGACCACGAAGGCGAAATCGCGCCGCACCGGCTGGAAATCCGACAAGACGAGCTTGGCGCGCGCGCGCGTCGGCCTCGACTTGGGCGCGGGCAGGAGATCGAGCGTGATCTCGAAGCCGACCACGGGGCCCTTCACGTCGAGGAGCTCGAGCGTGCGCGGATGGAGCTCGCCGAAGGCGCCGAGCTCGATCTTCGGCCCGAACTGCAGCCTCGCCGAGCGGCCGGGATGGAACCAGGGCGGGCCGCCGGGAACGACCTGCACGCCGGCGAGCGGAATGGCGAGCGCCTCGAGCAAGCGCGAAGGCGTCGGCCTTGGCGTCGAAGGCATCCGCGGCCGCGCTGCCGGACCAATGCCGGCCGACGCCCGCGCCGCCGGCGAGCCCGCGCCTCACGCCGCTCGCGCGCATGGTCTGCCCTCGGGCTCGTCCGAATGGAAGACCTGGCCGACCTCGAAGAGCGCGAGATCGCCGCGCCCCTTGTCGGCATTGCGCTGCGCGGCCTTCAGAGAGCCCCGGCGAGCAAGCGTCGGGCGCATGTCGGAAAGCTCGGCGGCGATCGGATTGGCGAGCGCGAGCTCCGGCGCGCCGCCGCCGAAGTGCTTCGCCTCCTCCTTGCCGATGAAGGACCAGGTGACCGCCTCCACCATGCCGCGCGACGCGAGCGCCCGGCGCGCCAGCGACACGCGTTTCTGCGCCAGCGTGAGCACGGGCTTCAGCACCGTCGCCTGCTGGCGCGGGAAGGGCGTCGAGGGCACGCGGTCGAGCCCGCCGATGCGCGTGATCTCCTCGACGAGATCGGCCTTGCCTTCGATGTCCGGGCGCCAGGAGGGCGGGATGACTTTCGCGAAGCGATCTTCCGAGCTGAAGCTGAAGCCGAGCCGGCTCAAGGTGGTGAGCGCCGCGATATCGTCGATGTCGAGGCCGGTGAGGCGCTTCGTCTCGCTCAAGGGAAAATCGATGACGCGGCGATGGTCGGGGATCGCGCCCGCGAGCAGCGTTTGCGAAGCCTCCCCGCCGCAAATCTCGAGGACCATCTGCGTCGCCAGCTCGAGCCCGGGCAGGCAGAATGCCGGGTCGACACCGCGTTCGAAGCGATAGCGTGCGTCGCTGTTGATGCCGAGCTTGCGGCCGGTCTCGGCGATATTGAGCGGGTCCCAAAGCGCCGAATTCGATCAGCACCTCGGTCGTGCCCTCGTCGCAGCCCGAGGCTTCTCCGCCCATGATGCCGCCGATCGATTCGACGCCGCGCTCGTCGGCGATCACCACCATGCTCTCGTCGAACGCGTAGGTCCTGCCGTCGAGCGCGAGGAGCGTCTCACCCTTCGCGGCGCGGCGCACCGTGATCGCGCCCGCGACCTTCTTCGCGTCGAAGACGTGCAGCGGCCGCCCGCGATCGAACGTCATGTAGTTGGTGATGTCGACAAGCGCGTTGATCGGGCGAAGGCCGATCGCTCTTAGCCGCCTTTGCATGAAGGCGGGCGAGGGACCGCATTTCACGCCCCGCACGAGACGCAGCGCGAAAGCCGGGCAGAGCTTCGCGTCGGCGGGCGCGAAATCGAGCTTCACCGCGACGGGACAGGGAAAGCCGCCCTTCACCGGCGCGATCGGCTTGTCCTTGAGCCTGCCGATGCCCGCGGCCGCGAGATCGCGAGCGATGCCGTGGATGGAAGCGGCATCGGGGCGGTTCGGCGTGAGGTTGATCTCGATCACCGCATCGTCGAGCCCGGCATAGGCCGCGAAGGAGGCGCCGAGCGGTGCGTCTTCCGGCAGATCGATGATGCCCTCGTGATCGTCGGAAATTTCGAGCTCGGCCTCCGAGACGAGCATGCCGTTCGATTCGACGCCGCGGATCACTCCCTTGCCGAGCGTGATCTTCTTGCCCGGAATATAGCTTCCCGGCGGGGAGAACACGCCCATCATCCCGGTGCGGGCGTTCGGCGCACCGCACACGACCTGCACCCGATCGCCCCGGCCGGTGTCGACGATGCAGACGCGAAGCCGGTCGGCATTCGGATGCTGCTTCGCCTCGATGACGCGCGCGATGGTGAAGGCCGCGAGCGCGGCCCCCTTGTCCTCGACCGCCTCGACCTCGAGGCCGACGCGCGTCAGCACCGTCACGATCTGGTCGAGCGAGGCCTCGGTCTCGAGATGATCCTTCAGCCAGGACAAGGTGAGCTTCATGGAAGAAGGCCTCAGCCGCCCATGCCGAGCGCCTGGAGATAGAGATCGAGGATCTCCTCCTCCTCACGCCGCTCGGCGGCGTCGCGCTTGCGCAGCGACACGACCTTGCGCAGGATCTTGGTGTCGAAGCCCTGTGCCTTGGCCTCGGCATAGACCTCTTTCACGTCGCCCGCGATCGAGGCCTTCTCTTCCTCCAACCGCTCGATCCGCTCGACGAAGGCTTTAAGCAGATCGGGGGCAACGGCATCGGACATCTCGGCGGCTCTCCTCGGAAACTGGGCGTGACGCAGTCGCACACCCCAGCCGCCGCGGTCAACGCCTCTCTTGACTCGATTGCGCTAGGTGCGATGGCAGGATCGGCACCTATTGCGGGCCGTGATCGGATTCGCAGGAATGGGGTTGCGCGGCGCCGTACCAGGGATTGCTCCAGCCGCCGCAATTTCCGCATCCGCCGAGCAGCAGGCCGAGCACGACGAGGGCGAAGGCCGCTCGCGCCTTCCCTCGTCGGCGCGCGCCGTGTTTGACGCCCCACGGCGCCGCGTCTCGCGGTTGAGACATTGCGTGAGCCTCCATCCTCGAACCGATCGCCCGCGTGAATCGTTTCCATCTTAGCCGCCAAGGCGCCGGGAAACCACTGCCTGCGCGAGAGCCCCTGATCCGAGGTGACGGAGCCGGGCCTTGTTTCGCTTAGACGGGTGTCCCGAACCCTGCGGAGCGGGTAGAGGATCGCGCGGCGGGAATTGCCCAAATGGCCGTCACGGATCGGCGCGGCTGAAGGAGCAGCTTCCCCATGTCTTTGCATTTCCCTCCCCTCGAATTCGCGCAAAGGCTCGAGCGGCTGCAGGCCGCGATGCAGGAGAAGCGCCTCGACGCCATGTTCCTCTTCGCCCAGGAGAGCATGTATTGGCTCACGGGATATGACAGCTTCGGCTTCTGCTTCTTTCAATGCCTCGTCGTGAAGGCGGACGGACGCATGGCCTTGCTGACCCGCTCGGCCGATCTGCGCCAGGCGCGCCGGACCTCGCTCATCGAGGATATCCGCATCTGGAAAGACGCCAAGGATGCCGCCCCGGCCGCCGAGCTGAAGGCGCTCGCTGCCGAGCTCGGCCTCGCCGGCCAGCGCATCGGCGTCGAATACGAGACGCAAGGCCTCACCCATGGCAACGGCAGGCGGCTCGAGGCGCAATTCGACGGCTTCGCCGGGCTCGAGGATGCCTCGACCATCGTGCCGGCGTTGAGAGCGGTGAAATCGCCGGCGGAAATCGCCCATGTGCGGCGCGCCGCGGAGCTTTCGGACGCGGCGGACACGGCGGCGGTCGCGCGCTTGCGGGGCGGGGCCGAGGAAGGCGACATCCTCGCCGCCATGCACGACGCGATCTTCCGCGCAGGCGGCGACTATGCGGCGAACGAGTTCATCATCGGTTCCGGCGAGGATGCGCTGCTCTGCCGCTACAAATCGGGGCGGCGCAAGCTCGACGCGCAAGACCAGCTCACGCTCGAGTTCGCCGGCACCTGGCGCCATTACCACGCGGCGCTGATGCGCACCCATGTCCTCGGCGCGCCGCGGCCCTTGCACATCCCCTACCACGCGGCGGCGCAAGAGGCCCTCGTCGCCTGCGAAGCGGAGCTGCGGCCCGGCCGCACGGCCGGCGAGGTGTTCGCGGCCCATGCGCGCACGCTCGATCGTCACGGGCTCTCGGCGCACCGCCTCAACGCCTGCGGCTATTCGCTCGGCGCGAAATTCACGCCCTCCTGGATGGACCCGCCGATGTTCTACGAGGCGAACGACTTCGTGCTCGAGCCCGGCATGACCATGTTCCTTCACATGATCTTGATGGATTCGCGGAGCACGACGGCGATGTGCCTCGGACGCACTTCGCTGATCGGCGAGAGCGCCTCGGAACCGATCAACGGCAAGTCGCTCGACCTCGTCATCCGTTGAGGCTATGGTGGCGTCGGTCCTGCCATCCAAAAGTGCAGGCGGAGGCGTCTAATGAAAAGCGTCGGGACCGTCCGGACACACCGGGCGGGCGGGGTGCATTTAGCGCACATGCTGTCGATCGCGGCATTGATCGCGCCTCTCGGGCTCGCCGGATGCCAGGAGGCAGGATTCGAGGCCTCGGTGCCCCCGCGCATGGCGCCCGGGATCCCGATCGCGGTCGAAGCCATCGAGGGTCCCCCGGCCGAGGTCACGAGCGCCTTGAACGCCGCGCTCGCCCAAGCCGCCGCCGATCACCAGGTCACGGTGGTGGACGACGCCCAGGCGCCGCGCTTTCGCCTCAAGGGCTATGTGACCGCGAGCGCCGCACAGGACGGCAAGACCGCGCTCGCCTATGTCTGGGACGTCTTCGACGCCTCGAAGCGGCGCGCGCAACGCATCACCGGCACGCAGGAGATGGCGGGCGATCCCGCCGAACCCTGGTCGAATGTCGACGGCAAGGCGTTGCAGCGCCTCGCCGGCAAAAGCATGGACGGGATCGCCGATTTCCTGGCGAGCGCGGCTGGCGCTTCGCCGGCCTCGATGGCCTCCCAGCTCACGCCGCCCGCCGTCACCGCGGGCGCGGCGACGGGCGCCATCGTGGGAGCGGGCGTGAAGCCGCTTGGGTTTGCCGCGTCGGAGTGAGTTGTAGCGGGTGACGCGGGTCGACAACCGCGCCAGCTCGTTGGCCGCTCCCGACCCTGAGGGTTCCTGGCGCGGCAGCTTGGCTCACGCCGCTACGAGAACGCCGGCTAGCGACTTTCGAGATGTAATCGGCGACGTTCCTCCAACAGTAGAGGATGTCACATGCGATCCGACATTGTTCCAGGGGCCATCTTCCCCGACTATGAACTTTCCGACCACACCGCGAAGCGCCGGAAGCTGTCCGAACTGCAAGGACAACACCCGATGGTGCTCGTCCTCAGCCGCGGAGGTTTCTGCCCCAAGGACCGCCGCCAGGCCGAAGGGCTTGTTCAACTTCATCGTGAGCTCGACGTTGCCTATTGCCGGCTCGTCACGATCAGCACCGACAATATCACTCAGACGAGTGAATATCGCAGCGGAGTTGGTGCTCACTGGCCGTTCCTCTCCGATGCGAAGCGCGTTGTCCAGAAAGATCTCGACATCGCCGAATACACCGATCCCGTCAACAATCCCATGATTTCGCATACGATCGTGCTGGAGCCCGGTCTGGTGACCTACAAAATCTACAACGGCTACTGGTTCTTCGGCCGGCCCACCCTGGAAGATCTGCGTCAGGACCTGCGTGCCGTCACCAAGAGATGCCGGCCGGACTGGGACATCACGACGCCCGAGCTCAAGGCGGCGTGGCAGCAAGGCCGCAAGGAACTCTTCTATCCGTATGGCAAGACGTACGTCCAAACCCTCGGTGAGCAGGATTAGGAGAGGTATCGCATCCAACCGCTTGGCCCGTCCCTCTTGCGCCCGCCACGACCTGCGAACGCACGCGCAAGGGTGCCACCGCTGGCCGAGCTACCCCTGGGTCGCCGGACCCAGCGTGAGCGTGAGCGTGGCAAGGAGGCCACGCAGCGCTCTGGAGCAGCTCACGTCCGTTATCGTCCGGGAGCCCGCATCTTCACGTCTCGGAGCGCCCAGCCGTTGCCGTCTCGCCGCTTCATTCGATCACCTCGTCGGCTTGGGCGAGCAGCGATGGTGGCAGCTCGAGACCGAGTGCCTTCGCGCTCTTCAGATTGATGATCAATTGGAACTTTGTAGGTCGCTCAATGGGAAGATCAGACGGATTGGCGCCCTTCAAAATCCTATCGACGTAGGTGGCGGTGCGCTGCTGGAGATCAGACGTGAATGAGTCATAGGCCATCAGGCCACCGGCCTCGACCATTAGCTTCGAAGGGTACAGCCCGGGCAATCTGTGTTGGGCCGCGAGTTGGACAACTCGTTCGCGCTCGGCAAAGAATATGCTCTCCGCCGTCGTAAGGACTCCTTCGGCACCCTCCCTCGCTCCGGCGTCGAACGCGGTCGGAAGGTCATCGGCGGTCCGGATGTCGCGAACGAGCAGTTGCACCCCGAGGGTGGCGGCCGCACTTTCCAGTTCTTCCACCTGAGGCGCCGCAATCGGGTCTACGAGATACGAGAGCACGAGCACTCGCGAAGACTTGGGTACGGCCTCCTTCAGCAGCGCGAGACGCTTGGCAGCAACACCGGACGCCATGAACGTCAACCCGGTGACATTCCCCCCAGGTCGGGCGAGGCTCGCGACGAGCCCGGTCGCCACAGGGTCGCCGAGCGGATACAGGACGATCGGGATCGTGCGAGTTGCGTTCTTCGCGGCTTGAGCGGCAGGCGTGGTGGTTACGACGATAATGTCCGCCTTGAGTCGCAGGCAGTCGCCAGCAAGCGCGGAAAACCGCTCGCCATGGCCCTCAGCGGAGAGGTAGTCGATGGTGATGGTCTGCCCGTCCACATAACCCAGATCGCCCAGGCCTTGGAAGAACGGCTTAAATCTGTTCGACTGCACCGTACCCGGATCGAACGTAAGGAAGCAGAGCCGCGGAATCTTCTTCGCCGCGTGCGCCTCGGGGGCGAGAGCGAAAACGAGGAGGGCAAGGAAAAGGGCGCAAAGACGCATCACGCCCACATGCCGCATTCTTCCCATGGCGGACCCCTGGATGGCGGACCCTTGCATGGCGGACCCCTGGACGGCAGACCCTTGGGACAGTCGCTTCCGCGGCGAATGGCCAGCCTCACCCGCGAGACACGAAGCGGCTGATTTGGTGCACGCAAGAGTTAGGGTTCGGGCTTGCGCCATCGGATACCCCGAGCCCAAAATCGGCGGCATGGCGGTCGTGATTGAGGCCATTGCCAGCGTCAGCGGGAACGACTGCAGACTATCAGCTTTTGGAACTATTTCCACAGCAAGGGCGGACCGCGCATGCATGGGCCCGATGCCGATGGCCGCTACGGTCCGAAAGCCGAAGCTCCCCAGCGACGGGTTCAGCGCATATAGTGAAGCTGACGGAACCTTCGCCTGAACGCGGTGACGTCCGCCGCTATCCTCGCCTCGTCCTCATTGCCGACGAGGGCGCGTTGGATCAGCGCGGCAAGCTCTGGCATGTGCTCGGGACCCATGCCCCATCTCACGATTTCGGGCGTGCCGAAGCGCAGCCCGTTCATGTCGCCTTCGACCTCGGCGAGCGGCAGGCCGATGCCGCAGGCCAAGAGATTGGCGCGCCGCAACTTTCGCGAAACCGCTTGCCCGCCACCGAAGCGCGCCGCCTCGACGGCGAATTGATGAGATTGCGTGAAGCCACGTTCCCGCGCATGGACCGGCAGGCCCCGCTCGGAAAGGCTTTGCGCGAGCGCCGAGGCCGTCTTCGCCATCATCGCCGCATAGGCTCGCCCGTGCTCTTTCCAGTCGAGAAGCGTGATCGCGAGGGATGCGGATTTCGCTGCGTCGAAATTGGCGGTGAGCCCCGGGAAGGCGATGGCGTCGAGCCTTTTCGCGAGCTCGGGTTCGTTCGTCACCACGAGGCCGGACGGCGGTCCGCCCAGGCTCTTGTAGGTGCTCATCGTCATGAGATGCGCACCTTCCTCGAGCGGCTGTTGCCAGGCGTGGCCGGCGATCATCCCCGACATATGCGCCGCATCGAACAGCAAGCTCGCGCCGACCTCGTCGGCGATCTTACGCAAGGCGCCGATCGGGTGCGGAAAAAGATTGAGGCTGCAGCCGATGGTGATCAGCCTCGGCCTCAGGGCGCGCGCCTGATCGGCGAGCTTTGCGATGTCGACCGTGTAACCCGAAGCGTCCGCCGCCGCGGGATGGATGTCGAGGCCGTAGAGACCGGCCGCGCCCGGCGCATGATGCGTGATATGCCCGCCGATGCTCGCCGGCGGCACGATGATGCGATCGCCGGGCTTCGTCGTCGCCATGAAGGCATAGAGATTGGCCATGGCGCCGGACGCCACCCTGATCTCGGCGAATCTGGCGCCGAACACCTCCGCCGCGAGCTCGGCGGCGATCACCTCGATCTTCTCGATGGCTTCGAGGCCCATCTCGTATTTGTCGCCGGGATAGCCGAGCGAAGGGCGCGAGCCGAGACCCGAAGCGAGAGCCGCCTCCGCCCTCGGGTTCATCACATTGGTCGCGGGATTGAGGTTGACGCACTCATCCTCATGGATGCGCCTGTTCTCGTCGATGAGCGCATGGAGGCGCGCGTCGATTTTATCGGAGCGATCACGGCTCGTCGCGTCCGCAATCTTCAGGACATAGTCCTCGATTGGGTCCCGCACCCAGCCGCGGCGCGCGAGGGCGGTCATGGTGTCCTCTTTGTGCAAAACGCTGACGGGTTATGCATTGTCGCGCGGGTTACGCTTCGTTGGCAGCGCGGTCATCAGAGAGCATGGGTGCATCTCAATCCTCCCGAGCCGCGCCGCGGTTTATTCTCAAAGATCCGATATTTAGTGGCCGTCGATATGCTTGAGCCACGGATAGTCGACGGAATCCAGGGGCACTACAGGTTCAAGCCAAGTGAAGCTCGGCTTCCCCCAAGCAAACTGACCCATGCCGTAACGGTAGCCGCATATCTGCTCGACCATCTGCACGGGAATATCGAAGATATGATCGACCGGGTATTCCGCATCAACGGGTTCCGCGGCCTGTTCTTGCATCAATCGCTGACGAATGGACTCGAATTGCGGCGGCGGCGCTCCTTCGATCCACAAATCATCGAGCCCGTTGTTTGAATCATGTCCGACCTCCCAGAGCAGGGCGCGATTTTGATAAGAAGACGCGATGCTCGCCATGATCCCTTCTTCCACCTGACATCCGACGACGCGGCATAGGGCGGAAAGGCGTTCCAGGTGCTGAGGCAATGCGAAGCCGAAGTCATTCGCAAAGACAAGGAACCTCCCGTCCGGGAGTTCGGTCCCGGTTAGCGGCGCTTCGTTGTACTCGTCCAACGTGCCCGTATCTCGGACTCCGAGCGTATCAAGAATTTTTTCTTTTGGCGCACCCTCAAAGGCAACATAGGAAATTTTGAACCCCATTCACTCTGCTCCTGTTCGTTTTCGCTCCGCCTACTTGCGGCTGTAAGACATCCCGCCCCGGGCCGTTTTGGCAAGAAGTCCTTTACGTCATAGCTTCGATGCTTGTCCTTCACCTTGTCGCCGGCGACGCCTTCGAGCGTCTCCTATTGGCTTGCGCCAATTCGCGTAGGCTCGCCGCGCAAAGAACTCTAGTGGATGCGGCTTTCGTCAATCTTAGCCAATCACCCCAATCGAGCGCCGACCGCCAACCCCGAAGCGCTCGCCCATTCGCCCGCCTTCACCTTGGCGCCGTCGCCCGGTTTTACGCGCAGCACCTTGATTCGCCCGTCGGCGCAGACCACGGTGAAACCCTCGGCATCGACCTCGACGATCTCGCCCATCCTGCCGGCGATGCCCTTGGGCGATTTTGCCGGCAACGGTTTCGCCTCGAAAATCTGCAACGTGAGATCGCCAAGCTTGGTCCAGGCTCCAGGCGCGGGATTGCAGCCGCGGATGAGATTATGGGTTTGCCGCCATGGCTTGCCCCAATCGATGCGCGCATTCCCGGCGCCGCATCGCCCCTCATAGGTCGCGAGCGCCTCATCCTGCTTCAGCCTCGGCGCTTTGCCGGCCTTGACGAGATCGACCGCCTCGAGCATCGCCTCGACCCCCATCGGAAACAAGCGATCGAAATAGACGGAAGCGAGCGAATCATCTGCGCCGATCGGCGTGGTTTTTTGCAAAAGCACGTCGCCCGTGTCGAGCCCGTTGTCCGGCCAGAAGATCGAAAGGCCGGTCTCGCCATCACCGTTGATGATCGGCCAGTTGATCGCGCTCGGGCCCCGGTATCTCGGCAAGAGGGAGGGATGGTACTGGATCGAGCCATGCGTCGGGATGTTCAGGAACTCCTCGGGAACGAAGAGGGTGACGAAAGCCATGATTTGGAGGTCGGGCGCGAGCGCCTTGAACTCGTTCCAGATTTCCGGCTTGCGATAGGAGGCCGGCTGGAACACGGGGAGCTTTAAGGCGAGCGCCGCCTCCTTCAAGGGATCCGGCTTTGCCCCCTCCTTTTCCGGCGCGACATAGACCGCGACGACATTCTCGCCCCGTGCGAGGAGCGCCTCGAGCACCGCCTTGCCGAAAGCCTGCTGGCCGTGAACCACGATGCGCATGCGTCAGATGCCTTCCTATCCGATTGCGAGAACGAATTCGGTTAGCGCGATTTGCCACGGAGGGAAACCGCCGGCCCTCAACTCGAGCGCGGCGCGGGACGATCGCGGAGGTCAAGATCCGATGGCGCGCAGGCGCCTAATAGGCGAGCGCCCAGCCGTCCCGCCTCGTGTCCGACGCGGCGACGCGCACGCCGTTTTCCATGACGCGCACGGCCTGCATCGCGCAAGGGCCTTCGAGATGCCCAACGCGCTTCAACCGATGGCCCTTTCGCTCGAGCGCTTCCAGCACCTCCTCGCCGAAATCGCTCTCGATGGTGAGCGCGCCATCCCCGTCATGGGGCCAGTTGGCGCCCTGACCGGTTTGGCTGCTGGTCCAGCGCGGCAGCTCGAGCGCGGTCTGCGGATCGGCGCCGAGATCGAGCATGGCGGTCATGACCTGCAGGTTCACCTGCACCTGATTGTCGCCGCCCGGCGTGCCGAGCACGCCCCAGAGCGCGCCGTCCTTGAAGATCATCGGCGCGTTCATCGTGTGGCGCACCCGCTTGCCCGGCACGAGCCGGTTCGCATGGCCTCGCGCCAGATGCCAATAGACCATGCGGTTGTTCATGAGCACGCCGGTGTCGCCCGCCGTCACGCCGGAGCCGAAAGCGGAGTTGAGGCTCTGGATCCCCGATACGGCATTGCCCTTGGCATCGACCACGCAGAAATAGGTCGTGTCGCCTTCCACCGTCTCCATTTCGAGAGGCAGCTCGGCTGCGCGCTCGAGGTCGATGGCGGCCGCGTGCGCGCCGATGTGATCCTCGCTCAAAAGAAGTTCGAGCGGCACGGTCTCGAAGCGCGGGTCGGCGCCATGCGCCTCGCGGTCGCGGAAATGCGCGCTTCTTGGCTTCGACGAGCAGATGCACGCGCTGCGCCGGCGAGAGCGCCCGAAGATCGAAGCGCTCCACGATCTTCAGCATCTCGAGGAGGACGAAGCCGGTGGAATTCGGCGGCGTCTGGCGAATTTCGAAACCGCGATAGAAGGCGCGGATCGGCGCCTGCACCTCGGCTTCGAAGGCGGCGAGGTCGCTCTCGGCGATCAGGGCGCCGGCCTCCTCGAGGCCGCGCGCCAGCCGCTGGGCGAGGCGGCCGCGATAGAAGCCTTCCGCGCCCTCGGCCGCGATCTCCTCGAGCGTCAGCGCGAGCTCCGGCTGGCGGACGAGGCCGGCGAGCTCGTGACCGAGGAAAAGCTTGCGGCTTCTCGCGTCGGCGGCAAGGCACGCCTTGTTCTCGAAGGCGAAATGGCGGTAGCCATGCGTCGCGGCAAAGCCGTCACGCGCGAGCGCGATGGCGGGAGCGACGAGGCCGGCCCAAGGGAGGCGGCCATGGGCGCGGTGCATCGCCGCAATCCCCGCGAGCGAGCCCGGCACGGAAATGCTCGAAGCTCCCGTGAGCGGAATGGCGGCGCCATAGCGCTCGGGCGTCGCGGCCTTCGGCGCGGGACCCGTGCCGTTGAACACCTCCGCGCGGCCGCTCTTCGCCATGAAGGCGTGATAGAAACCATCCCCGCCGAGCCCCGACATCATCGGCTCGCAAACCCCGAGCGCGAGCGAGATCGCGACCGAAGCGTCGACCGCGTTGCCGCCCGCGCGCAAGACGTCGAGCCCCGCCTGGGCGGCCATCGGGTGATTGGCGCCGACCGCGCCGTTGCGCCCCATGATGAGCGGGCGATGGCTGCGAGGCGTGGGATACATCAAGAAGCTCCGTGCGAGTGGCGTGGGGAGGGTGAGAGTATGAGAGCGACGTGGGCGTTGTCACCTCGGCCTCGTTCGACCGTCTCACTCGTCACAGTCCTGGAAGATGGGGACAGACGCTTGATCACACGGCCTGCCGCCGCCATGGTGCCGGAACCGTCCTTCGTCCGCACGCGCTCGTCAAGCTCGGCGAGGCGAAGACCGGCTATGCTTCTAAAGCGGCGCTTCGGGCGGCCGCCATATCAATCCGTCGGGAGGATCACGCATCCATGGCTCAACGCAAAGTCATCATCACCTGCGCCGTCACCGGCTCGATCCACACGCCGTCGATGTCGCCGCATATTCCGATCACCGCGCAGGAGATCGCGGAAGCCGCGATCGGGGCCGCGGAGGCGGGCGCCGCCATCGTGCATCTGCACGCACGAGACCCGAAGGACGGCAGGCCCGATCAGAGCACGGAGGCTTTCGCGCCATTCCTCAAGGTGATCAAGCAGCGCTCGAGCTGCGTCGTCAACATCACGACGGGCGGTGCCGCGACGATGACCATCGACGAGCGGCTGAAGCCCGTCGCGACCTTCAAGCCGGAAGTCGCCTCGCTCAATATGGGGTCAATGAATTTCGGCCTCTTCCCCATGCTCGCCCGCTTCAAGAGCTTCAAGCATGATTGGGAACGGCCGTATCTCGAAGGCTCGAAGGAACGCATCTTCAAGAACACCTTCGCCGATATCGAGAAGATCCTCACCACTTGCGCCGATAACGGCACGCGCTTCGAGATCGAGTGCTACGACATCGGCCATCTCTACACGCTCGCCCATTTCGTCGATCGCGGTCTCGTGAAGCCGCCCTTCTTCGTGCAGAGCGTGTTCGGCATCCTGGGCGGCATCGGCCCTCATCCCGAGGATGTGGTGCATATGAAGCGCACCGCCGACCGGCTCTTCGGGGATACGTATCGATGGTCGGTGCTCGGGGCCGGGCGCAACCAGATGCCGATCGCCGCGATGGCGGCCGCGATGGGCGGCAATGTCCGTGTCGGCCTCGAGGATTCGCTTTGGCTCGGACCGGGCAAGCTCGCCGAGTCCAACGCGGCGCAAGTGCGCCATGTGCGCTCGATCATCGAAGGGCTCGGCCTTTCCGTCGCCTCTGCCGAGGAGGCACGCGAGGTGCTCGAGCTCAAGGGCGGCGACAGGGTCGAGTTCTAGGCCGCCGTCGTTTTGGGCCTGCGGCGGAGCCCTCTTCAGGAGAGGGCTCGTCAGTCGATGGACAGCGGGTCAGTACGGGTAGTAACCCGGCGCGTAACCATAGCCCGGTGGATAGGCATACCCAGGTGCGTAGCCGTAAGGCTGTGGGTAGCCATAGGGTTGTGCGTAATACGGGGCAGCCAGCGCACCACCGAGGATCGCGGCGCCAACCGCGGCGCCGGCCACGCCTGCTCCTGCGCCGTAGCCGTAGTGGCGACGATAACCATATCCGCGCCCGACATAGGCTCCGCGGTAGCCGCGGCCGACGACCACGCCACGGCGCGCCACATAAGCCGCATTTTCAACCAAGGAAGGGGTGGCTACCCAGGATTGGGCGCCCGCGGGTTGAGCCATGGACGGCGTGGTGGCCACGAGCGTCGTCATCGCGCCTAGGGCAACGGCGGCCGCTAGTCCAGCCGAGCAATATTTCTTTTCGCCAATTGCAATCGGAAGCTTTTGCATATCGCTCTCCTGCGTGTGGAATTCGGAACAACCGACTTGGAAAGACTTGATGTTTCGTTATTTTCACAAATCTGCCTAGCAGCGTGCCGAATAACCTTACATGGCCGCTAGAGGGGGAATTTTCTAGTGTCGCGGCGTTTGACAGCGTTAATGCATAATTTCTATTTGTCGAAGAAAAACGGCTTCCAATCATCTCGGCGATGCGCCGGTGCTCGAAAGCGAGCCCACGCCGATATCGCCGCGCAAGCCTGCGCGGCGCGCCACCTTTGGCTCTCGAGCATCGATCTTCGACGCGGCTCCCCGCATGACGCTCCTTGCGCGCGGTCATCGATGTTCGGGTTTACGCACCCCTCAAGCAGGTGCTCAGGCGCAGCAACCGATATAGCCGCACCCATCTCACTTTGGCCCATCGTGGCCCGATGCGACCCGCAGGACACCGCGAATGATGTCGCGAAAGGCCTCGTCGTAATTCACCCCGCTGATGCCCCAGATGTAGTCGACGCCGTGCTGGCGCATGCGCCACGATCCCGACCAGCCGGGAACGCTTTCCTGAAACTCGAGCGTGCCCGCGACGACGACTTCGTTCGGCCCGGTCACGGCGGGCAGCGAAGGCAATCGCCCGGCGACCGCGCCCCATCGGGCGAGCTCGGCCTCGCTCGGAATCCGCGATGTCAGGCCGAACTCTTTGGCCCGTTCGGCGAAGGAGGCGCGCTGATCGCCCTCCGCCGGAGCTTCCGCGCTCAAAAGATAAGGCGCGCCGAAGCCCCGCATGGAAAGCACCGGCACCACCACCGGCCGCTCCCCGCGCCACGGGTGTTCGCCCAGATCCGCGAGCGCCTGGTCGATCTTCGCCGGCTCGAAATGCACGGTAAGGTAATGTGGCCGGTCATAGGTGCCCTGATCGTCATGGATCGGGATTCCCGCCATCACATCCACATAGCTGAACGAGACGACGAAAGCGTCCGCGTGCCGGCCGAGCTCCGCGACGCGCGCATCCTTGATGAGCCGCGGCTCGCCCGAGACCTTGACGAGCACATCGCGCAGGCAGCGGGCAAAGCCCGCCGGCCGGCTGCGCATGTCGGTGCCCGTGACGATGGCGGTCGATTGATAGAGGTCCGTCGCATCCTGCGCCCATGCAGATGGCGCGCGGACCGCCAAGAAAATCACCGCCAAGAAAATCATCGCGATCATGATCGCGAAGAGGGTCCAAGAACGGCCATTTTCCGGCATTCGTCCCTCCGAGATTGCACTCCCCGTTCAGGTCCCGGTGTCCCTTATGATAACGCTCACCAGAGGTGGGTTCGAGATCGCAGTGATCATAAGACTATTTGATCGCCGCGATCATCAAACTCAATTTTGCCTGATAAGATGCATCGGGTAAATTGTCGCGAAACTCACAAACCGCTTCAGGAGGCAATGATGGACGCAAAGACGGACGAGAGCGCGGGCAAGTGCCCTTTCACAGGCCGAAGCGGCCACAGGAATCGCGACTGGTGGCCGGAATCGCTCGACATCGAGATGCTTCATCGGAACTCACCTTTCTCCGATCCCATGGGCAAGGAGTTCGACTACACGAAAGAGTTCAAGAGCCTCGACCTCAACGCCGTGATCAAGGATCTGCATGCCTTGATGACGAAGTCGCAGGACTGGTGGCCGGCCGATTTCGGGCACTACGGCGGCCTGATGATCCGCATGGCCTGGCACAGCGCCGGCACTTACCGGATCACGGACGGCCGCGGCGGCGCCGGCGCCGGCCAGCAGCGCTTCGCCCCGCTCAACAGCTGGCCCGATAACGCAAATCTTGACAAGGCGCGCCGCCTGATGTGGCCGATCAAGCAGAAATACGGCCGGAAGATCTCCTGGGCCGACTTGATGATCCTCGCAGGCAACGTCGCCCTCGAATCGATGGGGTTCAAGACATTCGGTTTCGCCGGCGGTCGCGCCGATGTTTGGGAACCCGAAGAGCTTTACTGGGGTCCCGAGGGCAGCTGGCTGGGCGATGAGCGCTACAGCGGCGAGCGCCAGCTCGCCGAACCGCTCGGCGCGGTGCAGATGGGCCTCATCTACGTCAATCCGGAGGGGCCGAACGGCAAGCCGGACCCGGTCGCCGCGGCGCGCGATATCCGCGAGACGTTCTTCCGCATGGCCATGAACGACGAGGAGACCGTTGCCCTGATTGCAGGCGGCCACACCTTCGGCAAAACCCATGGCGCCGGCGATCCTTCCCTCATCGGCCAGGCGCCGGAAGCCGGCGCAATCGAGGATCAGGGCCTCGGCTGGAAGAGCAAACACGGCAGCGGCTTCGGAGCTGACACGATCACCGGCGGTCCGGAGGTCATCTGGTCGCAGACGCCGACGAAGTGGAGCAACCACTTCTTCGACAACCTGTTCAAGCACGAATGGGAGCTGGCGAAGAGCCCCGCAGGTGCGTGGCAGTGGCAAGCGAAAGGCGCCGACGCGGCGATTCCGGACGCCTTCGATAAGTCCAAGAGGCGCGTGCCGACGATGCTGACCACCGACCTCTCGTTGCGCTTCGACCCGATCTACGAAAAGATCTCGCGGCGCTTCCACGAGAATCCGGATCAATTCGCCGACGCGTTTGCCCGGGCCTGGTTCAAGCTCACGCATCGCGACATGGGACCGATCGTGCGTTACCTTGGCCCGCTCGTGCCGAAGGAGACGCTGATCTGGCAGGACCCGATCCCGGCGGTCGATCATGCGTTGATAGATGACCGCGACATCGCCGCGCTCAAGGCAAAAATTCTCGCCTCCGGCCTCTCGGTATCGCAGCTCGTCTCGACAGCCTGGGCCTCGGCCTCGACGTTCCGCCGCTCCGACAAGCGTGGTGGCGCCAACGGCGCGCGCATCCGGCTCAGCCCTCAAAAGGACTGGGAGGTCAATCAGCCAGCGCAGCTCCAGACAGTGCTGCATAAGCTCGAAGCGATCCAGAAGGAGTTCAATGCCTCGGCCGGCGGCGGCAAGAAGGTTTCGCTCGCCGACCTCATCGTCCTTGCCGGCAACGCCGCGGTCGAGAAGGCTGCCAAGGACGCAGGCCTTGAGGTGAAGGTGCCGTTCACGCCGGGACGCATGGATGCCTCGCAGGAAGAGACCGATGTCGCGTCCTTCGCGCCGCTCGAACCGCGCGCCGACGGCTTCCGCAACTACGTCGGCGGCAAGCGGCAGTTCATGATGCCTGAAGAGGCCTTGGTCGATCGGGCGCAGTTGCTCACGCTGACGGGACCGGAAATGACGGTGCTCGTCGGCGGCTTGCGCGTGCTCGGCGCGAATGCCGGCGACTCCAAGCACGGTGTCCTCACCAAGACACCCGGCAAGTTGACCAACGACTTCTTCGTCAACCTGCTCGACATGAGCACGCAGTGGAAGCCCGCCGGCTCGGATGGCGTGTACGAGGGCCGCGACCGCAAGACGCACGACCTGAAATGGACCGGCACGCGCGTCGATCTGATCTTCGGCTCGCACTCGCAGCTTCGCGCATTCGCGGAAGTCTATGCCTGCAGCGACTCCAAGGAGAAGTTCGCGAAGGACTTTGTCGCGGCCTGGACGAAGGTGATGAACGCCGACCGGTTCGACCTTGCCCGGCCGCTACATTGACGGGCATTCGCTCCTTGCCGCGCGGGTTCGGCATTTGAACGACAAAAAGATGCCCGATCACTGGCGAGCGGCCTTAAATCGCTTGATCGATACATTTCAATGCTCGGCTTCTTCTGCATAGGATTTGGGCCGCCTCCGGGCGGCCCTTTCCTTAGCTGCGCGATCATTGAAGAGGGCCGTCGCAAGGCAGAAGCGCGATTGACCCGCTCCCTTGACATAGGTGTATGTGCGCATATATATGCGCGCATATGCACTTGATGAGCGCGAGGCTTGGCAATGTCGAGCGACTTCCTGCCGGGACGTGACGAATGCACCTGCTTGGCCGTGCGCCAGGCGGCCCGGCACATCACGCAATTCTACGACCAGCATCTGGCATCGGCCGGCTTGCGCACGACCCAATTCTCGATTCTCGCCAAGCTCAAGCGTCTCGGCCCGATGACGATCAATGCCTTGGCCGATGAGCTTGTCATGGACCGCACCACGCTCGGCCGCAACATCCTGCCCCTTGAACGCGAAGGCTTGCTCGCGGTCGCGCCGGGACGCGAGGATCGCCGCAGCAAGGAGCTCAGCGTGACGCCGGCCGGCATCCACCGCCTGCATGCGGCCCGCAAGGGGTGGCGCAAGGCGCAAGCGGAGTTCGCGAGCACCTTCGGCGTCAAGCGTACCGCGGGGCTTCGCGCTCTTCTTTTCGAAGTTTCGGAGACCGAGCTTCCCGAGGTGGCCGCCGCCGGCGGCTGACCGAGGCGGCGGTCGTGCTTCCCGACCGAAGCATCGCCGCGCGTTTATAGGCGTATATACACGTTTGCATCACGCAGGAGACGGCCATGAGCGAGATCGCCCTTGAACGTGCGGCCGCAACGCTCCCCACCAGGACGTTCTCCAGGCAGAGCCTGAAATGGGCCTTGTCGGCCGGGCTTGCAGGCCTTCTCGCGCTCGCTGCCGCTCGTTATGCCCATGATTGGTGGAGCGTCGGGCGCTTCCTCGAAACCACGGACGACGCCTATGTCGGAGGCAACGTCACCCCGATCTCACCGCATGTTGCCGGCTTCGTGGCCCAGATCCTGGTTGCGGACAACGACCACGTCCGCGCGGGGCAGTTGCTCATCCGCCTCGACGATCGCGACTTCCAGGCCGCCGTCGACCGCGCGACCGCGATCCTCGCCCAGCGGCAGGCGACCCTCGCGGGCCTCGAGGCCAGGGAGCTGCTGCAGCAATCGACCATCCGACAGGCAGAGGCCGATCTCGACGCCAAGAAGGCACAGGCGGCGTACACCAAAGAAGACGACGCTCGCTATCGCCAGCTCGCGCAGTCGAGTGCCGGATCGCAGCAAAATGCGCAAAAGGCGCTCGCCTCGAATGCCGTCGCCCAGTCCGCCGTAGCCTCGTCCCGGGCGGCGCTCGAGGCGGCGAGACAGCAGCTCGCCGTGCTGGACGCGCAGATCGCCGAGGCGCGAGCCGTCGTCGCCGAGGCCGAGGCGGACCTGCGGACCACAAAGCTCAATCTGAGCTACACGGAAATCCGTTCGCCGATCGACGGCTACATCGGCAATCGCGCGGCCCAGACCGGCGCCTATGTCTCGGGAGGCGCCTATCTCGTCACCGTCATCCCGGCGAACGATCTTTGGGTGGACGCGAATTTCAAGGAGGATCAGCTCCGGCGCATGGTGCCGGGCCAGGTCGTGACGGCCGTTGCCGACACCTTGCCGGACCATGTCTTTCGCGGCCGCGTGCTGAGCCTCTCGCCCGGCACCGGCGCGATCTTCAGCGTGATTCCGCCCGAGAACGCGACCGGCAACTTCACCAAGATCGTGCAGCGCGTTCCCGTGCGCGTCGAGCTCGACCGCGACGACGCGATGCTTCACGCGCTGCGGCCGGGCCTCTCGGCGACCGTGAGCGTGGACACGCGATCGAGCTCGCAGAGCGCGCGATGACAGGCCCCTCCCCGGCAGGCTTCCTGCGCAGCCTCCTGCCCTTCGTGGTCATGTGCGTGGGGATGTTCATCGCGCTCCTCGATATTCAGATCGTCGCCTCATCGCTCCAGGACATCGGCGGAGGCCTGTCGGCGGCGCAGGACGAGATCAGCTGGGTGCAAACCGCCTATCTGATCGCCGAGATCGTGATGATCCCGCTCTCCGGCTGGCTCACCCGCGTTTTCTCCACGCGCTGGCTCTTCACCGTTTCGGCGGCCGGCTTCACCGTGACCAGCATGCTGTGCGGCCTCGCCTGGAACATCGACAGCATGATCCTGTTCCGGGCGCTTCAGGGGCTCTTGGGCGCCTCGATGATCCCGACGGTGTTCACCTCGTCCTTCCATTATTTCCAGGGTCCGCGCCGCGTCTATTCCGCCGCCGTGATCGGCACGATCGCTTCCGTCGCGCCGACGCTCGGCCCCGTGATCGGCGGCTGGATCACCGACACGCTGAACTGGCATTGGCTCTTCTACATCAACCTCCTCCCGGGCCTGGCGATCACCGCCCTCATCCCGTTGCTCGTGAAGATCGACGAGCCTGACCTCAAGCTTCTCAAGGAAGCGGACTACCCCGGCATCGTGCTGATGGCGATCGCGCTCGGAACCTTGGAATATGTGCTCGAGGAGGGGTCGCGATGGAACTGGTTCGACGACGCGACGATCCGGGGCTGCGCGCTCATCGCGGGCGTCGCCGGGGTCCTGTTCGTGATCCGCAGCCTCACCTTCGCGCGGCCCGTCGTCGATCTGCGCGCGCTCGGCAACAGGAATTTCGCGCTCGGCTGCGCCCTGTCCTTCGTCACCGGGGTCGGCATCTTCTCGACCATCTATCTCACCCCGCTGTTTCTCGGGTATGTGCGCCACTTCAGTGCCTGGCAGACGGGAACTGCCGTCTTCTCGACCGGCGCCGCCTCCCTCGTCGGCGTGCCGGTCTACATCCTGCTGGCGCGCAAATTCGACACGCGCTGGCTCATGATGTTCGGCCTCGCGTCCTTCGGCTTTGCGATGTGGAGCTACAGCTTCATCACTCACGACTGGGGCGGCGCGGAGCTCCTCCTGCCGCAGGTGCTCCGCGGCTTTCCGCAGGTCTTCGCGGTGGCGCCGAGCGTCAATCTCGGCTTGGGCAGCCTGCCGCCGGAACGGCTCAAATACGCGAGCGGCCTGTTCAACATGATGCGCAATCTCGGCGGAGCCGTCGGCATCGCGGTGAGCGGCGCGATCCTCAACGACCGGACGAACTTCCACTTCCTCGCGATTGCCTCCAGGCTGACGCCGGCGAACGGCGCGATGACGAGGCTGACGAGCAACATGGCGCAGCGCTACGCAACCGTGCTCGGCGACCCTCAGGAGGGGCACGCCGCCGCCCTCAAGCAGCTCTGGCAGCTCGCCTATCGCGAGGCCTCGACCTTGGCCTATGCCGACGCCTTTCGCGCCATCATGATCGCCTTCGCCGTCGCGACGCTGCTCGTGCCTTTCCTGCGCAACGTGACGGCTCCGAAGGCGCAGGTGCGGGAGGGGCGTTGAGGGGGCTGGGACAGGTTGCGCGTCGCCATGCGGGCGGCATTCCCTCGCGAGCCGTGACGAAGCTGCGAGTGGCCACAGATTGCGGAAATTGACCGCGGTGTGGGTGGGCCTTACCCCGGCGTGCTTGGCGCTCGTCTCATCATTGACGCCAGCCTAAATTCATGCTCACCGCAAAACGGACGGTCTCGCATTCCTCCGTTTGCGAATTCTCGCATGTTGGGAGTGAGATGTCAGCGAACAATAACCGACACGAACAATAATTGATCGAGGCGCGGCTTTTAGAGCGTCGCCATCGCTCGAGCGGCGGCCCCACATCGCACTCGCGATGGGAATATCAAGGCCAGGGAAAGGCGCGAAATTGAGCTACGATGCTACACGTGCTTTAGAGCTTCTTCGAGTGGGCTCTGGCCGCGCCGACGCCGCCTTCAGGGAAGGCCAGGATGAGGCAATTCGCCATGTCGTCGAAGGTCGGGGACGCTTGCTGGTCGTGCAAAAGACCGGATGGGGCAAAAGTTTCGTCTATTTCATCGCGACCAAGCTGCTTCGCGAGGATGGCAGCGGCCCGGCTTTGCTGATCTCGCCTTTGCTCGCCCTCATGCGAAACCAGATCGCGGCAGCGGAGCGCATGGGCGTGCGAGCCGCCACGATCAATTCGGACAATCAGGACGACTGGGCTGAAGTCGAAGCCAAGCTTGAACGCGATGACATCGATATTCTGCTGATCTCTCCTGAGCGCTTGGCGAATGAGCGGTTCCGTCAGCACGTCCTGGCACCCGTCGCCGCGAAAATTTCGCTGCTGGTCGTCGACGAAGCTCATTGTATTTCGGACTGGGGCCACGATTTCCGTCCCCACTATCGTCTGCTGGAGCGAATGGTCAGAACCTTGCCGCCCAATTTGCGGCTTCTCGCCACCACGGCAACCGCGAACAAGCGGGTGATGCAAGATCTCGGCGAAGTTCTCGGGCCGAATCTCAACATGGTGTGCGGAGATCTAAATCGCACTTCACTCTCTCTGCAAACCATCGTTTTGCCGGACCAGGCCGAGCGTTTGGCTTGGTTGGCGCAACAGCTCGCCACGCTGGAGGGCCACGGCATCATCTACACGCTGACGGTGCGCGACGCCTACCAAGTGGCTGATTGGCTGAAGGGGCGAGGCTTCAATGTCGAGGCCTACACGGGCGAAACGGGAGATCGTCGCGAAGCACTGGAACAGGCGCTGCTCCGCAATCAGGTAAAGGCGCTTGTGGCCACCACTGCCCTTGGGATGGGCTACGACAAACCTGATCTGGCATTTGTGATTCACTATCAGCGGCCAGGTTCGGTCGTTGGCTACTATCAGCAGGTGGGCCGAGCAGGTCGCGCTCTCGACTGCGCCTATGGCGTCTTGCTGAGCGGAGAGGAAGAAGAAAAAATCACGGACTGGTTCATCAGGAGCGCTTTCCCGACCCCGCGCGAGGTCGAGGATGTCTTGAACGCTCTTGATGATGCGCCCCATGGCTTATCCATTCCTGAGCTTCTCGCCCGGTTGAACTTGAGCTTTGGCCGTATCGACAAGACCATCGTGCTGCTCTCTCTCGAAGCTCCTGCTCCTATCGCCAAGCAAGGAAGCAAATGGCAGCTCACGGCAGCAGCGCTCAGCGAGGGGTTCTGGAAACGCGCGGAGCGATTGAGCGCCTTGCGTCGCGAAGAACAGCAGCAAATGCGGGAGTACGTCAGGCTGCCGTTCGGTGAACACATGCGTTTTCTGGTCGAGGCGCTCGATGGTGATCCGAGTTCCGTCAGTCCTCCGAGGCTTCCCCCGCTACCCTCTCGGCCTGATGCCGCGCTCGTCCGGGAAGCGGTGGGGTTTCTGCGTCGCAGCAACCTGCCGATCGAGCCGCGCAAAAAATGGCCGTATGGCGGAATGCCTCTCTGCAAGGTCAAAGGAACTATTGCCGAAGGACATCAAGCGCAGTCCGGGAAAGCCCTTTGTGTTTGGGGCGATGCTGGCTGGGGTGGCGTCGTCAGCCACGGCAAATACCACGACGGCCGCTTTGACGATCGCCTCGTCGCAGCTTGCGTCGAGATGATCCAGCGCTGGAATCCACAACCCACCCCCGCCTGGGTCACTTGCATTCCTTCGCTTCGTCACCCTGACCTCGTGCCGGACTTTTCGCGACGTTTGGCGGCCGCCCTTGGCTTGCCGTTTCATGCGGTGCTCGCCAAGACAGATGCCCGGCCAGAACAGAAGACGATGGCGAACGGTACCCAACAGGCCCGCAACATTGATGGTTCGCTCGCCTTGAATAGTGCCTCGGTTCCTCGTGGTTCCGTATTGTTGGTCGATGATATGGTCGATTCTCGCTGGACGCTTACCGTGGCGGCGTGGCTATTGCGCAGGAGCGGCAGCGGCGAGGTCTGGCCGATGGCCCTTTCGCTGGCAGGACATGACCAATGACACCTCATCTATCACCGAATACGCAAGCGATCCTGTTGGTGACGGCCCCGTTGATCGCCGGACGCGAGAATTCCTCGACGGACCTGCTTTCACCGGGTGAGTACAAGAAACTTGCCCGACGGCTGCGTGAAATGCAGCGCCAGCCCGCGGACCTCTTGTCTCCAGACGCGGCAGATTTGGTTCATGATTGCCGGGTCGTCGTGGACGAAGCCCGGCTGCGGCGTTTGCTCGCGCGAGGCTTTCTCTTGGGCCAGGTCATCGAACGTTGGCAGGCCCGGGCAATCTGGGTGCTCAGCCGAGCGGATACGCCTTATCCGCGCCGGCTGAAGATGCGGCTGAAAGAGGACGCTCCGGCCGTGCTCTACGGCTGTGGCGATACGAGCCTTCTGGAAACGGGCGGCCTCGCCGTCGTGGGATCGCGCGATGTCGATGCCATGTTGATCGCCTACGCCAGGAACGTCGGCCGGCTGGCCGCCGACGCTGGTAAATCCATCATTTCGGGCGGGGCACGTGGAATTGACCAAGCGGCAATGCTAGGCGCACTTGAACATGGTGGGAAAGCGATCGGCGTTCTTGCCGATAGCCTGGAAAAGGGCGCGATAAATCGCGAGAATCGCAATTTGCTTCTCGAAGGTCGATTGGTGCTGATATCACCGTGCGATCCGGGTGCGGGCTTCAATGTAGGCAACGCCATGGGGCGCAATAAGTCGATCTACGCCCTGGCAGACGCCTCGCTGGTGGTGAATTCCGACCTGGACAAGGGCGGCACATGGGCCGGCGCGACCGAACAGCTCGATAAGCTTCGCGTGGTTCCCGTGTACGTGCGATCGACCGGGGAGACCTCCACGGGTATTGAAGCCCTTCTCAAGAAAGGCGCCATTGCGTGGCCGGACCCTCAGGACGTGGAGGCATTCAATGAAGTGCTCGATGCGGCGGCACTGACTAGGCCGGAAGCCTTGCAGGGCGAGCTTTCTCCACTTTTGAACGATCCGCCGGCGGAATTGGCTTCCCATGCACCGTCGGAAGCTGAGCCTCGCATTCAGTGCGTGCCGGAATCCACGACAGAATCGTCGTTGCCCGTCTCCATCGTTCGGGAGCCTCCTTGCCTGGCAGGGCGCTTCGATACGTTGCCCAAGGTGGGGCGAAAACGGGAGACCGGTCCCAAAGGCAGCGAAACCTTGGTGCAGGGACCGAACAGTCCAGCCGACGCTTTCTCGGCCGTCGAGCGCGAAGTGCTCCGGCGGCTTCAGGTCGGCCCCATGAAGGGCGTCGAGGTTGCGGCGGCTTTGGAAATCTCGACCGCGCAAGCCAAGCTGTGGCTCAAGCGCTTTGTCGATGAAGGTGTTCTGGAAAAGCAGAAGAAGCGCAATGTCTATTTTTCCAAGCCATCTCGCTTGTTCGAGTGACCGAGAGGTGGCGGCGCGCTTTGCTCCAATATCGGCGAATTACGGTGACAGTGCACTTAATCCAACGTCCCAACGTCCCTATTGTCGGGACGCGGCTTTGGCCCGCGTTTGCGCGGCTTGAGGCTGAGGCCTGTTAGACGTTCGATGCGAGCCAAGAAGCGATCGTCTCCCAGTGGCCGGCCGATGCTCTCGGCGGCGCGCAGGCGGGCGTACAGGTTTATGTCCGGTTCCAGGGCAAGCAAGTCCGCAAAGCGCGGGAAGCGCTGGTGAACAGGTGCTCGTGCCGTGATCCCATCGCCCTTGCCGCTGAGATGCGCGCGGGTGCTCGACCAGCGCCAGTCCTGCGCGCGGGCGACAAGGCGCGCGCGCACCGGATTGAGCGAAACATAGCGCAATGCGGCTGCGAGGTGATCCTCGTCCATGACGGCCGCGCCGAACCGGCCCTGCCAGAAATGACCGGTGCGCCGACGCCGCGCATGGATGATGCCCGCATAACGCCGATGCACGCCGGAAAGCGCGCGCCGCAACCCGTCGGCGTCGGACGGCACCAGGATGAGATGGACGTGATTGGGCATCAGGCACCAGGCCCACACCTCGACACCGGCGGCGCGACAATGCTCCGCCAGGAGATCGCGGTAGAGCTCGTAATCGTCATCGCCGAAGAAGGTGCGTGCGCGCCCGTTGCCGCGTTGCGTGACGTGATGGGCAAGGCCGGGGATGACGAGGCGGGCGAGGCGAGCCATGTCCCATCATGGCCTCAGTAGTGTGGCGTCGTCAATTAAGTGCACTGTCACCGTAATTCCGTAATTCTCGGCGCGGCCTCATGGGCTTCCGATCTTCGCCGTATCGAAGGGCGTGGTCTGGTAGAGCTGGTTGATCCAGTTCCCGAACAGCAGATGGGCATGGCTGCGCCAGCGATTCTCAGGCTGGCGGCGCGGGTCGTTTTTCGGGAAGTAGTTGCGCGGCGTGGCGATGGGTTTGTTTGCCGCGAGGTCCCGGAAATACTCGTCACTGAGGGAATTGGAATCATATTCGATATGGTTGAACATATGCAGCGACCTGTGGGCCGGGTCGTCCAACAGGCATAGGCCCGCCTCGTCCGAATCCATCAATATGCTCATCCCGCTCTGCGCCGGGATATCTTCACGCCGCACCTCGGTCCAGCGCGACACCGGGATCGAGAAATCGTCGGAAAAGCCCCGCAGATAAGGCGAGGCGGGTGCGAGATTTCGGTGACGGTAGACGCCGAACACCTTTTCGGACAGCTGGTATTTGGGCATGCCGTGGAAGTGATGGACCGCCGCCTGCGCGCCCCAGCAGATGTTGAAGCAGCTATGGACATGCGTCTGCGTCCAATCAAAGACACGGCGCAATTCGTCCCAATAGGTTACCTGCTCGAATGGTATCGTCTCCACCGGGGCCCCGGTGACGATGAAGCCGTCAAACCGCTCCGAGCTCACATCCTCCCAGGTGCGGTAGAATGATATGATATGCTCGCTGGGCGTGTTGCGCGCGACGTGGTTCGTCATCTTGACCAGGGTCAGCTCCACTTGCAGCGGCGTCGCGCCGAGCAACCTCGCGAGCTGTGTTTCAGTCTTGACCTTGTTGGGCATCAGGTTGAGCAGGCCGATGCGAATGGGCCTCACGTCCTGGCGCACCGCATCGGCCTCGCGCATCACCATGACTCCCTCGGAGCTGAGCGTGGTGCTGGCAGGCAGATCGTCAGGTATTTTTATCGGCATCAACTTTGTCTCGCGTGGCGACGTGCCAGATAAATCGCCCGTGCGGTTACTCCGCGGCAGCCGCGACCGACCGGCGCTCGGTCTTTGAAAGATGGCCCCATTTTTCCGATGAGATTATGCGCCAAAACCAAAAACGAGGGCCTCGCGCCCATTTAATCTGACCGCATCATGCGCTAAGCGGGGGGCGCTGGCGCATGAAGGGGAACTTGCAAAAAGCTGGCGTCCGCCAAGATCATTTTGATTTCCCGAGAAAAAATTGGAGCGGGCGATGGGATTCGAACCCACGACCCCAACCTTGGCAAGGTTGTGCTCTACCCCTGAGCTACACCCGCATGACGCATCGCGCCGTGCTGCTCCGCAGCGCCTCTATGCCCCAACTTCGCCAACCGCGCAACGGCTTTGAAGGTTCGCCCCGCTCCACCTCCTCCCAAGAAGTGGAGCCCGCGCCAAAGCGGCTCAAATTCAATTTCCGTAAGATCCGGGCAGGTCAGTCGCTGTCCGCCATCCCGGCCTTGCCCTCACGGCTTCGCCTTCTCGCCGGCCTTGATCTCGCTCACGCCGAGGGCCTCGGCGAGACGGGCCTTCGCCGAACCCGGCCGCAACGGTCGCTGCTGGCTTTCATGGGGCGCCCAGCCGGAGAGCCAGACGAGATCGAAGCTCGCACGCAGCCGCCCGTCGGGGTCGCCGAAGCGCTCGGCGTAGATCTCCGCCGCGCGCAGCAGCGTCGAGCGGCGCAGCGGAGCGCGGCCACGCTCGACGAGCGGGTTCGTCATGCCCATGGCGCGCAGATCGCGCATCAGGCCGAAAGCATCGTCGTAGCGCACGGTGAGCCTCTCGACATCCGTCACCGGCAGCGCGAAGCCCGCTCGCTGCAGGAGCGCGCCGAGGTCGCGCGCATCGGCGAAGGGGGCGACGCGCGGGCTCACCCCGCCCTTAAGCTCGGTCTCGGCCTGCGCCAGGGATTGGCGAAGCTCGGTCAGGGTCTCGCCGCCGAAGAGACAGGCGATGAGGAGGCCGTCGGGCCGCAGCGCGCGCCTGATCTGCGCGAGCGCGCCGGGAAGATCGTTCACGCCTTGCAGAGTGAGGAGCGAGGCCACGAGGTCGACGCTCGCCTCGCGGAGCGGCAGCGCCTCCTCGTCGGCGACGGCCGCCGGGAAGCCGCCGCCCGGCGGCGGCGGCACGGCCGTGAGCCTGATCACGTTTTCGGCCTTCCCGCTGAGCGAAAGCGCGCGGGCGCCATGCAGCGTCGCGCCGCCGAGATCGATCGCGAGCGGGAAGTGTCGCAGGATCGGGCCGAGCCTCTCGCCGAGATCGTCCGCCACGTGCCGGATCAGGAATTCCGCCGCGCGCCCTGAAGCCGCGCGCGCGATATGCCGGCGGATCAAGGCGCGATCGAAGATCAGTGGCGGCGACATTTTCCGTTGCGGCCTCTCATTTCCGGCACCCCCGCGGCAAGTCTCGATCCCGGCGGCTCATTTCTGGCAGATGCGACAGAAGAAGGTCGAGCGTCCGGATTGCACGAGGCGGGCGACGGTGCCGGAGCAGCCGGGCCGCAGGCAGGCTTCGCCTTCCCGGCCGTAGGCACGAAACTCGTGCTGGAAGGCGCCGCGCGCGCCATCGGCGTTGGCGTAGTCTCGCAAGGTCGAGCCGCCCTTCTCGATCGCCTCGGCGAGAACGCAGCGGATCGCCTCGGCGAGCGCCTCGCGCCTCGAGCGCGCCAGCTTTCCCTTGCCCGCGAGGGTGGCCGCGGAACGTCGCGGCGAAAGCTGCGCCCGATAGAGCGCCTCGCACACATAGATGTTGCCGAGGCCGGCGATCAGCCGCTGGTCGAGAAGCGCCGATTTGAGCGGGCGCGCCTTGCCGGCGAACAATCGCGCCAGCGCGTCGGCGCTGAATTCATTCCCGACGGGCTCGATGCCGAGCCCCTTGAACAAGGGGTGGGCGTCGAGCTCGCCCAGCTTCGCCAGCATCATGAAACCGAAGCGGCGAACGTCGTTATAGACGACGCGCTTCCCGGTCGAGAGGTGGAACACGACATGATCATGCGCCGCGAGCCGCGAGCTGTCGTCGTAGAAGCGGCCGGGCTCGAAGCGTGCCCCCGTGCCCTCCTCGACCGTGAATCGACCGGTCATGCCGAGATGCATGATCAGAGCCTCTCCGCTTTCGAGCTCCGCGACGAGATATTTGGCGCGCCGGCCGAGAGCCGTCACGCCGACCCCTTCGAGCCGCTTGGCGAAAGCCCTCGGAAAGGGGAAGCGCAGGTCGCGCCGGCGCAGCTCGACGCGCGTGAAGCTCGCGCCTTCGAGCACCGGCGCGAGACCACGCCGGATGGTCTCGACCTCCGGAAGTTCGGGCATGTCCCCTGTTACCGCAAAGGAAAGCCATGGCCAAGGCCCGCGATCAAGGCCCGCGATCGACCCGCGATCGCCTGAACTTCGCCTCGCCAGGGTCGAGCGCCGGGCACCCGGCGCAGGGGCCTTGCGCCCGCCGCGGCCATCGGTCGCGACAACGCTTGCGTTCATCAAAAGACCGTTATCTCGCGTCAATCGGGTGGGCGTCGGGTCTGTCGATGGTGCATTCCTTCGAATTACCGGATATGGCGGTACGACCCAATCGTCTTTGAACCTATTCGCGTCGCGTTCTATCTTCCGCCATCTTCCACCGTCATGCCGATCTCGATGGAAGACGTGGCGCGACCCGCCACCTGCTGCTGATCAAAGAGGCACAAGTGACCCAAATGCCGGAGAAGGCCGCGCGCGGCCACCATGACGACATCATCTATCCGTCGATCGTGCCTTTCATCATCGTCCATCTGATCTGCTTCGCCGCGATCTGGACCGGGGTCACCTGGGGCGCGATCGCCACCGGCGTCGCCCTTTACTGGCTGCGCATCTTTGCGATCGGCGCGGGCTATCATCGCTATTTCTCGCATCGGGCCTATTCGACGAGCCGCGTCTTTCAATTCGTGCTCGCCTTCATGTCGCAGACGACGACGCAAAAGAGCGTCTTGTGGTGGGCCGCGAAGCATCGTCACCATCATCTGCATTCCGATACCGAAGATGACGTCCACTCGCCTCGGCAGAGCGGCTTCATCTACGCTCATCTCGGCTGGATCTTCGCGGCGCGCCACGACAAGGCCGACCTTACCAAGATCGCGGATTTCACCCGCTATCCGGAGCTCATGTGGCTGCACAAATTCGAGCTTGTTCCCGCCGTCATGCTCGGCACGCTCGTCTTCCTCATCGGCGGGTGGACGTATCTCGTCGTCGGCTTCTTCTGGAGCACCGTCGTCGTCTATCACGCCACCTTCTGCATCAACTCGCTCGCTCATGTGCATGGCAGGAAGCGCTATGTGACGGGCGATGATTCCCGCAACAACTGGCTGCTCGCCTTCTTCACCATGGGGGAAGGCTGGCACAACAACCACCACGCCTATCAGGCGAGCGCGCGACAGGGCTTTCGTTGGTGGGAATTCGACCCGACCTACTATCTTTTGCGGGCGCTCGCCGTCCTCGGGATCGTCTGGGACCTCAAGCACCCGCCGAAGGCCGTGCTGCGCAACGAGCAACGTCTCGGCGCCAAGGTGATCGAACGAGCCGCCCATCAGCTCGCGCTTTCGTTCGACCCCGAACGCATCGCGGCGGCACTGCACGGCGCCTTCGACGGCACGCCGAGCCTCGCCGAGCTGCAAGAGAAGCTCGCCCAGGCGCGCCACCAGGCGGCGGACGCTTTCGCCAACATGTCGTTGCCGTCGATGCCGACGCTCGAGGAAATCCGCGCGCGTGCCTCGGCGATCTTCGCCCATACGCCCTCGCTCGACGACATCGTCGAGCGCGCCAATCGCATGATCCTCGAGACCGTGCATGCGCGGATGAACTGGCCTTCCCCTCAGAAGGCGTGAGCGCGACGACC
The DNA here is from genome assembly GCA_963713805.1 of uncultured Alphaproteobacteria bacterium. Taxonomy (GTDB): domain Bacteria; phylum Pseudomonadota; class Alphaproteobacteria; order Rhizobiales; family Beijerinckiaceae; genus GAS188. Next base: position 14,855 of record CAVQNF010000015.1, on the reverse strand, counting down.
GTCACCGCGGGTTGCGACGGCCGCATTTGTCTTTTCGCCTCACCCTCGCTATAGGATCGCCCGCGCGAAAAAACCGCACCCTTGGAGGCGTTTTCGCGTGGCTTCCCGCGAATGAACGAAAAGGGCCCGCCGAAAACGGCAGGGCGCCTTCGGGCATTGGCTGGGACGCGTTTCCGAAGCACCGAAGGACTTGAACCATGACCGCTGCGAAGCAGATCACGGCTCAGGCGCGGGCGAAGAGCGGCAAGGGGGCCGCCAGAGCCGTGCGTCGCCTGGGCCGCACCCCCGCCGTCATTTACGGAGCCGGCGCGCCGGCCGCCGCCATTTCGCTCGACTCGAAGGAGATCGGCCTTCGCATCCGCGCCGGGCGTTTTCTCACGACCATCTTCGAGGTCGAGGTCGATGGAAAATCCGAGCGGGTCATCCCGCGCGATTTCCAGCTCGACCCGGTCAAGGATTTCCCGATCCACGTCGATTTCATGCGGCTCGCGGCCGGCCAGGCCATCCGCGTCGAGGTGCCGGTGCACTTCATCAATCACGAGGCGTCCCCCGGATTGAAACGCGGCGGCACGCTCAACATCGTGCGCCACACGATCGAGCTTTTGTCCTTGCCCGAAGCGATCCCGGAATATCTGACGGCCGATCTCAAGGGCCTCGACATCAATGACGGCATCCACATCTCCGACATGACGCTGCCCGAAGGCGTGCGACCGGTGATCCGCGAGCGCGACTTCACGGTCGCGACCATCGCGCCCCCGACCGTTCTCGTCGAGGCCGAGCCCACGGCGGTTGCCGCCGAAGGAGCGCCGGCGGAGGGTGCCGAAGCCGCCCCCGACGCGGCAGGCGCTACCGCAGGAGCGGCCTCACCCGCGGCGCCTGCCAAGAAGAGCTGATCGGCGGGTTTCCCGAGAGCTCCGGCTCCTCGAGCACGCGCGATCGAAACGGTCGCGCGGCTCGCCCATCGCGAGGCGGTGCCTCTCCGGCACGCGTCCGCCCGGGCTTGGCCAGTCGAGAGCCCAAGGCCTTCAGGAGAATTCGGGCGCAAAGGAGCCGGATCTTGCCATGCAGATCCTCGTCGGCCTCGGCAATCCGGGCTCGCGCCATGCGGGCAACCGCCACAACATCGGTTTCATGGCGCTCGACGCGATCGCGCGCGAGCACCGCGCGGCGCCGTGGCGCCGGCGCTTCCAGAGCGAGGCCGCGGAAGCCGTGATCGGCGAGGACCGCGTGCTGCTCGTGAAGCCGCAAACCTTCATGAACGACAGCGGACGCGCCGTCGGGGAGGCGGCGCGTTTCTTCAAGACGCCGCTCGAGGCGATCACCGTCTTTCATGACGAGCTCGACCTCACGGAGGGAAAGCTGCGCGTGAAGACGGGCGGGGGCGACGCCGGCCATAACGGGCTGCGCTCGATCACCGCCCATCTCGGCAACGGCTATCGGCGGGTGCGTCTCGGCATCGGACACCCGGGGGACAAGAACCTCGTCTACCCCTATGTGCTTTCCGATTTCTTCAAGGAGGAATGGCCCTGGGTGAAGGACCTCACCGAGGCCTGCGCGCAATTCGCAGCGCTCATCGTGCGCGGCGAGGACGCGAGCTTCCAGAACAAGGTCCATCTGTCCATGCAGGCCAAAGGGTGGGCCGAGGCCAAGGAATAGGGCTGGCGCCTGCGCGCGAGCGCCCTTCGAAACGACGATCAAGGATTTCCGTCCATGGGGTTCAAATGCGGCATCGTCGGTTTGCCGAATGTCGGGAAATCGACGCTCTTCAACGCGCTGACGCAAACGGCGGCGGCCCAGGCGGCGAATTATCCCTTTTGCACGATCGAACCGAATGTGGGGGAGGTCGCCGTTCCCGACGAACGGCTCTCCGCGCTCGCGAAGATCGCCGGCTCGGCCGAGATCATCCCGACGCGCCTCACCTTCGTCGATATCGCGGGCCTCGTGCGCGGCGCGTCCAAGGGTGAAGGCCTCGGCAACCAGTTTCTCGCCAACATCCGCGAGGTCGACGCCATCGCCCATGTGGTGCGCTGCTTCGAGGACGGCGACGTGACCCATGTCGAGGGGCGCATCGACCCGATCGCCGACATCGAGACGATCGAGACCGAGTTGATGCTCGCCGACCTCGAATCCCTCGAAAAGCGCGTGCTCTCCCTGGAGAAACGGGTGCGCGGCGCGGACAAGGAGGCAAAGGATGCGCTCGATCTCGTGCAGCGCTCACTCGCCCTCCTGCGCGAAGGCAAGCCGGCGCGCCTCGTCGAGCGCAAGGCGGAGGAGGAAAAGGCTTTTCGCATGCTCGGCCTCTTGACGTCGAAGCCGGTGCTCTATGTCTGCAACGTCGAGGAGGCGGCCGCCGACAAAGGCAATGCGTTCTCCGCCCTCGTCCTCGCGCGCGCCGCGCAAGAGGGCGCCAAGGCGGTGATCGTCTCGGCGAAGATCGAGAGCGAGATCGCGCTCCTGCCGCCCGAAGAGCAGGCGGAATATCTCGCTGCCGTCGGGCTCAGCGAGCCTGGCCTCAACCGGGTGATCCGTGCCGGCTATGAGCTCTTGGGCCTCGTCACCTTCTTCACGGCGGGACCGAAGGAAGCGCGTGCCTGGACGGTGACGGAAGGCGCGAGGGCGCCGCAAGCCGCGGGCGTCATCCACACCGATTTCGAGAAGGGCTTCATCCGCGCCGAGACCATCGCCTATCCCGATTATGTCGCGCTCGAGGGGGAAGCCGGCGCGCGCGATGCGGGAAAGCTTCGCCTCGAAGGCAAGGATTATGTGGTCGCGGACGGAGACGTGCTGCATTTCAGGTTTGCGAATTGACGCCTGACTGCGCCTCGCAGCCTGGTTACGGTCGAACGATGTCGAAATTGTTCTTCGAGGATTTTCCCGTCGGCGCGAGCGGCGAATGCGGCCCACGCCGCGTCACGCGCGACGAGATCGTCGCCTTTGCCCGCGAATTCGATCCGCAGCCCTTCCATCTCGACGAGGAGGCCGCGAAAGGCACTTTCGTGGGCGAGCTGATCGCCTCGGGCTGGCACACTTGCGCGCTCATGATGCGCATCATGTTCGATGGCCTCATCCATAATTCCTCCTCGATGGGCGCGCCCGGCGTGGACGAGGTGAAATGGCTCAAGCCCGTGCGTCCCGGCGACACGCTCACGGCGCGCTGGAGCGTGCTCGACACGCGCTCCTCGCGCTCGCGCCCGCGCATGGGCCTCGTGAAGATGCGCGTCGACCTTCTCAACCAGCGCGGCGAGATCGCCTGCGAGCAGCACTTTTCCATGATGGCCGGACGCCGCGACGTAGCTTCCGCGGGTGAACTCGAGGCGGGCCCGAATGGCGCAGGGGCGGCTTCCACCCTCGCGGAGCGTGGCGTCGCGCCGAGCGAATGGGACGCGGGACGCGAAACGGGGGAGGCGGTGACGGCCCAGGCGAAGCTCATCTCCGGCGCTCGCCTATTTCGACGATCTCACGGTCGGCGAAACGAACGAGATCGGATCCTACCATTTCACGTCCGAGAACATCATCCGCTTCGCCAAAGCCTTCGACCCACAGCCTTTCCACATCGATCCGCAAGCGGCGGCGAAGAGCCATTTCGGCGCGCTCTGCGCCTCGGGCTGGCATACGGGCGCGGCCTGCATGCGCAAGCTGATCGATCGGCGCACCGCGTTGCGCGAAGCGATGATCGCAAAAGGCCTCACGCCGCCCGCGATGGGGTCCTCCCCCGGCTTCAAGGATCTCGTGTGGCACAAGCCGGTCTATGCCGGCGACACGATCAGCTTCGCGAGCACGCTCGTCTCGAAACGCCCGAGCGCCTCGCGGCCCCGTTGGGGCCTCATCTTCTCACGCAACAGCGGCACCAACCAGAAGGGCGAGCTCGTCTATTCCTTCGTCGGATCGGTGTTCATGGAGCGGCGCCCGTGACGAGGACGACCAGCGCCCGTCGCAAGTGGATGGCGCGCTGGCGCTTGACCTGCGGGGGCCGAGGCGAAATGGTCCGGCCATGAAGACCGAGGGTGGCATTCTTCCCGGACATGAGATCGAGGCCCTCGTCGCCAAAGGCGCGATCGCGGCCGAGCGCCCGCTCCTCGACGGACAGATCCAGCCGGCGAGCCTCGATCTTCGGCTCGGGGCGCGCGCCTGGCGCGTGCGCGCGAGCTTCCTTCCGGGACCGCACCGCAAGGTCGACGAATGCCTTGCGAAGCTCGACGCTTATGAGATCGACCTCGACGACGAGCAGGGCGCGGTGCTCGAAAGGAACTGCGTCTACATCGCGGAGGTCGAGGAAAGCCTCGCGCTTTCGGGTTCCCTCTCGGCAGCGGCCAACCCGAAAAGCTCGACGGGGCGGCTCGATGTGTTCACGCGCGTGATCACGGATCGCGCCGAGCGCTTCGACATCGTCAAGCCAGGCTATGCGGGCAAGCTCTACGCTGAAGTCTCACCGCGAACCTTTCCGGTGCTGGCGCGGCGTGGGTCGAGGCTCGCCCAGCTTCGACTGCGCAGCGGAGAGGCGCGCCTCGACGACGCCGAGCTCGCCCGCCTGCACGAGCGCGAAACGCTGGTGTGCGGGGCTCAACCCTTCCTTCGCCTCCGGGATCGCCGTGAGCGTCGATCTCGCCGGGACGCATGTCTCGACGTTGATCGGCTATCGCGCCAAGAGCCACACGGGGCTAATCGACGTCGATCGCGCCGATGGCTACGAGGTCGGCGATTTCTGGGAGCCGCTCACCGCGCCCGACCGGACGCTCGTGCTCGATCCCGACCAGTTCTACATCCTGGCTTCCAGGGAGGCGGTCCATGTGCCGCCGGATTACGCGGCCGAGATGATGCCCTTCGACCCTTTGGTCGGCGAATTTCGCGTGCACTACGCAGGCTTCTTCGATCCCGGCTTCGGCCATGCGGCGGCGGGCGGCCATGGCAGCCGCGCCGTGCTCGAGGTGCGCTCGCGCGACGTGCCCTTCATCCTCGAAGACGGGCAAACGGTGGCGCGCCTCGTCTACGAGCGCCTCTCGGCAAGGCCGAAGACCCTCTACGGGACCGACCTCGGCTCGCATTACCAGGCGCAAGGGCTGAAGCTGTCGAAGCATTTCCGGGCTGCGTGATGCCGCCCGCATCGCGCGTCATGGTCGTCGCATCGCGCCGATCGCTGCGCTCGCGGGGAGTGGGAGACGCCCCGACCGGATCCCCAGCTCACCCTTCGACCGCCTCCGTCTTGACGATCTCGATGCCGAAGCCCGAGAGGCCGACATAGGTCATCTCATGCGACGACAAGAGGCGGATCGAGGAGACGCCGAGATCGCGAAGGATCTGCGCGCCGACGCCGATCTCGCGCCATTGGCGCGTGCGCTCGGCCTCCGAGCCCGAGCGCTCGCCGTCCGGCAGCTTGGCGACAGGCACGCCCGAGGTGCCGTCGCGCAGGTAGATGAGCACGCCGCGGCCGGCATCCTTGAAGCGCATGAGCGAGGCATTGATGGCCTTGCCGCCACCGAAAACATCCTGAAGGATATGCGCGCGATGCAGCCTCGTGAGCACGTCGTGACCGTCGCTGATCTCGCCATGCACGAAGGCGAAGTGATTGACGGTGTCGAAAGGCGTGACGAAGGCGTGGCCTTGCAGCACGCCGATCGCGGTGTCGACAGGAAATGAGGCGACGCGCTCGACGAGCTTTTCGCGCGACTGGCGATAGGCGATGAGATCGGCCACCGTCAGCCGCCTGAGCTTGTGGCGCTTGGCGAATTCCGCGACCTGCCGCCCCTTCATCACCGTGCCGTCGTCGTTCACGAGCTCGGCGAGCACGCCCACCGGCGGCAGGCCGGCAAGGCGGCAGAGATCGACGCAAGCCTCGGTATGGCCCGAGCGCATCAGCACGCCGCCGTCGCGCGCGATCAGCGGGAACACATGGCCGGGGCGCACGAAATCCGACGCGCCCATATTGTCGTTGGCGAGCGCGCGGACCGTGTTCGTCCGCTCCTCGGCCGAGATCCCGGTGGTAAGCCCCCAGCGCACATCGACCGAGACGGTGAAGGCGGTGCCGAGCGGGGCATCGTTCATCGACACCATCGGATCGAGGCGCAAGCGGCGCGCCTCATCGGCCGGCAGGGGCGCGCAAACGATGCCGGAGGTGTGGCGCACGATGAAGGCCATCACCTGAGGCGTCGCGAGCGATGCCGCAACGAAGAGATCGCCCTCCCCTTCCCGGTCCTCGTCATCGGCGACGACGACGATCTCGCCGGCCTTGAACGCCGCGATCGCCGAAGAAACGCTGTCAGCCACGGCATTATCCTTCCCGTTCAGTCCGTTCGCAGGCGCAAGCCCGAGGAAATCATTGGGTGTGACGGCGCCTTTGGTCTCCTTGACGATCAGGGCCGCCGTTTCCCGCGAGATCCAGGCGCGGGCCTGATTGCAGAATTGCGTGACGGCGCCCGGCGAAACGCCGATCGAGCGGGCGAAATCCACGCGCTTCACCTTGTTCGTTTCGAGCCATGCGGCGAGTTTCATGTCAGCACCGATTTAATAGCATTCAAGTGCGGTAAGGCAACCCAAAATCATTTCAGCGGGACTAAATATCCTTGCGATGGCGCCGCGGCCAGCGAAGCGGCCCGTCGGGATCTCAGCGCCGGAAGGGCCAGCGGGGGGCCTCGGCCACCTGGGCCCGCTGGCGCAGATAATGATCGGCGATCACGCAGGCGAGCATCGCTTCCCCGACCGGGACCGCCCGAATGCCGACGCAAGGGTCGTGCCGACCCTTGGTCACGATCTCGCGTTCGGCGCCGAAACGATCGACCGTGCGGCGCGCAGAGAGGATCGACGAGGTCGGCTTCACCGCGAAGCGCGCCACCACGGGTTGACCTGTCGAGATGCCGCCCAGGATGCCGCCGGCATGGTTCGAGAGAAAGGCGATGCCCTCGTTGCCGGCACGCATCTCGTCGGCATTCTCCTCGCCGGAGAGGGAAGCGGCGGCAAAACCCTCGCCGATCTCGACTCCCTTCACCGCGTTGATGCTCATCAGCGCGGCGGCGATATCGGCGTCGAGCTTGCCGTAGACCGGCGCGCCGAGCCCTGCCGGCACGCCTTCCGCAACCACCTCGATCACCGCACCAAGGGACGAGCCGCGCTTTCGCACGGCATCGAGCTCCTCGGCGAAACGGGACGCCGCCTCGGCATCGGGCGTGAAGAAGGCGTTGCGCTCGACCTCCTGCCAATCCCATTTGGCGCGATCGATCGGCAGCGCTCCCATCTGCACGAGCGCGCCGCGCACGCTCATGCCGGGGACGATTCTGCGCGCGATCGCACCGGCCGCCACGCGCATCGCGGTCTCGCGCGCCGAGGAGCGCCCGCCGCCACGATAATCCCGAAAGCCGTATTTGAGATCGTAGGCGACATCGGCGTGGCCCGGCCGATAGGCGTCTCTGATCTCGTCGTAATCCTTCGAGCGCTTATCCTCGTTCTCGATGAGGAGGCCGATGGGCGTGCCCGTGGTCACCTGGCCGTCGGTGCGATCGTCCGCGAACACGCCCGAAACGATCCTGACGCGGTCGGGCTCGCGCCTTTGCGTGGTGAAGCGCGACTGCCCCGGGCGACGCCGATCGAGATCGCGCTGGATGTCGGCTTCCGAAAGGGGGATGCCGGGCGGGCAGCCGTCGACGACGCAGCCGATCGACACTCCATGGCTCTCGCCGAAGGTGGTGACGCGGAAGAGATGACCGAAGCTGTTGTGCGACATCGAAGGCGCCTCGGCTATGCGAGCGACCGGCGGCCCGCCCCCGATCCCATTATCGGCAGAAGTGCAATCGGCCGGCTGAGAAGGTGATTGCTTCCGGGAAGGCGAAAGTCAACCGGAACCCGATACCGCCGATCTCTTGACCAGAGTTGAGTTTGCGAGGCATCGAGGCGCCATGCGGCTTCGCAGCGACATCTGGGTTTCGGCTTATCTGCGCCGTTGCGCCATCGAGGGCGTCACGGCCGTGCTGCGCCGCAGAGGCGCGGCGGAAGCCGGCTCCATCTTCGTCAAGCTGGACAGGCTCGATGAGACCGCGACGCTTTACGGCCCGGCGCCGCCGACCGAAGAGCTTCCCCGAGGCGTCGATCGCCTGTTCACGAGATTGCACGCGCCTCTCACCATGCCGCCCGCCGAGATCGAGGCACGCCTTGCCAAGGAGCGCCGCTTCGATCCCGACATCTGGATCGTCGAGGTCGAGGATCGCGAGGGCCGTTCATTCTTGGATCTGGCGTAAATCCGGGCGCTGGGCCGGGATAGATGGCACTGAAGGCAGCCTCGGACGGCCGGATCGAAGCGGACTTTCATGCGGACATTCCGAGTGCCAAAATACGAAATGCGCGTATTCTAAATCCATGATATAAATAAGTTATGTGGAATACCAAAGAGGACAAAAAAGCGGACATTCCAGAGGTCGTGGACCGCGGTGAGCCGACCACGATGATGGAGCCGCTTTTGATCGGCGGGGGCTCTCGCCATCGCGGGCTGCTCCTCGACCTCGTGGTCGAGTTGGCGGCGAAGTCGGCGAGCTTCCGACGCAGCCTGCCCACGGGTGTCCTTGCTGCCCTTTCGAACCTCGTACGTTCAATGAATTGCTACTCACGCCGCGTCACGCGCGTCGCATCATCTCCGAGCTGCTAACGCGCGGCGTGCTGACATCGAAGGGACCGCGCGATGCCTTGTTGCTCGGCTTCCCTGCCGCTATCGCGTCGAGGTGGATGCCCGGGCTGTTCCCTGAGCGAAACTCGGCATCGAGCTAAGCGATTGACCACGGGTCGCTGACTGACGGAAGCCTCAGCGGCTGCGTTCGCGCCGTTTGAAGCCTCCGGCGAGGACCTGCTCCGCTCCCGGCAAGGGGAGCTCGCGCACGGGACGCTGCGCCGCCATATGACGCGCCGGGCGCGACCTCACCGGGGCGAAGGCCTCCACGATCATCGCGGCGCCCGCCCCGCTCGTCTCGCGTGCCAAACGATCGAGCGAGAAGATGCGCTCCACCGAGCGGGAAAGATGCAGGCCGCGACGCAAGAGCAGCGCCACGATCGGCACGGCGCGCGCCCCGCAGGCACGCATGGCGAGGGCGAGCGCCTCTCCGTTCGGATCGTCGACGATCGCCTGCGCGTCGGTGGAGCCAAGGCCAAGCCAACCCGCGAGCGCTTCGGCGAGCTTTTCGCTTCCCTGGCCGACGAGAGCGAGCACTGCCTCATCGATGCCTTGTCGCGCGAAGGGGCTCGGGCGCGCCCGCGTCAGGAAAGTTCGGCGCGTCGCCTCGGCCGCGATGGCGGCGCGTTCCTGCGGCTCGGCTTCGAGGAAGAGCGCGCAATGCTCGCGAAAGACGAGGGTCGGCCTCGCCAGCATCAGCTTCGCGAGATCGGCATGGCCGCGCGCCCTCGCGCAGAGAAGCGCCACCACGTCGGCCGGCAGATCGCGCTCCGGCGCGCTCGCAAGCGCAAGATCGGTCGAGGCTTCGTCGCGATAGGCGAGGATGCGCGCCGTGGTCTCCGCGATCTTGTCGCGCAAAGCGATGGCGACCGCCACAAGAGAGGAGCCGCGCTCCGCCACGATGTCGAGCGTGCGCAGATCGAGCATCACCGCGTCGCGCAAGACCGCGAAGCTCGCTTCGTCCTCGCGCGCGAGCAGCGCCTCGATCACGCCGCGCGGCGTCTCGGCATGACGCGCCAGCTTGTTCGCGACGGCGACGGCCGTCGGCGTATCGACGATCCGGATCAGGGGCTCGACCAAATCCTCGAATTGCACGAGCTCGTCATGGGTGTGCAGCGCGCGCCCGACGAAAAGGTCCGTAAGAACGCGCGCAAGCACCATGCGCGCGTCGATGCCGTCCGCCCTGGCGGCGGCGATGAGAGGCGCAATCTCGGGAAAGGCGTCGGGAGGCATGGGCGATCGCAAGGACCAGGGACGAGTGTCGGCCATGCCCGGAAAATACCCCCGACGCCGTTAGCATCACGTTAACCAAGCACCCCCAGCATGGGATCGGGACGATGGAGCGCGGCGCGGTTTGTCCGGTCGTGCTTCGATTGTGAGGAGCGGGTCGCGCGCCCAGGCGGTTCACCCGTAAGCCGGAGCCTGGCTGCGCGACACGACCGCAATAAGTGGGGACGCTGATGGGTCACGTCATCTTGTTGTCTGAGCTCGCGCGGGCCAAACCCTCCCGCCCACGCGACCCTGCGCCCGAGGGTGGCGCCACGATCAGCCTGTTTCTCGGCGTGCGCTACGAGCGCTGGGGCACGGAGCAGAACGCCTCGAAGCACGAGCCTTCGACGCGCGAAGCCTCGAAGCAAAGGGTCAACGAGCAGACGGCCAGGGAGCCCGTCGCCAAGCAGCGCGCAACCTCAAAGCGTGCCACCTCGAAGCGCGAGGATGTCCCGGCGGCCGACGCCTCGTTCGTGGCCTGACGTCGCCCGGCCATAAGTCCGGCGCGGAGGCCTTCGCATCGCTCGAAAATCGGCCGGCCGCATCATGCCGGAACAGAGCTGCGCCGGATAAATTCGCGCAAGGCTCCTCACGCCGGTGGCGCGCTCACTCGACGTGCTGGCAGCTTCCACCGGCGACGAGCGCCTTGGCGGCCGAGCGCTGGCTCGGCAAGAGCGCGAGCGCGCGGAACACGGCGAAGCCGCGCGTGCGCGACGAGACGGCGCGCACCTCTCCGCTCGGGTTGTCGGGATCGTCATCGGCCGCGCGCTCGACTGCCTGGGCCGGCGTGAGCGCGACCACCTCGATGCGGCCGTTCTCCGCGGCCGAATTCGACAAGGCGAAGAAGGCGCCGCCACCTTCCTGATGAAGCGCGATCGAGGAAAAGCCGTCGGCGCCCACCGGCAAGGTCACCTTGATCGGGCCGGCGGCGAGATCGAAGGAGCAGACGGCCGCGGCGATGTCGGGGTCTTCCATCCCGTCGAGAAACGCTTCGTGGCCGTCGAGCTGCACGAGGCGAAGCTCAGGCGCAAGCCGCGACACGAGCGAGAAGGCATCGGCATGCGACAGGCTCGGCACCGAGAGCACGCTTATGATGTGCACCGAGATGGCGATGAGCACGACGCAGGCGATCAGCCTCGCCGCTTCCGCGATCTTGCCCATCAGGCGCATGTGAGCATCGTGATCGCGGGCACCTGCTCCGGCGTGACCGATACGCCGGTGCCGATCGGCGTATCGTAAAGGCGCAAGAGCAGCACGAAGCCCGCGCTCGTCGGCGCCGGCAGCCAATCGCCGGGCTCGACATGCGCGGCGACCGTGATGGCGAAGTCGCCTTTCGCGTCTCGGCTCAACTCGGTCGAGGTGAAGCTCTGGCGTTGCGCTGCGTTCACCACCGGATGGCCGCCCTCGTCGAACAAGGTGATGCTCCAGAAGCGCGCGGCCGGCGTTGCGCCGGCGATCGAGTAGACGCAGCGCCCGTCGAGCCTGCGCCCTTCGAAATCATGGCGCGCCGTCAAGGTGAAGCCTTCGCCCGAGGCGAGCGGGATGACGCCCGACCTTGCCCTCTCGGCTTGTGCATAAGGGTCGGCGGCGACGAGGCTTTCCGAGACCCGCATCTCCCAGGCGCCGGCTCGAACGAGATCGCCTGAGACATTGCGGTCGAGCGCGAGCTCGGCGCTGCGCAGGCCGATGGCGGCCCCACCGAACAGCACCGCGAGGATCGAAAGAATGCGCAGCATGGGCGTCATCCGCCTCAACGGAGCGCGCGCGCCTCGGCGGGCACGCTGGCCGCACTCAGCCGGCCGTCCTCGAGCTGCAGGATGCGCACGGGGGCGGTCGTGGGCACCTCATGCACCGCGAGAGGCTGCGCCAGCAGGTTCTCGATGCCGTTGATCACCTCGATCGAGCGGCGCGAAAGCGTCCGCGAGCGCGGCGCCGCGGATGCGGTCTGTTGCACCTCTCGACCCTTGGCGCGCGCGTCGGCCGTGCCGTCGAGCCTGTCGTCGAATTGCTGGAAGGGCAGCGGCTTCGGGTCGAGGCCTTGATGCGCATAGGCCATGATCTCGTGCCAGGTCTTGGCCGGCAACGTGCCGCCGGTCATTCCATTCGTCGGCTCGTAATCGTCATTGCCCATCCAGATCACGCCGACCAGATAGGCGCTGTAGCCATCGAACCAGGCGTCGCGGCTCGCATTCGTCGTGCCGGTCTTGCCGGCGAGCATCGTGCCGGGAATGATGGCGGCGCGCCCCGTGCCCTCGGCCACGACATGACGCATCATCCACACGATGTCGGTTTCGACTTGCGTGGAAGATGACCTGCGGGCGCGGGGGCCCATCCTTGTCGAAGGTGTAGATCATCTGCCCCTTCGGATTCATGATCTCGAGCGCGGCATGCGGCGGTGCGCGGTGTCCGCCATTGGCGAAGACCGCGTAGACGGACGCAATCTCGAGCGGATTCACGCCGACCGCGCCGATGGGCAGCGATTGGGTATCGTTGATCTCCGTCGTGATGCCGAGCCGCTTCGCCATCTCGATGATCTTGGCGCGCCCGGCCTTGGGATTGCCGTCGCCGAGCGCGATCGAAAGCCGCACGGGGACGCTGTTCAGCGAATGGGTGATCGCCTGGGTCAGGGTGACGCGGCCCATGTATTTTCCGCCGAAATTGGCGGGGCACCAATTGACGATGCAAATCGGCGCGTCGACGATCGGGGTGTCGGGGTGGAATTTCCCGCTCGCCAGCGCGGTCGTGTAGACGACCGGCTTGAAGGACGAGCCCGGCTGCCTCAGCGAATCCGTCGCCCGGTTGAACTGGCTGTCGCCATAGTCGCGCCCGCCGACCATGACGCGCACGGCCCCGTCGGGCTCCATGATCACCATGGCGGCCTGCTCGACATTCCAATGGTCGCCCTCGTCTCGCAGCGCGGCTTCGATCGAGCTCTCGGCTTTGCGCTGCAGATCGGCGTCAAAAGACGTCCGCACGATCACGGAGCGCTCGCCGCCGAGCTTGCCGGCATCGGCGAGCTTGCGCACCTCGTCATAGGCGTAGTCGAGATAGTAATCGGGGCTGTAGTCGCGCCCGCGGTCGACGGGGGTCGCCGGATTTTGCCGTGCCGCCAGCACCTGGCCTTCCGTCATGAAACCGGCGTCCACCATGTTGGACAGGACGTCGTTCGCCCGCGCGCGCGCCGCGGGCAGATTGACGTAAGGACCGTATTTCGTCGGTGCCTTGAAGAGGCCGGCGAGCATGGCCGCCTCGGCGAGTGAAATATCCTTCACCGACTTGCCGAAATAATATTCGGAGGCGGCCGCGACCCCGAAGGTGCCCCCGCCCATATAGGCGCGGTCGAGATAGAGCTTGAGGATCTGGGATTTCGACAGCCGCCTTTCGAGCCAGACCGACAGGAAGGCTTCCTTGATCTTGCGATCGAGCGAGCGCTCATTGGTCAGGAAGATGTTCTTGGCGAGCTGCTGGGTGAGCGTCGAGCCGCCCTGCACCACGCCCGAGGCTCGCGCATTGACCGACAGGGCGCGCACGAGACCCACCGGATCGATGCCGAAATGATCGTAGAAGCGGCGATCCTCGGTCGCGAACACGGCCTTCAGCAGATGATCGGGAAATTCGCTCAAGGGTATGGTCGCGTCCTGCTTCAACCCGCGCTTGCCGATCTCGACGCCGTTGCGCCCGAGAAAGGTCACCGCAAGATCCTGCCGCGACAGGAAATCGTCGCTCGTGAGACGAAAGGCCGGTTGCGCCAGCATCAAAAGCCCGACCGAGCCTACGGCGCCGAGCGTCGTCGCTTCGCTCAGGAGCTCCACCAGGAGCCTGCGGAGCCCTGAGACATGCAGCTTGTCCACGCGAAGCGCAAAGCGGCGATAGGCGTCGGCCAAACGTTCGCCCGCCCCGTAAAGCCCGGAATCGATCAGAGAATCGAGCCCGAGCAGCCCCCTCCTGATCTTCGCCCAAAGCGAGCTCGGGTTCGTCAGCATCGAATGCCGTCCCCAGATGATGCGTCGGCGCTCGGCCGCCTCGAAGTCTTGCGTCCTCTCCGGGCTTCACGCCTTTGCCGCGAGAAGGAACGGACACGGTCGACCGGCTCGAACCAGGTCATGCCGCTGGATAGCTCGGCGTCATATTGCCACTGACACAATAGCAATCGGATCGGGACAAGACCAGGGGAAGAGGCTAATCCTGAAGATATAGCCGAAAGGTGGCCGGGAGCTTTCAACGCTCGGCCGCACCCTATATCATCACGTGATGGCCACAACGCGGCAATTGCCGGTGGACGAAGGCTCATGAGCGACAATTCGGGACCTTTCTGGCGCCGCAAGACGCTCGACGAGATGACCTCCGAGGAATGGGAGAGCCTGTGCGACGGCTGCGGCCGCTGCTGCCTCATCAAGCTGGAGGACGAGGATGACGGTCATGTCTACACGACGGATGTCGGGTGCCGTCTCCTCGACAAATCGACCTGCCGCTGCGGCGACTACACAAATCGCAAACGCAAGGTCCCCGACTGCATCCAGCTTTCGCCCGATCTCGCGCGCACGCTGAAGTGGCTTCCTCCGAGCTGCGCCTATCGGCTCGTGGCGCGGGGCCAGGATCTTCCCTGGTGGCATCCGCTCGTCTCGGGACGGCCCGAAACGGTCGTCGAGGCCGGCGTCTCGGCCGCAGGGCGCATTTCGGCGAGCGAGGACGAGGTCGACACCGATGCGTTGTTCGCGCGCATCAAGCGCTGGCCCACGCGCTGGCCGGGGAAGGCGCGGGCAAAAGGCGAGGATGGCGAAACAGGGAAAGACTAAAGTCGCTGCGCGGACGCTTCCGTTTCGACCTCAATTTGATCTATATTTTGGTCGGTGACTGCCAATGAAATTATCCGAGCATTTACCGGATTATCCGTGGCGATGTCATCGTCTCCTGCGTGGTCGACGGTCGCCGTGACATGCGT
>CAVQNF010000014.1:0-42450 GCA_963713805.1 uncultured Alphaproteobacteria bacterium | reverse complement strand
GAGCGAGATCTACGCAACGACCGTCAGGCCTCTACGAGGCGTTGCCATCGCCGGCATTCTGGGCGATCAGCAGGCGGCCCTGTTCGGCCAAGCCTGCCTCAAGCCGGGCGACGTCAAGAACACCTACGGGACCGGGTGCTTCATGTTGATGAACACCGGCGAGACGCCGTTCCCGTCTTCATCCGGTCTCATCACGACGGTCGGCTACAAGCTCGGCTCGGGGAAACCGGTGTTCGCGCTCGAAGGCTCGATCGCGATCGCGGGCGCGCTCGTGCAATGGCTGCGCGACAATCTCGGGATCATCGCCAAAAGCGCCGAAGTCGAAGCCTTGGCGCGAAGCGTCGAGGACAATGGTGATGTCTATGTCGTGCCCGCCTTTTCGGGCCTTTACGCACCTTATTGGCAAGAAAGCGCTCGCGGCGTGATCGCCGGCCTCACGCGTTATGCCAACAAGGGACACATCGCGCGCGCCGCCCTCGAGGCGACCGCATTTCAGGTGCGCGATGTTCTCGACGCCATGGTCAAGGACTCCAAGGTGGCGATCACCGAATTGCGCAGCGATGGCGGCATGGTCGTCAACGAGCTCCTCATGCAGTTCCAGGCCGACATCCTGGACGTGCCGGTGGTGCGTCCGAAGGTGATCGAGACGACCGCGCTCGGCGCTGCCTATGCGGCTGGCTTGGCAACGGGTTATTGGAAGAGCACGGACGACATTCTGCGGAACTGGCGCGTCGACAAGAGGTGGCGCCCCGATATGAGAGCAGGCGAACGCTCGAGGCTGCATTCTTCTTGGAAGAAGGCCGTCTCGCGTTCGCTCGATTGGGCGTGCTGAACCCTCAAACCTCGGACGGGCCGCGACTGGCTTCAGGCCGCCCGGCGAAGTCTCTTGGTATCGAGCCGCATCAGCTCGGTGAATTGATCGTCGGCCTCCATCAGCTCGGCCGGAGAACCGTCCCGAATGATCTTGCCGGCCTTCAACACGATGAGGCGGTCGAAACTCCGCAAGGTCGACAGGCGATGGGCGATCGCGATCACCGTGCGCCCTCGCATCAGGCGGCTCGAAGCCTCCTTGATCATCTCCTCGGATTCGTGATCGAGCGCCGAGGTCGCCTCGTCGAGCAACAGGATGGGCGCATCCTTGAGGAAGGCGCGCGCGAGCGCGATCCGTTGGCGCTGGCCACCTGAAAGCTTGAGGCCGCGATCCCCGACGAGCGTCTGCAACCCGTCGGGCATCGCCTCGATGAACTCATGGCAGCGCGCCGCGATCGCCGCCTTCCAAACCTGCTCGTCGGATGCGTCCGGACGGCTGTACCGGATGTTTTCCAGGAGTGAGCGGTTGAAGAGCGAGATGTCCTGCGGCACCACGGCCAGCGCCTCGTGCAGGCTGTCTTGCGTCACCTCCGAAATATCCTGGGTTCCGATAAGGATGCGGCCCTTCTCGACGGCGTAGAAACGCTGCAGCAACGCGAACAAGGTCGATTTTCCGCCGCCCGACTCTCCGACGAGGCCTAAGCGTTGCCCGGGCTCGACGTGAAGAGTGAAATGGTCGAAGAGCCGCTGGCTCTTGGGATAACCGAACGAGATATTGCTGAAGGTGACCCCCGTGCCGCCCCGAATGAGGGGCAAGGCCTTCGGATGGTCGCGAAACTCATGCGGCACGAGCAGCGTTTCGAGCGCTTCGGAAAGCCTCGCCATATGCTGCGTGACGTCGACCAGCGCGATCGCGAGGTCGCGCGTCGCATAAAGCACGGAGAGGCCGAGCGTGCACACGAGCACGACCTGGCCGGTGGTGGCGGCGCCCTCTTGCCAGAGCATGAGAGCCCAGGCGAGCAATGCCAAGGCGAGGATCACCGTGACCGAGGCGTGCAGCAGCCGCAGTCTTTCGAGATGGATGAGGCTTCGTTGCCGCGCCGTCATCTCGCGATCGACGACCTGATCGAAACGACGATGCTCACGCCGCAAGCCGCCGAACGACTTCACAAGCGAAATATTCCCGATGACATCGATCATCTCGCCGTCCACGGCCGCGGCCTGAGTGGCAAAATGGTGATGCAGCGGCTTGCCCGCGGCGGCGATGCGGAACATGGCCACGACGACGATGCCGGCGATGAAGATCAAGGCGGCCGCCATCTGCGTGCTCACGGTCGTCACCAGCGCGATGGCCGCGACCGTGGCGACGCAGGGGGGCAGCACGTTCCATACGAACATGTTCTCGACGGCGAAGAAGGCGTTCGACGTAGCGGTGATGCGGCTCGTCAGAACGCCCGGTAGCCGTTCCGCGAAATATCCGGGCGGATGGCCGGTGAGATGGCGGAAAAGATCGCGTCGCAAATCGCCGGTGACCCGCACGAAGGCGTAGCTCGCCACCCAGCTCGCGCATCGCCAAAGCAAATTGTCGGAGGCGATCAAGGTGGCCAGAAGCGCGAAGGCCGACCAGGGATCGCCATGCGCGGACGAGCCGGACAGCGCATCGACGAGGTAGCGCACGCCATATTGCGCTCCGACCGAGCAGCCCACGCCGCCGAGCACGGCAAGCAAGATGAGGGTATGGGAAACCGGGCGCGCCTTGATGTAACGCGCCATGAAACCGAGCGGCCGTCTTACGTAGAGACAGAGATCATCCATTCGAGCCGCCTTTCGATCTGGTCGCTGATCGCCGAGGCCGCTTCGGGACGCGACCTACCTCTCTGGCAGTGGGCTTCACTGGTGTGTATCGCCAGAGCAACGCGTCGAATCTGCAACGCGCAAAATTCGATTAGGTTTCCTTGGTGGTGCAGGCCGCCGGGAACCTTCCGGCGGTCCCGCCGTTGCTCGGGTAGTGCTCCTCAGCTCCGGAGCATCTTTGAAGACCCGCCTTTTCGTTCCTCCCTCGCCTTCTCAGGACGTTCACTGCATGCGTATCGCGCAGGTTTCTCCTTTGACCGAAGCGGTTCCGCCAAAGCTTTACGGCGGATCTGAACGGGTTATTTCATGGCTTACCGAGGAACTCGTTCACTTGGGTCACGACGTTACTTTATTTGCCAGCGGGGATTCAACCACTTCAGCGAAACTCGAGGCAATGTGGCCGAGAGCCTTGCGTCTCGAAGGCGCGGTGCGAGACCCCAACGCCCTGCACATGATCATGCTGGAACATGTCGCGAGACGTGCCCATGAGTTCGACGTCCTGCATTTCCATCTCGACTATTTTCCCTTTTCACTGTTCTCGCGCCAGAACACTCCGTTCGTCACGACGCTGCATGGTCGGCTCGATCTGCCCGAGCACCAGAGCATGTTCGAAACTTTCGCGTCCATTCCCGTCGTCTCGATCTCGGACGCCCAGCGGCGTCCGATCTCCGAGGCAAGATGGATGCGCACCATCTATCATGGCTTACCTGAACATCTCCTGACGCCTCAACCCGTTCGTCCGACATACCTGGCCTTTCTCGGTCGCATATCGCCTGAAAAGGGCGCCTTGAGCGCGATCCGGATTGCCCGGCAAAGCCAAATTCCGATCAAGCTCGCGGCCAAGATCGATCACCGTGGATCAGCCATATTTCGACGAGCAGATCCGCCCGCTCATCGATGGAAACACGGTCGAGTTCATCGGCGAAATCGGGGATCGCGACAAATCGAGCTTTCTCAGCGGCGCTTTCGCCCTGATCCTTCCCCTGGAATGGCCGGAGCCCTTCGGCCTCGTCATGATCGAGGCGATGGCCTGCGGCACCCCGGTGCTCGCCTTCAACCGCGGCTCCGTTCCGGAAGTGGTCACTGACGAATTGACCGGCTTCATCGTCGAGGACGAGGCCTCCGCCGTCGACGCGGTCGGCCGCCTCGGCGAATTGTCGCGGCCGGCCATCCGCCATCATTTTGAAAAATGCTTCAGCGCACGC
This sequence comes from uncultured Alphaproteobacteria bacterium, assembly GCA_963713805.1. Lineage (GTDB taxonomy): Bacteria > Pseudomonadota > Alphaproteobacteria > Rhizobiales > Beijerinckiaceae > GAS188. The sequence goes on along the minus strand of CAVQNF010000014.1, from coordinate 38,581 downwards.
CGCATGGCAAACGAATATCTCGAAGTCTATCGAAGCCTCACCAAGACCAGAGCGTCGCGCCCGCGCCTCGTCGTCGGCTGACGCGCGAAGCTTATTCCTCGATCGTTCGCGTCTCCGGCATCCTCGTCGCCAGCAGCAACAGCCCGCAGGCAGCCGCAAAAGACAAGCCCAGCAAAGCTGCCTGGCCGCCGAAATGGTCGGCAAGGTATCCCGCGAGCGTCGTGCTGAGCGAGGCGCCGATGCCGACCCCCGTGCCGACCACACCTTGAGAGAGATTGAAGCGTCCGGTGTTGCGCGTGAGATCGGCCACGACGACGGGCACGAGAACCCCGAGCACGGCCGCGGAGATGCCGTCGAGCGCCTGCACCAGGCAAAGCAGAAACGGATGGGTCACGAGGGCGAGAAGGACGCCGCGCACCGGCAGCACCGCGAAGGCCAGGAGAAGCAGCGGCCGCCTTCCCCAATGCCGGGCCTCACGACCCACGCGAGGCGAAAAATAGGCGACGACGAGCTGAGGCACGACGATGCAGGCGGCGACCAGCACCGTCGCCCAATCGCTCGAACGCATTGTGATCATGCCGCTCACCAGGGGGAGCATGGCCGCGTTGGCGAGATGAAACATCGCGATGCAGACGGCGAAGATGAGAAGCGGGCGATTGGACGCCACGCGTCGAAGCCCTTGCGCCAGATTTGCCGGGTGGCGGCGAGGCACGCCCGCGTGAGCGCGGACGGGATCGATCTCCCTTTCCCTTATCCTTGCTAAGGAAATAAGAGCCGGCACGCTCAGGATGGCGGTGACGTAGAAGACGCTCTCCTTGGACAGGAAATAGCCACAGGCGCCCATCCCCGCGGCAGCGAGGCCGTTGCCGATCGATAAAAAGCGCACGTTGCGACCGAGCCTTTCGCTGATGGCGTCGTGCCCCACGAGACCGAGGCTGATCGCGACGATCGCCGGGCCGAGGACGCAACTCGCGGCCGCGTGCAGGACGTTGGCCGCCAAGCACGACGGGAAAGATCGGCAAGCCGGCGAGCGCGAGGGCGCTCAGGCTGATGAGCACCAGCGACACGGCGGCGATCCTGCGCTCGGAGCGAACCGCGTCGACGAGCGCTCCGCCCGGGATCTGCCCGGCGAGCGCGACGAGCCCTGCGACCGTCAGCACAAGGCCGATGTTCACCTGGGTCCATTGATGGGCCGTCAGATATACGGAGATGAACGGTCCAAAGCCGGTTTGCACGTCGGCGACGAAGAAGGTGAACCAATCGAGCCCGCGAAGGCTTGCCCGCGACGGTTGGGGCTTGTCGCTCAAGCCGCTCGTCGCCGGCGAAGAAAAGGATCCTTTTTCTTCCGTGCCATGGCGTCGGTGGGCGGACCTTGGTCTCATGCGATTTTGGGGTCGGTCTGCGGCGAATTATTGGGGGACCGCCGGAGCGGGTTTCGGCTCCGCATTTTCCTGGACCGCGGGTGGTTCCTTCGGCTCCAGGACCGTGATCTGATCATTCGGCTTGTACTCATGGGAACCGACCACATCCTCACGCGTGAGATCGAGGATGATGCGGATCGTCTTGCTCCCGGCCACGAAATGCACCGCGCGCCAATCGACCGCTATCTTGCGGCTGCCGACGCCCAGGAACCCACCAAAATCGATGATCGCGGCGCGTATCCCACCGGTGCGGTCGACGATGACATCGACGATCTGACCCATTTTTTCCCCCGTGCGGCTCAATGCTTCCTTGCCGAGAATTCCTTGCACGTCCTGGCTGTCGAGCACGATCGTGGGCGTCTCGGTCTTGGCCTGAGCGGGCGCGTTCGCGGGAGCGACGGACTGGGAGGGAGCGGCCTGAGGAGCGGCGTCGGTGGGAGCGCCTCCTTGAGGAGGCCCTGCTTGCGGCTGCGGTGCCTTCGGCCGGGGCTGCCTCCGGGCTCTGCGGCGCGGCCGCCGGAGGAGCTCCCTGAGCTTCTGGTTGCGGGCCGGGGGAGGCCGGTGGCTCCTGCGCGACGGCGACCCCTGCAAAGCAGATGGAGGCAAGGAGCGCGACGAGACGAGGAAATGCCCCCATGCGATGTGCAAGCATTGACCCTCCACCCTGAAAGAAGCCCGGTGATTATCTCCGATCGTCAGGCTGAAGCCATTCCCTCAAAACCTAAGCCCTTCGCGCCGGCAAGACAAACTCGCCGGTGGAAGGGCCATGGTTCGAAGGCGCCCCGCCTCACGCGAGGCGCATTATTGAGGCTGAGGCTCGGTCTGGCTCTTGCGCGGGTCGTGAGCGCCTGGCGATGCTGAACCTCGCGGTTGCTCGCTGCCGCTATCGCCACGCTAATGATGATAGTGGTGGTGGCGATAATGATGGCCATGATACGAGGCGGGCTGAACGCCGAGGGCGCCGTTGACGCCTCCGGCAACTCCACCCGCCACCCCGCCGACAGTCGCCCCGACGACCGTGCCGACCGGTCCGGCGGTCCTTGCGCCCGCGTTTCCTCCGATCGCTGCTCCCTCCTGGGCGCCGCGAACAATGCCTTGAGCCTGCGCCGCCAAGGGCAGGGACAAGAGCGCCAGCCCGGCAGCCAATGTCAGGAATCGTGTGGTCACGGCTCTCTCCTTCGATGGACCATGATGAGCCCTAACCCGCATGAGACCGCCGGGTTCCGCCCTATCTGCGGTCGAACCGACGCCAGCGGCCGCATTCGAGGCGGTGAATCGATCTAGCCGGCGGCCCCGGAACCCTTCGTGCGTCAGGCTTCGACGGCTCTCAAATGCCTGATGGGACGGCCGGGCGCGATCATCTGCGCCGCCGCGAGGATCGCCTGAGCGTCGATGCCGTAATGGCGATAGAGATCGGAAATCGTGCCCGTCTGCCCGAAATGCTCGACGCCGAGAGAGCGCGTCCTGTGACCCATGACCGAGCCGAGCCAGGCGAGCGTCGCGGGATGTCCGTCGAGCACGGTGATGAGGCCGCAATGGGGAGGCACCTCGGCCAGCAGACGCTCGATATGGCTTGTGGCATGCACGAGGCCACGCTCTCTGGCGCGTTGAGCCGCGGTCCAGCCGGCATTGAGCCTGTCGGCCGAGGTCACGGCGAGAAGGCCCACGTCGCGCCGGTCCTCGGCGATCAGCCCCACCGCTTCGACGGCTTCGGGTGCGACGGCTCCCGTGTAGGCGACGACGACTTGGGCATTCGGCCCCGGGCCGGCGCAGCCAATAGGCCCCGTCGATGATGTCGTCGCGCAGCGCCCGGTCGATCTCGCGCTGCGGCTGCTCGAGGACGCGCGTCGAGAGCCGCAGATAGACCGAGCCACCCGTCTCGTCGCGCAGCCAGCTTCGCTCGCTCGGCTCGGTCTCGCCCGAGCGCTGCAAATAATCGAAGGCGAAGCGCAAGATCACCGCGAGCTCGTCGACGAAAGCGGGCTCGAAAGCTGCAAGACCGTCCTGCGCCAGCCCGATCAGAGGTGTGCCGATCGATTGATGCGCACCGCCTTCCGGCGCGAGCGTCACGCCGGACGGCGTCGCGACGAGGATGAAGCGAGCATCCTGATAGCAGGCGTAGTTCAGGGCATCGAGACCTCGCGCGATGAACGGGTCGTAGAGCGTGCCGATCGGGATGAGCCGCTCGCCGAAGAGCGAATGCGAAAGCCCGAGCGCGGAAAGCAGGATGAACAGGTTCATCTCGGCGATGCCGAGCTCGAGATGCTGCCCCTTGGGCGAGAAATCCCAGGTGAAGGTCGACGGGATGCGCTCGGCCTTGAACAGGTCCTTCATGTCCTGGCGCGCGAAGAGGCCGCGACGATTGACGAAGGCGCCGAGATTGGTCGAGACGGTCACGTCGGGCGAGGTCGTCACGATGCGATCGGCGATCTTCTCGCTCGAGCGGCCGAGCTCGTTCAGGAGCAGGCCGAAGCCCTGCTGGGTCGACATGCGCGGCTGTCGCGGGGACGAAAGCTCTCGCGGAACCGGCAGGAGCGGTGCGCTCGAAGCGACGCCTGCCCTTCGCCATGAAAGGCACCTCGCTCACGAAGCGCTCCATCGCTTCGCGCGGAAGCTTCACCCCTTCGAACTTGTCCCATTCATGGCCTTCGCGCACGCCCATGCCGTCGCGATAGCCGTCGAGCTGCGTCGGGGTCAGAAGGCCCGCATGATTGTCCTTGTGGCCCGCGAGCGGCAAGCCGAATCCCTTGATCGTATAGGCGATGAACACGGTCGGCCGGTCGTGATCGATCGACTCGAAGGCGTGCAGCAGATTCGGCAGATCATGGCCGCCGAGATTGCTCATGAGGGTCGCGAGCTCCGCGTCCGAGCGACGCTCGAGCAGGCGGGTCATGTCGCCCTGGTCGCCGAGATCGTCCAGGAGCCGCTTGCGCCAGGCGGCGCCGCCCTGGAAGGTCAGCGCCGAATAGAGCTGGTTCGGCGCCGTGTCGATCCATTGGCGCAGTCGTTCTCCGCCCGGCTCCTTGAACGCAGCTTCCTGCAAGGAACCGTATTTGAGAATGACGACATCCCAGCCGAAGGCGCGGAAAATGGCCTCGAAGCGGGCGTAGAGACCCTCGCGGATCACGGCATCGAGGCTCTGGCGGTTGTAGTCGATGATCCACCAGCAATTGCGCAGGCCCTGCTTCCACCCTTCGAGCAGGGCCTCGAAGATGTTGCCTTCGTCCATCTCGGCATCGCCGACGAGCGCGATCATGCGGCCTTCGGGCCGTCCTTCGCCCAGTCATGGGCCTTCACGTAATCCTGCACGAGGCTCGCGAAGAGCGTCTGCGCGACGCCCAAGCCGACCGAGCCCGTCGAGAAATCGACGTCGTCGACATCCTTCGTCCGTGACGGATAGGATTGCGCGCCCTTGTAGCCGCGGAAATTCTCGAGCTTGCTCGCGCGTCTGGTTGCCGAAGAGATATTGGATGGCGTGAAAGATCGGGCTCGCATGCGGCTTCACCGCGACGCGATCCTCGGGCTTGAGCACGGCGAAATAGAGCGCCGTGAGGATGGTCGAGAGCGAGGCGGACGAGGCCTGGTGGCCGCCGACCTTGAGCCCGTCCTCGCTGGCGCGCAGATGATTGGCGTTGTGGATCGTCCAAGTCGAAAGCCACAACACCTTGCGCTCGAGCTCGGCGAGGAAAGGAAGACGGTTGTCCATGGCGGCTCATGTTACACGACGAAACCCCTCCCCTGTCTCGGAAGCCTCATGCTGACCTGCCGAAAAGCAAGAGACCGACCGCAAGCCGGCAGGTCCTCGTTCCCGCCCGAACGACGATCGGTAAAGGAATGCGCGCCTGCGGGAGGCTTCTTCTTTGAATCACACCCACCGGTCTATGCTGCGCGAAAGACGCCGCTAGATGTAAGGTTTCCATGAGGACTATCCGAGCGGAACGCGAACCCCGCCCGCGACTGAAGATTGCCTCGTTGTTCGTAAGCCAGGCCGATCCGACATGATCCGAAATCGCTCCTCTTCGGCTGAACATGCCCGCATTCGCGACAAGGCCCTATCCCGGCGCGAGGGCTTGGCGATCGGTGCCGGTGCATTGGCCTTCAGCCTTGTTTTCTCGCGACGGCCGGCGCTTGCCGACGACATGATCCTTCGCTCGATTCCCCACTCCGGCGAGAAGCTCCCTGTCGTCGGGGTCGGAACCGCGTTCAACTTCGACGTCGGCGACGATCCGGCCAAGCGCGCCGATCTCGAGCGCGTGGTCTCGACGCTCGTCGGGGGCGGCGGCTCGGTGATCGACACGTCTTCCGATTACGGCACGGCCGAAGCGGTCGTCGGCGATCTCATGGAGAAGCTCGACATGCGAGCGCGCCTCTTCGTCGCGACGAAAATCCGCAGCGGCACGGACGCCAGGACCGCGAAGGCCGAGTTCGAGCGCGGGCTCAAGCGGCTCAAGACCGAAAGGGTCGATCTTCTGCAGCTCCACAACGTCTCGCGCGCCGATGAGAGCCTTGCCCAGTTGCGCGAATGGAAGGCGATGAAGCTTTGCCGCTATGTGGGTGTGACCTCGACTTACGATCGGGACTACGGCGCCATGGAAACGATCATTCGGCGCGAAAAGCCCGATTTCGTCCAGGTCGCCTATTCGCTCGGCGATCGCGAGGCCGAGGCGCGCATCCTTCCCGCCGCGGCGGATGTCGGCGCCGGCGTCCTCACCGCGCTGCCCTTCGGGCGAAGCAATCTCTTCCAGGTGGTGCGGGGCAAGGAGCTCCCCGAATGGGCAAAGGACTTCGACGCGAGAACCTGGGCGCAATTTTTTCTCAAGTTCCTCATCGGCAATGAGGCGGTGAGCGCGGTCATTCCCGGCACCGGAAAAGCCGAGCACATGATGGACAATCTCGGCGCGGGACACGGACGCCTGCCGGACAAATCCGAACGGGAAAAAATCGTCGAATTCTGGCGTTCGATCACCTGAACGATCTTTCTCGACCGCCGAAGAACGCGGGCGATCGGCACCGAAACCGTCTTCTCCTTGCTTGACGATCAGGGCCGGTTCCGACGCGTTGCCGGCATCGGCACTTTGACAACATGAGACGGACGAGGGGCTGGGGACCGGGGGACCAAAGCCTGATTGATCGAAGAGCAAAGGCGATGCGCCTCGGCTCTGTGGCGCTATTGTTTTCGGCAGGAGAAGTGTTGCGGCGGGCCGCGCGACCGGCTTGTCGCTCGAGGGGGTCTTACAAATCGGTATGAGGATCGCGCGTCATCCATGAAAGCGCAACCTCGCCTGCACGGCGAACGCCACGCATCCTCGCATCCTCATCCTCACGAAGCGGCCACGCTCGCAGGAGCGTGCATACGGCTTTCGACGCGGTGTCGTATCCGCTCGAGGCTCGCATCGCGAAAGCCGAGCGCATCGAGATGCTCGACCGTGTTCAAGAGATATTCGGCGCAAGTGCCGAGCGGCCCGCGCGCCACCGCGATCCGATCGGCGATCTCGTCATCCGACAGGAGATTGGTGAAACGGGCATGGCGCCTGTTGGCGACGAAGGTGACGGCCCGTCACCGGCCCTTCTTGCGAATGCGCGTCGACCCATCGCGCCTCGTAGGAGCCGCTCAGCATCTCGCGCCGCCACAGGATCAGAAGCTCTTCCTCGACCTGCCGCTCGTCGAGACGAAAGGCGACGCCGCGACAGCAACCGCCGCGATCGAGCGCGAGCATCAGGCCCGGCGATCTCCGGCGTGCCTCGGCCGGCCTTCAGCCACAGGCAGAAGCGCCGATGCCAGCCGCGCACGAGCGCGACCCGCTTCTCGGCGAATTCGAATGCGGGATTCCAGATCAGCGAGCCGTAGCCGAAGACCCACACCTCGCCCTTCGACGGGCCGTCCGGCGAGAGCCTCATTGAGCGATGCCTCGATCTCCTCGTCGGAGCGGATGGGAAAGCCGGGCAAGGCGCGTGCGCGCAATTGGCGAGATGCGAACCGTTCTCTCAGGCCTTCGCGCGTGATCGTGTAATTCGCCTGCCACATCTTGGCGGCGCCGCTATCGTCCTGCATCGCCCCACCTCTTCCCACCCTCATGTCTCGCTCCTTCGCGCGCCGCGAAAGCCGACGCTGCAGCCGCCCGGGCGCGCCATGCATTCTTCGCGCCAGAAGGTTGCGAACACGCGAATTTCTCCGCGTCCCTTTGAAGCGGAATCGTAAGGCTTTTCGAGCTAATTATGTAGCAAGGAACGGCCATGTGTCGATGGCGTGGTCGCCCCGTTCGCGCCCTGCTACTACTCGGTCCGGTGGTCCTTGTGCTGGGCGATGATGGCATCGGCCGGCTTGCCGTTCACCTCGGCGAGATGATCGAAATGCGAGGCGTAGCTGCCCACGCCCGCGGTCGCCGAGCGCAATTCCACGATCAGCCCACCGATCTCGGCCTCGGGAATTTGCGCCTTGAGCACGTCCCACCCCTCCCAACCCGGACGCGCATCGTAGCCGAGAATCTGCCCACGGCGCGCCGAGACGAGCCCGGTCGCCCGGGACATGGCGTCCGTCGGCACGGCGATCTCGACCGACAGGATGGGCTCGAGCAGCACCGGGCGCGCCTTCGGCAAGGCCTCCCCGATCGCGACCTTGGCGGCCGCCCGGAACGCCATGTCGGAGGAATCGACCGAATGATAGGAACCGTCCGTCAGCGTCACCGCGACGTCGACGACCGGAAAGCCGAGAGGGCCCGCGGTTGAGCGCATCCTTCACACCCGCTTCGACCGAGGAGAAATATTGGCGAGGCACGGTGCCGCCGTGCACCTTCTCGGCGAAGGCGAAGCCGTCGCCGCGCCGGCGCGGCTTGACGTCGATGACGACATCGCCGAACTGGCCGTGGCCGCCCGATTGCTTCTTGTGTCGGCCGCGCACCGAGACGGCATCCTTGATCGTCTCGCGATAGGCGACGAGCGGCTTCCTCGCCTCGGCCGTCACGCCGAAACGCGAGCTGAGCCGCTCGAGCGCGAAGCGCAAATGCATCTCGCCCTGGCCCGCGAGACGCAATTCGCCCGTCTCCTGATCCTGGGTGAAATTGAGCGAGGGATCCTCGTCGACGAGCTTGGCGAGCGCGGCCGCGAGGCGCACCTCGTCCTTGCGGTCCTTCACCGAAAGGGCGAAGACCTGCACGGGTTGCGCGGCCGGCGTGCGCTCGAGCCGCGCGGGCGCCTCCTTGGCGTCGGTGAAGCAATCTCCCGTCGCGATGTGGTCGAGCCGCAGGAAGGCGACCGCGTCGCCGGCTTCGGCCCGCCCGACCTTCATCGCGCTCGACCCGACCAGGCGCGACAGGCCTGCGATGCGCTCTTCGGCACCGCTCGAGCCCGTCACGGTCGTGCCGTCGGCGAACGCTCCCGCGCAACACGCGCGCGAAGGACAACTTGCCGCCATGCGCCGTGTGAATGCTGCGCATGACATGGGCGAGCGCCGGCCCTTCGGCCGACGATACCATGGCGCTCGCGCAGCTTCGCGATCCCGGGCACTTCATGGCGCAGCGCCTTGAGCAGGCGCGTCACGCCGTTGCCCCGCTCTGCCGAGCCGATCATCACGGGCACCAGATGCCCCGATCTCAGCTCTCTGACCATGTCCTCGAAAACCTTGTCGCGCGAGGGCTCGATATCGGAGATCAACTCCTCCATGAGCCCGTCGTCGTAGTCGGCGAGGCGCTCGAGCATGGAGAAGCGCGCCTCCTTCTTGCGATCGGAGCTCGGCGGCGGGCAGCTCGACCACGGTGGAGATCGCGTGTTCGCGATAGACATAGGCACGCTCCAGCGCGAGATCGATGAAGCCGGTCGCGATGCCATCCTTCCAGATGGGGATCTGCCGCAGCAGGAGCGGCGTGCGCGAGGCCGGCTGCAGCATCGCGAGCGTGTCGCGGACGCGCGCGGTCGCGGCATCGATCTTGTTGAGGAACAGGATGCGCGGCAGCCCGATGTCCTCGATCTCGCGCAAGATCACCTGGAGCGCCGGCGTCTTCTTCGGATCGGCCTCGCAGACGACGATGGCCGCGTCGCAAACGGGAAGCACATTGCTCATCTCGTGCATGAACTCGACGGAGCCGGCGCAATCGACGAAAGTGTAGCGGTCGCCGAGGAATTCCGCGGTCGGCGATATTCGCCTCTACGCTCATTCCATGTGCGCGCGCCTCGGGGCTCGAATCGCCGACGCTCGATCCTTCGCGCACGCTGCCTTGGCGGGTGATGGCGCCGGCCCGCGCGAGCATGGCCTCGAGAAGCGTCGTCTTGCCGCTTTGAAAGGGCCCGACGACCGCGATGAGCCGCGGCCCGGCTTCCTTTACGGCTCTTGATGCTGCTTTCGCCTCACCCATGACCGGCCTCCCGTCTCGTTTCTCGCGAACGGTCACCGGACGCCGCGGCGCCGCACCCTCTTATGCTTCCAGGAACGGCGCCGTCGCGCAAGTCCCTCGTCAGGGTACGGGGGAGCGCTCGGCTCGGAAGCAGCGCCTGATGCGAGGATCAAACGGACTTCGCATGCTCAACGAGCCGGCAAACCCGGCGCGTTGCCACAGCGGCGCCGTGACGGCATGAGCCAGGGCGGAAGGTCTTGGGCCAGGGCGGAAGGTCTTGGGCCAGGGCGGAAGGTCTTGGCGCCTCGTCGGCAAGGGCCGAACGCAGGACGAGGAGGGCTATCGCTGTCGCTGATGAGAACGGGCCCATCAGGGACCGGGGTTCGCGCGCCCCCTATTGAAAAGAGAGCTCCTGAAATTGTGCGACGGTCAGGCTCGTTGCCTGTCCCGACAGATCGACATTCGTGTGGCGGATGGCATTGCTCACATCGGCAACGCTCAGCGTCCCCGCCTGTTCGTGCAGGAGGTCAATGCCGAGCGTCGCGTAGAGCCGCCCAAGCGCCGCCTGAGCCTCGGCATAGCATTGGAACACCCGCAATTTCGAGTTGACGGCACTGGCTTGCGCCAATATCCGCTCCAGATCTCCTTGCACATCGATGACAGTCCGATTGGCGATTTGCCTATACAGCCTCTGATCGACGGACAATAATTGTTTAGCTCGATCATAATATTTGGTCGTGTCGTAATATTGTTGATATGAAATATAGAGCTTCGCCAAAACCGCCATGCTCGCCGCTTGCCGTTTCAGGTCGGCAAGCTTTTCCTCATATTCGGTGCGAGGGATCACCACGGGCGCCGTCAGCAGGTTGGACAGATACCCGTTCACCCGCGCCGCCCCCGCGACCCAATAGTGGTGCACCGCGAAGCTGTTGCTGTCGTAATTCGGATCGAAGGACAGGGTGACCCCCGGCAACAGCTTCAGCAGGGCTTTGTGCGTCTCATCGACGCTGATCCGCGACTCGTAGCTCAGTGAGCGAATATCGGGGTTCAGCAGCAAGGCCGTCCCTTCCATGTCGCCAACGCGAATGTTGAGCGGATCGGCACGCAGCGAATTCAAGTCCGGCACGGCAACGGTGTAGCTTTGCCCCGGCGGCAAGTTGATCAGCGAGGCAAGTTCGTCCTTCGATATCGCCATCGATTGCTGATTTGTCTCAAGCTGCCGAATGGCATCGAGCAACGCCTTCTGATAGCGCAGCGAATCCACCGGAGACTTCAGGCCTTCAGTCTCCACCTTGCGAGCGGCCGGAAGTGTCGCCTCGGCAGCACGAATCGCCGCCTTGACCTCGGCGTCCAGGCTCTGCGCGGCGGCAGCTCGCCAGAACGCGCGTCGCACGTCTTGAAGCAAGGTCTGCACGGCCTTGCGGTATTGCTCCTGCGCAATCAGCACACGGTCAGCCTGTTGCCGCGCGTTGAAGTAGCTCACGCCGAAGTCGAGGATGTTCCACGACAAGGTCAGATCGCCCGTCAATCGGTTGAGGTCGGAAGACGTCGATGGGACGAGCGATTGCTGACGGGTAAATATCGACTCGCTCGAGCTCGCGTCGAAACGGTTACGGGTCGTTCCCAAGCCGTCTACGGCAAGCTTCGGCAGGAGGTCATAACGCGACAGATCGAGGTCGTTCGTGGCGAGCGCCTCCTCCATCACCTTGACGCGTTGATCGAGGTTGTATTTCAGCGCCCTTGCGAAGGCATCGTTCAGCGTGAGCGGCCGGGTCAGCGGCTCCTCGTCGGCGAACATGGCCTGCCGGTCGATTTGCGACTCCGCCCGTCTTTCCTCCGTGGTCAGGGGCTTCGGCACCAATGTGCAACCGGCCAGGAAGATGGCGCCGATGCCGGCGCACGCTCCTGCCGAAAATTTTCTATGGAAAAGCCCATTGACGCAGCGCCACGCAGTCGCGGCCCGTGCTGCGACAACGCTACGCGCGCCTCGCACAATCATCTTGCGCGAGGCCTCCGCCCCTCCTGTATGCCCCACGATACCTCTCTGCCTCTATTATTTGAAGGCGACTCTAACCGATTTTGCGAACTCTAACAAGCCGCGGCTCGCAGATTATTCACATATGATCGGGATCCGCTCCAACAGCGAAGCCACGCGGCAGAGGAAACGCTAATTCAGAGGGGGCCGTCCCCCAGACACCCAGCCCGATACGAGCCGGTCGCGACAGGTGAGATCGACGGGCCCGCGGCGGCCATCCTGCCAACCGGAATTCCTCTGGGGGGAGCGAAAATCCGAGCGGCCGATGCCACCATCGCTTATAAGCGTGATCTGCCGCAAGGCGATGTTCCGCCGGAGCCGAAAATCCTCTCCGGCGCGGCGATTTCGAGATAGGGGTTCGATGTGAACGACCGCCACCGCTCTCCCACCTCGCAGCTCCTCGACGCGCGCGCCGTCGAGGTGCTCGAACGCATCGCGAACGTGCTCGAGCGCATCGCTCCGCCTCTCCCGGTCACGGCCGATCTTTCGGGCGCCGATGCCTTCCTTTGGCGCTCCGACCTGAAAAAGCTCGAGCCTGTCTTGCACGTCAATCGCGTGGAACTTGCGCTGTTGAAGGGGATCGATCAGGCACGCGACCTCCTCCTCGACAACACCGAGCGTTTTGCGCGGGCCTTGCCGGCCAACAACGCGCTGCTGTGGGGTGCGCGCGGGATGGGAAAATCATCGCTGGTGAAGGCGGTGCACGCGGAGGCCAATCGGCGCCTCGCCGGAAAGCGAGAGAGGGCCGCCCGCTCAAGCTCGTCGAAATCCACCGCGAGGACATCGAGGCCCTGCCGCCCTTGATGAGCCTCCTGCGGAGCAATCCGCATCAGGTTCTCGTGTTTTGCGACGATCTGTCTTTCGATGCGGGCGATACCTCCTACAAATCACTCAAGGCCGTGCTCGAGGGGGGCATCGAAGGCCGTCCCGCCAATGTCCTCTTCTACGCCACCTCGAACCGCCGTCATCTGCTGCCGCGCGACATGATGGAGAATGAGCGCTCCACGGCGATCAGTCCCGGCGAGGCGGTGGAAGAGAAGGTTTCTCTCTCCGATCGCTTCGGTCTCTGGCTTGGATTTCACAAATGTGGGCAAGACGAATTCCTTGCGATGGTAGATGGTTATGTCGCATATTTTGACTTCCATCTGAGCATTCCCCAGAGCGAGCTTCACGCTCAGGCACTCGAATGGGCGACCACCCGTGGCGCACGGTCCGGCCGTGTGGCGTGGCAATTCGTGCAGGACCTTGCGGGACGCCATGGCGTGCGCATCGCCACCGCCACCTGACCACCGGAATGCGTGCGTTCCAGCGCGTCTCGTTAAACCTGCGTCAACACTCGATGCGCCATGATGTTGCGCAAATGACACGGGTGTCGTCAGACCGCTCGACGCCGCACACAATGATGAGAAGGCCGATTGCGGCAAGGCTGCGTTCGCGTTAGCGCTTTTCCTGCCGTGGAAATGTTCGATTCGTGCCCGCGATTCGGGGGACGGGGCACGGGGTCTTTGTGGTCGTTCAATTGGAAACTCGCTCATGAGACGTCTTTTCGCCTTCTTTGCCCTGGCCTTTTGTGTCTCGCTCGCGACCTCGGCTCGCGCCTATGAGATCGACCCGCTGACTCATCTCCCCCTGCCGGAGGTCGCCGCCGACGGTCGCGTCGCCTACACGCCGATTGCGCGCGAGGAAGTGGCCTACACGGGTTCCTACGCGCCGGGCACGATCGTCATCTCCACCGAGGAGAGGCGGCTCTATTTCATTCTGCCTGGCGGACGCGCGATCAGATACGGGGTTGGCGTCGGCCGCCCCGGTTTCTCCTGGGGCGGCATCAACGCGATTTCGATGAAGCGCGAATGGCCGAGCTGGACGCCCCCCTCTCAGATGCTCAGGCGCCGGCCCGATCTGCCGCGCCATATGGAGGGCGGCCTCGACAATCCTCTCGGCGCTCGCGCCTTGTATCTCGGCTCGACGTTGTTTCGCATCCACGGCTCCAACGAGCCGGAGACGATCGGTCAAGCGGTCTCGTCAGGCTGCATTCGCATGACCAACGAGGACGTGACCGACCTCTACGAGCGGGTGAGGGTCGGGACACGGGTCGTCGTGCTGCGCTGACGAGGCTCGCTTCGAGATAGCTCGCACTCGCGACGAAGGCCGGCCTCGCGCCGGCCTTTTTTATCGGGTTTCTGGTGCCGGCCACGGCACAGGAGACCTCGTGCCCGCGCACCCACGTCCGAAACCGTCGCCCGGGAAGGCTTGCGCGTGGATCGGCGGAGCTTATGTTGACGGTGAGAGCAAGCCTTCTTCGGCAGCCTTGTTCAGAAGCCTTCTTCCATGATCGGCAACGCGATGCTTTGGACGGATGAAATCAATCGCGATCGCCCCGAGGGCGGCACGGGAGGCGGCATCGCCGCCGCCGTTCCGGCCACCTCACAGCTCGTCGATCCGTATCTGCGCCCGATCACCTATCTGCGCGTCTCGGTGACTGATCGCTGCGATCTGCGCTGCGTCTACTGCATGAATGAGGAGATGAGCTTCCTGCCGAAGCGCGATCTTCTCACGCTCGAGGAGCTCGATCGGCTGTGCACGGCCTTCGTGCGGCGCGGCACGACGAAGATACGTCTCACCGGAGGCGAGCCGCTCGTGCGGCGCGATGTGATGCGCCTGTTTCGCTCCCTCTCGCGCCACCTCGCCAGCGGTGCGCTCAAGGAGCTGACCCTCACGACCAACGGCACCCTCCTCGCGCGCCATGCGACGCGAGCTCGCCGATTGCGGCGTGAGGCGGGTCAACGTCTCGCTCGACACGCTCGATCCGGCGCGTTTCGCGCGCCTGACGCGCTGGGGCGAGATCGCCAAGGTGCTCGATGGCATCGAGGCCGCGCGCGAGGCGGGACTCGAAGATCAAGATCAACGCGGTCGCGCTCAAGGGCGAGAATGAAAGCGAGCTCGCCGAGCTCATGCGCTGGGCCCATGGCGAAGGACATGCGCTGACCTTGATCGAGGTGATGCCGCTCGGCGAGGTCACGACCATGCGCGCCGATCAGTATTTGCCGCTCTCGCTCGTGCGCGCCAGGCTCGCCAAGGAGTTCACGCTCGAGGACCTCGATCATTCGAGCGGGGGCCCGGCGCGCTACGTGCGCGTCAAGGAGACGGGCGGGATTTTGGGCTTCATCACGCCGCTGACGCATAATTTCTGCGAAAGCTGCAATCGAGTGAGGGTCACCTGCACGGGCACGCTCTACATGTGCCTCGGCCAAGAGGACGCGGCCGATCTGCGCGCCGCGCTGCGCGCCTCGACGCAGGACGACCGCCTCGATCGGGCGATCACGGAAGCGATATCGCGCAAGCCCAAGGGCCATGATTTCGTCATTGAGAGGCGGCGGTCTGAACCCGCCGTCACACGTCATATGAGCGTGACAGGCGGTTGAGGGACCGGTCCATTCCCTCGCGGAGCCGTCATGGCCGACCCCTTGGCCGACCCTGCCGTCAATCGACGCGGCATCCTCGCGACGCTGATCGCTGTCGTTCTGTGGACCTGCAACGACACTTGCGGCAAGCTCGCTAGCGAGGTCTTCCCGACCGGCGAGATGATGGCGATCCGCGGCGTGTTCGCGGTTTCGATCGCGGTCAGCCTCGTCGTGGTCACAGGCCATGGGCGCATGTTGTGGCGGGGCGCGCGCCTCGTCCTGCGCCCGATGGTGCTGCTGCGGGCGCTGCTCGACGCGGCGGTCGTCTTCAGCTTTCTCAAGGCGCTCGCGCATATGCAGCTCGCCGACGTCACGGCGATATCGCAGGCGACGCCGATCATCATGACGTTGATGGCCGCGGCCTTCGGGCTCGAACGCATCGGCTGGCGACGCTTCCTCGCCGATCCTGGTCGGCTTTGCGGGCGTGATGCTCGTCGTGAAGCCTTCCACCGAAGGCTTGACCGCCTACGCGACGCTCGCCGTCGTGTCCGCCGCGCTCGTCGCCGTGCGTGATCTTCTCACCCGATACATCGATCCGATCATTCCCTCGCCGGTCATCGCCCTGGTGACGGCGATCGCGGGGGCGTTCACCGGGCTCATGCTCGGGATGACGGAGGAATGGAAGCCGGCCTTCGTCGCGCCCACCCTTTATCTGATGGTGGCCGGCGTATTGGTGACGCTCGGCAATCTCTCCATCGTCATCGCCTACCGCGACGCGGAGGTCGGCGTCGTCGCCCCGTTCCGCTATTTCAGCATCGTCACGGCTTTGCTGCTCGGCTATCTGGTGTTCGCGGACCTGCCGGACATCATTTCGATGATCGGCATCCTCCTCATCATCGCGAGCGGCATCTACACCATGCATCGCGAACGCCTGCGCCGTCGGCAGGCGGCCGGAGATGCCGCCCGGACTCGCCCAGGCATTGCCCGACCGAAGGACGCGAATGCGGCATGGACCACGCGCTGACGACAGTGCTTCTGCCGGCCGCGCGCCGCATCGACGCGGCGTCCGCCGCCATCGGCCGCCTGGCAGCCTGGCTCGTGCTCGTCGCCTGCCTGCTCTCGGTTTGCAACGCCCTCATGCGCTACGGCGCCCATTTCGCGCAACCGATGCTGCTCGATCTTCCCATGCTGCTGTTCGCGGGCATCGTGCTCGGCGGCGCGCCGCGAACGCTCGCGGAGAACAGCCATATCCGCGTGGACATCCTCTACCGTTCGCTCGCGCCACGCCGGCGCGCCGCTCCTCGACGTCCTCGGCAGCGTCATCTTCCTCGTGCCGCTCTGCCTCGTCATGATCGTCGAAGGCACTGCCCTTCTTCGCGAGCTCATGGCGCATCGGGGAAGGTTCGATCACGCCGGGCGGCCTGCCGCAATGGCCGGCGAAAGCGCTGATCCCGCTCGCCTTCACCCTCCTCCTGGTCCAGGCGCTCTCGGAGATCGTGAAGGCGATCGCGGTCGTTCGCGGCGTCGAAATTCCCGGCGCCCCCGCAGACGCCTCAGCCGGTCCGAGCGATCGGCCGACACCGCTTCGTTCGAGCGGAGCGCCCTGAGGCGTGCCGCCGCGCGCGCGCAGCTTTTGGATGCTCGCGCTCGTTGGCGGCGCCGTCGCCTCGACGCCGGTCGCGTCCTGGCCGCGGGGCTCGACGAAGGCGGATCTGCTCTTCGCCGCATGGCTCTCCTCGAACATGGCGCCCGTCATGCTGCTGACGCTCGTGGCGCTCCTGCTCGCGGGTTACCCCGTCGCCTTCACGCTCGCGGGAACCGGGTTGATCTTCGCCGCGCTCGGCATCGCGCTCCATCTGTTCCGGCCCGATTTCCTGCACGCTCTTCCCGAACGCGTGCTCGGCGTCATGAACTCGGAGATCCTGCTCGCCATCCCGTTCTTCGTCTTCATGGGAATGATCCTCGAAAGATCGGGCCTCGCCGAGGACCTGCTCGACACGATGGGCCAACTCTTCGGCCCGGTGCGCGGCGGCCTCGGCTATTCGGTGATCTTCGTCGGGGCGCTGCTCGCCGCGATGACGGGGGTGGTCGCCGCCTCGGTGATCTCGATGGGGCTTGATCTCGCTGCCGATCATGATGCGCTACGGTTATGACCGGCGGCTCGCAGCGGGCGTGATCGCGGCTTCCGGCACGCTCGCGCAGGTCATTCCGCCGGGAATCGTGCTGATCGTGCTCGCCGATCAGCTCAATGTGTCCGTCATCGACATCTTCGCGGCCGCGTTGCGGCCGGCGCTCATGCTCGCCGGCCTCTACGTGCTTTACGTCTTCGCGATCTCGATCCTGAAGCCTGAGGCCGCGCCGGCCGTGCCCTCGAAGCTCCGCGGCGCTCCCTTGGCGCTGCGGGTCATCCTCGTGATGCTGCCCCCGCTCGCTCTCATCCTGCTCGTGCTGGGCTCGATATTCCTCGGCGTCGCCACCCCGTCCGAAGGAGGCGCCATGGGCGCGGCCGGGGCGCTTGTGCTCGCCTTCGTCAAGGGACGCCTCAGCCTCGACCTCCTGCGGCAGGCGACGCACAGGACCGCACGCCTTGCGTCCTTCGCTATCTTCATCCTCATCGGCTCGCGGATCTTCTCGCTCACCTTCTTCGGCGTGAACGGCCACAAATGGGTCGAGAGCCTGCTCGTCGCCTTCCCGGGAGGCGCGACCGGCTTTCTTCTGTTCATCAACGGCTTGATCTTCATCCTCGCCTTCTTTCTCGAATTCTTCGAGATCGCCTTCATCCTCGTGCCGCTGGTCGCCTCTGCCGCGGTCAAGCTCGGGATCGATCTCGTCTGGCTCGCGGTCCTGATCGGCGTCAACGTGCAGACGAGCTTCATGCATCCGCCCTTCGGCTATTCGCTCTTCTACCTGCGCTCGGTGGCACCGGACGAGCCCTATCGGGACCGCGAGAACCGGCAAGCTGATCACCCCTTTGAGCACAAGGGACATCTATTGGGGCGCCGTCCCCTTCGTCCTCCTGCAGGTGGTGATGGTCGTCGCGATCATCGTGCTGCCGGGGATCGTCTGCGCGCGGCGACCGGCGCGCAGCCGCGCCCAAGGCCAAAGCCAGCAAGAACGCATCGACGAGCTCGACAAGGAGTTCGGCCCGGCCGGCTTGCCGGAGCGGCCGTGAGGGCCTCGAACCGTCACGATGGGCTTACAGCCTCTTGGAATGCCTCTTGGCGATCACGCTCGACGCCATGGCGGCGACGGGCGCGACCCGTTCTTCCGCGCGATACCAGCGCAAAAAGTTCTCCCTGCCCTTGCGGCTGAAGCGCAGGACGCGCGTGCGCCCTTCGCGGACGGCCCAACCCCGCCGCATCACATGCTCCATGATCGCCGCACCGAGACTTCCGCCGAGATGAGCCTGACGCTCGCTCCAATCGACGCAAGTGCGGCAGAGAGGCCGCTTGTTGCGTTCGAGCGAAGCGATGTCGAGCCCGAGGCGGGTGAGGACAAGGCGTCCTTTCGGCGTCAACCCGGCATCCGTATTTTTGATTTCCAGTATTCTGCTGCTCGCCCAGTGCTCGAACAGAGCGACGGCGAGGCGGCCGGCCAGGTGATCGTAACATGATCGGGCTTCCCGCATGGCCTCGTCGCGAGGTCCCGGACGTGTCCTCAGGTGCCCAATTCGGGCCGCGACGGGTACCAGACCCTCGACGGCCACGGCTACATCGGGGTCGGCGAGCCGGAAGTAGCGATGGCGTCCCTGCCGCTTGGTCGTGATCAGCCCTGCTCTCTCGAGCTTGCCCAGATGGCCACTGGCGGTGGAAGCGGTGATCCCTGCTTCTTGAGCGAGCTCGGTTGCCGTCAAGGACAGCCCCGACATCAGGGCCATCAGCATGTTCGCACGACCGGGATCCCCGATGAGCGCGGCCACGATCGAGACGTCCGGACCTTCTTTCATAGTTTGACGTTCGCCAAAGCATCGGCAGCTGTCAACATGGAATGATCCTCCCATCCCAGCCAACGAGCAAGGCGGCTCCCATGGATCAGATTTCCCCCTATCTTTCCGGAATCATTCTCGCCTATTCGGCCTTCCTGCTCGCGATTGCCAGTCCCGGCCCCAACGTGCTCGCGGTCATCGGAACGTCCATGAGCGTCGGGAGAAGGTTCGGAATTTCTCTTGCCCTCGGGGTCGCCGCAGGTTCCTTCGGCTGGGCAATGCTGACGGCGGCCGGTCTTTCGGCGCTGCTCGCATCCTATGCTTCGGCGCTCACGGTCATCAAGATTGCGGGCGGCTTCTACCTTCTCTGGCTCGCCTACAAATCATTCCGCTCGGCGGCATCGGCGCACGACATCGAGGCGAAGACGCTCTCTGGGGCGACCCGCAGTCCTTCCGGATATTTTCTGCGCGGCTTCATCGTCCAGATGACCAATCCGAAGGCCGCATTGGCCTGGATCGCCATCATTTCGCTCGGGCTTCATGAGAACGCACCGATCTGGGTCGCCTTCTCCATCGTCCTGGGAACCTCCATCCTGTCGGTGATCATCCACTGCGTTTATGCGGTTGCGTTCTCCACCGCCGTCATGGTGCGGCTCTATGCAAAAGCACGCAGGTGGATCCAGGGGGTGCTGGGCGCATTTTTCACATTCGCCGGGATCCGGCTCCTCACCAGCCGTCTATAGCTCGCCGCTGCATATCCATCTGTCAGCAAAGGCCCATCCCAACCTTATTCGAATGATGTTCGATCGAGGGGCGGCCCGAGCTTCGCACCGCTCGATCACGCGCGACGGCTAACCCCTCGCGCGAGCGCGCACGAGGTAATTGTCATAGGCCACCTCGCCCACCTGGAACCAGAGATATTCGTCATTGCGGAACGCCATATAGGCCGACAGAATCTTCGCGAATTGCGGGTCGCCCGCGGCAATCTCGGCATACACGGCGTTGGCGGCCGCATTGGCCGCATCCATGATCTCGCCGCCGAAGGGCTTGAGCTTCGCGCCCTCGACGACGAGCTTCTTCAGCGCGTCGGGATTGCGCGCATCGTATTTCGCCTGCATCGACGTCCCCGCGAGCGAGGCGGCCGAGGTGACGATCGACTGGTAGCTCGCCGGGAGCTCGTTCCACTTCGCCTGATTGACCAGGATGTGAAGCGCGTTGGAGCCTTGCTGCCAGCCGGGAAAGTAGTAGGAGGGCGCCACCTTCTGAAGTCCGAGCCGCTCGTCGTCATGGGGGCCTGCCCATTGAGCAGCGTCGAGCGCGCCGCTTTCGAGCGACGCTTTGATTTCACCGGCCGCGGTCGCGACCGGCGATGCCGCCGAGCTTCTCGAGAACGCGGCCGGAAAGACCGCCGATGCGCATCTTGAGCTCGCTGAAGTCCGCAGGCGTCTTCACCTCCTTGCGAAACCACCCTCCCATCTGGGCACCGGTATTGCCGCATGCGAGCGCGACGGCGCCGAACGGCTTCAATGCCTCGGCGATCAGCTCCTGCCCCCCGCCTTCGGTCCACCAGGCTGCCTGCTGGCGCGCGTTGAGGCCGAAGGGCACGCCCGTGGCGAAAGCGAGCGCGGGTTCATGGGTCGCGAAGAGATTGAGCGCCGTATGCGCGATCTCGACCTCGCCGGACTGCACGGCCTCGAGCGCCTGCAAGCCCGATTTGATCTCGCCCGAAGCGAAGACCTCGATCTGAAAACGCCCGTCGGTCCCAGCGCCCACCGCTGCCGCGAACACCTTCGCAGCTCTCCTGCATGATATCGAAGGAACTCGGAAAACTCGACGTGAGGCGCCATTTGAGCTCGGGTGAGGCTTGGGCGAGCGCCGGCGTCGCGAGAGCATAGGCCGTCGCACCGACCGTCGAAGCCGCGAGAAACTGACGGCGTTTCATCATCGAATCATTCCTGTCCAAAAGCATGATGACCTTTTGCGGATCAGATCGCTGTCGGCGGCGACCGGACGCGACCGGCCCGCCGTTGCCGTCAGATCGCAACCCGCGCTGGCGATTTCCCCGCGCCGCCACATCTTGTCGATCAGGCGGCGCAAAAATGAACAAGTCACGACTTCACGGCATGATTGCGGCGACGAAGGTCTCGACCACGGTACGACCTCCTGCCCGCTCGATCACGAAAACGTGATCACGAGATCGCCGAGCCGAATCTCGTCCCAGCCGGGCGCTCGGACGCCTGTAGCGACGCTACCCCATCGCGGCCTTCACGCGGCGTGCGATATCGCGATAGGCCGTGGTGATCGCGCTCGACGGTTGCGACGACGACGATGGGGCGGCCCGCGTCCGAAGTCTCGCGAAGCGCAAGCTCGAGCGGGATCTCGCCGAGGAAAGGCACGCCGATGCGCGCCGCCTCTCTTCGCGCGCCGCCATGGCCGAAAATATCGTGACGCGTTCCGCAATTCGGGCAAACGAACATGCTCATATTCTCGATGATGCCGAGAATTGGCGCGTCGACCTTGCGGAACATCTCGACGCCGCGACGCGCATCGATGAGCGCGAGATCCTGCGGGCGTCGAGACGATCACCACGCCGGCGAGCGTGATCGATTGAGCGAGCGTGAGCTGCGCATCGCCGGTGCCGGGCGGCATGTCGACCACGAGCACGTCGAGCGGCTCCCAGGCGACCTCGCGCAGCAATTGCTGCACCGCGCCGGCGACCATCGGCCCGCGCCAGACCATCGCGGTCTCCTCGGAGACGAGAAAGCCCATCGACATGATCTTGAGGCCATGAGCCTCGAGCGGCCGGATGACGCGGGCTTCGGTGACTTCGGGCTTTCCCTTGAGGCCGAAGAGGCGCGGCATGGAAGGGTCCGTAGATATCGGCGTCGAGAATGCCGACGCGAAGCCCCTCACCCGCCGAGTGCGAGCGCGAGATTGGCCGCCGTCGTCGATTTTCCGACGCCTCCCTTGCCGCTCGCGACCGCGATCACCCGTTCGACGCCGACGATCGGCGTGCGGGCCTGTGCGGGGCCTGCTGCGCACTCTTGCCGGTTGCCCGCTCGGGCGTGCCGAAGGCGCGGCCAGGCTTGCGCCGGCCGCTCGGCCGTGAGCGTGACCAGCACGGTCTCCACGCCTTCGAGCGTCTTCACGGCGCGCTCCGCGGCAAGACGCAATGCCTTCGAGCTCGGCCGAACGCGCCGGATCGCCGGTGATGGAGAATGCGACCCGTCCGTCCGAGATCACGATATCCGAGAGCGCGCCGGAATTCCGGAAGCGAGGTCTTCCCGTCCGGCCCGGCGACGCTCGCCAACGCCGCGATGATCTCCTCCTTCGTCAACATGGCGCGAACCTCCAAAGGCGATCTAACGATCAGACCGCCGCGACCACAAGCACACAGGATCGTGCGCGCCCGAAGCCACGGGACCGGTTGCCAACTTCGCGCCTTCCTGGCTTTATCGGCGAATCGCCCGGACGGGACAGCAAAATCATGCACCCGAAAGGGGCCGGGAGGGATGTCCACTGCCGATCCAGACTGCACCGGCCGCCGAGAACCGGCGGTTCGACGTTCCGGCAAGGGCGAGGGCGCCGATCCGCCCTCACGCGCCTTCGAGGTCTGTTCGTCGCGGCCTTCGGGCAGGCTTTCGCGCGTCTTACCCTCGCGATTACGATCGCTGGCGTCTGCCGCTGCGCAACCTGCCGCGCGGCGATCCCGCGAAGGCCGCAAGAGCGAGAAGCCGCTCGTGCTCCTGACCGAGGCCGCCCATCCGCCTTACGCCTATCTCGGCGAGCAAGGAGAGATGCTCGGCTTCGAGATCGATCTGATGAACGCCATTTGCGCGCGCATCGAGCGATCCTGCCTTTTCAAGCATCGCGAATTCGACCGCCTCATTCCAGTCGCTCCTCGCCGGCAAGGGTGACGCCATCGTCTCGAGCATCGACATCACCGATGAACGCCGGGAGAAATTCACCTTGTCGGAGCCCTATTTCCGCATGCCGGCGCTCTTCGTCGCGACGCAAGGACGAGATTCCGAAGGCACTCACCCCCGAGGCACTGGCCAATGTCTCGATCGGGGCGCTGCGCGACAGCCCCTTCGCGAGCCTGGCGGAAAGCCGTTTTCCCAATTCGCCGTTGAGCACCTACGCGACGCAGATCGAGGCCAATCTCGATCTTGCCGCCGACCGCGTCGACCTCGTCATCGGCGACGAAATGAGCCTGCGTGACTGGCTGAAGACGGCTCCCGAGGCGAGCTGCTGCGCGGTCGCGGGCCGCGTCGACGATCCGGAGCGTGACTGCCGGCGAAGGCTTCGCCATCGTTCTGCGCAAAGAGGAGGACGGGCTGAAGCAGAAGATTCGACGCCGCGCTCAAGGAGCTGCGCGCCGACGGCAGCTACGCCGCCATCGCGCGCAAATACTTCGATTTCGATCCGCTATAGGCAAGGACGCAAATTTTGCGCAAGATGGCGAGAAGCCCTGGGAGCTGCGCGCCTTATTTGCGGCACTGAGTTTTGTCCGGCGCTCGCCGCATTTGCGCTTGGCATTCGTTTTGCAGGCTTTGAGAAGTTCGTCATGACGTGAAGCTCCCATGACCGAAGCGTCCAACGACCACGCGTCCGTGACCGAGCAACATTTCAGATACGGCGCGCCGTCCGCAACGGCGAAGATGAGAATCGAGGAGATGAGAATGAAGAAAAGTTCGCAAGAAGGCAGGATCTTGGCCTTGTTGGGACTGGCGTCGTGCCTCATGGCCTCGGCGGCAAGCGCCAAGGAATGGAAAACGCTCCGCGTTCGGCATGGATGCGAGCTACGCTCCCTTCGAGAGCGTCGATCCGTCGGGCAAGATCGTCGGCTTCGAGGTCGATTACGCCAACGCGCTGTGCGAGCGCATGAAGGTCACCTGCACCTTCCAGAACCAGGATTGGGACGGCATCATCCCGGCGCTCCTCGCCGGCAAGTTCGACGTCATCTTTTCGAGCATGAACATCACCGACGAGCGCAAGAAGAAGGTGATGTTCTCCGACATGTACTATGCCACGCCGATCGTCTTCGCCGGCCAAGCCGCGAACAAGAGCGACGATGTCTCGCCGGCCGCGCTCAAGGGCAAGACCATCGGCACGCAGTCCTCGACGATCCATGCCAATTTTCTCGAAGCCTTCTACAAGGACTCCAACATCAAGCTCTATCCGACGCAGGACGAGCCCAATCTCGACCTTGCGAGCGGCCGCATCGATTATGTCGTCGGCGACGGTCTCGTCGAGGCGGATTTCTTCGAGAAGAAGGGCAATGGCTGCTGCCGCGTCATCTCGGAGATCAAGCGGGTGCCCGGCATCCATGGTCCTGGCGTCGGCGCCGCCATGCGCCCTGAAGACACCGACCTTCGCGACATGTTCAACAAGGCGATCGCCGAGCTCGACGCCGACGGCACCTACAAGAAGATCGAAGCGAAGTATTTCAAGCAGGACATTCGCGGCAAGCAGCTCGTGAACTGAGGTCTCGATCGTCCCGTGCCGCCGCGTTCCCGTCAAAGAGGAGGCGAGCCCCGATGAACTGGTTCAGCCTTCTCTTCGGACCGAACGGATGGGGCGGCCTTCTGCTCGAGGGCGCCGTCGTCACGATCCTTCTCGCCGTGACGACGGTGCCGTTCGGCTTCGGATCCGGGCTTGCGCTCGCCGTTCTGAAGCTCTCGTCGAACCGCGTCGTGCGCGCCTTCTGCGACGCCTACACGACCTTCTTTCGGGGCATTCCCGATCTTCTCTCGCTGTTCATCGTCTACTTCGGGCTGCAAGCCCTGATCGACCGCGCTGAGCAAGCTCCTCGGGCCTCGATCCCAGATCGAGCTCAACGCCTTCTTCGCCGGCGTCATCGCGCTCAGCGTCGTCGTCTGCCGCCTATTCGAGCGAGGTCTGGGTCGCCGCGCTCAAGGCCGTGCCGAGAGGCCAGCATGAAGCCGCGCAATCGCTCGGCCTCGACACCCGGAAGACCTTCGTCCTCGTGCTGATGCCGCAACTCATTCGGATCGCCCTGCCCGGCCTCGGCAACATCTGGATGATCCTTCTGAAGGACACCTCGCTCATCTCGACGCTCGCGGTCATCGATCTTCTGCGAGCGGCCTCCGAGGCGAGCAAGAACACCACGCGGCCGATCCTGTTCTATTCGGCGGCTGCCGCCATCTACCTCGTCTTCAGCATCGTGTCCGGGGTGCTGCAGAGCAACCTGGAGCGGCGTGCCAATCGAGGTTTCGCGTGATGCTGCAAACCCTCCACGACCAAGCCGCGAACCTCTTCAACTTCGAGATGATGTCGCGCTACGGCTGGCGACCTCGTCGGACGGAGTCTGGATCACGGTCCAGGTCGTGACCATCTCGGTGACGCTCGGTTTCCTGCTCGCCTATCCGATCTGTCTCGCGCGCATGTCGCGTCGTCGCATCTTGTCGGGCGCCGCCGTTTCCTACGTCACCTTCTTTCGCGGCACGCCGCTCTTGTGCCAGCTCTACCTCGTCTATTACGGCGCGGGCGAGATACGCCCCTTCCTGACCGACACCGGCTTGTGGTGGCTCTTCCGCGAAGCTTTCGTGTGCTGCATCTTCGCCTTTTCCCTGAACACCGCCGCCTATCAGTCGGAAATCATGCGCGGAGCGCTCGCCTCGGTCGGCAAAGGGCCAGATCGAGGCGGCCGCCTCGCTCGGCCTTGTCGAAATATCGGATCGCGCGCCACGTCGTCTGGCCGCAGGCCTTCATCGTGGCCTTGCGTCCCTTCGGCAACGAATTGATCGCCATGATCAAGTCGAGTGCGCTCGCCGCCATCGTGACCCTCCTCGACCTGATGGGCGAGACGCGATTCATCTTCGCGCGGACTTTCGATTTCCTGATCTATGTCTACGCGGCGATCATCTATCTCGTCATCGTCGAGATCATTCGCCGCGTTTGGGACTTGATCGAGCGGTCATGTTCGCGGCATCTGATCGTCGCAACACGTGAAACGCAGATACCGCGAGGTCAAGATGAAAGTCGCATTTCTCGGGCTGGGCGTCATGGGCTTCCCCATGGCGGGTCACCTCAAAGCCAAAGGGCATGAGGTCACGGTCTACAATCGGACCGCCCGCCAAGTCCGACGCCTGGGTGAAGAAACACGGAGGCTCGAGCGCGCCGACGCCGCGCGAGGCCGCGAAGGATCGCGAGATCGTCTTCGCTTGCGTCGGCAATGACGATGACGTGCGTGCCGTGACCATGGGCGCGGATGGCGCCTTCGCCGGCATGACCAAAGGCGCCATCTTCGTCGATCACACGACGGCCTCGGCCGAGATCGCGCGCGAGCTTCACGCGCGTCGCGTCCAAGCTTGGCCTCGGCTTCGTCGACGCGCCGGTCTCGGGCGGCCAGGCCGGCGCCGAGAATGGCGTCCTCACGGTGATGTGCGGCGGCGATCAAGCCCATTACGCCAAGGTCGAGCCCGTGATCGCGTCCTATG
The DNA here is from genome assembly GCA_963713805.1 of uncultured Alphaproteobacteria bacterium. Lineage (GTDB taxonomy): Bacteria > Pseudomonadota > Alphaproteobacteria > Rhizobiales > Beijerinckiaceae > GAS188. Next base: position 12,009 of record CAVQNF010000014.1, on the reverse strand, counting down.
CGCGCTCCTGCCGGCTCATCGGTGCGCCCGGCGCCGGTCAATTGACGAAGATGGTCAACCAGATTTGCATTGCCGGCCTGGTTCAGGGCCTGGCCGAGGGTATCCATTTCGCCAAGCGCTCGAAGCTCGACGTGGAGGCCGTTCTCGAGGTGATCTCGAAGGGCGCTGCCGGCTCATGGCAGATGGAAAATCGCGGCAAGACGATGAACCAGAACAAGTTCGACTTCGGTTTTGCCGTCGACTGGATGCGAAAGGACCTGTCCATCTGCCTCGCCGAAGCGCGGCGCAACGGCGCCCAGCTTCCGGTCGCCGCCCTCGTCGATCAATTCTACGCCGAGGTTCAGAAGCTCGGCGGCCGCAGATGGGACACGTCCTCGCTGATCGCCCGCCTCGAAGAATGACCTGAGGACAACGTCCCGCCGAAAACCCGGCGAGACGTTGATCATCGCATTTCAGCACTTGCCCTGGGCGTGCTCCTGGGGCGTGCAAGGCTTGCCGGGCGCTTGCGGCCTCGGCGGTGGAGGCGCCGGGCCGCGCGACGGGCGGCGGCGGGGCGCGGGTCTCGCCACCGGAGGAGGCGCGGGCCGTGCCACGGGCGGAGGCGGAGGCGCGGGTCTCGCCACCGGAGGAGGCGCGGGCCGTGCCACGGGCGGCGGCGGAGGTGCGGGTCTCGCCACCGGAGGAGGCGCGGGCCGTGCCACGGGCGGCGGGGGAGGCGCGGGTTTCGCGACTGGCGGTTGAGGCAATTGCCTCAACGCGGGCGTCGGAGTTGGCGTGCGCGGGCTTCGGTGCTGGCGGTGAAGATGGCGCGGACGGCTTGATGCCAGGCGTCGCGGGCGTAGGCTGCGATGCCGGCGGCTTGAGGGGAGCGGTGCCGGAGGGTGTCGGCAGGGGCTTCGACTCGGGCGCCAACGGCTTCGGCGGCTGCGGCCGTTCCGCCGGGAGCGATAGCCGGCTGAGGCGGCATCTTGGGCAATTGGCCAGGACCCGCCGGAACCGGCACCGGCAAGGGTTGCACGCCGGCAGGCTTTTGCGGCTGCGCCGCTGCTCCAGGTGCGGCGGCAGGCTGCGGCGTCGCGCCTTTCGGCGGCAACGTCTTGAATTGTCCCTGGCCGCTGAGCGGTCCTGTCGGCGTGGCAGCTTGAGGGGTCGCGGGCGCCACCTTGCCCGGTGCGGACATCACGGGCTTCGGCGGCACTGCGAGCGGCAATGGCGCCACTTTCCCGGGAACCGGAATACGCACCGGGACCGGGACCGGAATGATGCGCGGCGGTGGCGGCACGGGAGCCGGCGCCGGCAGGATCGCGACCGGCGTCGGAGGTGGCGGCGGCAGGCGGTAGAATTCGATGGCCGGCGCGGGCAGGATCAGGAGCGGAGGCGGCGGAGGCGGCGGCAATGCGTACCAGCGATCATAGGGGATGAGGTCATCCGAAACCTCGGCGATCGGCGGCGGCGGAATGTCGTATTCCTCTTCGTAGAAGGTCGCCGGCGGGTTGTAGGGCTCGTTCAAGAGGCTGAGGCGGTAGCGCGCCTCTTCCGCATGGGCTCCTCTCGAGTAATGACGCAGATATGTCCAATAGGCCTCAGGCGTACCCGCGTGTCACGGTGCGCCTCCAGAAGAAGGCCTCGCGCCTCGACGCGATGATCGCCCGCGCGCGCCTCGCGAGCGGCCCCTCCGGGTAGGCGGCAATGAACTCCTGGTAGCCGTCGATCGTGTCGCGCTCGATGGTGAGTGAGAAGGCTTCCTCGACCGGCAGCTGTCCGATCGGTCGACTGCGCAAAGCCGCCGCGGCGGGTGGCTGAGCCGCCGGCCCTTCGGGAGTGAAGAAGGTGAAGTCGCTCACCCGTCCGGAGACGTTCCATGGCAGCTGGCCGCCCTTGGTCTCCTCCTGCACGCGTAACCGCGTGCGCGCGAACAGCTCGTCGAGCGAAAGGCCCGGCACGCGGATCATCTCGGCGAGCGCGCTCGCAAAGGCGCCATAGCCCTGCTTCTGCTCCTCGATCACATATCCGGGTTGTTGCGAGAGGGCGACGAGGAGCCCTTGTTGCGGATCGAGCGCGGCGAGGCCCGGCGCGACTTGCGGCGCGATGCGGAAGGGCAAAGGGCGCGAGAGGTCGAAGATCACGATATGCGCGGCGCCGGGAACCGATTGAAGCTGTGCCAGAAGCTCGTTGACCGAGATCGTCTCGACACCGATCGCATCGAGGTTGGCGAGCTTTGCGTCCGTCGGGATGATCCGGTTGTCGCCATCGGCCTGCAGCCCGATGCCGGAGACGTAGATCACGGCGACCGCGTTCGGACCGGCCTGCCCCAGCTTTGCAAAAAAGGTGGCGGCCAGGCTTTCGAAGCCGGTCCGGTCGACGTCGCGCCCGCCGGTCACGTCGAAGCCGGCCTGCTGCAGTTGATAGGCGATCAAGCCCGCATCATTGACCGCGGTCGTCTCGGGTGCGGCGGATGCATCGGCATAGGCTCCTTCTCCGACCACCAAGGCGAGCCTCGGCTGGCGCGCGGCAGGTGCCGTCTGCGCCAACGCCGCCGACGCGGCAAAGAGAACGGCAAAGGCCGCAATTCCAAGCCGGTGATGCCAGCGAATCATGTCGCACTCCTCGCGTTCCCGTCGCACTCGAGGCATTTACCGCAAATAGCCCTGAACGACCTATGAACCGGGGTCGGCATGGCCGCTGGACGCGGACAATTAAATGCGAAGCTCCTTCGCCTTCTCCGGCCGAGGTCGACCCGATCCTGCGACCTGATCCGGCGCTGTGATCTTGGGCGCGCCGCCATGAAAACAGCTTGCCCGACGAGCCGGCTTCAGCCTTCGACAAGGCGCCGCACCCTCCCCCGCAAGTCCGGCAGGAGCTCCGCCTCAAACCAGGGATGGGCCTTCAGCCAGCCGTTATTGCGCCAGGATGGATGAGGCAGCGGCAACAGCGCGGGCCGGTTCTCTCCGCCGAGAATCTCGCGCCAACGCCCGACCGTCGCCGTGAGGCCGCCCTTCGCCTCGGGTCCGAGGTGCCAGGCTTGCGCATATTGGCCGATCAGCAAGATGAGCTCGAGGGCCGGGAGCGCCGCGAAGATGCGTTGGCGCCACAAGGGAGCGCATTCGCGCCGCGGCGGCAGGTCGGCGCCCTTGGCGTCCTGCCCCGGAAAGCAATGGCCCATCGGCACGATCGCCACCCGGCGCGCGTCGTAAAAGCTCGCCTCGTCGAGGCCGAGCCAGGCGCGCAATCTCACGCCCGAGGCATCGGTGAACGGGCGTCCGGAAAGATGCACGCGCGTTCCCGGCGCCTGGCTCGCGATGCAGAGCCTGGCTGTCGGCGACGCCTGAATCACCGGCCTCGGCTCATGCGGCAAGGCCGCTCCGTAAACAGGAGCGTCCCGGCAAATGCGGCAAGCTGAGAGCTCGTGAAGAAGATCGTCGAGCGACGCCATGCTATGCCGGTCCAATTAGCGCAAACGTGATCGTCGCCCCATGGACACGGCCTTCGATCCAAGACAATTTCCGGCGAACGTGAATCGAGGGTCCGAAAGGCGGACGCTCCGCTCGTCGGATTGGGGGGCAACCCGTGATAAAGCAAGCCGTTTCCGCCACGAATTTTCGTGTGCTCTTCTGCTGCATCACGCTCATGCTCGCTGGCTGCGCGACAGTGCCGCCGCCGTCCATGTCGGTCGATGAGATCGCCTCCTTCAAGCTTGTCGGCGTCGAGGTTCGATGGCGTCGAGGTCATCCGCTCCTGGCCCGTCGAGGAAAAGCATTTCCTCGCGACCAACACGGACCCTGAAATCGCGCGCCGGCTTCCCGACGAAAGCGCCCAGAATTTTCCTGCGGTCCAGGCTTTTTTCCGAACGACTCTCGAGCGCGAGTTCACCGCACAATTCGAAAGCCTGCTCGCCCCCATCATGCGCGGAACGCGCCCGGTAAAGGTAATTGTCACGCTCAAGCAATTCGATGTTCCCTCCGTCGTTCGCAGAGTTCTGATCGATCAATACGCCAAGATCGAACTGACCATCGATCTCGTTGACCAGAAGACGAATGCCATCATTCTCTCGTATCCGGGACCTTATCGGCAACAATTTCTGCTTGGTGGGTTGAGCGCCCCAATAGCTTCGGCACTTTCCGGAGACAACGATCCGGGAAATACCCTGATCGCCAACTATGTGCTAGATTATCGGAGCTGGCTGGTGACCAGATAGGTCGAAGGCTCTCGGCGAATAGGGAGGGCCAGGGCGCGGATGGAATAGAACGCATGTCGGGAGGCTCGATGCCAGCGCCCGTCGCCCCCTTCATGCCGAACCGCTTTCGCTCCGCCGTACCCTTCTACGTCGAAGGGCGCCTCGACTATCCGCGCCGTCTCCTCGAAAATACGGCAAGCTGGATCGGCGTTTCGCCGGGCGATCGCGTGCTCGACCTCGGCTGCGGACCTGGCTTTCTCGCCATCGGCTTCGCGGAGCTTCGATGCTCGGTGACCGGCATCGATCCGGACGTGACGATGTTGGCCGCGGCCGAAGAATTGGCCGCGAAGCGAGGAGTGGCTTGCGCGTTCCTCGAAGGCTCGTCCTACGACATCGCCCCATCGCTCGGCCGCTTTAACCTTGTCACCATGGGACGTTCCTTCCATTGGATGGACCGGCCCGCAACGCTTGCCGCACTCGATGGCATCATCGAGCGCGGGGGCGCGATCGCTTTGTTTCACGACGACCACCTCAAATGCCGAGAAAACCGTTGGGTGGAAGCGCTCGCAGAGGTGCGCCGCCGCTTCGAGGACCGTGACGACTTCACGAAGCTCAGAAAATCCGGCGACGTCGAGCCGCATGAAACCGTCCTGCTCGCTTCGGCTTTTGCGCAACTCGAGAGCCTGGGCGTCACCGAGCGGCGCTCCCTGAGCGTCGATGGGGTGGTGGCGCGCGCCCTCTCCTTCTCGGCGTCATCGCCCGAGAAGCTCGGTGACCGACGGCCGGAATTCGAAGCCGCGGTGCGGGAGGCCGTTTCGCCCTTCGCCGAGGATGGCGCCTTGACCGAGCTCGTCGAGTTCGGTGCTCTGATCGCTCGCAGGCCTTGACCTCGATCGTAGCTCACGCGCGATCGGGCCTGGCGCAATCCAGGCGACGAGCACGCGCCAGCCCCATGTCGGCGCCGGCACGGCGGACAGCGGTGCGGACCCGATATGTGGCTCCCCGCGACGCTGCCCCCATCAACCGAAGATTTAGAGAATTTGTCGCATCCTCGCGTATTCCTTAGGCAGTCTTTTAGAGCTTTCGGAGCATATTTTCTGCCATCAACCGTGAAGAACAGCCATGCTGCGCGAACGTCGGAAGACCTCTCGGGTCGAATGGAACGCCTCGGCGCTGGTCTATGATTGCGAAGGCGATTGGGGTTACCCTTGCGTCATCAGCGACCTCTCCAAGGGCGGCGCGAAGATCACCGGAGTGATCGTCGAAAACCTCCCCGATGAATTCATGCTGCGCATCTCTCGCGCGAGAGGCAGCCGCAAATGCCGCGTCCTTTGGCGCAAACGCGACAAGGTCGGCGTCGCATTCATCGAGCATTTCGCGAGCGCGGATGATCCGAGCGTCGATCGCACGCGCAGAGCTCCGGCTCGGCGGGCTTACGCCTGAGCTGAATGAGGCGAGCGCTCCGACGGGCAGGCTCCTTCCGTCTCCTCGAAGCAATCGAGCGTCATCGACTGGCGTTGCCGACATCGCCATGCCCGCAGGGACCGCTCGCAAGCACAACCTTGAAATTGCCCGATGATGGTGCCGTTCGCCGCGGGCACCCACGCCGACTTACCTCGGACGAGTGATTGGGATCGCGCGTCGCGAGTGGTAGCGTCCAGGAAGCCGTGGGCCAGTCTGCCCCCCAGCTAGCCGCGGTCAGGGTCCCGCCGACCTCGTCGGCGGGGCCCGCCTTTCTTTGGCGGCCAGCGCTTCGCCAAGCGCGACCCGTCGCTTTCCTTCATGTGCGAGGACGGGTCGCGGCGCGAGGCGCCTCACGCGATGAGGCCCTTGGCCGGTGCGATCCTGTCGGAGCCCGGGAAGACGTCGCGCGCAAGCAGCGCCGGCGAGGCGCCGATGAGGTCGACCGCGACCCCTTTCGCGATGGCGCGCAGATCGGTCGTCGCCGCAAGATCACGCCCGTCTCGGAGCTGCGCGTCCTTGAGGCCAGGCCAGTCGGCGATCACCCGGCCGCCCTTGACCGCGCCGCCGACGAGGAAAGCCGCCGTGCCCGTGCCGTGATCGGTGCCGTCCGTTCCGTTGACGCGCGCCGTCCTGCCGAACTCGGTCGCGACGAGGATGGCGGTGTCTTTCCAGGCGGGACCGAGCTCCTGCTCGAAGGCGGCGAAGGCGCCGTCGAGCCCGCTCAAGAGACGCGCCAGCCGGCCGATCTCCTGCGCATGTGTATCCCAACCCTCGAAGGCAAGCGCCGCCACGCGCGGGCCGTCCGGCTGCGCGAGGAGCTTCGCTGCGCCGGCCGCGAGATGCTTCATGCCTTCCGGATCGCCCGGGCCGCCGCGCGCCCCGACATCGACCCCCGCGGCGATCTTGCCGGTCGCAATTCCCTCGCCGAGCGCTTTCGCCAAGAGCGGATCGCGGTGGCTATAAAGATCCATCAGCCGCAGCGCGAGATCGTCACCGGCAGGAGGCAGCATCGTCGGTGCCCAGCCGAGCACGGGCGCGCGGCCGCGGATGACGAGTGGCGCGTTGGCCCCGACCGCGAGGCCGAGCGCCTTCTCGGCCGTGCCGGGCGCGACCTTCTCGCCCGAGGGCAGTCCGGCGAGCATGCGGTTGAGCCAGCCGGAGTCGGTCCGTCCGGGCGTCTCATAGCCTGATTCGAGGACGTCCTGCCCGTCGAAATGGGACCGGTCCCGATAGGGAGTGGCGCTCGCATGCACGACGCAGGCTTGTCCGGCGCGAAACAGCCTCGCAAAATTGGGCATCGAAGGATGAAGCGCAAAGAAGCCGTCGAGCGGCAGGGCGGCGTTCGCGCCCTCCGGGTGCAATGCGATGCTCTGGCGCAAGGCCTCGTAATCGGGATCGCCGATCGGCGGCACGGCCGTCAAGCCGTCGAGGGCGCCGCGCAGGACGATCGTGACGAAGCGGGCGTCCCGGCCCCGCGCCGCATGGGCGTATCTCGGCATGAAGGCCCAGGCGAAGAGGGCGCCGGAGGCCCCGAGAACGGCGCGGCGCGAAGGTGTGACGCTTTCGCAAAGCATGATCATCGCCTCTGAAATTCGGGGGACATGAAGGCAATGGCGAGCCCCTGCGCGCGGCTTTCGGCACGCCCGACCGCCTGACGCGTTTCCTCGGAAAGAAGGGGGCCGAGCCGTGTCTCGATGAACTCGGGCGGATCGAAATAATCGGCCCCCTTGATCGCGGCCGCGTTGGCGATGTCCATGCGCATCCTGAGCCCCTCCGGCGAAGCCCAGGCATCCGTCATGTCGGAAAATCCGTTCGGGCCCGCCGGCTGCCAGAAGGGCTGACCCATCGCGTAAAGCCCGCCGAGGACCGGCTGCGGCTCCGGCTTGGCGCCGGTCGCCCGCAGCAGAGCGATGCTGAACTCGAGCGGTGAGCGCATCTTGCCGAAATCCCGGCCCCAGGCGTCTTTCGCTTCCACGAGCGCCGTCGAGACCGCCGCGAGATCGCCATCGGTCGCACTGAACGTCCCGGCGAGCTCGTCGACAAGCGAGGCCGGCGGATCATCCGCCACGAAATGCCGGGCGAGCTTCTGCGCGACATGCTTCGCGGTCGCTGGATGGCGCGCAAGATCGAGAAGCGCCGCCTTGCCCTGCTCGAAGCCCGCATCGACATAGGTCCTGCCGAGAAGGCGCTGGTCGCCCGGCTCGTGCGCATTGGCGAAGAACAGAAAGGTCCCAGGGGCGCCGAGGCGGCCCTCGCGGCCCACGACCGTCCAGCCGGTGATGATGCGCGCGAGCGAGGTGACATCCTCTTGCGTATAGCCGCCGTTCACGCCGAGCGTGTGGAGCTCGAGAATCTCGCGCGCCAGGTTCTCGTTGAGCCCGCGCTTGCGGTTCTGGCCAGCCATGGAATGGGGGCCGAAGGACTGCTGATTATCGAGATAAAAGAGCATGGCTGGATGGGTCTCGACCGCCAACAGCATGTCGGCGAAGCGTCCGAACACATGCGGCCTGATGGCTTCCCGCTCGAAGGCGCCGGCCAAGATGCGCACATTGATCCCTTTCGCCGCCGAGACGGCGAAATGGTTTGCCCAGAACATGGCGAGCCGCTCGCCGAAGCCGACGCGCGGAACATGGATTGTGCCGGCGAAGCGCGCCTTCGCCTCCGCGAGAAATACGCGCTGTGGCAACGGCGGCACGGGTTTCATCGGTGGGACGCCGTTGATCGGGGCCGGTTGCGCTGACGGGGCCGCGCCTTCGCCGCGCATCGAAGCGGCACCCGGCATGGCCTCTGCCCCTGCGGCCGAGCCGGACGCCATCGGTTGCGACGCGCCGTCTGCCGGGGCGCCGGTGGCGGCATCGGCCGCTTTGCGCTCCCGCATCTCCTTTTGCGTCTGCTGAAAGGCGTAGAAGTCGGTGAGGAGCTCGGCCGTGGGCTTCAGCTCTTCGCCCTGAGGGAGAAGGAACCATCCGCCGCGCGATCTCCTCCTTCACGGCACCGCGGGGATCCGATGAAATCGCGTCGATATCGCCTTGGCGACTGCCCAGGCCGAAGCGTGAAAGCGCGAGCGCGGCGTCGAGGCGGTTTGGCGATGGGACCATGGCTTTTTGTCCTGTCCGCCGGCGCAAATGCCAAAGCCGCGGCGGAACACTAAGACCTGACGACATCACAGGGCCGGTTAAGGCGCGATGTCCACGATATGACAATATCGTAGGACTGATGAACATGACCTGAGCGAGGCCAGGGCCGTCAAGGCTCAAGCGCTTCGCTCTCGCGCTCGGATGCTTCCGTGGCATTCCTTCGTGCTATACTTTCAGCGAGCGCAGTCCCTCTCCGCGGTGAGCCCATGGATGAAGCGCGCCTGCGGCGCAAGATCGCCGTCATCATGGCCGCCGATGTCTGCGGCTATAGCCGGCTCGTCGCCGAGGACGAGGACGGCACATTGAAGCGGCTCATGGAATACCGCGAGATCTTCGCGGATTTCGTGGGCAGGGGACGCGGCCGCGAGGCGGTCGTCTTTGCGACGACATTGCGGAGTTGGCACGGACCGTTCGGGAACCGGTCGAGGGCATCGGATGACAGCGCACACGCCCTCGGCTACCCTCGTCGGCTCCGATCGCGGCTTGCCGAAGCTGATACGCCGGCTCCGTTCATGCGGCGCATCGCCTGTCCGATTCACTCGATCAACACCTTGTCCGTTGTCGCTCTGATTTGGAAGGGTTAATCGTCAATTAGACCAAGGCCTTGATATGGACCCGCCGTGGTCCGTTGCAGCGCGGAGACAGAACACGCGTGGATGAGAGGTCAGCGAGGCTGAAGGACAAGATCCTGCATGAGGGCGTCCGGTTCGCTCAAATGGCCGCTTATCTCTTTGCCATTTTCGCGGTGTTCCAGCTGCACGAATATGTTGTGCTTGCCGACCAACACATCTCGTACACGAGATGGGGCTTTGCCCTGATCAACGCCTTAATCCTCGCAAAGGTGATGCTGGTCGCGGACGACCTGCGGCTTGGCACCTGGCGTTCGCCCTGGGCTCCGATCTATAGTGTCCCCTTGCGCTCACTCCTCTTTGCACTCGTCTTCATCGTCTTCGATATCGTCGAGAAGATCTTCGATTTGCGCGCTTGGGGCGGTGCGCTTGCGCCTCACCAGGGCGAAGGATCTTTATTGAGCTGGCAACGGCCCGACGGCCCGGCATCGCGTGGGGGGGCCCCGCGCGCAGCTGCGTCGCTGCGGCTGTGCCTGCTGGCGCTGGCGCTGGGCGCCGGACTGCCGGCGGCGGCGCAGCAAAGCTACCCGCTGCTCGGCGCGGCGGCGCCGAATTTTGCGCTGCGCGCGGCGAACGGCGCGGGCAACGTGCGCCTGTCGGAGCATCGTGGCGAAGTGGTGGTGCTGAGCTTCTGGAGCAGCCGCTGCTACCCGTGCCGCGCGCAGCTCGCCGCGCTCAGCCGCAGCCTTGCGACCTACCGCTCGGCGGGACTGGCGGTGTACGGCATCGGCGTTGATGACGACCCGGTGCAGTCGCAGGATTTCGCGCACTCGGTCACGGTGGATTTCGCCTTGCTGCTCGACCCGACCAAGGTGGTGAGCCGCAGCTACCAGGTCGACAACCTGCCGATGACGGTACTGATCGACCGCAACGAAACCGTGCGCTACGTGTTGCGCCGACTACAGTGCCGCAAGCTCGGGACTGTACCTGCAGCAGCTGCGCGCTCTGCTGAACGAATGATCGGAACGAACATGCTGCAACCGACTTTCCCCCAGGCCCCGCCCGCGGGCCGCAGCGCCCGCGCGCCGCGTGCGGCCACCGGCGTGAGGCTGCTCGCCGCGGTGTGGGCGCTCGCGTCCGCGCTCGCGCTGGCCGCGCCGCCGGCGGCCGCGCCTCCGGCGCCGGCACAGAGCAGTGCGCCGGCTTCCGCGGTGGCACCGGCGGCGACCGCGCCCGCGCCGCACCCGGGGCCGCCGCGGCCGCAGCGGCGCCGGCGAGCAACCCCGCTCCCGGCGAAGCGCCCGCGGAAACTCGCCAGCCTCGAACGAGGACATCCAGGGCCTGAAGAAGGATGTAGTGGACCTCAACAAGGATCTGTTCATCCTCGAGGAGGAGCTGCTGTTTCCCGCCAACACTCAGGTGGCGGTGTTCCTGTCCGTGGATGTCGGCGACTTCTTCGCACTCGATTCGGTGCAGCTCAAGATCGATCAGAAGGAAGTGATCAACTATCTGTACACGCCGCGCGAAGTCGAGGCATTGCTCAAGGTGGCGTGCAGCGCCTGTACATCGGTAACCTCAAGGTCGGCCCGCATGAGCTGGTGGCGTTCTTCAACGGCAAGGGACCCAACGATCGCCCCTACAAGCGCGGCGCGTCGCTGCGCTTCGAGAAGGGTGTGGGCGCGAAATACCTCGAGCTGAAGATCGACGACCGGCAGCGCAAGCTGCAGCCGGAGTTCGAGATCAAGGACTGGGAATGTCTTCAGGCCGCCGGTCCACGCGCACGCTGCTCGATTCTCGCCGTGGCGGCGCTGCTGGCCGCCGGGGTTGCGCACGCGCGCCGCCACGATCCGGAGAAGCTGCCCGAAACGCACATCCGCGACCTGCATTTCGGTGACGTGCTGTTCCTCTACCTGCAGAACGACGATGCCCACGATTTCGAGGCGCTGACGCGGCTGCTCGCCTACGACGAGTGGGGGCGCATGCCCCATCACGCCGACGACGCGCAGCTGCTGGCCGCGGGCCTGTACCTGCAGCTCGGGATGCACAACGAGGCCGGCGAGCGCTTCGCGCGGCTGCTCACCAGCGACGTGCCGACCGGTGTGCGCAACCGCGCCTGGCTGTACCTCGGGCAGATCTGGTACGCCCGCGGCTACCTCGATCGGGCGGAAAGCGCGCTGCGCCAGCGTGAATGGGCGCATGTCGCCGGAATTCGAAGCGCAGAAGGAGCTGCTGCTCGCCAACGTTCTCATGCACCAGGGGCGTTACGACGAGGCGATCCGTCTGCTCTCCGGCTGGCGCGGCGGGCCGGTATGGTCCGCGTACGCGCGCTTCAACCTGGGCGTGGCGCTGGTGCGCAACGACCGTCTGGTCGATGCCGCGCCGTTTCTCACCGGGGTCGGCAGCATGATCGCCGACACCCCCGAGCTGCTGGCGCTGCGCGACCGCGCCAATCTCGCGCTCGGCTTCGCTTACCTGCAGGCGAACCAACCCGAGCGCGCCCGACCGGCGCTGGCGCGCGTGCGCCTCAATGGTCCGTACTCGAACCGGGCGCTGCTCGGGATCGGCTGGGCGGACGCGGCGCTGGGCGACTATCGCGGCGCGCTGACGCCGTGGATGGAACTGCGCAGCCGCGACGTGCTGGATGCCGCGGTGCAGGAGTCGTACC
>CAVQNF010000013.1:0-65208 GCA_963713805.1 uncultured Alphaproteobacteria bacterium | reverse complement strand
CCAATACCGTTCATTTAACGGTTTATTGAGGATGATTTCGGTACCTGGCCCGTCGGAGCAGGGATGGGACAGATGGCGCGGACCGTTGCAACGCTTCCTTCAGGGAGGCGGACGACCGATTTCATCAGTCTGGGCATGATCGCCAAGACGTTTCCGATAGCCAAAATCCACGAGGTTTTGGCGCAACCGGCAAGGGCAGCGTTCGCCAACGTGAACTGCCCGCCCACGTCATGGTGTACTACGTCATCGCGCTCGCGCTTTTCATGAATTCATCGTCCCGGAGGTGCTGCGGTGCTTGCTGGAAGGCCTGCAGTGGCTGCACGACCCGACGGCGATCAAGGTGACCGGAAAATCCGGTATTTCGCAAGCGCGCACGCGGCTCGGCGGCGAGGTGATGCGCCGACTGCACGACGAGACGGTGAGGCCGATCGCGACCCGAGCGACCCAGGGCGCGTGGTATGCACTGGCGCTTGGTCAGCCTCGACGGCAGCACGCTCGATGTCGCCGACGAGCCGGCGCTGGAGGCCGTTCGGTCGGCCCGGAGCAGGCACGGCGAAGCGCCTATCCGCAAATCCGCTTCGTCTCCCTAGTCGAGAATCGGCACCACGTGTCGTTCGCCAGCCAGATGGGCGATTACGCACCAGGGAGATCACGCTGGCCAAAGCCGTGCTGGCAGCCTCCGGCCGGGCATGCTGTGCCTGGCGGACCGGCAATTTTTCGGTTCGAGCTACCCAATTGCGCGGGCCACCGGCGCCGACCTGCTGTGGCGCATCAAGAAGAACATGCGCCCGGCGCTGCGAACAGCCATTGTCCGACGGATCCTATCTGAGCCACATCTACCCGTCCGAGCGAGATCGGCGGCGCGATACCAATGGCGTCAAGGTGCGCGTCATCGACTATCGTCTGGACGGCGTCACCGACGCCGAGCCAATCTATCGCCTCGTCACCACCATTTGGACGATAAAGACGCCCGCCGCGAAGCTCGCCGCCCTCTATCTGAGCGTTGGGAAGTCGAGACGGCCCTGGACGAATTGAAGACCCATCTGCGCGGTGCCAAGATCGTCTTACGAAGCAAGACGCCAGACTTGGTCCGCCAGGAATTCTACGGCCTGATGATGGCCCATTTCGCCGTTCGCGGCCTGATGCACGAAGCAGCTCTCAGGGCCGACGACGATCCCGACCAACTCTCTTTTATTCATGCCGTCCGCGTCATCCGCCGGAAACTCCCCCGTTTCCCAGCCATTCCCCCCTCGGCAGCGGCGTGCATTCCACGACACTGTGCTCGACGAAATCCTACAGGAACGCCTCCCATCCCGTCGTCATCGACGCAACAAGCGCGGTGTCAAACGAAAGATGAGCAATTTCCCCCTTCGGCGACGAACCGACAAGCCCCTGCCGCCAGCCAACATTAAAAAGGCAATCCGAATCATTAAATGAACGGTATTGAGTCTAGCCGGAGGTTCAGAGGGGGTGCAGGACGAAACGAAGCGCGGCCAAAAGTTGGAATCTTCCGCCTAGTTCCAACTCCGAGAATTGGGGGACGCGCCAACACATTGATTTAATGGTGCCGGTTGAGGGAGTCGAACCCCCGACCTACCGCTTACAAGGCGGTTGCTCTACCAGCTGAGCTAAACCGGCGTTCGTCGATCGGCATGCGCCCCTTTTGGCTAGCAAGTCGTCGCCGAAGGAGCAAGCTTCGGTCCTGGAAGACCTCGATCAAATACATAGGAAATGAGCGGAAGTCCGGCAGGGCTTGATCGCTCCTCTTCCGGCAACGTCTCTTGATGACGGCAGAAAGCACGGCCGCCCGGGACCACGCAATTCCATGTGTCGGTCCGCGTCGTGAGGTTCCGCGGCACTGCGACCAAGGCTGCGCCATCAAGGCGTCCGCCTGGAGCATGATTCGTAGAGACGGAGCCATTCCCGCGATAACACCCGCATAAAGAAGAATGAATCACGGTCGCGGCGCCACTCCCTCGAGATGCATCGATGTCCTGCCTCGAATAGCCTGATCGCCCGGCAGCGCCCTTGCGGTCGCCGTCATCGCCACCTACGTCTCGCGCAGGTCAAGCCGATGGGCGAGGATCGATCGCGTCGATCTTGCGTTGGCAATAGGAATGTCGAGGGGCGAACGCCCTTTTCGCCTCTCTGGTAAGCCCCGGGTTCGGCACCGGTCGTTTCGGCGCATTTCCCGCGAGCCGGCCGCATCGAAATCGCATGAAGCCCAAAGGAGCGTCGTCCATGACCCCCGAAGAACGCCAAGTGATCACCGGTATCTTCGAGCGGCTCAGCGCCGCCGAAAACCATCAGCGCGACCCCGAGGCCGAGAAGCTGATCGGCGATCTCGTGGCGCAGCAGCCCTACGCGCCCTACGCCATGGCGCAATCGATCTATGTGAACGAGCAGGCTCTCGCCAATCTGCATCAACAGGTGCAAGCTCTCGAGCAGCAGCTCCAAGAAACGCGCGAAGAGGCGCAAGCGCGCAAGCGCAGCCCACAATCGGGCGGCTTTCTGTCGAGCCTGTTCGGTGGTCCGAGTGCCGCGCCGCCTTCCCGTCCCGCCCCGACGCCACCGCCCCGCTTCGGCGATGCGCGGCCGGGCTACGCGCCCCAGCCTTATGGATCGGGCGGGCCGATGCCGACCGGGCCGATGTCGGGCATCGCGCCTCAACCCGGTCCCTGGGGCGGCCAGGGGTTCGGCGGCGCGCCGCAAGGCGGAGGCTTCCTGCAAAATGCGATGTCGACGGCGGCAGGCGTCGCCGGCGGCATGGTGCTGGCAAATGCCTTGACCAGCGCCTTCGGCCATCATTCGGGGCTCGGGCTTGGTTCGGATGTCGGCTCGGGTCTCGGATCCTTCGGGTCGAGCGGAACGTCCCTTCCGGGCCATGGAGGTTCGGAGGCCTCGAGCCGACAGGACACCTCCACGGACACTTCCGCGGACGCCTCGCAAGACCGCGGGGCGAGCTGGAACAACTCCAACCCCGACCGGCCCGTCGATGCGTCCTATGATCCTTCGCAGGACGGTGTGTCCCCCGATGACGAGAACCAGGACGACGGCACTTTCGACGATCCGGGCTCCTCCGACGACTCGGGGTTCTCGGGCGACGTCTAGATGATCAGCACACGCGTCCCGAGCTTGACGCGTCCGTAGAGGTCGACAACGTCCTCGTTGAGCATGCGGATGCAGCCCGAGGACACGGCCTTGCCGATCGTCTCCGGCTCGTTCGTGCCGTGGATGCGGTAGAGCGTCGAGCCGAGGTAAAGCGCGCGCGCACCCAGCGGGTTGCCGAGCCCGCCCTCCATATGCGCGGGCAGATCGGGTCGGCGCTTGAGCATTTCGATGGGCGGCGTCCAGCCCGGCCATTCGGCCTTGCGCGTGATGGCCTTCACGCCCGCCCATTCGAAGCCCGGGCGGCCGACGCCGATGCCGTAACGGATGGCGCGCCCGCCGGGCTCGATCAGAAACAGGAATTTGTCCGGCGTGTCGACGACGATCGTGCCCGGCCCCTGCGGCCCGTGATACTCGACTTCCTGGCGGCGAAATTGCGGCTCGGGTTCGGAAAGCACAGGACGCGGATGGGCGTAGGCCTCGGCGGGCGAGGGCACGTAGGCCATCGCGCGAGGGTGCTCGGGCGCCCCGCCGACCGGCGGCGCCCCGGCCAAGCCTGATCCCCCGGCCGAAAGGCCGCGTTGAACGCAGGGTGCGCGGCGCCCGGCACCGCCCCCGTGACCAGGAGCTCGATCAGTCCGCCGCCGAGATTGGGGCCTTCGGGGCCGGTCGGGTGCAAGGCGGGAGCGGACGAATCCGCCGGCGCGGGAGCGTTGTAGAACTGAGCCGGCACCGGCCCCGCGGCGAACGGCAAGGCGAGCAAGGCCAGGAGGGGCACGGCGAATGCATGCTTCATGGTTCGGGCTCGACGAAAGGAGGGCATTCGGGTCGCCGATCGAGAGGGCGGGCCTTCCGCCACCGGCAAGCCTGCCTCGAGATGATGAATGAAATTTGGAGTAAAATTGCGCGGTAATACAGATTATGTTGGATTTTTATTTTAACCTTTATTGACCGTTAAAGATCATTCTTCGTGGAAACTGGGAAGCAAACAATGGGCCTACTCGGGCGCGAGCATGGTTCACCGATCCGCGATGGTCTTTGCCGCCGGCCGCTGGGCGACGGTCGCCTTGCCGGCGGGCTCGGTTCCGATCCGCTCGTCGAAGCAGCAAATGACAGCGCGGCGCTTCGAGCCTTCTCCTCGACATCGCATCCGACCCGAAAACGAGAGCTCACCACGCGGCCGATGCATCCCTCCAGTCCGACGATGGCCCCGTATGGTGATCGATCTGATCGCGACACTGTCTTGACGGCTCGCGAGGCCCGCGCGACAAGCCGACCGGGGTCGCCGCCGAGCCTTCGGTCCCGACACCCCCGCCGCGAAGCAAAGGAATGCTTGATGTCCGTCGCCGGATCGATCGACACAAGGCCGCTCACGGCGAAACGCGCCGGTGCGCTCGCCGGCCGGGTGCGCGTTCCAGGCGACAAATCGACCTCGCATCGCGCCTTGATTCTCGGCCTCCTTTCGATCGGCGAAACGCAAATCGACGGCCTCCTCGAGAGCGACGACGTGCTGCGCACCGCGCAAGCCTGTCGCCAGCTCGGCGCCACGGTCGAACGTCATGCGCCAGGCCGCTGGAGCGTGCGCGGCACCGGGATCGGAGGGCTCGCGGAACCCGACGCGGTTTTGGATTTCGGCAATGCGGGCACCGGCACGCGGCTGATGATGGGAGTCGTCGGCGGCCATCCGATCAGCGCCACCTTCGATGGAGATGCCTCGCTCCGCAAAAGACCGATGCGCCGCATCCTGGATCCTCTGGCGCTGATGGGCGCGCAGGTCGTGGCTGAGGCGGAGGGGGGCCGCTGCCCGATCACGCTTGCGGGAGCACGCCACGCGGCGCCGATCGAATACCGCACCCCGGTCGCTTCGGCGCAGATCAAGTCCGCCGTGCTGCTCGCCGGCCTCAACGCCCCGGGCCGAACCACCGTCATCGAGACGGAAGCTTCGCGCGACCATACGGAGCGCATGCTGCGCCATTTCGGCGCCGAAGTGACCGTCGAGCCGCATGGCGATGCGGGACGGCGCATCACGCTCACCGGCCAGCCCGAGCTTCGCCCGGCGCCGGTCGTCGTGCCCGGCGACCCCTCCTCGGCGGCCTTCCCGATCGTCGCCGCATCGATCGTCGAGGGTTCGGAGGTGGTGGTCGAGGGCGTGATGCTCAATCCTTGCGCACCGGCTTTCTCACGACGCTGCGTGAGATGGGCGCGCGCATCGAGCCGCTGAATCAGCGCCGGGAAGGCGGCGAGGAGGTCGCCGATCTGCGCGTGCGCGCGGGCGAGCTTCGCGGCGTCGACGTGCCGGCCTCGCGCGCCCCCTCCATGATCGACGAATACCCGGTGATCGCTGTCGCGGCGGCCTTCGCCCGAGGCGAGACGCGCCTCAGGGGCTTGAGCGAATTGCGCGTCAAGGAAAGCGATCGCCTGGCGGCGGTGGCGGCGGGGCTTGCGGCTTGCGGCGTCGCGCACGCGATCGAGGGCGATGACCTCATCGTCGAAGGCGGCAGGGGCGAGGTCTCGGGCGGCGGGCACGGTCGCGACCCATCTCGACCACCGCATCGCCATGAGCTTCCTGGTCATGGGCCTCGCCTCGCGCCGCCCGGTCACGGTCGATGACGGCACGATGATCGCGACGAGCTTTCCGGCCTTCGTCGAGATGATGGCCGGGCTCGGAGCGGGTATGGTATGATACGACTACATCCTTGGTCTTGGGAGACATCAGCGCTCATGACTGCCGCTTCTCGATCCGTCACCTCGACCTCGCGTGTCGTCATCAGCCAGCACGCGCGGGAACGTGCCAAAGAGCGAGGTGTCACGACGCAGGTCTTGAGCCGCCTGATCTCAAAACCCCGATTGTTCATCGAGAAATCGAAGACTGACCCGGTGTCGGGGCGGCGGGTTCTACGAGAGGACGGCCTCCTCATCGTCTGGACCTTCGGGAAGAACAACGAAATCCTGATTTTGTCGGTGTTCGTCGACAAGGACAGCTAGGCTTGCTTTACGAGCATCGCTTCGACTTCCGCGTCGCGGAGCGCGAAGCCAAGTCGGTCGACAATTCGGCAGCGCGAACGACATGATCGTCGCGATCGACGGCCCGGCCGCCTCCGGCAAAGGCACGCTCGCCAAGGCTGTCGCCTCGCGTTGGGGACTGGCGCATCTCGATTCCGGCCTTCTCTACCGCGCGGTGGCGAAGAGCCTCATCGACCATGGCGTTTCGCTCGAGGCCGAAACCGAGGCCGCAGCGGCCGCCGCGACGCTCGATCTTGCGCGCCTCGACGCCTCGACCTTGCGCGGTCCCGCGATGGGCGAAGCGGCATCGCGCGTCGCCGCCTATCCTTCGGTGCGCCTGCGCTCATCGATTTGCAGCGTGCATTCGCGCGCCAGCCGGGAGGAGCCGTGATCGACGGGCGCGATATCGGCACGGTGATCTGTCCCGATGCCGAGGTGAAGCTGTTCGTCACCGCTTCGCCGGAGGAACGCGCCGCGCCGCCGCTGGCGCGAGCTGGTGCTCGGCGGAGCGCCGCTCGACTACGACGCCGTGCTCGCCGACATCCGCCGCCGGGACGAGCGCGATTCCACGCGACCCGTCTCCCCGTTGCGCCAGGCGCCCGACGCCACCCTGCTCGACACCACGCATCTCGATGCCGAGGCCGCGCTCGCGGCGGCTCTCGCCATCATCAGCGCGAAGGCGCCCTCGCCCGCGTGATTTCACCGATCTCAAGCGTCGCCGTCGCCTTCGAGCCCGGTGAGGCGCAGGCTCAAGCCGCGCAGCCGGGCGCGCGCGGCCTCGTCATAGGCTTGAGCCTGAGCGCGGGCTTGCCGCTGCCGATCGAAGAACAGGCCGCCGCGCCCTTCGAGCTCGGGCGACAAGATGAGATTCATGATGGCGTCCGCTCCCTCCTCGACCGTGCTGATGGGCGTGGTGCCGGATTGGCGCACCATGGTCGTGTTCATATAGGTCGCCGGATGGAGGCTGTTCACCGTCACATTCCTGCCGGCGAGCTCGTCGGCGAGATCCATGGTGAACATGATCTGCGCGAGCTTGCTTTGCGAATAGGCGCGTGCGCCCGTATAGCCGCGCGCGATCATCACATCGTCGAAATCGATCGGCGCCTGACCGAGCGAAGCGACGTTGACGATGCGTGAAGGCGTGCTTGCCAGGATCTTCGGCAGCAGGAGACGGGTCAGCAGGAAGCCCGCGAGATAATTGACGGCAAAGCGAAGCTCGAAGCCGTCGACGCTCAGGGCGCGCTTTCCCGCGGGCCCGCCCGAACCGATCCCGGCGTTGTTGACGAGAATGTCGAGGCGCGCCTCGCTGGCCTCGACCGCGAGAGCGAGCTTGCGCACCTCGGCGAGCGAAGACAGATCCGCTTCGAGGAAGGCCGCATCCTCATGGCCCATGGCGCGCATTTCGGCGATCAGGGCTTCGCCGCGCTCGAGGTTGCGACCATGCACGAGGACGCGCGCTCGTTCGCGCCGCCAAACGCTTGGCGACGACGCGACCGACGCCGTCGGTCGATCCGGTGATCAATACTGTCTTGCCGGCGAGCCTCATGATCTCGTCCCTTTCGAGAAAGCTCGAATACGCCGATGATCCATCCGGATCGGGATCGCTGCAAGCCGTAGGTGCACCGGCGGCGCGGCCTGACCTCCCGCACCTCGGCCCGCGAGCTTCGACCGCGAGTTTGGCCCATGACCTCGCAAGCCGGGCGCGGCGGAAAGATTGCAGCGAGCGCGTTTGACTCGAGTATTGCCCTCGAGCGCGGGCATTGCTATGTAGCAATGGCTTGCCGGGCCGTAGCGGGTAAACCGCTGCGGCCCGATAGGCATTGAACTTTGCCTTCGCATTTGCTTCGTTGCGCCTTTGCTTCCTTGAACCATGCTTCTGTCCGCCGGCTCCGCGCCGGCCCGCTTCGTGAGCGGTGATTTCGTCGACGTCGAGCCTCGAAGGCCCGCTTCGACGGATGTCGGTGGAACGAAGCCCGATCACTCGAACACGCCGGCGCTACGCCCCCAGGGGCTTTTTGGGAGACAGAATGTCAGTTGCTTTTGACCGCGCCCCGGGGCGCGAAGATTTTGCGGCACTGCTCGAGGAATCCTTCCAGCGGTCGAACGCGATCGAGGGAGGCGTCGTCGAAGGGATAGTCGTCGCGATCGAGAAGGATGTGGCCGTCATCGATGTCGGCCTCAAGACCGAAGGCCGCGTGCCTTTGAAGGAATTCCTGGCCCCCGGCAAGGATGGGGGGCTCAAGGTCGGCGACAAGGTCGAGGTTTATCTCGACCGCATCGAGAATGCGCTCGGCGAAGCGGTGATCTCGCGCGAGAAGGCGCGCCGCGAGGAGAGCTGGGGCAAGCTCGAGAAGGCTTTCGAGGCCAATGAGAAGGTGCAGGGCGTCATCTTCGCCTCGGTGAAGGGCGGCTACACCGTCGATCTCGACGGCGCCATGGCCTTCCTGCCGCGAAGCCAGGTCGACATCCGCCCGGTGCGCGATGTCGGCCCGCTCATGAACCAGCCGCAGCCCTTCCAGATCCTGAAGATGGACCGGCGGCGCGGCAATATCGTGGTCTCGCGCCGCACGGTGCTCGAGGAGACGCGCGCCGAGAGCCGGTCGCAGATCGTCGCCAATCTCGAAGAGGGGCAGGTCATCGAGGGCGTCGTCAAGAACGTCACCGAATACGGCGCCTTCGTCGATCTCGGCGGTATCGACGGCCTGCTGCACGTCACCGACATGGCGTGGCGGCGCGTCAATCACCCCTCCGAGGTCGTGGCGATCGGCCAGACCGTCAAGGTCAAGATCATCCGCATCAACCACGAGACGCAGCGCATCTCGCTCGGCATCAAGCAATTGCAGGGCGATCCGTGGCAGGGCGTCGAAGCGAAATATCCGATCGGCATGAAGCTGAAAGGGCGCGTCACGAACATCACCGACTACGGCGCCTTCGTCGAGTTGGAGCCGGGAATCGAGGGGCTGATCCACGTCTCCGAGATGTCCTGGACCAAGAAGAACGTCCATCCCGGGAAGATCGTCTCGACCTCCCAGGAAGTGGAGGTGGTGGTGCTCGAGATCGACTCGGTCAAGCGCCGCATCTCGCTCGGCTTGAAGCAGGCGCTGCGCAATCCGTGGGAGGAGTTCCAGGAGACGCATCCGGTCGGCTCGGTCATCGAAGGCGAGGTCAAGAACAAGACCGAGTTCGGCCTGTTCATCGGCCTGCCGGGCGACGTCGACGGCATGGTGCATCTCTCCGATCTCGATTGGCACCGTCCCGGCGAGGAGGTCATCGAGCAGTACAAGAAGGGCGACACGGTGAAGGCCGTGGTGCTCGACGTCGATACCGAGAAGGAGCGCGTCTCGCTCGGCATCAAGCAGCTCGAAGGCGACCCCTTCGCCGAGGCCGGCGACCTGAAGAAGGGCGCGGTCGTCACCTGCGAGATCACCGAAGTCAAGGAATCCGGTCTCGAGGTGAAGATCGTCGGCACCGATCTTACGGCCTTCATTCGCCGCGCGGAGCTGGCGCGCGAGCGCGGCGATCAGCGTCCCGAGCGCTTCGCGGCCGGCGAGAAGGTCGACGCCCGCGTGACGCAGTTCGATCGCAAGGCGCGCAAGGTCTCGGTTTCGATCAAGGCGCTCGAGGTGCAGGAGGAGAAGGAGGCGATCGCCCAGTTCGGCTCGACCGATTCAGGCGCTTCGCTCGGCGACATTCTCGGCGCTGCCTTGCGCCGTGCCAACGAAAAGAAGTGATCTGGAATACCGGGGCGGCATGCCTGAATGCCGCCCCGCGCAAAATTTGAGGCGAATGAAGCCCGGCTGGCGCGGCCCAATGATCGTCTGCGATACCGCGCGACGATGAATCCAGGCCGGAATCGGTCCCGGAAAAACGAAGGCTTCGGCGTCCGACCGATTTGGTGGCCCGCCGAGGCATCGATGGATCCCTTCCCCGCACGGCTCGAGGCTTTCCCCATTCGGCGCGACCCGCAAATCTTGCGCGCCGCATGCCGCGCCGGGAGGCGCCCAAGCCCCTCATCTTCCTTGCCCTTCCCGCTCATCGAGGATTAGATTAGCGCCATGAGCATGACTTCCGACGCGATGGTCGAACGCAGACAACTGCGCAGGCGCGTGACCTTCTGGCGCGTCGTCGCAGGCTTGCTCGCCATCGCCGCGATCTTCGTCGCGGCCTCGCGCCTCGCCGGCGTCGCGGCGGAAAACGTGGCGCATATCGCGCGGGTGCGCGTGAGCGGCATCATCCTCGACGATGCGGATTTCACGCGCATGCTCGACCGTTTGGCGAAATCGAACGCCAAGGCCGTGCTGCTCGACATCGACAGCCCGGGTGGCGGTGCGGCCGCTTCCGAGGAGATCTACGAGCATTTGCGCAAGGTGGGCGAGAAGCGCCCGATCGTCGCCATCGACGGCTCGCTCGCGGCGTCCGGCGGCTACATGGTCTCGCTCGCGGCCGATCACATCCTGGCGCGCAATTCCTCGGCGGTGGGATCGATCGGCGTGATCTTCCAGAACCCGAATGTGACGCAGCTCCTCGGCACGCTCGGCGTGAAGATGGAGATGATCAAGTCGAGCCCCCTGAAGGCCTCGCCAAACCCCTTCGAGACGACGCCGCCGGAAGCCACCTCCGCCATGGCGGCGCTCGTCGGCGATACCTTCTCATGGTTCAAGAACCTGGTGCGCGAACGCCGCCATCTCGACCCGGAGGCGCTCGCCAAGGTCGCGGATGGGCGCGTCTTTACCGGATCGCAGGCGGTGAGCCTCAAGCTGATCGACGGCATCGGCGGAGAGGACGAGGCGCTCGCCTGGCTGAAGAGCGACAAGGGGATTGACACCAATCTTCCAATCCGCAACTGGACTGCCGGGCATGGCGGCTGGCTGCGGCGTCTGACGGGAGACGCCATGATGGGCGCCCTCTCGGAATTAGGCTTGGCGGACGCATCGAAAATCCTCTCGGCGGCGAGTGGACCGATACGAACCCAGGCGGCGAGCGGGCTGCTCGCCTTATGGCAGCCCATGGGCGAATGAAGGCATCGCGGGGGCCTCAATGATCAAGTCAGAACTCGTAGAATGCGTGATGCGAACCTACCCCGGTCTCTATCAGCGCGATGCTGAGACCGCGGTCGACGCCGTGCTCGATGCGATCACGGACGCGCTCGCCAAGGGCAACCGCGTCGAGATCAGGGGCTTCGGCGCCTTCTCGGCCAAGGAACGCCGCTCGCGTGTCGGGCGCAACCCGCGCACCGGCCAGCGCGTTCCGGTCGCGGCGAAGCGCGTGCCGATGTTCAAGGCGAGCAAGGAGATCCGCGAGGTGCTCAACCAGGACGGTACGAAGGCTCCGCGCACCCGCAAGGTGGCCTCGCTCTCGGCGGAGAGCGTGCGGGCGGAGACGAGGAGCGACGACTGACGCATGCGCGGTTTCGCCAAAGCGGTGATTCTCGTCCCGCTGGCGCTTCTGGCGGTCGCCTTCGCGGTCGGCAACCGTGGCAATGTCACCATCTCCTTCGATCCGTTCTCCGACACGCCCTACACGGTGGACGTGCCGCTCTTCGTCGTCGTTTTCGCGGCGCTGATCCTCGGCGTGCTCGCGGGGGGCGTCGCCACCTGGCTCGGCCAGGGCCACCACCGCAGGGCGGCGCGCATGCATCGACGCGACGTCGAGCGGCTGAGGAGCGACCTCGACCGGATGCGGAGCACGTCTTCGGCACCCTAGAGGCGCTGAAGCGCAACCATCCTCTTGCAAGGAAAGTGAGCCACCGTGTCGCTCAACCTTGAGGTCCGAAGCTATCGAGGGAGGCGGCCGGCACCGTCACGGCTTCACCCAGATCCTCTTCCCGCTGCGCGGCTCGATGCAGGTCGATATCGAGGGCACGGCCGGTGTCGTGTCGAGCCATCGCCTCGCCGTCATCCCCGAGGAGCATGTGCACGACTTCGTGCCGTCACGCGATTGCAATCTCCTGGTGATGGAGGTCGAACGGGACACTTTCGACGACGATCAAACTCCGGCTGTTCTCGGCTCGGACGCCTCGCGATTCATCGTGGTCGAACCCTGGTTATGGCGGTTGTTCACCATGCTCGGCGCCGAGATCGCGAGCGACCCTCGGCACGCCGAAAAGATCGGCCCGGTCGCCATGACCGGGTTGCAGCTTTTGCGCCCCATGGCCCCGACCCCATTCGAGACGGCTCCGACGCTTCGCGTTCGTGAAGCCGCGGAGAGGCTCGGTGATCTTCATGACGCGGCTCGCGTGGCGGATGTCGCGCGCGGCGCCGGCCTCGGTCAAAGCCGGTTCCACGCCTTGTTTCGCGCGACCCATGGAAAGACGCCGAAGCAATTCCGTTTGGAGAGGCTCCTCGACAAGGCGGTCGACCGCTTGCTCAACTCGAACGACCCGGTCTCGCAAATCGCCTATGCGCTCGGCTATGAGAATGCCTCGTCCTTCAATCGCCTGTTCAAGCAGCGTTTCGGCGTCACGCCAACCGAGCTTCGCGCGTTGGATCAAGCGCCGGACGGCTTCAAGGGGCGTGATTGAGCGCAGCTTCGGTCAAGCCGATCGTAGCTTTGGCTCATCACAGGAAGCCGCGGCCGCGATAGATCTCGCCAAGGTTCAGCAAGACGGGCGGAGATGACCGATGAAGCTCACCGACTTCAAGGCGCTGACATTCGATTGCTACGGCACTTTGATCGATTGGGAGACGGGGATCTGGAACGCGCTGCAGCCTCTCGTGAGCGAAGGCCATCTGAAGATCGGCCGCGAAGAAGCGCTCGCTGCCTTCGGACAGCAAGAGAAGGAGCAAGAGGAAGAGACGCCGTCCTTGCGCTATTCGACGCTGCTCGCCGTCGTCCACGCCCGGATCGCGAAGATTTGGGGGGCGCGCATCTATGCCGATCTCAACGATCGGTTCGGCGCCTCGGTCGCCGAGTGGCCGGCGTTTCCGGATACGGCCGAAGCGCTCGCCTATCTCAAGCGGCATTACAAGCTCGTCATTCTCTCGAATGTCGATCGCGTGAGCTTCGCGGCGAGCAACAAGAAGCTCGGCGTCAATTTCGATGCGATCTACACGGCCGAGGACATCGGCTCTTACAAGCCCGATCCGCGGAATTTCGCCTATCTGATCGAGCATATGGAGGCCGACCTCGGCATTCGCCGATCGGAGATCTTGCACACCGCGCAAAGCTTGCGTCACGACCATGTGCCGGCCGAGAAGGCGTGTCTCGCCAGGGCCTGGATCGACCGGCGCTTCGACCAGAAGGGTGCCGGCGCTACGGGCGGAGCCGGCCCGGCCGCCAAAGCTCGACTTCCATTTCAAGAGCCTCGCCGAGCTCGTCGAAGCTCATCGAAATGAAGCTCGCCGGTAGTCGGCGAGATTGCCGACGATGGCGCGAAGCTTCGACTTCATCGTGGTGGGCGCAGGGATCGCCGGAGCCTCGGCGGCTTCAGCGCTTTCACGCCATGGTCGTGTCGCGCTTCTCGAAAAGGAGAGTCAGCCCGGATTCCACAGCACGGGCCGATCGGCGGCCGTTCTCTCCTGTGCCTACGGCCCGCGAAGCTGGCAGATCCTGACCGCGGCGAGCGCAAGCTTCTATGCCGAGCCGCCGGAAGGCTTCACCGATGCGGCGTTGACGAGGCCGCTCGGCGCGCTCTACCTCGCGGCCGCTCACGAGGAGGAAGGCGCTCAAGAGCGCAAGCCGACGATCTCGCGAAGCGCGGCAGTTGCCTGCGAGCTGATCTCGGTTGAGGCGGCAAGGCTGATGGTGCCGGTCGTCCATATGGAGAAATTCACGCTCGGCCTTCATGAGCCGGGTTGCGTCGATCTCGACACCAACGCTTTGCTCCACGGCTATTTGCGTCAAGCACGCCGCAACGGTGCCGAGACATTCGTCGGTACCGAGATCGAGAGCCTGGCGCGTTCTTCCCGCGTCTGGCGCGTGGCGACACGCAACGAGACGATCGAGGCGCCCCTTCTCATCAATGCGGCCGGCGCCTGGGCCGATGAAGTCGCGGCGCGCGCCGGATTGCCGCGTCGCGGCCTTGAGCCCTTGCGGCGCACGGCGATCACCTTCGCTCCGCCGGCCGAGCACGCGGCCATGCGCTGGCCTATGACCTTCGACGTCGCCGAGACCTGGTATTTCAAGCCCGAAGGTCGGCACATCATGATGTCGCCTGCCGACCTCGCGCCGACAGAACCCTGCGATGCTCAACCCGACGCCTATGACATCGCCGTCGCGATCGACCGTATCGAGAGCGTCACCAGCATGAAGGTCGAACGCCTCAACAGCCGCTGGGCGGGCTTGCGCACTTTCGCGCCCGACCATGAGGCCGTGATCGGCCCCGACCCTGAGGAGCCGAGCTTCATTTGGTATGCGGGTCAGGGCGGCAACGGCGTGATGGCGTCACAAGCCGCGGGCGAGGTTTGCGCCGCGCTTGCGCTTGCCCAAGATATGCCGGGCCCGGTTGCAAGGCTTGGCCTGACAAAGGATATGATCGCACCTGCTCGCCTTGAACCGCGCTGACCGGCGCGCCGGCAAACAAGGGATGACCGTCATGCAGTTGGACCGATCCCATCTCGAACGCCCACGCTCGGATTTTGCCTCCGGAGCGGCTTATGCGAGAGGCCGCTTCGTTCCCATCGCAGAAGCAACCATCCCGGTCACCGATTGGGGATATCGGCGCTCCGATGTCACTTATGACGTCGTCAGCATCTGGAACGGTGTCTTCTTCCGGCTGGAGGATCACCTCGAGCGGTTTCAAGCCTCCATGCGCGCCAAGCGCCTGGCGCCCGCCGAAACGATCGACGACATTCGGCGGATCATCACCGAATGCGCGCGGCTTCTCGGAAGGCGCGAGGCTTACGTCGCCATGGATTGCTTGCGCGGGGTGCCGCGGCCCGGTTCACCGCGCCATCCGTCAAGCTGCGAGAACCATGTCGTGGCTTATGCGGTGCCTTGGGTCTGGGTGATCCCCGAGGACGTTCAAGCGCGCGGCGCCCATCTCATGATCGCGAGCACGCCACGAATCCCGGACGAGAGCGTGGACCCCAAGGTCAAGAATTTCCATTGGGGAGATTTGACGCGCGCGCTCTTCGAGGGCGAGGACAAAGGCGTGGACAATGTCGTGCTTCTCGACATTCACGGCAACCTCGCGGAGGGGCCGGGCTTCAACGCCTTCGTGGTGAAGGACAGCGTGGTCCTCTCTCCGAATCGCGGCGCGCTCGAAGGCATCACGCGAAAATCGGTCTTCGAGCTTTGTGATGACCTCGGCATCGAATACCGGATCAGGGCGATCAGCGCCGCGGAAGTTCTCGACGCGGACGAGATTTTTCTTTCGACGACCGCCGGCGGCATCATGCCGGCGTCGCGAATCAATGGGCGCATCATGGGGAATGATCGCCCGGGTCCGATTTCCATGAAGCTGCGCGAGACCTTCTGGAAGCGGCGCGCCGAAGGCTGGCACGCAACCCCGGTCGAGGGGCTCACTTAGAGTGAGGAGGAAGTGGCGAGTAGCGAGTAGCGAATAGCGAATAGCGAATAGAAAAGGGGGAGTGTCAGAAGCGAGGAGCGAGCCTCGCTACTCCTGCTACTCGCTACTCGCTACTCGCCACTCGCTACTCGCTACTCGCCACTCGCTACTCGCTCCGCTCACCTTTTCGGCGTGCGCGGCTTGACCCGCTTCGTCGCCGGTGCCGAGAGCGGATCCTCAGGCCAGGGGTGCTTGGGATAGCGGCCTCGCATCTGCGAACGCACCTGCGCCCAGGAGCCGCGCCAGAAGCCTGGAAGATCGGTCGTGATCTGGATCGGCCGATGCGCGGGCGACAAAAGATGCAGCACCAAGGCCGCCTGGCCTCGAGCGACGCGCGGGTGTTCGCGCAGCCCGAATAATTCCTGCACTCGCACCGCGAGCGAGGCACCCTCCTCGCCGTATTCGATCGGCAGACGCGAGCCCGAAGGCGCATCGAAATGGGAGGGCGCTTCCTCTTCGAGCCGCCGAGCGAGATCGAAAGGCAACAGCGCCCGGAGCGCGAGAGCCAGGTCGCCGGCACCCATCTCGGCAAGCGTCGTCTTGCCGAGGAGAAAGGGCGCGAGCCAACGCGCGGCATCCTCGGCAAGGGCGCGATCCGAAAGATCGGGCCACGGGTTTTCCTCACCCTTTCGGGTCTCGCGCCTTGCGCAGGAACATCACGCGCCCTCGCCAGCGCCGAAGCTCCTCCGTCCAGGGCAGCTTGTCGATCCCGAGCGCCGCCGCGCCCTCGGCGAGCGCGACCGCCGTCGCTTCATCCGGCGCGACCGGAGCGGGCGCATCGTCGAGAAGGAGCGCGCCCAGCCGACGCTGGCGCCTGCGGCGCAAGGCGCGGGCCGCGGCGTCGAACGCCAAGCTGTCGCGAAGCTCGATGCGCGAGGCGAACCCGGCTTCGATCTCGCTCTTCTCGATCGATGCGGCGAGAAGGATGCGCGCCGCGGCGGCGCGTCCGGTGATCTCGGCGACGGCGAGAAAGGGGGCTCGGGTCATGGGATCGGCCGGATCGAGCGCGGCGGCGCGGCCGTTGGCGAGAAGGTATTCACCCTTTCGGCCGCGCGCCTTGGCGATGCGTTCGGGATAGGCGAGCGCGAGCAAAAGGCCGGGCGAAGGCGGTTCGCCACCACGGTCGTGACTATCGGCCATCGCCTTCGCTTCGACACGCACAGCCGCATTCGCCGTCCTCGCCCAGCCGGCCGCCAGCCCGCGCATGGCGCGAGCCCGCTCCGAGCGGTCGCGCGCGAATTGCTCGAGACGTTCCGCAAGATCGGCCGAGGCACCCCCGAGCCCGCGTTCGACGAGAAGGGCCGCGATCCCGGCACCCCTGTCGGCGGCCTCGAGACGAGCTGCCTCGAGCAACAGGCGCGCGATGCGGGGCGGCAACGGCAGGGCGCGCATGGCCCTTCCCTCGTCGGTCAGGCGATGCTCGGTATCGAGCGCCCCGAGATCGACGAGGAGCTTCGAAGCTTCCGCGAGAGCGGCGCGCGGCGGGGGATCGAGGAATTTGAGGCGCATCGGATCGCCGACGCCCCAGGCGGCGCAATCGAGCAGGAGGCCCGATAAATCGGCGTTGAGGATTTCGGGCGCCGCGAAGGCCGCAAGCGACACGGTCGCCGCCTCGTCCCACAGCCGGTAGCAGACGCCGGGGCTCGTCCTGCCGGCGCGCCCGCGCCGCTGATCGGCGGAGGCGCGCGAGACGCGGATGGTCTCGAGCCGCGTCAGTCCGACATCGGGCTCGTAGACCGGAACGCGCGAAAGGCCGCAATCGACGACGACGCGGATATCCGCGAGGGTGAGGCTCGTCTCGGCGATCGAGGTCGAGAGCACGAGCTTGCGTCGTCCGGGCAAGGAGGGCCCGACGGCGCGGTCCTGGCTTTCGGGATCGAGCCCGCCGTGCAACGGCAGGATGTCGAGGTCTTGATGCGCGCCGAGGCGCTCCTCGAGCCGTTCCTTCACGCGCGCGATCTCTCCCTGCCCGGGCAGGAAGACCAGAACGCCGCCCTGCTCTTCGCGCGAGAGCCCGCAGGCACAGGCGCGTCACGGCCTCCTCGATTCGCTCGCCCGCGGGACGGCCGACGTGGCGCGTCTCGACCGGGAAAGCGCTGCCTTCGCTGACGATGACCGGTGCGTCGCCGAGGAGGGTCGCGACGCGCGCGCCGTCGAGGGTCGCGGACATGGCGATGAGCCGCAAATCCTCGCGCAACCCGGCCTGCGCGTCGAGCGCCAGCGCGAGACCAAAATCGGCATCGAGCGAGCGCTCGTGGAACTCGTCGAAGATCACGGCCGCGACGCCGGCGAGCGAGGGATCGTCGAGGATGAGGCGCGTGAACACGCCTTCCGTCACGACTTCGAGGCGGGTGTCGCGCGAGACGCGCGAACCGAGCCGCATGCGCAAGCCCACGGTCCCGCCGACGTCCTCGCCGCGAAGCATCGCCATGCGCGAGGCCGCGGCGCGGGCCGCGAGCCGGCGCGGCTCGAGGAGAAGAAGGCGCCGCCCTTGCGTCCACGGCTCGTCGAGAAGCGCCAAGGGCACGCGCGTCGTCTTGCCCGCGCCCGTCGGCGCGACGATCACGGCGTTGGGGCGCCCACGCAACGCCGCCAGGATTTCCGGCAGGCGCTCCTCGATCGGAAGCGGTGTGTCCTCGACCTCGCGAATGGCTATCGGGTCCGGGGTGGCGACAGGTCGCTTCGCGGCTTCGCTTCCGTGCCGTGTCGGGACCCGCGCTTTTCGGCCTTCGCTGAAAGCCTGGATTCCCTCATTTCCGCGCATTCCCGGAAAAGCGGGAACTCCAGGCTTGCAACGAAAGAGCGAAAAGTGCTGGGTCCCCGCCTCCGCGGGGACGAGCGGGGGCAAATGACAAGCACGTGCCGCGTAAGCCTCACAACATCCAGACTTCGTGCATCTTGTAGTAGTCGGCGGGGTGGGCGCGGAAGTTCTGCACCTTGTTCGCCACCACGGTCATCTTGTCGTGCCAGAAGGGCTGCACCATGATGCAGGCGTCCTGCAGGATCTTCTCGCAAGCCGCCATGGGCACGGCGCGCTTCTTCGGATCGACGAGCGCCATCGCCTGATCGAGCGCCTTGTCGAATTCGGGATCGGAGAAACCGGACTCGTTCCAGGCAGCGCCCGAGCGATAGGCGAGATCGAGCGTCATGACGCCGAGCGGGCGATGCGCCCAATAGGTCATGCCGAAGGGCACCTTGGTCCAGATCGGCCAGAACTGCGCCGCCGGGATGACGTTGAGCTTCAGCCTGATCCCCGCCTCGGCGAGATTTTGCTGCAGCACCTGGGCGGTGTCCTGCTCCCAGACGCCTTGCGTGTTGCCGAGCGTCAGCTCGAGGTCGATGCCGTCCTTGTAGCCGGCGTCGGCCAGAAGCTGCTTTGCCTGCGCCACGTCGCGCTTGAGCGGCGGCAGCTTCGCATATTCGGGCTGGAAGGGCGCCACGTGATGGTTCTCCGCGACGACGCCGACGCCGCGCACGGCGATGTCGAGCATCTTCTGATTGTCCGCCGCGAGCACCACGGCCTTGCGTACACGGATGTCGTCGAAAGGCTTCTCGGCGGGCTTCATCCGGATGCACAGCGTGTTGGCGGCGGGGCCGCGCAACAGCTTGACATTGGGAAGCTTGGCCACGAGGTCGAGCTCGGACACGCCGATGCGATAGAGCACATCGACCTGGCCGGCGACGAGCGCGGCGAGCTGAGCCTGGTAATCATTGCCGATGTTGATGTATTCGATCGCGTCGAGATACGCGGGCTTGCCCCAATAGCCGTCGCGCCGCTTGAAGTTGCAATGCTGCGCGACCGCATAGCTCGTGAGCTCGAAAGGTCCCGTGCCGATCGGATTCTTCGGCCAATTGCCGCCCTCCTCCTCGAATCTCCGGTGCAGCATCGGGCCGTTATAGGCATAGAGCGATTCCGGCACGGTGAGCAGCGGCGCCGAGAGATGCACGGTGAATTCGAGCGGATTGTGCTTCTCGAAACCCGTCATCGACTTGAACGTCGTCTTCATGCTCGACTTCGACTGCGGCGAGGTCCAGCGCTTGAAGTTGAACTCGACGTCATCGGTGGTGAAGTCATCGCCGTTCGACCATTTCACTTGCCGGACGCAGCTTGAAGCGCCAGGCGGTGAGGTCCTCGTTCGGCTGCCAGCTCTCGGCGAGGAACGGCTTCGTCACATTGTCGGCGTCGACCTCGACGAGATATTCGAGCGAATTTCGGAACATGTCGGAAGCCTCGATCCAGGTGATGATCGCCGGATCGGTGATCTCCTGGACGACCGTCGCGAAGCGCAAGGTGCCGCCGGATTTCGGCGTCCCTTGCGCCATGGCCGGCGAGACCAGGGAAAGGCCGTCGAGCCCGACCGTCGAGGCGAGGAACGCCTTGGCGCTCGGCACGGCGACGCCGAGGAGCGCGACGGTGCGCAAGAACTCGCGCTTCGAGATCGCGCCCTTCACGACCTCGTCGCAAAATTCCGGCACGGCGGAGTGGAGCTTGCCGCCATTGTTGTTTCGCAACCCGAACATGCCGTTCTCCTTGAACTGATCCGCGGTTCGCGCCGGACGGCGCCCGTCAGCCGAGCCTCGTCTTTCTCAACACGT
Organism: uncultured Alphaproteobacteria bacterium; assembly: GCA_963713805.1. Classification (GTDB taxonomy): domain Bacteria; phylum Pseudomonadota; class Alphaproteobacteria; order Rhizobiales; family Beijerinckiaceae; genus GAS188. The sequence continues at coordinate 44,993 of CAVQNF010000013.1, read as the reverse complement.
CCTCGGCGAGCTCATATCCCATGCCGGGTCGGTCCGGCAGAAGGATATACCCGTTCGGGTCGACGTCCAGCGGAATGGCGAGCATGTAGTCGCGCCGGTCGAGCCCCCATTCGGGCGGATCGTACGGGAAATTCGAGGAAAGGTGCGTCCGCCATGCCGGCAACGAGCTGGGCATTCGCCATCACGCCCATGCCATTGGTCCAGGTGTGCGGCGTGAACACGAGATTGTGATCGGCCGCCATCTGGCCGACGCGGCGCAACCCGGTGATCCCGCCGACCAGCGCGACGTCCGGCTGCAGCACGTCGAGCGCGCCTTCAACGATCAGGTCGCGGAACTCGTAGAGCTCGCGCGTCATCTCGCCGCCGGCGATGCGCACATCGGTCATGTCGCGCAAGCGCCGCATGCCCTCCCGGTCGCCGCGATGCAGCGGCTCCTCCATCCAATAGACGCCGAGCTTCTCGAGCTCGCGCGCGACCGTGACGGCGTCCTTGAGCGACCAGGGCGGATAAGTGTCCTGCGGCGAGCGCCAGCCCTGATTGCAATCGACCATCAGCTCGAAGCCCATGCCGACACGTTGCCGCACGGCCTCGAGCGCCCTGATGTCCTTTCGCCAATCGCCGCGATGAAAGCGGATCTTCATCGCTCCGAAGCCGCGCGCCAGATAGGCCTCGGCCGCGTCGGCGAGCATCGCGGGCTCGCGCAGCGTGCCGGAAGAGGCATAGGCGCGCACGCGGTCCGACAGGCCGCCGAGCAATTTCCAGCAGGGCTGGCGGGTGATCTTGCCGGCGAGATCCCAGAGCGCGAGGTCGAGCGGCCAGCAACGCCCGTAGTGGAAGCTGATGTTGTTGAGGATGCGCCAGTGCCGCTCGATCGCGAGCGCGTCCTGGCCCGACGAACAAATGCTCATGGCCGGCAAATCCGAGCATCAGATCGCCCGAGCCCACGCCGGTCAAGCCGGCATCGGTGTGAACGCGCACGATCGTCGCGTCCCAATGGTGCCGGGGCTTGGTGTCCCAGCTCGCATGGAAGGGCGGATCGAAGGCGAGGCGATGCTGGGTGATCTCGATCGAGGTGATCGTGACTTTCGGGACGGAAGCGTCGGTCATCGTTCTTTCCCAGAACATTCGTCACGGTCATGGTGGGCCGTTCGCGACAGAGGATCAGGCTTGGCCGAGCACGCGCTCGGCGAGGAACAAGAGATCGCCCTCGCTCGTCTCGCGCGCGTTCGCGGCCCGCATCGAGGCGTTTTCCGGACGGACCATCTGCCGGGCGAGGCGTTCGGGCGACACGCCGGCGAATTCCTCCGCCACGGAAACCGCGATGCCGCAAGCGCGCAAGAGCCGCTCATAGGCCTCGACGAAAGCCTTCGCCGTGGGCTTCGCGCCCATGGCGCCGGCGCAGGCAGCGTATCGCCCGTCGTCCTTCTCGATGTTCCAGGGAAGCGCGGCCAGCAAGGCGACGCCGACCGCGCGGCCATGATGGATCTTGCGCAGCGAGCCCATGGCGTGGCCGATGTTGTGGGCGATGCCGGTGCCGGCATTGTCGATGGCGATGCCCGCGAGCATCGCGGCGCGCTGCACCCCCTCGCGCGCGGCAGAGGTCGCTTGGATGCGACACGGCGCGCTCGAGATGGCGAGCGACGAGCCCGATCGCCGCATGGGCATAGAGGTTGTTCGCCGCATTGGCGTTGCGGTTGGTGGCGGCCTCGACCGCGTGGACGAGCGCGTCGATGCCGGTCGCGGCGGTGAGCGCGGCCGGCAGGCTGATCGTGAGCTCCGGATCGAGCACCACCTCGGCGGCCTTCACCGCATCGCCCCAGAGCCAGGTCTTGGCGCCGTCGGCGCGCGTGAGCACCGCCGTGCGCGTCGTCTCCGAGCCGGTGCCCGAGGTGGTGGGGACGCAGATCGCCGGAAGCCGCCTTGCCGGGAAATCGCGCCTGCCCAATTCATACTCGAGGGCGGAGCCGCTCTCGCCCGCGATGGCCGCGACGGCCTTGCCGAGATCGAGCGCCGAGCCGCCGCCGAGCGCGACGATGACGCCGGCTCCGCTCTCGCGCGCCAGGTTCGCGGCCGCGTCCGTCTGCGCGATGGTGGGATCGCCGGAAAAGGCGGAAAAGAGCTCCGACCGCGCCCAAGGTTTTGCTGACAGGCTCTTGCGATCTCGTCGATCATGCCGGTCGCTTCGAGGCCCGGATCGGCGACCAGGATGGCGTTCGCCTTCGGGCCCACGAGGGAAGCCGCAAGCCCGCCGAGCGCTCCGCGGGCGCCGGCGCCGGCCGTGATATGCGGCGTCGGCGCGAGTTCATAGAGGCTCATGCTTCCATTCCCGGTGGAGACAGAATGTCTCGCACAGCCGCGGGATAGGCTCAAGCGGATGCGCCCCGCGTTCGCGTGAGATCAGGCGTCGATCGCCCGCAGCAGCTCCTCGCCGACCTTGATCCCGTCTCGCCGCGCCGCTTCGCGCAAGGCGCAGCCGCCGCGCACCCGGAAGGCGCGCGCCTTCCTGTCCTTCGATCCGGGCGCACAGCGCCGCCATGCGCTCGCCGAAACGCGCGTGGCCGAAGCCCGCCGGATCGATGGCGATGATGAGTTGCCCGGTCTCCGGCGGCGGTCCCTTGCCGTCAAAGAAGGTCGAGGCCTCGAAGGCGAGATTCGCGCCGACGAGGCAGGCGGCGAGCGTCTCGACCATGAAGGCGAGCGCCGCGCCCTTGGCATCGGCCATCGGCACCATGGTGCCGGCGAGCGCGGCGTCGGGATCGGTCGTCTCGCGGCCTTGCGCGTCGAGCGCCCAGCCTTTCGGGATGGGCTCGCCCTTGCGCTTCGCCGCGATGATGTTGCCGCGCGCCACCTTGGAGACCGAAAGATCGACGACCACGGGCGCGCGGCCAAGGAGCGGCGCCGCGAAAGCGATCGGATTGGTGCCGAAGGCGGGCTCGGATCCGCCCCAGGGCGCGATGGCGCTCGGCGTATTGGCGAAGACGAGCGCGACGAGGCCGCTTTCGGCGAGGCGCTCGGCGTGATGGCCGGTGACGCCGCAGTGGTTCGAGCGCCGGATCGGCGCGGCGGCGACGCCCGTCTCTCGGGCAACCGCCGGAAGCTCGGCGATGGCGAGGTCGATCGCCGGGTAGGCGAAGCCGAGCGCCGCGTCGACCGAGAGAACGGCGGGGCGCGGCCGGCTGCTTCGAGGCACGGCGCGGCCGTCGACCTTGCCGGTCCGCAACATGTCGAGATAGCTCGGCAGGCGCGCAAGACCATGCCCTTCGAGCCCATCGGCCTCGGCCGCGACGAGCGCTTGCGCCACCGAGCGCGCATTCGTGGGAGAGGCGCCGCCGCGCTCGAAGGCTTCGGCCACGCGGTTCTCGAGCGCGGCGAGCGAGAGGATCATCTTCGTCATGATGTGTCTCTTCAGCAGCACCGCGTAGCGCAGGCGAGGATCGGGGCCATAGGCTTCATTGACGAACTCTCCGACGAGGCGGCCGCCATTCTTCTCGATCACGCGGCGGGAAGCCTCGTTCTCCCGATCGGTCGTGATTTCGACACGCCCGAGCCCGACCGCACGCGCCCGTTCCAGCATGACGCGCAACGCCTCGCTCGCATAGCCGCGCCCGCGCTTCCACGGCACGATCGCGTAGCCGACGTGACCGAGCACATGGGCGGGCAGTGCGTCCGTTCCTTCTTGCCAGCGAAGCGCGATCGTGCCGCAGAATTCGCCGTCCCACAGCCAGAGCCTGATGAACGGCAGCTTCGGCCGCGTGCTGCCGTCAGGAAGCGTGATCACCCCTCCCTGGGCAACGAGCGAGGCGAGGAACGCGGAAGCGTCGGTGCGCAAGGCCGAGAGCTGCTCGGCGCTGACATTCCGGTATTGTCCGGCGACCAGCCTTTCTCCAGGGCTTGCGCATAGGAGGAGAGCCAATCGGCGCGCGGCGTGTCGAGCCGCAATGCGCCGAGCATCATCAGGCGCCGGCCGCGCCGATCAGGCGCTCCGGTAGAGCTTCGTCATCGCGAATTCGCGATGCCCGAGCGCCTCGGCGGCGGTGAGCCGGCCGTTCGCGGTGCGCACGATCATCGAGATCAGCTCGTCGCCGGCCTCGGGGATCGTCAGCGTGCGCTGCAAGACGCCCGAGACGTCGAGGTCGATATGCTCGGGCATGGTGCGCACCGTCTGCGGATTGCCCGAGATCTTGATCACCGGCAGGATCGGATTGCCGATGACGTTGCCCTGGCCGGTCGGGAAAGTGTGCACGACGAAGCCGCCGGCCGCCATCAAGGTCACGCATTCGGCCGCGGCCGAGGAGGTGTCCATGTAGTAGAGGCCCGGCCCCTTGGACGGCGCCTCGGCGGGCTCGAGCATGTCGATGAATCTGCACTCGCGCCCGATCTTCTCGAGATTGCCGAGCGCCTTCTCCTCGATCGTGGTGAGGCCGCCGGCGATATTGCCCTTGGTCGGCTGGCTGTCCGAGAGATCGTCGGTCTTGTGCGCCTCGATCACCTCGTCCTGATAGGCGTTCCACATCTGGTACCAGCGCTTGCCGATTTCCTTGGTGGCGGCGCGCGCCTGGCACAGATGCTCGCCGCCGGTGATCTCGGAAGTCTCGCCGAACACGCCATGGATGCCGCGCGGGATGAGCTTGTCGTACATGTTGCCGACGGTCGGGCAGGAGGAGAGGCCCGTGGTCGTGTCGCTCTCGCCGCATTTGGTCGACACCCAGAGATCCGAGAGCGGGCATTTCTCGCGCGTGAGCTCGCTCGCCCACTGCACATATTCCTTGGCCACATAGCTCGCCCGCGCGATCGTCGAGATGTCGCCATGCGTCTCGATGCCGAAGCCGACGACGGGCTTGCCGGTCACCGCGATGCCGTCGACGACGCGCTTGGTCCAGCCCTCCTCGATGCCGATGACGACGACGGCGGCGACATTGGGGTTGGCGCCGGTGCCGATGAGGGTGCGGAAATGCACGTCGAGATCGGCGCCGAACTGCAGCCGCCCGTAGGCGTGCGGGATGGCGAGCGTGCCCTTGATGTTGTTGGCGACGGCCTCGCAGGCGGCGTTCGACAGATCGTCGAGCGGCAGGAGAAGCACATGGTTGCGCACGCCGACGCGACCGTTCTCGCGCCTGTAGCCCATGAACCAATCGAGCTTGCTGGCCGGAAGGGCGCCTCGCGACCGGCGTCTTGAAGGAGGGCGCGTCGATCTTCGTCCTTTGACCGAGGGAGAGCTTGCGATGCACCCTCGTGAAATCGGCGACGATGCTCATGTCCTTCTCCTCACCAGCGCTTGGTCTTGACGTTATGGACGTGCACATGCTCGCCCTTCTTGATGGCGCGCGACGGCCTTGCCGATATCCTGGCCGTATTTCCAGATGGTGTCGCCGGTCTTGATGTCCCGCAGCGCCACCTTGTGGCCGATCGGGATGTCCTGCTGGGCACGTATGCGAAAATCGGAATTGTCGTGGGTGACGACACCGAGCATATCGGTGCCGGCTTTCAAACCTTCGACCACGACGACGGCGACCGTGTCCTTATGGTCATGCGCGAGGCAATGGGGAGATGCTCATGCGAGATGTTCCTCGGAAACTTCAGGAAGGCTCGTTTCGGGAAGGACGCGCACATTCGGCGAAGGCCCACGAGCGCACCGCGCTGATGGGCGCGCCGAAGCCGGAGCGCGACCGACCATCGCCGACCCGAAAGGATCCGCGAAGTCTTGTATAAGATATAAGAGTGCTAGGATGTCAATCATGACACGCCGGCCGAAGGACGCTCTTCCGCCGAAGGGCCACGCCGCTTGGCCCGCGGCCGCTCTATGCACAGACGCGCGACGCTTTTGTGAAGCGCCTCGTCGACGGCGTCTGGGCGCCGGGCCAGGCGCTGCCGAGCGAAACCGAGCTCGCCGCCGAGCTTCGCGTCAGCCAGGGCACGGTGCGCAAGGCGCTCGATTCCATGGTGACCGAGAAGCTCGTCGTGCGCCACCAGGGACGCGGCACCTTCGTCGCCGTGCATGACGAGGCCCGCATCCTCTTCCAATTCTTCAAGCTCGCGCCGGACGGCGCGGGCGAAGTGGCCTTTCCCGAAAGCCGGGTCATCGAGGTGGCATCGGGGCCGGGCGAGCGAAGACGAGCGCGAGCGGCTCGAGCTCGCGGGCCGCCTCGCGCGTGATCCGCATCAGCCGGTTGCGCGCGCTTGCCGGAAAACCCGTGATCGCCGAGCGGATCATGCTGCCGGCGCGGCTCTTTCCGCGGCTCGAGCAGGGAGAGATCCCCAACAACCTCTACGGGCTTTACGCCACGCGCTACGGCATCGCCATCGCGCGCGCGCAGGAAAGGCTGAAGGCGGTCGGCCTCGACGCGGAGGCGGCGGCGCTTCTCGGCGCCAAGCTCGGCGCGCCGGCGCTGCGCATCGACCGGCTCGCGCTATCGCTCGCCGGAGGACAAGGTGGAGTGGCGGATGAGCCTTTGCGTCACCGACGAGTTCCACTACCTCTCCGAGCTCGTTAGTGAATAGCGAATAGTGAGGGCTCTACTCGCTACTCGCTTGATCCGCTTCACGCAGCACCTCGCGCGCGAGCGCGCGCGTGATGCGCCTTTGCGTCGCGAGCGAATGCCGATCGAGCATCTCGACCGCCGCGCGCGCGCCGGCGAAGGAGCGTTCGGCATGCGTCAATATCGTCTCGACCACGCCCGCATCGACGACGAGCTGGCGATCGACGAAGAGCTTGATCACGCACCATGCGCAAGAGCTCGTCGTCCGGCTCCTCGATATGGATCGCCGGCGCGAGACGAAGCCGCGACAGAAGATCGGGCGTCGCCAGATTCCACAACGACGGCTCGTTGACGGCGGTGAGCAAGAGATGCGAACGGCGCAGCTTCGCGGCGTTGAGGAGATGGAAGAGCGCCGCCTCATCGCCGCGCTCATGCGCGTCCTCGACGAGAAGCGCGGGCGGCGCCAAAAGGCGCGGCAGGCTCGTCGCTTCGCAAGCTCCGCCCGGCGCACCGTCCAGGCATGGGCGCGTCCCGCCCAGATGGCGCCGAGATGCGTCTTGCCCGAACCTCTCGGCCCGACGAGGAGAAGCGCTTCGCCGGGCCAGCTCGGCCAAGCCTCGACCATCGCATAGGCGCGCTCGTTCGACGGCCCGACGATGAAATCCTCCGGCAGGAAGCGAGGCTCGCCCGCGAGATCGAGCAGGAGCTGGCGCGGCTCGTCCGCGTCGCGCTCGTCTTGCGGCGAAGTTGCGTTCGGCTTCATGCACGTCCCTCTCTAACCTCGGGGCGGGGAGAGGTGCCAGCAAAATGCGCGAGCCGCCGCGACTCGAGACGCACCCGCGCCGTTTTCATACAGCCTCGGTTTCGGCGTGAAGCGAAGCCGCAGCACGAGGGCGCAACCGAACACGCCAAGCGCCAGGGCGAGCGAAAGACTCGAGCGCCGCCCGCTCACCGAAGCTCTCGATGAGCGAAGCGTAGGCGAGAGGGGCGGCGGCCGACAAGCAGGAAGCTCGGCGCGAGAAGCCGCCCGACGATCGTGCCGTATTCGCGCGGCTCGAAGAGCACGAGCGGCAAGGTGCCGCGCGTGATCGTGAGGAGGCCGTTGCCGGCCCCATAGACGAGAGCGAAGACGATCGCGGCGGCGATCGAGGTGCCGCTCCACAAGCCCGCGACGAAGCTCACCGGCAAGGCGAGACAGGCGCCGACATTGAGATCGAACGGATCGAGCTTTTTGCCGAAGAGGATTTCGCACAGCCTCGCGGCCGATTGCCCGATGCCGCGCAAGGTCGCGATCCACACGGCCACCGACGTCGCAAGGCCAAGCCCCGCGAGAATGGGGATCATATGGGCCGACATGCCGGAGTTGAGGACATTCGCGAACGCCGCGGTTCCCGCATAGAGGAGAGCCGCGAGGAAGCGTCCGCGCCTCCGGCCTTGCTGCGCCGGCCCGGGCGAAGGCGGAGAGCGCGGGCTTTGCGGCCAGTACCGAGCATTCGGAATGGCGAGATGCAACGGGATCGTCATGAGCGCGAAACCCGCATAGGCGAGAACGGCGCCGCGCCAGCCGAACAGCGAGGCCAGCGCGTTGCCGATCGGCCAGAAGGTCGTCGAGGCAAGGCCGCCGAGCAGCGTGATCTGCGAGATCGGGCGCCGCGCCTGCGGCCCCCCGATGCGGGCGAGCGAGGCGAAGGCCGCGTCGTAGAGCGTCGCCCGCATCGCGAGGCCGAGCACCAGCCAGGCGGCGTAATAGGTCACGACATCATGCGCGAGGCTCAAGCCGGCGCAGCCGAGCGCGAGGAGGCAGGAGCCCGCGATCATGACGACCGTCCGCCATGGCGATCGATGAGCCGGCCGGTCATCGCGAGATGAGGCTCATCACCACGAGCGCCGCCGAGAAGCCGCCAAGACGAGCGAGCGGCTCCAGCCGAGATCGGCGGCGATCAAATCGCCGAAGCCGCCGATGAGATAATAGGAAATGCCCCAACAGATGAGCTGCGAAAGCCCAAGCCAAAGGACGAGCCAGCGTGTGATCAAGGCGTGCGGCGCCTCACGAAGCCTCGGCTTCGTCGCTCGCGGCACCTGGCGGCAAGGTCGCGCTTCCCGCGCCGAGCTCACGCTGCATGAACACTGTATCCACCCAGCGCCCCCGTTTGAATCCCACGGCCCGCAAGGTGCCCACCTTGCGAAAGCCGCGCGAGCGATGCAAGGCGATCGACGCCGTCGTTTCCACTGTCGCCGATGATGGCCACCATTTGCCGCCACGGCCCCTTCTCGCAGCGCGCGAGGAGCGCGTCGAGGAGCGCGCCGCCGATGCCGCTTCCCGCCATGCCGTCCCTGACATAGACGGAATTCTCGATCGAGAAGCGATAGGCCGAGCGAGCGCGATAAGGCGAGGCGTAGGCATAGCCGAGGACCTGCCCCTCGCGCTTGGCGACGAGATAGGGCAAGCCCTGGCGCGACACTTGCGCGCGCCGCGCCCGCATCTCGTCGAGGCTCGGGGGCTCCTCCTCGAAAGAGGCGAGGCCGTTGAGGACATGATGGGTGTAGATTTCCCGCACCGCCTCGATGTCGGTGTCGGTCGCGTCCTTTATGGTCGCCGTGATCCTGGCTTTCATCACCCTCCCTCATCCTCGGCGGAATAGCCGTCGCGCCACGGGACACTGATCCTGGTCGATCGGCTTTTCGACTTCAACTCGCGATCTTGCGGGCTTTCTTGGCATAACGGAAATCTTGTTTCATTATCGATTCCATAAGGAGAACTTTGGGTGCGCGGCATCAATCCCGATCAGTTGCGGGCTTTCGTGGACGTGGTCGAGCTCGGCAGCTTCTCGGCCGCGGCCGAGCGGCTGCATCTGACGCAGCCCGCGGTGAGCCAGCAGGTGCGGCAGCTCGAGCAAAGGTTCTCGCTCGAGCTCATCGAGCGCGGCGGCCGCAAGGCGAGGCCGACGGCCGCCGGAACGGAGCTTCTGGCGCATGCGAGGCGCATCGAGGCCGCCATGGCGGCCACGCTCGAGGCCTTGGCGAGGCACGCCGCGGGGACGTTCGGACGCGTGCGCATCGGCACGGGCGCGACGGCCTGCATTCATCTCTTGCCGCCCATGCTGCGCGACCTTCGCAAGAGGCTGCCTTCGCTCGACATCGCGGTGTCCACGGGCAACACGGCGGATATCGTGAAGCTCATCGAGGATCATGCGCTCGATGTCGGGCTCGTCACCATGCCGGCGCGCGGGCCGACGCTGTCGATCACGCCCGTGCTCGATGACGAGTTCGTGGCGATCGCCTCGCCCGATGCCGAAGCGCTGCCGGCGCGCGTCACGCCCGCCGTCCTCGCGGCGCGCCCGCTCGTCCTTTACGAGCCCGCCGCCCAGACGCGGCGGATCGTCGATCAATGGTGTGCGCGCGCCGGCCTGGCCTTGAAGCCCGTCATGGAGCTCGGCAGCGTCGAGGCCATCAAGGAGCTCGTCGGCGCGGGGCTTGGATATGGGGTCCTGCCCAGCATGGCGGTGTCGAACGCCAAGAAACGCGGCGGACTTGTCGTGCGCTCGCTCACGCCGCGCCTTTCCCGCAAGCTGGCGCTCGTCCTGCGCCACGACAAACGGCTCGATCGCGGCTTGCGGGAGGTGGTGAAGCGCGCTCACCGGCTTGACCACGCCTTCTTGATCGCGGGCGCTCTTGCGGGCCGGCACTGCCCGTGCGAGATGCCGTCCCACACCGAAGGCTCGGAGAAACGAGACGTTTCGCCGTCTGGCACAGGATCGAGCATGCGTTTTTCCGGCACCAAATCCTATATCGCGACCGAGGATCTCAAGGTCGCGGTCAACGCCGCGATCGTGCTCGAGCGTCCGCTTCTGGTGAAGGGCGAGCCGGGCACCGGCAAGACCGTGCTCGCCGAGGAGATCGCCAAGGCGATCTCGGCGCCGCTGCTCACCTGGCACATCAAGTCGACCACCAAGGCGCAGCAGGGCCTCTACGAATATGACGCCGTGTCGCGGCTGCGCGACAGCCAGCTCGGCGACGCGCGTGTTTCCGACATCGCGAATTACATCAAGCGCGGCCGGCTCTGGGACGCCTTCACCTGCGTCCGAGCGGCCGGTGCTGCTCATCGACGAGATCGACAAGGCCGATATCGAATTCCCGAACGACCTCCTGCTCGAGCTCGATCGCATGGAGTTTCACGTCTACGAAACGGGCGAGACGGTGCGCGCGCAAAAGCGGCCGATCGTGCTCATCACCTCGAACAACGAGAAGGAACTGCCCGACGCCTTCCTGCGCCGCTGCTTCTTCCACTACATCAAGTTCCCCGACGCCGAGACGATGCGCGACATCGTCGAGGTGCATTTTCCCGGCATCAAGAAGCGGCTCGTCGAGGAGGCGCTGCGCATCTTCTTCGAGGTGCGCGAGGTGCCCGGCTTGAAGAAGAAGCCCTCGACCTCGGAGCTTCTCGACTGGCTGAAGCTTCTCCTCAACGAGGATATCGGGCCCGAGACGCTGCGCGAGCGCGACCCGCGCAAGATCATCCCGCCGCTGCATGGCGCGCTCTTGAAGAATGAGCAGGATGTGCATCTTTTCGAGCGGCTGGCGTTCCTGAGCCGCAGATAGCGCGCCGATTTCAGGGACCCCGACGCCGATGCAAAAGTTGACATCGGGTGTCGCCAACGCCTAGAGAACGCGCGCCTCGGGGCTGTAGCTCAGTTGGGAGAGCGCTGCAATCGCACTGCAGAGGTCAGGGGTTCGACTCCCCTCAGCACTCCCCTCAGCTCCACCATCCTGCTTCGCTCTTCGGGCGTCGCAGGATACGGGTTTAAGTCTTCGCGTCAGTCAGCGAGGGAATACCGCGAGCACGATGGGCATTGCAACCGTGCCATATGGCCAAGTCAGCAAGCTCACGCGGTTATCTTCGACCTGAGCCTCCAACCGGCCGTAGGTCCGACGCTCGAAGCCCTTGAGCGAGACGCCCTGGCAAGCGACGGGCCCGCCGTCGAGGTTGAGGGCGAGCGTCAGACCAAGTGGTGCATTCAGCAGGAATCGGGCGAAGCGATCTAGCGGAAAAAAGGCATCCGTGGTGGTGCCAATTATGATTCTGCTCGCCGCATCCTGCCCCACGAAGCTGCGGTTCGCGAGCCACCAGGTCGACCGCAAAACCCTCGTTGTGCCGTCGACTACAAGCAACGGATATGACACCATCGCATTATCGGCATGTTGGAACGCCGCTTGCCAATCGGCATGGGCAAGGTCACGGACACCCGTGAAGTCCGCCCCGGTGACGAACGCACCAGCCTTGGCCTCGTAGTCTCGCGGTCCGAGCATCATTCGGTTGCTCAGGAATGGTGTGTCCGGCGCACCGTTCTGCGCGTAGTAACTGCCATTGACCACCAACGCCGCGCCAAGCTGCAACATCCACTGATCGAGGTCCTTGTCCCCGTCGGAAGAGTTGAGCGCCACGAAGCGAAAGCGTGTCGGATCGATTCGGGCGAGCAACACATGGTCCACGGCGTGGCCGTCGACGAGCGCGGCGAGGTCCGCTACCTCGAAGCCATCCGCCAATGAGCGCCAGGTGACATCACCCGGCGTGGCCACTGGCGCGGGACCGAGTGCCAGCCGCATCGCGGGCGACAAGGTCGCGCTGTCTGGGCTGACGGGTAGCCACCACGTGCCACCATGCCGGAACAGCACATGTAGCCCATAGGTTCCGGCGTAGGCCCAAACGCCTCCCAAGGCGAGTAGGGCCGCGATACACCCCACCCCAAATAGACCGCTCAGTAGCCGTAGTTTTGGGGTGCGGTGCTTCTTCCGCATCGGCATGCGGCTAATCGGTGCTTGGCTAAGCGAAAATTACGCTAATGTGGATATAAGAGCAATGATGGCGACTCTAAGCTCATAACGTTGCGAAATTCAGTTTAAAAAATCGTGAGCGCCCATGCTCGTAAGCGCCCCTCGTGCCTGTGTAATCATCGATCGATGGCGAGCGAAGAACTCTTACCCGGATTCACCAGGAGCCAGTGGCGACACGCCCTCGAATGGCCTTGGTGAACATTCGTTCGAGAGCTTTCCGAAAACCGAAAGCAAGGCTCTGACAGCCTGGCCGAAGCGGAATGCCACTTGCCCGAACGACTATGGCAAGCCTTTGATCTCAAGCGCAATTTTGTTGGAAATTCGTTCGATGTTTAAGGAACTCGCAGGGAACCTTCATACCTCTTTGCGGCTTGTAGCATCAAGAGGTTGATGCGAAATGCGGCAGCGTTCGCCGCTGTGGCGTTCGAGAAGGGAACACTCTCGAGTAGCCGGCGAACGTCCGCGCATCGAACCCGCATCTTCCTGCGTTCAGGACCGGAGGATCACGTCATGCGAAACACAAAGGCTCTCACATTCGGTCTCGCGCTCGCGGCAGCAGCCGCGCTCGTGCCTCAAACCGCGTCGGCTCGCGGATGGCATGGTGGGTGGCACGGCGGCGGTTGGGGGTGGGGTGCGGCGGCGCTCGGCGCCGGCCTTGCCGCAGGGGCGCTCGCGGCCCCCTATTACGGCTATGGCTATTACGGCTATCCGGCCTACCCGTATGGATACGGCTACCCCGGCTACGCCTACGGATACGGCCACCCCTATGCCTATGACTACGGCTACCCGACCTACCCGCGCTGCTTCTACCGCGGTGGCGTTCGCGTCTGCCGCTGAGTAGAGGCCCTTTGAGCTCATCTCGTGCGCTGCCGGTGACCGGGCCGGCAGCGCCTGTGTTTTCAGAGGGATGAGTCGGCGTCGTCGAATTCGGGCGAAGCGCTGCCGAGCACCACCACCTTCGAGCCGATGCGGACGCGGTCGTAAAGATCGATCACGTCCTGGTTGATGAGGCGAATGCACCCCGAAGAGACCCGGGTGCCGATGGTCTCCGGCTCGTTGGTGCCGTGGATGCGGTAGAGCGTGTCATGATCGCCCTGGTAGAGGTACATGGCGCGCGCGCCGAGCGGGTTGCCCAGCCCACCCGGCATGCCGTCCGCGAATTCCTCGAGCTCGGGCTGCCGGCGGATCATCTGCGGCGGCGGCGTCCAATTCGGCCATTCGGACTTGCGCCGCACATTCGCGACGCCGCTCCAGCCGAAGCCTTCGCGCCCGACGCCGACGCCGTAGCGCGTGGCACGTCCCCCGCCTTCCACATAGGTCAGATGCCGGCTTGCCGGATCGACGATGATGGTGCCTGGCCCCTCTCTCCCGGAATAGGCGACCTCCTGGCGCAGAAAGGCGGGGTTGATCCGAGCCATGTTGATGGCCGGCACTTCGAAGCCGTCGTCCTCGATCGCGGCATAGATGCCGGAGCCCGGCAGGAAGCGCGGGGCCGGGTAGCGGCGCGACATGAGGCGAGGCGCGCAGGCGCCGAGGAGGAAAGGCAGGCCGGCGGCGAACAGGCGCCGAGTCATCTCGGTCATCTCAAGCTCCCTCTTCGGGCGCCGGACGGAACTCTCAATCCGGCCAGATTGTTCCAGAGCCGTCGTTTCCACGGCGAAAGGTTGGGTCCGAGCGAAACCTTGTACCACGGGAGAGTCGATACGGGGATTTCGTCCGATCGGGAAATATCGTTCGCAAGAGCCGTCCAATCATGCAAATATTGCGAAAGCGTCAAACGGATATTGTGGTTTGCTTTCGAACTCCCGTCCGGTTTGAGGTATCTTGCGTCAGGATGCGACAGGGAGGTGCCTCCCGACGCATTCGGCCGTGGGGCGACGGAGGCGCGGCGAGACATCGCGTGAAGCTCGCGACCGGCAGCCTTCGGGCGGCGAGCGCCGCTCCCGGTCTCGAGATAGCGGCCGAAGTAACGACCGGCCCGCGTCCTCCCCCAGGCACCCGCCACCGAAGCCCGACAGCGCGAGGAATTCTTGCGCATCGACGAGCCTTTGAGCACCCGGCTCAGCTCCGAGGCCTGACATGCCCGGGGTCGAAGGGCGAAGGCGCGATGATGCGAGCCTGCCGCCGCTCGCCGAGAACGGAGACCTCGAGCGCTTCTCCCACCGCGGCGTGATCGGGCGACCAGATAGGCGTGCGCGAGACAATCGCCGATGATGTGCCCATGCGCGGCGCTGGTGATGCGTCCCACGGGCTTTCCGTCGCGGTAGACGACCTCGTTCTGAAATGGATCGGCATCGCCTGACGCCATCCGAAGCACCACGAGCTTCCGGGAACGCCGTCGTTCAGCTGTTCGAGGAGAGCCGCACGCCCGACGAAATCGGGCTTGTGAAGATCGACGAAGCGGCCAAGCCCCGCTTCGAGCAGCGTGTATTCGCAGGTGAGCTCGCGCCAGAATGCCGGATAGCTCTTCTCCATTCGCAAGGCCTCGACGGCGCGGCTGCCGATCAAGGCGAGACCCTGCGCCTTGCCGCCCGAGCAGAAGCGCCTCGAAGAGATGGTTCTGATATTCGATCGGGTGATGGAGTTCCCAGCCGAGCTCGCCCACATAATTCACCCGCAACGCCCGCACCGTCGGACGCAAGACCGACCGCTCACGGTGCGCGCCGACCACCAGGGGAAGGCCGCATTCGAGAGATCGGCATCGGTGAGGCCTCGCCAGCAGGTCGCGGGCTCTCGGCCCGACGATCGCGAAGGCTCCGAAGCGCCGAGGTGACGTTTCTCAAGCTCACGCTGCCGTCCCTCGGCAGAGCCTTGGCGAGCACGTCGAAGTGATGGCGCTCCGCGACGGTGGGGCCGACCAGATAGAAGTGATCCTCGGCAAGGCACGTCACCGTCAATTCGCAAAGCACGCCGCCGGCGGGCGTGAGCACATAGCCAAGCGCGATCCTTGCCGGGCCGGTCGGGCAGGCGGGTCGCGAGCTGCCTGTCGAGCCAGGCCGCGGCCCCTGGCCGGAAAGCTCGTATTTGGCGGCGGGCGTCAGATCATAGAGCCCCACGCGCTCGCGCACGGCGCGGCACTCCTCGCCCACATGTTCGAAAGAGTTGCTGCGCCGGTAGCTGTGGCGGTCCTTGCGCTCGACGCCCTTCGGGCGCGAACCATCGCGGGATTTCCCAGCCATAGGTCGCGCCGAAGACCGCCCCATGCCGCTCCAGCTTGTCATGGCAGGGCGAGGTCTTGAGCGGCCGCGCGGCCGGCCATTCCCAATCCGGAAAATTGACGCCGAAATTATTGGCGAAGGCCTCCCGGCTCTTGATGCTCGCGTAACGCTTCGTTGGCGTAGGCGCCGAAACGGCGCGGATCGAACTCGTGAAGATCGATGCCGGGCTCTCCATGCGACGATCCATTCGGCGAGCGAATGGCCGATCCCGCCGCCCATGGCGATGCCGCCGGTGAAGCCCTCGGCGAGCCAGAAATTCTCGAAGCCCCAAGCGGGGCCGACGAGGGGCCGGTTGTCGGGCGTGACCGCGATGGGGCCGGAGACGCAGGTCTTGATGCCGACCGTGCCCAACCTCGGCACGCGCACGACCGCGCGCTCGAAATGCGGGAGCGTCGCCTCGAGATCCGGCGGCAACAGCTCGCCCGCATAATCTGCCGGCACGCCGTCGAGCCCCCATAACGGCGGATTCTCGTCATAGGGCCCGAACATCAGCCCCCTGCCCTCCTCGCGAATATAGCCCTGCACCGTGTCGTCGCGCAGGACGGGCATTTCGGGCGAGCCCCTGCCTGCGGCGTTCGACGATCTCGGTGAGATCCTCGGTCACGAGATATTGATGCACGATCGGGAACGATCGGGAATGTCGAGGCCGACCATCGCGGCCGTCTGCCGGGCGAAGCTTCCCGTGGCGAGTCACGACATGCTCGCAGACGATGTCGCCCTGCGCGCGTGCGGACCCGCCATTCTCCGCCCGGGTGCCGGCTCGATGCCGATCACCTCGGTCTGCCGATAAATCTCGGCGCCGAGGAGGCGCGCGCCCTTCGCGAGAGCTTGCGTCACATCGGCGGGGCCGCGTGCCCGTCGTCTTGGTGGTAGAGCGCGCCTTCGAGGTCGCTCGTTTTCTCGACCAGCGGCCAGAGACGACGCACCTCGGCAGGGCCGACGATTTCCGCCTTCGCGCCGAAGCTGTCCGCGATGTCCATGTAATGAAGATATTCGTCCAGCCGGTCCTTGGTGGAGGCAAGGCGCAGCGTGCCGGCAGCGATGAAAGCCGACAGCCTGG
Source organism: uncultured Alphaproteobacteria bacterium (assembly GCA_963713805.1). Classification (GTDB taxonomy): domain Bacteria; phylum Pseudomonadota; class Alphaproteobacteria; order Rhizobiales; family Beijerinckiaceae; genus GAS188. The sequence continues at coordinate 28,407 of CAVQNF010000013.1, read as the reverse complement.
CCGGTCTCGGCCTCGACCTGCGCATAAACCTCGTGGCTGCGCATGTAGAGCCTGCTCGCGTAATAGCTCGTCGAATAGATCGACATGAGCCCCGCGGCATGCCAGGTCGATCCTGACGTGAGCTCGCGCCGCTCGAGCAACGACCACATCGGACCAGCCCTTCTTCGCGAGCGCGTAGAGAATATTCGCGCCGACGACGCCGCCCCCGACCACGACGACCCGAGCATGGCTTTTCATGCGCGGCTCCCGTCGCGCGGCCTTCAGTGCCGAGGCCTGCCCGGGCGCTGGTCGTTTTCCGCGGGGCGCGAAATCATCTCCCTTTGCGCCGGCCCGAGATCGGCGGGCGCGATGTGGCAACGATACCGATGCGCCTTCCCGCTCCTGCTGATCCTCCTGCCACGGCGGCTCGCGTTCGCGACAGATGTCGCCGAGATAGCGGGGACAGCGCGTGTGGAACCGGCATCCCGAGGGCGGATTTGCCGGATTCGGCATGCGTGCCCGTAGAGCTTGATCCGCGCGCCCTGGCTCTCGTCGATCGTCGGCATCGCCGACAGAAGCGCCTCGGTATAGGGGTGGTGCGGCGGGCTGAAGACCTCCTGCGCCGGACCGATCTCGATGATTTGCCCGAGATACATGACCGCGATGCGGTCGGCGAGGTAACGCACGACGCCGAGGTCATGCGAAATGAAGAGATAGGCGACACGCTGGCTTCGCCTGCAGATCGACGAGGAGGTTGAGGATCGTCGCCTGCACCGAGACGTCGAGCGCCGATGTCGGCTCATCGCAAAGCACGAGCGCCGGCGAGCCGGCGAAGGCGCGCGCGATCGCGACGCGCTGCTTGAGCCCGCCCGAGAGGAAGGACGGCTTGAGATCGAGATGATGCGGCCGCAGATTGCACGGCGGCGGCAAGCGAGGCGACGCGGCTGATCCACATCCGCCGGTGAGCCGCCGGTCGGAGAGAAGCCGCGCGGCGCGCGTGAGAATGCGTCGGGCCGTATGGCTCGGATTGAGCGTGGTGTCGGGGTTCTGGAACACCATCTGCAGCTTGCGGCGCAGTTCGGGCTTTCGCCAATCCGCGAGCCGCGAAAGCCGCTCTGCCCGCGAAGTCGATCTCGCCTCCCGAGGCCTCCAACAAGCCGACGACGCATTTCGCGAGCGTCGATTTTCCGCTCCCGGATTCGCCGACGAGGCCCAGGATTTCACCGGCTTCGAGCTCGATCGAAACGTCGTCGAGGGCCACCACCTGATTGGCGCCGACGCCATAGCGCTTGCTCAAGTCTTCGACGCGCAGCAGCTCTTCGGCGCGCGCCGTCGGCGCCGAGCGCTCGGCTAACGCCTCGCACGCTCTGGCGGGATGCGCGGAACCTCGGCGTGATAGAAGCAGCGGCTCACGCGGCTCGCGCCGGAAGCGAAGGCAGGAGGATCCTCTTCGCGGCAGCGCGGCCGCGCGATGGGGCAGCGCGGAGCATAGACGCAGCCTTCGACCGCGAGACCCAAGGGCGGCAGGGAACCCGCGATCGGGTCGAGCCGATGCGCGTCCTTGCGCATGATGCCGATTCGGAACGCAGCGCGAGAGGCCGAGCGTGTAGGGGTGGCGCGGATCGGAGAAGATTTCCCGCGAAGGCCCCTCCTCGATCAGGCGTCCCGCGTAGAGCACGCCCACTCGCTCGCACATGCGCGCGACGATCCCGAGATTATGGCTGATGAAGAGGATCGAGGCGCTGAATTTGCTGCGCAAACGCGAGACGAGATCGAGGACTTCCGCTTCCACCGTCGTGTCGAGCCCGGTCGTCGGCTCGTCGAGCACCAGAAGGTCGGGATTCGTGGCGAGCGCCATCGCGAACATGACGCGCTGCTGCTGGCCGCCGGAGAGCTCATGCGGATAGCGGCGCAGCATGCGGGCGGGATCGGCGATCTGCACCGTTTCCAGCATCGCGCCGGCGGCCTCCATCGCGGCGCCGCCGTCGAGGCCGCCGTGGAAACGGTAGACCTCGGCGATCTGGCGGCCGACCGTGAGCGAGGGGTTCAGCGCGCTGCCGGCATCCTGATAGACCATCGCCATCCGGTTGCCGCGCAGGCTGCGAAGCTGCGCTTGCCCGGCCGTCGTGAGGTCGATGCCTTGAAGCATGATCCGGCCGGCCTCGATCCGGGCGTTCGCGGGCAAGATAGCACATCACCGCCATGGCGACCGTGGTCTTGCCGCATCCCGGATTCGCCGACGAGCCCATAGGCCTCGCCGGGCTCGATGTGAAAGGAGACATCCGTCAAGACCGGCAGCACCCGCTCGCGGCGCAGATAGCTGATCGTCAGATGCTCGATGGCGAGAGCGCCCGTGTCGGGAAGGCTAGCTGGAGTGTGCATCTCGATCATTCCTCGAGCACCATTCATTCCTCGAGCACCTGGCGCAGGCCGTCGGCGATGAGGTTGACGCCGACGATGAGCGTCGCGAGCGCCGCGGCGGGGAACAAGACCTCCGACGGGGCCGTCTGCAGGAAGACGCGGCCGATGCTGATCGTCAGCCCCCAATCCGGTGAGGGCTGCTGGATGCCGAGCGCGAGGAAGGAGAGGGTCGCCGAGGTGAAGATCGCATAGCCGAGGCGGATCGTGACCTCGACCGCGATCGGCCCCGTGATGTTCGGCAGGATCTCGGCGAACATGATGTAGAGATCCGAGTTGCCGAGCAGCTTCGCCGCGGCCACGTATTCGCGCTGGCGTTCCACCAGCACGGCCGAGCGCACCGTGCGCGCGACGATCGGCGTGAAGACGATGCCGATCACCAAGATGACATTGGTGATCGACGGGCCGAGAACGGAAATCACCAGGACCGCGATGATGATGAGCGGGAAGGCCAGCAAGCGCATCGACGATGCGCATCACGATGTCGTCGGCGATCCCTCGAAAATAGCCGGTGAAAAGCCCGACGAGGATTCCGCCGGCGACCCCGATCGCCGTGGCGAGCGGCGCGACGGTGAGCGTCGGGCTCGCGCCGGCGAGCGTGCGCGAGAAGATGTCGCGGCCGAGATCGTCGGTGCCGAAGAGATGAGCCGCGGAAGGCGGCTGCAAGCGTCGTCGGCGAGACGAGACCCTCGGGATCATAGGGAACGAAAAGCGGCCAGAAGATCGCGTCGAGCACCCAGAACAGCACGATCGCCGTTCCGATCACGAAGGTCTTCGAATGCCACAAGGCGCGAAACACTTCTCTCGCGCGCGCCGGGCGCGAGACCGCGCGCGTCAGTCTCGGCGCGCTCCGCTCGCGGCGCTCGCCGGCGCAGCTCTCTCCGCCGATCGGACGGGCGTGGCTGCCGCGCAGCTCGTCGTGCGCGAGGCTAGGCGGCAAGGCGGACACGAGGATTGAGCAAAGTGTAGAGCACGTCGGCGAGAAGCGTCAGCGCCATGTAGAGCACCGCCACCAGCAGCACGGTCGCCTGGAGGACCGGAAGATCGTGCTGGACGGCGGAATCGAGCACGAGCTTGCCGATCCCGGGATAGCTGAACAGCGTCTCGGTCACGACGAGACCGCCGACGAGATACCCGGTCTGGACGCTGATCACGGTGATCGTCGGCAGGAGAGAATTGCGCAGCACGTGGCGCCAGATGACCGTCCGGCGCGGCAGACCCTTGAGAATCGCGGTCCGCACGTAATTCGACCTGAGCGATTCGATCGTGCCGGCGCGCGCCATGCGCGAGATATAGCCGAACAGGACGAACATCAGGGGAATGGACGGCAACAGAAGCTGCCGGAACCAATCCAGCGGGTTGAGGGCCGGGACATGGGACGAGGCGGGGAGCCAGCCGAGCTCCACCGCGAAGATGACGAGCACGATGATGCCCGTCACGAACTCCGGAAGCGCGATCAGCGAAAGCCCCGCGACGGAGATGAGGCGATCAGGCCATTTTCCGTAATTGAGCGCCGCGAGGACGCCGAAGCCGATCGAGGTCGGCACGATGAGAAGGAGAGCGAAGCCGCCGAGCATGAGCGAGTTGTGGAGCCGGTCGAAGGCGATCGTCGCGGCCGGGCGGTGCAGCAGGAAGGAGGTTCCCCAGTCGCCGCGAACGAAGCCGACGAGCCAGGTCGAGTAGCGCTCGAAGAGCGGGCGATCGACGCCGAGCTGATGATCGAGCGCGCGCACCTGCACCTCGGTCGCGTAGGGGCCGAGGATGGCGCGCCCGACATCGCCCGGCATCACCTGGGCGACCAGGAACAGGATGATCGAGACGCAAAACAGCGTGACGAAGGCCAAGGCCAGACGTTTGACGAGGAACCGACCCACGCCGCGCGCGGCTCCCGCGAATCCTCGCCGAACGCCCTGCCTACGACGAAAGCCAGGTCGCGCGCAGATCGATGAAGTTGTCGGGCGCCGTCGGGAAGCCGTTCACCGCCTTCGTCGTCGCCCGCTGCGCCTCGATCCAATAGCTGATGATGACGGGAAGCTCCTCATGCTCGATCTTGGCGAGCTCGAGCGCCAGCTTCTGACGCTTCTGGATGATCGAGCTCGGCGTTGTAGTCGGCGAAGAGCTTGTCGAATTGCGGATCGCTCCAATGCGCCGAGTTCCAAAGCGCGCCGGTCGGGAATTCCGGGATGATGGCCTGGGCCACCGTTCCGCGCGCCGCCCAATCCGTCTCGCCCATCGGCACCACGAGCCAGGGCTGGTTGTCGCCTGACCCGTAGTATTGATCGACCGGCATGACGTTGACGTTGATGTTGATGCCGACCGGCTTGCAATATTCCCTGAGCGCGACGGCATATTGCGGCATCTCGAGATATTGGCCCGTGGTGAGCGTGACATCGAAGCCGTTGACGCCGGCTTCCTTCAGCAAGGCCTTCGCCTTTTCGTAATCCTGCTTGCGCTGCGGGATCTCGCTGTTGGCGAGTTGCGTGTCGACATAGACCGGCGCGAAGCTGTGGTCGTTGGCGACGGTCGCCGCGCCGTTGAACAGCGATTTCACGAGCGCCTCGCGGTTGATGCAATAGGCGACCGCCTGCCGCACGCGCTTGTCCTTGAAGGGCGCCTGGTCGACCCGCATGTGGATCGAGCGGTAGTCGGCCGACGGGTGCCTCAGAATCTTGAAATTGGGATTGTTGAGGATGGGCTCGCCGCCCTTCAGCGGAACGACCGGATAGATGTCGATATCGCCGGCCTGCATGGCGAGCACGGTCGCCGATTCCTCCGCGTAGTAGAGCGACCTTCAGCCCGTCGAGATAGGGCATGCCCTTCGCCCAATACTCCTTGTTGGCGACGTAGTCGGCATGCTGATGCGGCGCATATTCCTTGAGGACGAAGGGCCCGGTGCCGATGCCGCCCTTGGTGAAGGAGCCCATCTCGTAATTCTTCGGCAGGATCGCCGATTGATAGGCGAAACCCGAGACGAGATAGGGAAAATCGACGAATGTCTTGTCGAGATGGAAGCGCACGTCGGTGTCGCTGACCTTCTCCACGTTGCCGAAGGAAAGCACCCCCTTGTAGACCGAGCCGGCCGAGGACCCGACCTTGGGGTCGAGCAGGCGCTCGAAGGTGGCGACCACATCGTCGGTCGTGAGCATGGAGCCGTCGTGCCATTTGACGCCCTGGCGAATGGTGAAGACCCAGGTCTTCGGATCGGGCTCGGCCTTCCAGGACGTGGCAAGCCGCGGATCGAGCGTCCAATCCTCCCTCGGATAGCAGAGATATTCGAGCGAGGGCTGATAGGTGAACACCTCTCCGGCGTTCGACGCGGTGACGGACTCCGGATCCTTGCCGGGATATTGCGCCGCGAGGCGCAGCGTGCCGCCGCGCTTCGGTTCGGTTTGCGCGCCCGCCGACCTCGTTCCCGCGACGCCGAATGCCGCGAGCGAAACGCCGGCCACCGAGGCGAGCCTCAGAAGCTCGCGGCGGTTCAAGCGGCCGGATCGGAATTCGTCCCAAAGATGGAGCTCATAGTCCTTCATCGACGCCTCTCCTCCCGCTGGGTGATCGAATTTATGACCCGTCCGTCCTCCGACGTGTTGATCTCGCGATGCGGTCCAGCTGCCGTTCGCTTCAGCGCCGATCGGACCAGAAAAGATTAAGCCTGCAGGTCTTTCGAGTAGATCAAAGCAAAATCTCCACGGACCTGTCCAGAAGTATTTCAATCGTGATCGACCCGATTGTACATTGCAGCGGAAGACGAGATGCGTGGAAGATGGCCGGCCCGTCTGTTTTTGGCTCGCCAAGCAACCCTTGAGGCGAGGACTGGTGAAGCTTCCGCCGGGTGCAAACCTAGACATGGTCGAGCTGCCGTAGCATGCCGAAAGGCACAAGCTCCGATAACCCAAGGCAACGAGGACGAGGAACGAGATGATCAGCGAAACCGAGGTTGTCGTGATCGGTTCGGGCGCGCTCGGATCGAGCGTAGCCTTCCATCTGGCGCAGGCAGGCAAGCTCGGCGTCGCGCTCGTGGACATGCACGACCTCGGATCGCAGACCTCGCCGCGCGCCGCCGGACTGACATCTCAAGTGCGCGCGGTCCGAGCTCATGACGCGGCTCGCGGTGCTGGCCGTCAGGAAGATCGAGAGTTTCGCGCGGGAGACCGGCGAGCCGTTGACCTATCATCAGCCGGGAGCGCTCAAGATCGCGCGCCTTCCCGAGCATGAGGAGCAGCTCAAGGCCGAGGTCGCGCGCGGCCGGCGCCTCGGCGTCGAGCTCGACTTCATCTCGCCGGACGAGGCGAAGAGGAAAGATGCCTTTCCTCGAAACGCGCGGCATCCGGGCCGTGACCTTTTCGCCGACCGATCTTTATCTCGAGCCGGCGCAAATCCCCGTCGGCTATGCAAGAGCGGCGGGCAAGCTCGGGGCCGCGACGCTACCGCACACGCAGGGTCACCGGGATCACGATCAGGGAAGGGGCCGTTTCCGGAGTGTCGACGGACAAGGGCGAGATTTCATGCCGCGTCGTGGTCGACGCCGCCGGAGCCTGGACGAGGCAAGTGGCGTCGCTTGCTGGATCCCGCGTCGCCATGGTGCCGACACGCCACCAGCTTCTCATCACCGAGCCGATCGACGGCGTCGAGCCGAACCAGCCGATCACGCGCATCATCGACGCGAATGTCTATGTGCGCCCCGACAAGGGCGGGCTCATGCTGGGCGGCTACGAGAGAACGCCCATCCAATACGACATGGCGCGCGTTGCGCCCTCCTTCGACATCAAGGATATGCCGCTCGATCTCGACGTGCTTCGCGCACTCGCAAGGAGCGTGCGCGAGCAGCTCCCGATTTTTGCCGAGCTCGGCCGAGGCATCGGGCTGCGCGAGCATCGGGGCGGGCTGCCGACCATGACGGCCGACGGCGAACACACGGTCGGCCCCGTGCCGGACGTGCGCGGGCTTTTCGTTGCGGGCGGCTGCTGCGTCGGGGGCCTCTCGATTGCCCCCGCGGTCGGCGAGGTGCTCGCCCAGTGGATCATCTCCGGCCGTTCTCCGATGGATCTCGCGGCGCTCGCGCCGGGACGCGCGAGCTCCGATCCCGGATCCGAAGAGCGCTTAAGCGAGGCGTGCCGCGCCCAATATTCCCATCACTACTGGGAATCGCATGAGGACGCGGCCAGCTCCACCAAGAACGATCGTCCGCTGTCGAGGGCGCGGCTATTCGGCGATGACATCGCCGGAACCGCCGAATTCCGCCGGGAAGTCCTTCAGCTTCGGCAGGCCGTCGCGCATGGGCAGCACGGTCTCGGCATAGTTGACGTGAACGCCGGGAACGAAGTCGAGTGTCGGGAGCGTGGCCGCGAACACGTCCACGAGGCCGAGAGGCGGATGATTGGCCATCAGGTGGCCGCCGCATTTCGCGCAATACTGGCGCTCGCTGAGCGGTGTCTTGGCGAAGGTCGCGACGTGCTCGGCTCCCGATTTGATCCGCACGGCTCCGGGCTTCCAAAGGCTGAAGGCGTTCACCGGCCCCCCGGACCAGGAACGGCAAGACCGGCAATGACAATAGCCCATGGCCTCGGGTGAGCCCGTGACCTCGATCTCGACCGCGCCGCAAAAACAGCTTCCAGCATGCGTCATCGGTTCCTCTCTTTGCTTTCCGTCCTCAAGATTTTGGACGATGCGAAAAGGAACTGTGCCATGCCCAGCGCGGCGAGCCAAATCCTTGGAGCGGTCTCCGTCCGAAATCCAGAGTCATCCGAGAATCCAAGCCATCCGAGACGAAAAACCGGGAGTAGAGATCCCGGCAATTTTGCTCTGACGATTGTTCCATCCATTCTTAGTCAGCTTGATTCAGGACAACCTCTATTCATGCGTCAGCAAGCTCGGTATCGTTGAAAGCTAAGCGCTGCGCCGCAAGCCGCGTGAGCCCTGTCACGCTGCATGACCAGGAGGTATCGATGGCCCAGAACGATGCCTCCTTCACCGGTTCCATTCCGCAACTCTACGACCATCACATGGGCGCATTGCTGTTTGCTCCCTATGCGGACGATCTGGCGAAGCGGCTCTCCGACATGACGAGGGGCGAGATCTTGGAAACCGCCGCCGGCACCGGCATTGTCACCGAGGCGCTCGCCGCCAGGCTTTCGCCCGCGGTTCGGATCACCGCGACGGACCTCAATCAGCCGATGCTCGATCACGCCGCGACGAAGCCGGGTGTCGGGCGCGTGAGCTTCGAGCAGGCGGATGCGCAGGCCCTGCCCTTCCCCGATGCTCGCTTCGACGCGGTGGTGTGCCAATTCGGCGTGATGTTCTTTCCCGACAAGGTGCAAGGGTTTCGGGAAGCGAGGCGTGTCCTCAAGCCAGGGGGACGGCTGATTTTCAATGTCTGGGACAGGATCGAAGCGGTTCCGGTCATCGAAGCGGCGGTTGCCGCCCTGAGAAGGCGCCATCCGAAACATCCGTCCTGGTTCATGGAGCGCACCCCTTGCGGATATCACGACCCGAAGGCGATCCGCGCCGATCTCAACGCCGCCGGTTTCACCGATTGCGTGATCGAGACGGTCGCGCTCGCCGGCCACGCACCGGACGCGCGCGGCCCTGCTATCGGCATGTGCCAGGGCTCGCCGCTCGGCGCGGAGATCGAGACGCTCGAGCCCGGCGGGCTTCAGGCAGCGACCGAGGCCGTCACGGCCATGATCACCGAGCGCTTCGGCAAGGGGCCTTTCGAAAGCCCGCTGCGGGCGCTTGTCGTGGAAGCGCGGAAGTAACAAAAGATGGAGGGAGGGCCCGCAGCATGGCTATCAGTAAGAGAATAAGCTGATCAGCAAGCGCACCGGCGTCCTTTTCGATCTCATACGTCCACCGATATGTCCCTCACGACCTATGGTGCGTGCGGTGCATTTTCGCCCGCGCCAAAGCGGGGATCCTGCGCAAGATTGACCAGTGATGCGATGGGGATAAGCGTACTCAGGATAGAGACATCAGGAAATCAAAAGAGCTAGCGAAGGAATTGAAGGAGTAACGGTCATGGTCCTTAAAACCAGCGAATATGACCCTGCCCGCTATCTGGATAGCGACGAGGCCATCGAGGAATATCTATCGGCAACATGCGAAGATGCCGATCCGTCCGAAATAGCGCATGCGCTCGGCGTCGTCGCTCGCGCCCGTGGGATTGCCGATCTGGCGAGAAGGACGGGATTGACCCGCCAAGCCCTCTATAAGGCTCTTAGCGGGGAGGGAAATCCTGAGCTGGGAACGATCGCAAAGGTCGCTCAGGCCCTCGGTTTCCGGCTCGCGCTCGTGCGCGCGGCCCAATCGCATCGAAGCGCTGCGTAGACCCTTTCCTCGTGGATAAGGTCGGAAGCCGCATCTACTTACGTCGACTCGGCCAAATTGGACGAAGTCGGTAGATTATAGCCGAGCGAGAAGATCATCGGCTCGAGGATCGCAATGACCAGCTTGAGCTCCTTGAGATGGCGCGGTAGCGAGGAGCGAATTCCGTCGAAGCCGAGCTTCGGGCAACGGATGGCCTGCCGGGAAGGGCGACATTGCCGATGCATATACGGTCGCCCGAAGGTCGTGCGCTCTCACGCTTCACGCGACATCCGCGAGGCGGTCCGCGATGAATTTGTTGATGCTCTCGCCTTCGGTCGCAGCCTTCTCGGCGATGCGGCGATGCAGCGCCGGGTCGATGCGAAGCGACAGCGTTCCCGAATAGGGCTTCTCCGGCTCGACGCCGCGCTCAACGCACCCTTCCCGATAGTCGGCGAGAGTTTCGGCAAAGGCGCCGCGTAGCTCCTCGACCGTCGTGCCCTCGAAGGTCAGCACGGCCCGGGCATTGACGACGCGCCCATGGATGACGCCCGCATCCTCATCGATATCGAGCGTCGCGATGTAGCCGTCATGGGTCATCGTGCTCATGGCGCGACACCTGCCATCTTCAAATACTCGCGCACCGATGTAACCGCGCCCTTGTTTGTCTCGGGTCTTGGGTGCGGTCGGTGGAATACAGCCTCCACACCGTTCAGCAAGAACCGCACGCGTGATCCGCGCCCTTCCGATTGAACCGCACCGAGCGCGGCCAACAAACTCTCGATATCAGCCCATCTCACATTCGAAGGGACTGGCCGGGCAAATATCGCCTCCAGGGTGCGTCTGTGCTTCGCGTTCATGCCACGATACCATAATATGGTATCACGCATAAGCAATCAAGCGTGAACGGGGTAAAGGGGCGGCAGGCGAGCGGGGAAACAGCGGAGCTTCCTAAGCTCCTCGACTCGCCCCGCCGGCGGTGACCTCATTCGCTCGGCGCATGGACCCTCATCGCCATCGGCTCACTGCCTCGCGACGTGGCGTGCTCGGATGAAATCTTCAGCTCCTGATGCTGCACGATGTGGCCCGTCCAGGCGAGCGCGAAGCTGATCGCGCTCCCTGTGAGAAGGGTCGCGAGAATCGTCGGGAAAAGCCAGTCGCGTTCGGGAAGATCGGCCGTGGCACGTACCTCGATCAAGGTGCCGAAAAGCGTCAACCTCTTCGGACAGCCCCTGCGTAAAAGCACGGGACGCATTTGTCACGCAGAAACTATCAAACGTTATGGTTTTTTCGTCTCCGCCATCCCTCTCTCCCGGGCCTGCCGGATCGCTTCCCAGATACGCTGCGGCGTCGCCGGCATGTCGAGATGGGTGATGCCGAGCGGGCCGAGCGCATCGAGGATGGCGTTCATCACGGTTTGCGGGGCCGCGATGCATCCCGCCTGTCCCGATCCTTTCACGCCCAGAGGGTTCGCCTTGGTCGGCACTTCGTTGAAGCCGATCTCGAAATCCGGCAGGTCGTCGGCGCGCGGCAAGCCGTAATCCATGAAGGAGGCGCTCAGGAGCTGGCCTGTGCCTTCCTCATAGGCGGTCTGCTCATGGAGCGCCTGGCCGATACCCTGCGCCAAGCCGCCATGCACCTGGCCGAGCGTCAGCATCGGGTTGATCAAGGTGCCGAAGTCATCGACGCCGGCGTAGCGCGCGAGCGTGACCTGCCCCGTCTCGGGGTCGATCTCCACTTCCGCCACATGGCAGCCGTTGGGAAAGGTGAAGAGGTCGAGCGGGTCGTCGAAATGACAATCGAGCCCGCTTTCCATGCCCGGCGGTCGCTGCGTCGGATCGGCCGCGGCGTGCGCCACCGAAAGGAGGTCGACACCGCGCCGGTCGCTCGCGTCGGCGACCGTGAATTCCCCCTCCGAGAAGACGAGCGCCTCGGGCTTGCATTGCAGAAGCTGGGCGGCGATCAGGCGGCCCTTCGCGATCACAAGCTCGATCGCCTTGAAGAGCGCCGCTCCGCCCATATGCAGCGAGCGCGCTCCGCCGTGGCCGCCGCCGCTCGGCACGAGGCGCGTATCGGCTTGCACGAGCCTGAAGCGTTCGATCGGCAGGCCGAGAAGATCGGCGGCGATCTGCGGGAAGCTCGTCTCATGGCCTTGGCCGTTCGATTGCGTGCCGAGAACGAGCGCCACCTGGCCGTCGGCCTCGAAGCGCACGCCCGCGGCTTCGCCGGGCCGGCCTCTCGACGTCTCGAGGTAGCAGGCGACCCCGATGCCGCGCAGCTTGCCGCGCGCTTTCGCCTCGGCGCGCCGCTTCGCGAAGCCCGCGTGATCGACGAGAGCCAGGCCCGTCTCGAGGTTTTTCGCGAACTCCCCCTCCTCGATCTGCATGCCGAGGGCCGAACGATAGGGGACGCGAGCGATGATGTTGCGGCGGCTGAAGCTCGGCCGGGTCGCGGGCGGTGCGGCGCGCGGCGAGATCGATCAAGCGCTCGATGACGTAATTCGCCTCGGGCTTGCCGGCGCCGCGATAGGCATCGATCGGCACGGTGTTGGTGAACACGCCCCGCACATCCATGAACACCGCGGGAATGGCGTAGACGCCACCCATCGCGGTCGAGCTCGAATTGGTGGAAGGCCCCGGCCCGGCGGAAGAGATATAGGCGCCCATATTGGCGAGCGTCGATACGTCGAGCGCGAGGAAGCGCCCCTCGGCATCGAGCGCGAGGCGCGCGCGTGTGAGGTTGTCGCGCCCTTGGGCCGAGCTCAGGAAATCCTCGTTGCGGTCCGAAACCCATTTCACCGGGCGATGCAGCCGGCGCGCCGCGAACAGCACCAGCACCCATTCGGGGTAGAGGAAATTCTTGGCGCCGAAGCCGCCACCCACATCGGGCGCAACGAGGTGGATGCGCGAGGCGGGCATGTGGAAGACATCCTCGGCGAGCTGGTCGCGGATGCCGTGCACCCCCTGCCCGGTGAGGACAAGCCGGAAGCCATCCTCCGCGGCGTCATGGCTGCCGATCGCGGCACGCGGCTCGATCGGTGCGGCGACCACGCGATTGTTGACGAGCTCGAGCTCGACCGTCTCGGCCGCGGTCGCGAAGGCGGCTTCGACCGCGGCGCGGTCCCCCTTCTGGAAACGAAAAGCGAGATTGCCCGGCGCTTCCTCCCAAAGGAGCGGCGCGTCGGGCGCGATCGCCGCCGCGGCGTCGGTGACGGCCGGGAAGATCCTCATATTCGACCGCGATGCGTTCGGCGGCGTCCCGGGCCTCATTCTTCGTGCGCGCCACCACGAAGGCCACGGGATCGCCGACATGGCGCACGCGGCCCTCCGCGAGCGCCGGGCGCGGCGGGATGACGAGCGGGCCTTGGGTCGCGACCTTCACGGTGCAGGAAAGATGCCCGAGGCCATCCTCGCGCAGCGCCTGCGCGGTGAACACGGCTTCCACGCCCGGCATCGAGGACGCCGCCTCGATGTCGATCGAGCGGATCAGCGCATGGCCGAAGGGCGAACGCAACACATGGCCGTGAAGCTCGCCGGGCTCGTTCATATCATCGACATAGCTTCCCTTGCCGGTGAGGAAACGCGCGTCCTCGGTCCGACGGCGGGAGCGGCCAATTTCTGGTCGTTGCGACATTCGATGCTCGGGCTTGTTGGAGGATGTGTGGTTCTTGCCGCGAAGGCTTAAGACGCCGAAGCCTGCTTCTGTGCCTGGCGCCGGAGCACAGATCGCCAATGGCTCCGGCCGAGGCCCGGGTGTCAAGCATCGGCCCGCACCCGTTCCTCGCCCGCGACGCTACTCGGCCGCGACGCGCGCGACGTAAGAGGAAGGGTCGTAGTTCAGGATCGGCGCCAGCCAGCGCTCGGCCTCGCCGATCGACCAGCCCTTGCGGCGCGCATAGTCCTCGATCTGGTCGCGCTCGATCTTCGCGACGCCGAAATAATGCGCGTCGGGATGCGCGAGATAGAGGCCGCACACCGAGGAGCCCGGCCACATGGCGAAGCTTTCGGTGAGCTTCACGCCGCGCCTGTTCTTCGGCGCCGAGCAGGTGGAAGAGCGTCGCCTTCTCGGTGTGGTCGGGCTGGGCCGGATATCCGGGCGCGGGACGAATGCCGCGATAGGCTTCGCGGATCAGCTCCTCGTTCGACAAGGTCTCGTCGGACGCATAGCCCCAGAATTCCTTGCGCACGAGCTGATGCAGCCGCTCGGCGAAGGCCTCGGCGATGCGGTCGGCGAGCGCCTTGACGAGGATCGCCGCGTAATCGTCGTTGGCGCGCTCGAAGCGCTCGGCGATCAGGGCTTCCTCGGCGCCCGCCGTGACGACGAAGCCGCCGACGTAATCGGCAAGCCCGGTCTCGCGCGGCGCGACGAAATCGGCGAGCGCGAGATTGCGGCGGCCGTCGCGCTTCACGAGCTGCTGGCGCAAGGTGAAGAGCGTGGCGAGCCGCGCGTCGCGGCTCTCGTCCGCGTAGAGCGCGATGTCGTCGCCGACCGCATTCGCCGGCCAGAAGCCGATGACGGCCTTCGGACGTGAACCAGCGCTCCTTCACGATGCGCTCGAGCATCGCGCGCGCGTCCTCGTAGAGCTCGCGCGCGGCCTTGCCCTGCTTCTCGTCCGAGAGGATGTCCGGGAAGCGGCCCCGAAGCTCCCAGGTCTGGAAGAAGGGCGTCCAGTCGATGAGCGGGACGAGCTCGGCAAGCATCGAAGTCGCGCCAGGAGCGCGTGCCGATGAAGGAGGGCTTCGGTCGGCCGATAAGCGGCCCAATCGGGCTTCAAGGCATTGGCGCCGCGCCTTCGCGAGCGAGAGCCGCGCCTTGTCGGCTTCGGCGCGCGCATGCGCCTCGGCGACCCTGGCGTATTCGGCACGCACGGTCGCGACATAGGGCGCCTTCTGCTCGCCCGACAAAAGCGCGGAGACGACGCCCACCGCCCGGCTCGCGTCATTGACGTAGATCGCCTGGCCGCGCGCATAATTCGGATGGATCTTCACCGCCGTGTGCACGCGGCTCGTGGTCGCGCCGCCGATCAGCAGCGGAATGTCGAAGCCCTCGCGCTCCATCTCGGCGGCGACGAAGCACATCTCGTCGAGCGAGGGCGTGATCAGCCCGGAGAGGCCGATGAGATCGGCCTTCTTCTCGCGCGCCGTGTCGAGGATCTTCCTCGCCGGCACCATGACGCCGAGGTCGATCACCTCGTAGTTGTTGCATTGGAGCACGACGCCGACGATGTTCTTGCCGATGTCGTGCACATCGCCCTTGACGGTCGCCATCACGATGCGGCCCGCGGCCGAGCGCGCGGCAAGCCCGCTCGCCCTCTTCTCCTCTTCCATGAAGGGCAGGAGATAGGCGACCGCCTGCTTCATCACGCGAGCCGATTTCACCACCTGCGGCAGGAACATCTTGCCGGCGCCGAAGAGGTCGCCGACCACGTTCATGCCGGCCATCAGCGGGCCTTCGATGACGTCGAGCGGACGCTTGGCCGCAAGCCGCGCCTCCTCGGTGTCGGCCTCGATGAAATCGGTGATGCCGTTGACGAGCGCGTGCTCGAGCCGCTTGTCGACCGGCCATTGCGCGCCAGGACGAGATCCTTCTCGGTCGCGGCCTTGCCCTTGCCGCGGAAGCGCTCGGCGAGCGCGAGAAGCCGCTCGGTCGGGCTCGCGCCTGCCCTTCGCGCCGCCGGTTGAGCACCACGTCCTCGCAGGCCTCGCGCAGCTCCGGCTCGATCTCGTCATAGACGGCGAGCTGGCCGGCGTTGACGATGCCCATATCCATGCCGGCCTTGATGGCGTGGTAGAGGAAGACCGCGTGCATCGCCTCGCGCACCGGCTCGTTGCCGCGAAACGAGAAGGAGAGGTTCGAGACGCCGCCGGAGATGTGGACGATGCGGGTTTTGCGCTCGGATCGCGCTCGCCGCCTCGATGAAATCGGCGCCGTAATTGTCGTGCTCCTCGATGCCGGTCGCGACCGCGAAGATGTTCGGATCGAAGATGATGTCCTGCGGCGGGAAGCCGACCTTCTCGGTGAGGATCTTGTAGGCGCGCGCGCAAATCTCGATCTTGCGCTTCGCCGTGTCGGCCTGGCCCTTCTCGTCGAAGGCCATGACGACGACGGCCGCGCCATAGCGGCGCACGAGGCGTGCCTCGGCGATGAACTTCTCCTCGCCTTCCTTCAGCGAGATCGAGTTCACGATGCCCTTGCCCTGCAGGCATTTGAGCCCGGCCTCGATCACGGAGAATTTCGAGGAATCGACCATCACCGGGCACGCGCGAGATGTCGGGCTCGGAGGCGACGAGGTTGAGGAACTCGACCATCGCCTTTTGCGAATCGAGCAGGCCCTCGTCCATGTTGACGTCGATGACCTGCGCGCCGTTCGCGACCTGGTCGCGCGCCACGTCGAGCGCGGCGGCATAGTCGCCGGCGGTGATCAGCTTGCGGAAGCGCGCCGAGCCCGTGACGTTGGTGCGCTCGCCGACATTGACGAAGGGAATGTCCTTCGTCAGCGTGAACGGCTCGAGGCCGGAGAGCCGCAGCGCGGGCGCGATCGCCGGCACGGCGCGCGGCTGCCTTGCCCTTCACCGCCTCGGCGACGGCCCGGATATGGTCGGGCGTCGTGCCGCAGCAGCCGCCGACGATGTTGACGAGGCCCGAGGCCGCGAATTCGCCGAGCATGCCGGCCGTCGCTTCCGGGCTCTCGTCGTAGAGGCCGAACTCGTTCGGCAGCCCGGCATTCGGATAGGCGCAGACCAAGCGTATCGGCGACGCGCGCGATCTCCTGGATATGGGCGCGCATCTCCTTCGCGCCGAGCGCGCAGTTGAGCCCGATCGCGAAGGGGCGGGCATGCGAGAGCGAATGCCAGAAGGCGGTCGGCGTCTGGCCCGACAAGGTGCGCCCGGAGAGATCCGTGATCGTGCCGGAGACGATGACCGGGAGGCGCGAAGCCGAGCTCGTCGAACACCTCCTCGATCGCGAAGAGCGCCGCCTTGGCGTTCAGCGTGTCGAAGATCGTCTCGACGATCAGAAGATGGGCGCCGCCCTCGACGAGGCGCGCGCGCCTGCTCGCCATAGGCCGACGCGCAGATCGTCGAAGGTGACGGCGCGGAAGCCCGGATCGTTGACGTCGGGCGAGATCGAGGCGGTGCGGTTCGTCGGGCCCATGGCGCCGGCGACGAAGCGCGGGCGGCCGTCCTCGCTTCTCGGCGAGCATCGCCGCTTCGCGCGCGAGGCGAGCGGCCGCGACGTTGAGCTCGGGCACGAGCGCCTGCATGCCGTAATCGGCCTGGGCGATCGAGGTCGAGGAGAAGGTGTTGGTCTCGACGATGTCGGCGCCGGCCTCGAAATAGCGCAGATGGATGTCGCGCACGGCCTCGGGCTGCGTCAGCGTCAGACAGGTCATTGTTGCCCTTGAGGTCCCTGCGGCCAGTCCGCGAAGCGGCCCGTTGCGGAAATCCGCCTTCGGCGAATTCGAGCGCCTGGAGTCTGCGTCCCCATCGCGCCGTCGAGCACGAGGATGCGCTCCGAGGCGGCGCGCGCAAAGCTCCGCCGCGAGGCTCGATCGATCGAAAGCTGGCAGGCACGAAGCGTCATCGGCGGAAGCCTCGTCACGCGGCCGCGACTTCGATCGTCCCGGCTGCCGGCTTCACCGGGCGCAGCCCGATCAGATGGCAGACCGCATAGACGAGATCGGCGCGGTTCATGGTGTAGAAATGGATATGGGTCACGCCCCGGTCGATGAGGTCGACGACCTGCTCGGCGCACACCGCGGCGGCGACGAGGCGGCGCGTCGCCACATCATCGTCGAGCCCCTCGAAGCGCTCGGCGATCCAGGCCGGAATGCTCGCGCCGGTGCGCTTGGCGAAACCCGCCGTCTGCTTGAAGTTCTGCACCGGCACGATGCCGGGCACGATCGGGACCGTCGATGCCCGCCGCCTGCGCCACGTCGAGATAGCGGAAATAGACGATCGTTATCGAAGAAGAACTGGGTGATGGCGCGATCCGCCCCGGCATCGACCTTGCGCTTGAGCATCTCGATATCGGCGAACAGCGTCGCGCTTTCCGGATGGCGCTCGGGATAGGCGGCGACCGACACCTCGAAATCGCCGATCGCCTTGACGGCGGTGACGAGATCCGTCGACCAGTGGTAGCCCTCGGGATGGGGCTCGTAGCGCGTGCCCGCGCCGCCCGCGGGATCGCCGCGCAGCGCCACGATGTGGCGCACGCCCGCCTCCCAATAGTCGCGGATGATGGCATTCACCTCCGAGCGCGCGGCGGCGACGCAGGTGAGATGCGCGGCGGGCTTCAGCGCCGTCTCCTCGACCATGCGCTTGACGGTCGCGTGGGTGCGCTCGCGCGTCGAGCCGCCCGCCCCGTAGGTCACCGAGACGAAGGCCGGCGCCAAGGGCGCGAGACGCGAGACCGCTTCCCAAAGCGTCTTCTCCATCTCCGGCGTCTTCGGCGGAAAGAACTCGAAGGAGACGGAAACCCCGCTCGAACCGGGCAGACGCGAAACCGGCAATTTATGCTGGGGCATGGCTACCTCCACGCCTGATATTTTCGTCGTCATGACCGGGCTTGGCCCGGTCATCCACGCCCCTCTGTCGCAAAGTGCAAAGGATCGCCGACAACCGGGGCGACCCCGGCGTGGCACCGCCGGGAAATGCAGAATGGTGGTCGAGATGGCCGAGGTCATTTTCGAAGCCCTCCTTCACGCGACATGCATCAAGGCGGGCGGCGCATCGCTCACGACGCGCCGATCGAGGCCGAGCCAGAGCGTCACCGTGAGCTTCGCCAGGATCGCCATCCGGCGGGGCGAGGTCGCGCACCGATGTGGCCTCGAGACCGCAAGAGCGCATCCAGCCGGCGATCTGCTCATGCGTGAAGCCGAGACGGCGATGACCCGAGCTCTCGCGCAACTGCTCCATCTGGTGGGCGGCGAAATCGACGACGAGCAGCCGCCCGGAAGGCGCGACGAGGCGCGCGGCCTCGGCGACCGCGCGTTGCGGATCGTCGAGATAGTGCAGCACCTGATGGATGACGACGAGATCGAAGCTGTCGCGCGGCAGCGACAGGGCGTAGATGTCGCCTTGCCGCAGATCGACATTGATGAGCCCCGCCGCCTGCATATTGGCGCGCGCGACCGAAAGCATCGCATGGCTCGCGTCGACGCCGACGGCGCGCGCGGCGCGCGGCGCGACGAGCTTGAGGATCTGCCCGGTGCCGGTGCCGAGATCGAGCACGCTCGAGAGCGGCTTCTCGCCGATCGCCTCGGCGATCGCGGCCTCGACCGCGTGCTCCGGCGCATGCAGCGAGCGCATCAGGTCCCATTGCGGAGCGAGCTTCGCGAAGAAGGCCTGCGCGGCGGCCGAGCGCTGCTTGCGCACGGTCGCGAAACGCTCCCGATCGGCGCCCGTGACCGGATCGTTCCGATCGAGCGAGGCGATGATGCGGCGCAGGAACTCGGCCTCCTTCGTGCCTTCGGCGAGGCGATAGAACACCCAGGAGCCTTCGCGATAGCGCAGCAAGAGCCCCGCCTCGACCATCACCTTGAGATGCCGCGAGATGCGCGGCTGCGACTGCCCGAGGATCTCGGTGAGGTCGGAGACCGTGAGCTCGCCCTCGCCGAGAAGGGCGAGGATGCGCAAGCCGCGTCTCCTCGCCCGCCGTGCGAAGCACCGGCAGGACCGCGGCGAAGGGCAGAGTTTCCAAGGGCAGCGCATGTGGTTCACGCGAAAAATGACATAAGGATATGTTTATGTCATTTTGTCATGCGGCGCAAGCTTGTGCCGCCAACGTCGTCAAAGGCATGGGATACGCCGGCCGAGGCATCCGAAGGCCGGTCGCGATCGGCTACCTCGCCCTGAAGGGACCTGAAAGGGGGAGGTCGGCCTACGCGGTGCGCTGCTCACCCCGCCTTCTCGAGCGCGAAGACGAGCTTCATCCCGTCGATCTCGTCCTCGATGCGGCGGCCTTTCGGCTCGGACGTAAGATCGAGCCCGACGCTCAAGGTCTCGCCCATCACATAGGCGGCGTGGTGCTTGACGGCGTCGGCGAGCGGGCCGTCGAGCCTGGCCGTGAGCGCGATGCGGTCGGTGACCGAGAGGCCCGCGTCCTTGCGGGCGTTCTGGACGAGCCGCACGAAGTCGCGCGCCCTTCCCTCTTCCTGGAGCAGCGGATCGATGCTGGCGTCGAGCACGACGAGGCCCTGGCCGCGCGCGATGGGCCCCGCGGCCACGCCCTCGTCCGTGACGAGGCGCATCTCGAAATCTGACTGTGTCGAGCACGATGCCGGCGATCTCGACCCGCCCATCCTCGAGTTCCGACCAACGTCCCTCCTTGGCGGCGGGCAGCACCTCCTTGATCTTCGCGCCGATCTTGGCGCCGATCTTCGGATTGACCTTGAGCTCGCGTGCGCCATGCGCGGCCGGTTCCGCCGAGAGCACCACGTCCTTGACGTTCACCTCCTCGGCGATGATGTCCTTGAAGGGTGCGAGGATCGCGGCCTCGGGATGAGCGACGGTGAGCTTGCGCAGCGGCAGGCGCACTCGCAGGCGACGCGCCTCGCGCAACGTCAAGGTCGCCGACGACACCTCGCGCGCGAGATCCATCTGCTGCACGAGCTTGCCCTCCTGCGGCAGCTCGCCGATGTCGGGCCAATCGGCGAGATGCACGCTTTTTTCGCCCGTGAGCGCGGTGAAGATGCGCTCGGTGACGAAGGGCAGGAGAGGCGCAAGCGTCCGGCACGACAGGGTCAATGCCGTGAAGAGCGTGTCGAAGGCATCCTGCTTGTCCGGCCCGAGCCCCTCCGCCCAGAAGCGTTGGCGGCTGCGCCGGATATACCAGTTGTTCAAGGCCTCGATGAAGGGCGGCACGGCCGCATAGGCGCCCGGCAGGTCGTAATGATCGAGCCGATCCTGGACCGCCGCGATCATCTCGCGCGTCTTCGCCAGGATGTAGCGGTCGAGCACGCCCTTCTGATCGGTGCGCGGCTTCGCCTTCACGCCGTCGATATTGGCGTAGAGCGTGAAGAAGTAATAGGCGTTCCAGATCGGCAGGATGGCCTGGCGCATGCTCTTGCCGATATCGGCTCGCGCCACGGCGATGTCGCCGCCCGACATCACGGGCGAGGAGAGCATGTACCAACGCAGCGCGTCGGCCCCGAAGCTTTCGAAGACCTCGGTCGGATCGGGATAATTCTTCAGCCGCTTCGACATCTTCTGATGGTCGTCGCCGAGCACGACGCCATGGCAGATGCAGTTCTTGAACGGCGCGCGATCGAAGAGCGCGGTCGAGAGCACCATCAGCGTGTAGAACCAGCCGCGCGTCTGCGCCACATATTCGACGATGAAGTCGCCGGGGAAATTCGCGTCGAAGCGCTCCTTGTTCTCGAAGGGGTAGTGAAGCTGGGCGAAAGGCATCGAGCCCGATTCGAACCAGCAATCGAGCACTTCAGGCACGCGGCGCATCATGGATTTGCCGGTCGGATCGTCCGGATTTGGCCGCGTCAGCTCGTCGATCATCGGCCGGTGCAGGTCGAGCGGCCGCACGCCGAAATCGTGCTCGAGCTCGTCGAGCGAGCCATAGACGTCGACGCGCGGATATTTCGGATCGTCGCTCACCCAGACCGGGATCGGCGCGCCCCAGAAGCGGTCGCGCGAGATGTTCCAGTCGCGCGCATTGGCGAGCCAGTTGCCGAAGAGCCCGTCGCGGATATGGGACGGCACCCAGTCGATGCCCTGGTTGAGCTCGACCATGCGGTCGCGGAACGCCGTGACCTTGAGGTACCAGGAGTTCACCGCCTTGTAGATCAAGGGCTCGTCGGTGCGCCAGCAATGCGGGTAGCTGTGCCGGTATTGCTCATGGCGCAGCACCACGCCCTTCGCCTTCAGGTCCTTGATGATCCTGGGATTGGCCTCGTGGATGACGTTGAGGCCCTCATAGTCTCGCACCTCCGAGGTGAAGCGGCCGGCCGCATCGACGGGAACGACGATCGGGAATGGCCTTTGCCCTCGCGAGCTCCATGTCGTCCTCGCCGAAGCCTGGCGCGATATGCACGATGCCGGTGCCCTCCTCGGCGCCGACGAAGTCGGCCGGGAAGCACGCTGGAACGCCTTCGGCGTCAGCTCCTTGAAATAGGGAAAGAGCGGGTCGTAGCGGCGGCCCGACGAGGTCGGCGCCCTTGATCGTCTCGACTTGCGCGTAATCCTTGAGCTCGCGCTCGTAGCGTTTCACGGCATCCGCCGCGAGGACGAGACGCTCGCCGTCCTTCTCGAGCACCGCATAGTCGAGCGCGGGATTGACCGCGAGCGCGAGATTGGACGGCAAGGTCCAGGGCGTCGTCGTCCAGGCGAGGAGCTTGAGTGGAACCTGCTCGCTCTTGCGAGGCTCCAAGGTGAACGCGACGGTCAGCGCCGGGTCGTCGCGCTCGCGATAGGAATTGTCGAGCCGCGTCTCGAAATTCGAGAGCGGCGTCTGCACTGCCCAGCTATAGGGGACGACGCGGTAGCCTTCGTAGACGAGGCCCTTGTCCCAAAGGGTTTTGAAGGCCCACATGACGCTCTCCATGTAGGAGAGGTCCATGGTCTTGTAGTCGTTCTCGAAGGACACCCAGCGCGCCTCGCGGGTGACGTACCACTCCCACTCCTTGGTGAAGCGTTGCACGGAGGTGCGGCAGGCCGCGTTGAAATTGGCGATGCCCCATTCGAGGATGGCGTTGCGGCCGGAGACGCCGGTCTCCTTCTCGACCTCGAGCTCGGCCGGCAGCCCGTGGCAATCCCAGCCGAAGCGCCGCTCCACATGGCGCCCGCGCATCGTCTGGTAGCGCGGCACCAGATCCTTGACGAAGCCGGTGACGAGATGCCCGTAATGCGGCAGGCCGTTGGCGAAGGGCGGCCCGTCATAGAAGACGAACTCGTTCGACTTGCCGTCAACCACGCGCGGACGGTTGGCGACCGAGGCCTCGAACACGCGCTCGCGCTTCCAGCGCTCGAGAATCTCCTTCTCGATCGCGGCAAAGCTCGGGTTCTGCTCGGCCGGAGGATAGACTTGCGCGCGCTCGTTCATTCTCGTCGATGCGGAAAGCTCAAGATTGAGCCGCTCATTTGGGCGAAGCCGAGCGGCGCGTCAATGCGCGAGGACACCCATCACCCTGTTCGTCCTGCCCGGGCTTGGCCCGGACCGTCACCGCATCCGGTTCATCACCGCATCCGTCCTGCCCGGGCTTGGCCCGGACCATCACCGCATCCGTCCTGCCCGGGCTTGGCCCGGGCATCCACGCCTTTGCTCCCCGGTGGACCTTTCGCGACGAAGCGCCAAAAGAGCGTTTCAAGCACGAAGCGGAAGGTGCAATAATCGCGAACGGCACGAACGGTTGCACCAAGCGAGAGGAGCCGCCCGGACGGGGCGCGCCGAGCATGAAAAGAAAGGACGATCGATGATCAGGGTCGGCGTCGGCGGATGGACCTTCGAGCCCTGGCGCGGCACCTTCTTTCCGAAGGGTCTCGCCGAAACGCGCGAGCTCGAGCATGCGAGCCGCAAGCTGACCTCGATCGAGATCAACGGCACCTATTACAGCACGCAGAAGCCCGCGAGCTTCAGGCGCTGGGCCGAAGAGACGCCCGACGATTTCGTCTTCTCGCTCAAGGCGATCCGCTTCGCCACCAACCGCCGCGTGCTGGCCGAGGCCGGCCCCTCGATCGAGCGCTTCATCGGCAGCGGGCTCTCCGAGCTGAAGCAGAAGCTCGGACCGATCCTGTGGCAATTCGCGCCGACCAAGCGCTTCGAGGAGGAGGATTTCGGCGCCTTTCTCGCGCTGCTGCCGCGAGAGCTCGACGGGCTGAAGCTTCGCCACGCGCTCGAGGTTCGCCACGAAAGCTTTTGCGTTCCCGCCTTCGTGGCCTTGGCGCGCCAGCACGGCGCCGCGATCGTCTTCGCCCATTCGGACAAATATCCGCCGATCGCCGATGTGACGGCCGATTTCGTCTATGCGCGCCTGCAAGGCACGCGCGAGGAGGTCCCGACCGGCTATACGCCCGAGGAGATCGAGGCGTGGAGCGCCCGTGCGCGCGCCTGGGAGAAGGGCGAAGTGCCGAAAGGGCTTCCCCGCATCGACGAGCGCGCGCCCAAGAAGGGCAAGCGCGACGTCGTTCGTCTACATGATCTCCGGCGCCAAGGTCCGGCGCCCGCCGCCGCCATGGCCTTGATCGAGCGCTCGGGATCGCGGCTGCCTTCGGGTAGGCGGAAGGCGCTCGTCTTCGCGCACATTCCCGCTTTCGCCTAATCCTCGGGCGGCCATAGATACAAGACGTGCTCGAAGGAACATCGCCATGCTGATCGAAGGTCGCCACACCCGCACCATCTGGCTCGAGGATGACGGTGAAAGCGTCGGCATTCTCGACCAGACGAAACTGCCTTTCCGCATCGATCGCGTACGCCTGACCTCGACCCGCGAGGTCGCGCACGCCATCTCATCGATGCAGGTGCGCGGCGCGCCCCTGATCGGGGCCGCCGGCGCCTATGGGCTCGCGCTCGCGCTCGCGGCCGATCCGTCCGATGCGAGCCTCGCGCGCCGCCCATGAGCTTCTGGCGCGGGCGCGACCGACAGCGGTCAATCTGCGCTGGGCGCTCGATCGCGTGGCGGCGCGGATGCGCCCGCTCGCGCCGAAAGCTCGCGCCCAGGCTGCCTATGCGGAGGCCAAGGCGATCTGCGACGAGGATGTCGCGATCAACGAAGGCATCGGCCGGCACGGCGTCAAGCTGATCGAGGCCATCGCGAAGAACAAGAAGCCAGGCGCGCCCGTCAATCTCCTCACCCATTGCAATGCCGGCTGGCTCGCCACCGTCGATCGCGGCACGGCCATGAGCCCGATCTACGCGGCCCAGGAGCAGGGCTTGCCCATCCATGTCTTCGTCGACGAGACGCGCCCGCGAAACCAGGGCGCCTATCTCACCTGCTTCGAGCTCGGCGAGCAGGGCGTGCCGCACACGCTGATCGCGGACAATTCCGGCGGCCATCTGATGCAGCACGGCCTCGTCGACCTCGTCATCGTCGGCACCGATCGCGTGACCGCGAGAGGCGATGTGGCGAACAAGATCGGCACCTATCTCAAGGCGCTCGCCGCCAAGGACAACGGCGTGCCCTTCTATGTGGCGCTGCCCTCTCCCACCATCGACTTCTCGGTCGAGGACGGGGTGCGCGACATCCCGATCGAGGAGCGCTCGGGCGAGGAGGTCACGCATGTGGCGGGCATCGGCCGGGACGGCGAGGTTGAGCGTGTGCGCATCGCGCCCGAGCGTACGCGGGCCGCGAATCCCGCCTTCGACGTGACGCCGGCGCGCCTCGTCACCGGCCTCGTCACCGAGCGCGGCGTCGCGCCGGCCTCTCGCGAGGGGTTGCGGGCGCTGTTTCCCGATCGGGCGGCTTGATCGGCTTTCTCGCTGCCGGCAAGCTCGGTTGAACTCATTGGTGCTTTGCTTAAACGCAGGAACGCATCGCGATCCCTCCCTGAAGGCGATTCGCGCGGCGGAAATGCGCCCCCTTGAATAACTACGTAAATGTAATTATGTTTCGAGGTATGCCCGACATCCGCTTCGAATGGGACGAGGCGAAAAGCCGGTCCAATCAGCGAAAGCATGGTCCTGAGCTTTGAAGAAGCCAGTCACGTATTCGATGATCCGCTGCGCCTATCCGTACCGGATCGTATCGAGGACGGCGAGCAACGATGGAAGACATTCGGTCTCGTGGGAGGCGTGGTGATCTTGATGGTTGCACATACCGTCATCGAGCAAGATTCCGGGGAAGGGATTGTGAAAGTGGTCCGGCTCATCTCTGCCCGACGAGCCGACCGCAGCGAAAGGCGCCGCTATGAAGAAGAAAACCGTTAGCTTCACGCTCGACACGCTTCCGCCATTGACGGAAAGGCAGCGTGCAAATCTCAAAGCTTTGGCCGGGCGTCCCGAGAGCGAAATCGATTTCAGCGACATTCCCCCCCTGACGGAAGCGCAATTGAGAAATGCCGTGCGGGGCCGCTTCTATAGACCCGTCAAGCAGCAGATTACCGCCCGGGTCGATGTCGACGTGTTGACTTGGCTCAAGTCGCAGGGAAAGGGCTATCAGGCTCGCATGAATGCGATTCTCCGCCGCGAAATGCTGGCCTCGCTCGGCTCGCGGGCGACGTCCTCATCCCGCTCACGGACGAAGGTGTCGAGGATCAGTCGAACGGGGTGAATGACGCAAAGTCTTCGAAAGCGAGAGGGCAAATAACAGGGCCATGACGGATCGCCGGCCGCGCCGTCGCTTCACCTGATCCCGGCCCGCATGAAGCTCTGCACGAATTGGCGCTGGAACAACAGGAAGCCGATGAGCAGCGGCCCCGAGGTCATGATGGTCGCGGCGGTGATCACCGACCAGTCGATGCCCTGATCGACCGACGAGAACACCGAAAGGCCGACCGTCAGGGGCCGCGTCTCGACCGAGTTGGTGATGATGAGCGGCCACAGGAAGTTGTTCCAGTGGAAGCTCACCTGCACGAGGCCGTAGGCGAGATAGATCGGGCGCGCCAGCGGCACATAGACGCGCCAGAGCACGCCGAGCGTGCCGCAGCCTTCGATGCGCGCCGCCTCTTCGAGGTCCTTGGGCACGCCGAGGAAGGCCTGGCGCAAAAGGAAGATGCCGAAGGCCGAGGTGAGATAAGGCAGGGCGACGCCGAACAGCGTATCGACGAAGCCCGAGCGCACGCACCGTCTGGTAGTTCGCGACCGCGAGGATCTCGGGCGCGATCATGAGCTGGATCAGCACGAGGGCGAAGAGAAGGTCGCGCCCGCGGAATTCGAAGCGCGCGAAGGCGAAGGCGGCGAGCGTGCACAAGACGCATTGGGCGCCGACGATCATCACCACGAGGATGATGGTGTTGAGGAAATAACGCGCGAAAGGCGCGGCATGCCAGGCGCGCTCGAGGTTCTCGAGCGTGAGCGGCGCCAGAAGATCGAAATGGGTCGCGTAGGCGGCCGGATGGAAGGCGGTCCAGATCGCGTAGACGAGAGGGGCGAGCCAGAAGAGGCCGAGCGCCCAGGCCGCGCCCGTCTCGAGGCCGCGCGCGACGGCGTCGGGCGATCGACCGCGCTCATTGGTAGTGCACCTTGCGGCCCGCGGTCAGGAACTGCACCAGAGCGAGCGAGCCCAGGATGGCGAGGAGCACCATGGTCAAGGCGGTCGCATAGCCCTGATCCCAGAACTTGAAGCCGATCTCGTAGATGTGGAACAAGAGCACATTCGTCGCATTGTCCGGCCCGCCGCCGGTCATGATGAAGATGTGGTCGACGGTGCGGAACGCATTGATCACGGCGTTCACCAGGATGAAGAGCGTCACCGGCGCGAGAAGCGGCCAGGTCACGCGGCGGAAGAAGGTGAAGCGTGAGGCGCCCTCGATGGCGGCGGCCTCCTTGAGGTCGGGCGGGATCTGCTGGAGCGCCGCGAGGTAGAAGATCATGAAGAAGCCCGCTTCCTTCCACACGGTCACGACCATGATGGCGCCGAGCGCGGTCGACTGCGAGCCGAGCCAATTCGTGGCGTGGCCGCCGAAGGCCTCGGCGATCTGGTCGAGCAGGCCGTAGCTCGGCGTGTAGAAGAACAGCCAGATATTCGCGACCGCGATCATCGGCAGCACGGTCGGCGTGAAATAGGCCATGCGCAGCAAGGCGCGCCCGGGCAGGCGGCCGTTGACGAAGAGCGCCATGAGGAGCGCGAGCGCGACCGAGAGCGGGATGGTGCCGAGCGCATAGATGAAATTGTTGGTCGAGCGCCTTCCAGAAGATCGGGTCGGCGAACATGTCTTCGTAGTTGGAGACGCCGACGAAATGCGCCGGACGGTTCGCCTTCGGCGTCGAGTAGAAGGAATCGATGAGGGTCGAGACGATCGGGATATGCGTGAAGGTCGCGAACAGCACGACCGAAGGAAGAAGAAGGAGCCAGGCCTCGACGCTGCGTCCGGCAAGCGCCCCACGTCGCGCGGCCGATCGGCCGCGCTTGCGTGAAAGCTTCGTCGCTCCCCCGACACCTTGGCGCGAGATCGCTGGCTCATCGCTTCCCGCAAGCACGGGCGGGACGAGAGGGGCACCCGTCGCCGGCTGATCGACCATGGAACCGATCGCCTCTTCTCTCGAGCCTCCTCAGCCGTAATCCTTGAGGATGCGATCGGCCTCGCGCTGCGCATCCTTCATGGCGGCCTCGCGGCGTCTTGCCGCCCGGTCAAGGCCGCCTGGAGATTGTCGTTGAAGACCTTCATCACGCGCTGGCCTTCATGCACCGTGATCTCGGGCCCGGCATATTGCAACTGGTCGCGCGCCACGGCGGCCTGCGGGAAATCGGCGATGTATTTCTTCATCGACGTCGGTCGCATAGGCGGCCGGCGAGGTCGCGACATAGCCGGTCGCGATCGACCAGGCGGCGGCGCGTTCGGGCGTGGTCATGAACTTCACGAATTTGAAGGCCATCGCCTGTTTCTCGGGCGAGATGCCCTTGAAGATGTAGAAATTGCCGCCGCCGGTCGGTGCGCCGTAGCGCGATCTTCTTCGGCAGCATCGCGACGCCGAACGGGAAGGTCGCGTTCGTGCGGATGTTGGTGAGGTTGCCGGTCGTCTGCCAGATCATGGCGAGCTTCTTCTCGAGGAAGTCGCGCGGCGCCGTTCCCCAGGAGGTGAGGCCAGGCGGCTGCACGCCATGC
>CAVQNF010000012.1:0-217969 GCA_963713805.1 uncultured Alphaproteobacteria bacterium | reverse complement strand
GTAAATTCAACCGTCGTCGAACGCTGAAAGCCGCGTCGAGTTCCCGGCGGTCCACAAATCTTGCCGACCTAGGCTTGCCCCATAAGCGAGGAATTCCTTTTTTCGGCAAACTTCTCGCACGAAAAGGCGGCGTTAACCCCTGTTCGGCGCAAATTTTGTCAGCCCCCCATTCTGCTACTTCATTATGGGTAATCCCGAATATGGCCACCCTCGCGCGAGATGCCCGGTGGGTAGTGCTTATTAGCCACGCTGCGGCGAGGATGGTTATTTGACGCAGAAATCAAAAGACGGGATTCTGCGAGCGTGCTTGGGCGAGAAACTTCGCCGACATAAATCATTACAGATCTTAACTTCAGAGCAGTGTTGAGGAGAATGTCATGGCCGATGGGGCCTGGATCATCCGGCACGGTCGCTCCGCCTGCATGACGGCGTCGCGTGACCCGGCCCTCGGCGAGTTGCGGCGCCTCGCAAGGGTGCAAGGGGCGCGCATCGCGAGGGTGCTCCCTTGACGGCGCATGTGCTCTGCATCGGCGGGGAAGATCACCGTCTCCGCATTCCCTTCCCTGCTCGCGCTGCGGGAGCGTGGTTTCCGGGTCTCGGCGGCCGGGACCGGCGCATGCTGCGCCTTTTTCGCGCGCGGGCCTCGCTTATTTTCCGTTTCGCTTCGACAGATTTGTGAATTCCCTTGCCGATTGGACGGCCCTTGGAACGCTCTCGAAGCTTTTCGCCGAACTGCGCCCCGAGCTCATTCAGAGCTTCGACACCAAGCCCAATTTGCTGGTGCCCCTGGCGGCGCGCAAAAGGCGCGCGGCGCCCAGGTGGTCCGCACCATCAACGGGCTCGGCTGGATCTATTCGTCGCGCTCACTGAAAGCCTTCGCATTGAGCCCGGTCTACCGCGCGCTGCACCGGCTCGCGGCTCGCTCGACGGCCGCGACTTTGTTCCAGAACCGCGACGACATGACGTTCTTCGAGCGCCACGGGCTGCTCGGTAAAGGGAACAGTCGGCTGATCCCGGGTCGGGAATTGATGTCGAAAAATTCGAGCGAGCCAAGCTTTCGAGTTCGTCGCGCGACGAGCTTCGCCAGGCGCTCGGGCTCGGCGGCAGCGAGGTCGTGCTCACGCGTCACGCGCCTGACGCGGCAGAAGGGCATACCTACCTTGCTCGAGGCGGCCGCTTTGGTCCGTGAGGCCCGACCCGGCGTGCGCTTCCTGCTCGTCGGGCCGCGCCAAAGCGAGGGTCCTTTGGCGATCGCCGATCGGAGCTCGATCGCCACTCGGCCTATGTGACCGCACGCTGCCCACGGCCCGAACGTCCCGCTCTTCTCGGCCTTGCCGATGTGTTCGCCTTCCCGACCGAGTACGCGAGGGCGTGCCGCGCGCGCTCCTCGAGGCCGCGCTTGCCGGCCTGCCGATCGTGACGACCAGGATGCCCGGCTGTTCCGATGTCGTCGCGACGGCTCGAGCGGTCTTCTCGTGCTTCCGCGCGGCCGACGTCTTCTGGCGCAAGGGATCATAGACCTCTTGCGCGAGCGGGAGGCGGCAGCCGCGATCGGCGCGCGCGCCGCGCAATGGGTGCGACAGGAATTCGGTCTCGATCCACCGTATCGCGCTACGCCGAAGTCTATACGGATCCTCGAACGCTCCGCGCACAGCCGAGCCGGAACCCAAGGAGCCACCGCCGAAAACGTCTTCCTTCAGCGCGCCGCGGCTGAGTTCGGCACGATCGCGTCGGAACGCGCGACGCGCAAGGGCACGAGAGCGACGACGCCGTGTCTTGGGGGCACGATGATGACGGCGCGCGACCAAGATCGGGGCACCCCGGTGGTGCTGGACGCGCTCCTCGCCGTCGGGCCGGTCCTGTCGACGACGTCGCAACTGCGGCTTGCGGTGGATCGATCGGGCCGGCCGAATATGCCTTGCGCTTTGGGTGCTCGCGATCGTCGCTCGCGAACCGATCCGTCTCGGTCCTGCGCTCACCCCGCTTTGTCGCGGCTCCTCATCTTCTGGATGCTTTTCGCTGCCGCCCAATGCATCGGAACAGTGGCCGGCCTGGCCATCGGCGACCGCCACGACCCGAAGCTGTTCCTCCACGAGCGCTCGCCTATCCGCTGCTCGCCGCGCTGAGCCTTCTGAGCGTGGTCGATCCCGGTGCCCGGCACCGCCTCGAGAGAACCGCTTGGCTGGTGGCCGTGTTCGGCGCCGCGACGCTCGCGCTTCAGCTCGGCAATGCCGCCGGCCTCATTAACTTTCTCGGAGTCGATCCGTGGTATTGGACCGGATGCGCGATTGGTCCGACAACCCGACCAGCTCGCTCTTTTCTGCGCGGCACATGGCTATTGTCGCTGTACTCTCGCCGATATCGCAGCGGGAATGGCAGCAAGGATCTGCGCTATCGTCTGCGCCGCATTCTCCATCGTCGTGGGACGGCTGTCGCAAGCAACACGTTCACTCTCGTCCTCGTATCCGCCGTCCCGGTCTTCCTGACCTTCAGTCCCGCGCCTGGCTGCTTTCACTGAGCGGGCTCACCTTCCGCTCCACCTGCGCCTGGATCGCCATCATCGGCTTCCCGATGCTCCCGCTGTCGGCCGCTCCTCTCGGCTATGCCGTGGCGACACAAGCCGAAGGCTTTGCCAGGAATTGTCCAAGGACAACGGCAAGGACACTGAGAACGAGGCCAATCTGCGGTTCAGTTCATCGAGCGACGCGATATCGCGCGGCCTGGATTCGGACATGCTCGGCCTCGGCCCGGGACCGCATCTCCAGATCCCGGCCATTCTCGTCGCCGCGCGGCAGAGCGAGAACGGCCCCAAGAATATCGAGCATCCGGAAGTGAATGCCGCGCCGAACTTCGAGGCCCACGACACCCTGCTCGACCTGTTCACGCAGGGCGGCTTGCTTGCCGTCTTGAGCTTCGTCTGGCTCTCGGCGGCGACCTTTGTCCTGACCTTCAAGGGGAAGCTCGCCGGCGCGAGCACGATGCTCTTCGGCCTCGGCATTTTCGCCATCTTCCACTTGATCGTGCGCCAGCCCCTTTTCTGGTTCGCCATCTCGCTTTGCCTGGTGGCGGGTGTGGAGGCGACAAGAACTCCCGCGGTTCGTGAACGGAGCGCATAGCATGTGCGGCATCGTCGGCATCCTGCTTCTTCCGAATGGTGCGAACCCGCGCCGGCTCGCGGCCGTCGAAGACATGTCCGAGGCCTTGCACCATCGCGGCCCCGACGGCGGCAGCTCGTGGATGGACCCAGATGCCGGCATCGCGTTCGGCCATCGCCGCCTTGCGATCGTCGACCTTTCGGACGCCGGACGCCAGCCGATGGTGTCGGCGAGCGAGCGCTTGGTCATGACCTACAACGGCGAAATCTACAATTTCGCCGAGTTGAGGAAGGAACTCGAGGATCTGGGCCATCATTTTCGCGGCCACAGCGACAGCGAAGTGATGCTCGCCGCCTTCGAGAGATACGGCATCGAGGCCTCCCTGACGCGGCTCGCCGGCATGTTCGCCGTCGGCCTTTGGGACCGCAAGGATCGGGTCCTGCATCTCATCCGCGATCGCATGGGAAAGAAGCCGCTCTACGTCGCGCTCGCCGGCGGAGCCCTCCTTTTCGCCTCCGAGCTCAAGGCTTTCCGGGCCTTCCCCGGCTTTGAACCGCGTGTCGATGCCAAGTCGCTGGCCATGGTGTTGCGTCGCGGCTGGGTGGCGGATGAGCGTTGCATCTTCGAAGGCGTATTCAAGCTGCCGCCCGGCACCATGCTTTCGGTGCGCGCCGAAGAGCTGAGCACGACCGGCGCTGAAAGCTTGCGGCAGCGGGCGCGGCCCTGGTGGTCGCTCGCCGAGGTGGCCGAGAGGGGCCAGCGCCAACAGCTCACGCTCGGCGCCCGCGAGCTCGAGAACGAGCTCGATCAGCTATTGCGGCTCGTCGTGCGGGAGCGAATGGTCGCCGACGTGCCGCTTGGAGCCTTCCTCTCGGGGGGCATCGATTCCTCCGCGGTCGTCGCCTTGATGCAGGCTCAATCGTCGCGCCCCGTACGCACATTCACGATCGGCTTCTGCGAAACCCATTACGACGAGGCGCGGCACGCCGCGCAGGTGGCTCGCCATCTCGGAACCGAACACACCGAATTCAACCTCACGCCCGACAAGGCGCTTGCCGTGATCCCGGAACTGCCCCGCATCTGGGACGAGCCTTTCGCCGACAAGTCCCAGATCCCGACCTTGCTGTTGTCGCGACTGGCGCGCCAGCATGTCACCGTGGCGCTTTCGGGCGATGGCGGCGACGAATGCTTCGGCGGCTATGCCCGCCATTTCATGCTCTCGCGGCTCGCGCCCGCGTTCCGGCTCCCTTCGATGCCGCGGCGGATGGCGGCTCACGCGCTCACGCTGCTGAGCGCGCAAACCATGGACGGAGTTCTCGCCAAGCTGCCGCTTCCCGCCGGGCTGCGTCCTCTCCTGAGGAGCGAAAGCCTGCAGAAGATCGCCCGCGTGCTCGACGTATCGGACGAGCGCGAGCTCTATGAGCGGCTGATCAGCGCCACGGGGGAGCCGTCGACGAGCGCCGGCGCCAGTGACGGGACGCAGGACGTGCCTTCGCTTCCCGACGCGGTCGGCCGCCTCATCTATCGCGACATGGTCGGCTATCTTCCAGGCGACATCCTGGTGAAGCTCGACCGCGCGACCATGGCCGCGAGTCTCGAAGGCCGATGCCCATTCCTCGACCATCGCGTCGTCGAGTTCGCGTGGCGGCTGCCGACAGCCGTGAAGGTTCGCGACGGGCAAGGCAAATGGCTGCTGCGGCAGGTCTTGCGCCGCTACCTCCCCGAAGCGCTGTTCGAAAGACCGAAGCAAGGGTTCAACGTTCCGATCGGGGCGTGGCTCACCGGTCCCTTGCGCGACTGGGCGCAGGACCTGCTCGACCGGTCGAAGCTCCAGCGCACGGGCTTCTTCGATTCGGGGCGTGTGGAGAGCTGTTGGCAGGAGCATCTGAGCGGCCGCCGGGACCGGGCAAGCGAGCTCTGGGCGGTTCTCATGGTCCAGGCCTGGCTCGACAGCCTGGGGAGCCCGCCCCTGCCGTTACGTTCGACCGACGAGGACCTTGCCGTCCTTGGCCCCGCCAGATCGCCGGTTCAACCGATGAGGGAAACTCGCGCCTATGGCTAATTCGTCACGCATTTTCCACCGTGCGACCGTCACCTCGCCTCCCTGCCGGGAGAGCAATGCAGCCGTCGATGTGCGACGCGCGCAAGCGGCGCCAAGCGCGCGCTTGATCGCAAACGCCCCCTGCCTCGCAAAGGTTCAGTCATGAAATTCGCGCCAGAAAATTTCGAGCCCGAGGAAGAGGCGGCCTTCTCCACTCCGCCTCGCACGAAAGAACCCGAAATCGGGAGCACGCAGCGGACCAGCGGGCCGGTGCAGGTTTCCGATCCGCCCTTCCGGCAACTTGCGGGCATTCTGCATCGGCGCATGGGCCTCGTGCTCGCGGTCGCGGCGCTCGGCACCTGCCTCGCCGGCGCCGTCGGCCTGCTGATCCCACCCAAATACACGGCGAAAGCGCAAATCGTCGTCGAGCCCCAGGCCGGTCAGGTGAACGGGCAGGCAACTGCAGCTCCGCCCGCCGACGAGCCGGCCATCGATACGCAGGTGACGATGCTCACCTCGCACGACAACCTGCAGCGCGTGGTCGAAAGCCTGGGGAAGAATCCTCAATCCCTTGCCGAGGCGCTCCCCAAGCCGGGCGCTGACCCTGTCCCCGCGGCCTTCGACCCCTCGGACAAGAGCCAGACATCAGGAGCGGTGGCAGCCGAACCACCCGCCGCCCCCGTGACGAAGCGCGTCGTGCCCCCGAGCCTTGACGATCTCGAGCGCTATTTGAGGGTCAGCCAAGAGAGAAGCTCGCGCGTCATCGGCGTCAATTACACCTCGACGGATCCGGCGCTGGCGGCTGCCACCGCCAATCGTATCGTCCAGCTCTTCGTCGATGGCCAAAGCCAGCAGAAGCGCGACGTTGCGAACCGCGAGCTTGCCCGGCTCGACGAACGCATCGGCGAGCTCAAGAAAGAGGTGGAGCAAGCCGGCGCGGCCGTGCAGAAGATCGTGCAGCAACGCCTCGCCGCCGCGCAAAGCGGCACGGGCGACGGCGATGCGGACATCCGGCTGCGCGAGCTCGAGCGTGAAGGCGCCGCGCGCGATCAGCTCTACACGAACCTCATTCGGCGCCAGAAGGAGGTGCGCTATCAACAGGAGATCGCGGCGTCGGACGTGCGTATCCTGTCGCTCGCGTCGCCTCCGGATCGGCCGAGCTCACCGAGCCCCTTCCTTTTCATCTTCCCGGCGTTCGTGCTCTTTTCCATGGGCGGGTGCCTGCTGGCGGTCGCCGCCGAGCGTCTCGACCGCGGGCTGCGCAGCGAACAGGAAGTCGTCGAGGCGCTCGGGCTTCCTTGCCTCGGCCTCGTCTCGCAACTTTCCCGGACGGCCAGAATTCGCCCGCACAAATACCTCTTGAGGCACCCGTACTCCGCCTATACCGAAGCCATCCGCTCGGTGGTCGCGGGCTTGCGCCTCACGTCGCCGCATGAAGGCTCGAAGATCATCCTCACGAGCTCGAGCGTGCCCGGCGAAGGGAAGACGACGCTCGCCGTGAGCCTCGCGGTCTATGTCGCGCAGATCCGCAGGCGGGTGCTTCTGGTCGATCTCGACTTCCGCCATCCGACGGTGCAGCGAGCGCTACGCACGAGGGCCAAGAGAGGCGTCGTCGATCTGCTGCTGCACGATCTTCCGCCCGCGGACGTCATTCAGCGCGTGCCGCATCTCGCGCTCGACTATCTTCCGATGACGCGGTGCCCGGTCGACCCGGTCACGCTGTTTGCGGGTGATCAATTGGCGCGCCTGCTGCATCAGCTGCGCGAAAGCTATGATTGCGTGATCGTGGACGGGCCCCCGCTCCTCGGCGTGACCGAGTCGCGCCTGCTCGCCAATATGGCGGACAAGGTGCTCTTCGTCGTCAAATGGGGAAGCACGCGACGCGAGACGGCGCAGAACGCCGTCAACGTCCTGCGCAGCAGCGGTGGCCTCGATCAGGGGCGCGCGCCGCCGAGCGCGGTGCTCAGTCAGGTGAACCTGAAAGAACATGCTCTCTACCGCTATGGCGACGTTGGCGAGCATTTTGTCAAATACGAAAAGTATTACTCCAATTCCGTCGGGTATTGGCGACCAAAATTGGCATTGCCAAAACCGCCCGTCACTGTCAGTGGCGAGAGTCACTTGACCAAGGCCAGGGTGCCGGAAGCATGACGAAGATGGATCTCGCCAACGGCGTCGATGCGATCTTTCACACGCAGGCAGGTGAAAACATCCTGCCTCTGCTGCTGGAGATTCTGAACGATCTCAAACGTCAGGACATCTCCTACTGCTATTGGAAGAGCAGCCGACGCGTCCACCTGGTGCTGGCCGGCGAGGGAGACCTCGACCTGCTCGTCGCGCGTCAGGATCAGCATCGCATCCAGGCCCTCCTGCTGCAGCGGGGGCTGAAGCTCTTCCCCTCGGTGAGCGGCCGCGATCATCCCGCCGTGGTGAGCTTCCTGGGTTATGACGAACCCAGCGGCAAGCTGGTGCACCTTCATCTGCATTTCCGTCTCGTCGCCGGCGAGCGGCTTCTCAAGAACTACCGCATCCCGTGGGAGGACGCGATCCTCTCGCGAGCGGTGCGCCATTCGGCCCTGCCGATTTTGATTCTCGATCCCGCGAGCGAAGCGCTGTTGACGGTGATACGCGCCTGCCTCGAGCTGAGGCGGACGGACCCGGTCACGCTACGGCACTGGGAGGCGACCAAGCAGAAATTCGAGCTCGACCGCGAGGCGCTCGTCGCGCGGATCGATCGCGATGGCTTGCGCGCGCGCACCGCCGAACTGATGGGCAGGGATCCGGGCGACGAAGATCTCGCCGATCAGATCGTGCAGGCATTTTTCGGTGACGCGGCCCTGGAAAGTCGAGTCCGCCCTGCGAAGGCGGGTGCAGAAGCACTTCGCCGCACAGCGCAGCTACGGCACCTTCGAGTTTCGCGTGCGATGCATCGGCCGCATCGCGCTCTGGCTTGCCGGCGGCTTGAACCAACGCCTCCTCCACTGGCCCCGTCCTTGGAGCCGGCGAGCGCCCGGGGGAGGATGCGTGGTGGCGCTGATCGGCGTCGACGGCAGCGGCAAGAGCACTGCCGTTTCGACCATGCGGGCGTGGCTCGGCGCCGAGATCGACACGATGCCGATCTATTTCGGCACCGGGGACGGGCGGCCCTCGCTCCTGTTGCGCCCGCTGAAGCTTGTCATGCCTGCACTGAGGCGCGCCTTCAAGACGAAGCCGAAGGGAGCTTCACACGGCAAGATCTCGTCCCGCCCTCCGGGGCTCCTCTACGCGGCGCTCCTCACCGGATGGGCCATGGTGGTCGCGCGCGAGAAGCGGAACAAGCTCGTGTCGGCGCGCCGCGCCGCCAACCGCGGCCTCGTCGTCCTCGCCGATCGTTACCCGCAAGATGAAATCCTCGGCTTCAACGACGGCCCCTTGCTCACCCGCTTGCCGAAGGTGCCGGCGTTCCTGCGCCGCCTCGAGGCTGGCGCCTACGCCCTCACCCATCGTCTCCCGCCCGATCTCGTCATCAAGCTCATGGTCTCGCCGGCGACGGCCGCGAGGCGTGAACCGGACATGGACCTCGAGGTCATCCGCGACCGCGTCGCCTCGATGGAACGCCTCGCCTTCAAAGGCGCTCGCGTCGTGTGCGTGGATGCGGAACAGCCCTTGTCCGTCGTCACCGGCAAGATCAAGCGCGAAATCTGGCGGCAGCTCTGACGCACATCCGCGAGGTCGCAGCAGCATGATCATCGAGCTCTTCGGCCCTCCGGGTGTCGGCAAGACCACTTTTGCGAACACGCTCGCGCAGCGGTTGCGAGAGCGCGGCCATGCGATTGAGCTCGTGCTGAGCGTTCGGCCGGCTGAGAAGGCGTCAGCCCACGAGACCCGGGCGGGGAACCGAGCGTCTCTGCCGCGATCGAGCGCCTGCGGCGTCCGCTCGTCGAGGTGCTGGCGCTGCTGCGTCGCCCCGACGCCACGTCGGACGGCGTCGCGTCGGCAGACCTCGTAAGGATGTTGCGGCCGACCAGCTTGATGTGGTCGTTTCGCCTGAGCCAATATTTGTCCCGCCTGTCACGCTCCTGGCAATGCGCGTCGATGAGCCAGCACATCGTCGTGTTCGACCAGGCCTTCGTGCAAGCGGTGAGCTCGCTCATGCTGCTGGGTCGACAGGAGGACGAAACGCTCGTCTCGCGCCTGCTCGATCGGTGTCCGAAGGCGGACCTGCTGATCAGGCTCGACGCACCCCGTGATATCCTCGCAGCGCGGCTCGGCGCCAGGCAGGAGGCGCAAAGCACCCTCGAGCGGTTCTTCGAGCTCGATATGAAGCGCAATCTCGACCTGATACGGATCATCGACCGCTTGCAGGCTCTTCTCGAGCAACGGGGCGAGGCCGTGGTCCGCGTCGATTCTCTCGACGTGAATTCGCTCGACGAAGCCGCCGCGCGGATCGAGGAGCGCCTCGCGGAAAAGCTCGATCGCCGGCTCGGCACGGCGGTGGCGTCATGACGACTCCAACGTTCGGCACGATCGATCTTCCGCCGGGACGCGGGATCAAGGAACACGGCATGTCTGACGAGGCGCCGCCGGGCGATCCATCCCTCGAGCGCGTGAAGCGCGGCGGCGTCGCTGCCTTCGGCATCTTCATCGTAGGGGCCGGGCTGACCTATTGCTCGCAGCTCCTGATCGCGCGCATCGTCGGCGCGGATACTTTCGGCATCTACACCTATGTGTTCGCCTGGATGGTGGTGCTCGCCTATTTTTCCGCCCTCGGCTTCGACGTCGCGCTTTTGCGCTTCGTCCCGGCTTACCGTGCCGAGCGCGCCTACCCTCTCCTCAAGGGCGTGATCCAATACGCGGAGCGGCGTGCGATGGCGGTCAGCATCGGCATCGTCGCGATCGGAACTCTCGTCGTGCTTCTGACGCCCGGCATGTCGTCCCCGCTCAAGAACACCTTCCTGGTCGGATTCGTCCTGGTGCCGGTCTGGGCGCTGTTATGGATTCGCTCCTCGGCGGTGCGCGCCTTCGGCGGCGTCATCTCGGCGCTTGCGCCCGACCGCATGGTGCGGGACGGGATGCTTCTTGCCATCGTCGCCTTCGCGACCTCGGTCATCGGCGTGAGCATCGACGCGCCTTGGGTGATGACGGCGACGGTTGCCGGCTCACTCGTCGGTCTTTGTCTGTCGAGCCTCGCCAAGCATCGGTTGCGGCCGCGCGTCATGGACACACTCGTCGCGGAATATGCGGCCTCGACCTGGCGCCGCACAGCCCTTCCCCTGGTGATCATCGCGGGAGTCGAATCCCTCCTCAACCGCACCGGCGTCCTGTTGCTCGGCTGGGCCGGACACACGACCGACGCCGGCATCTACGGGCTCGCCTTCAACATCGCGTTTCTCGCGGCGCTTCCGCGTACCGCGGTCAACACCTTGTTCGCCCCCACCATCTCGCATCTGTTCGCCCGCAAAGACCAAGCCATGCTTCAGGTCCTCGTCAGCACCGCGGCATTGTGGACGCTGTGCGGAGCGGCCGGAATCGCGCTCGTTCTCTCGCTTCTTGCCGACCCGCTGCTGAGCTGGTTCGGCCATGGCTATGAGGCAGGCGTGCCAGCTTTGCGCATCTTGCTCATCGGACAGGTGTTCGCGGCGAGCGTCGGTTCCCAGTTGCACGTGATGAACATGACCGGGCATGAGCGCAGCGCCGCCGTGCTCCTGGTCATCAGCACGGTCGTCAACGCGCTGGTGAGCATGATCATGATCCATCATTTCGGGCTGACGGGCGCGGCGATCGCCACGACCGTGACGCTGATCGTCTGGAACGCCGGCATGGCGGTCTTCATCTGGCGCCACCTCGAATTGCTGCCGGGCGTGTTCGGCTTGCCGCGCAAGCACGCCGCAAGCTGAGCCCCGAGCGACCGCGCGCGCGGACCCCTCGGTGTTCCGAGGATAGGCCGCGCTTCTGTCCCGGCGTCTCGGCCGGATGCGATTTTCGAACAAATGACATGTCTCGAGCGTAGGGCTTTGGCGTAGGTTCCTTCCTTTCAGGACTTCTTCACCGCAGGCCTTGTTGGACGCAGGTTTTCTTTTTCAGGTCTTCTTGGAGGCAGGATTTCGGGAGCGGCACGGGCCGAAAGGGTTATGAGGAACGTCATGACCGACCACCCACCTTTGAGCTTGCATGTGCCCGAACCGGCGGTTCGCCCTGGCGGAACGCCCGGATTTCTCGAGCGTGCGGATCCCGCGGGCCGGCTCGGTCGCGCGCCCGGAGGTGGACGCCGATCCCGAAGCCATCCGCGATCTCGCCTATTCCATCATCCGCGTGCTCAACCGCGACGGGCGAGGCGGTCGGCCCCTGGGCGGGTCTCTTGAGCGACGAGGAATTGCTCGAGGGCCTGCGCGACATGATGACGCTGCGCGCCTTCGACGCGCGCATGCTGATGGCGCAGCGGCAGGGCAAGACCTCGTTCTACATGCAGCACATGGGCGAGGAGGCGGTGAGCTGCGCCTTCCGCAAGGCGCTGCTAGCCGGGCGACATGAACTTCCCGACCTATCGCCAGGCCGGGCTGCTGATCGCGGCCGGCTATTCGCTGGTCGACATGATGTGCCAGATCTATTCGAACGAGCAGGATCCGCTGAAAGGCCGGCAGCTGCCGGTGCTGTATTCCTCGAAGGAGCACGGCTTCTTCTCGGTCTCCGGCAACCTCGCGACGCAATATCATCCAGGCGGTCGGCTGGGCCATGGCCTCGGCGATCAAGAACGACACGAAGATCGCGGCGGGCTGGATCGGCGATGGCGCGACCGCCGAATCGGACTTTCACGCCGCGCTGGTCTTCGCCTCCACCTACAAGGCGCCGGTCGTGCTCAACATCGTCAACAACCAGTGGGCGATCTCGACCTTCCAGGGCATCGCGCGCGGCGGCTCGGGCACGTTCGCCGCGCGCGGCCTCGGCTTCGGCATTCCCGCGCTCCGGGTCGACGGCAACGACTATCTCGCGGTCCACGCCGTCGCCAGATGGGCGGCCGAGCGCGCGCGGCGCAATCTCGGCCCGACGCTCATCGAACATGTCACCTATCGGGTCGGCGCACATTCGACCTCCGACGATCCCGCCGCCTACCGGCCCAAGACCGAATCCGATGCCTGGCCGCTCGGTGATCCGGTGATCCGGCTGAAGAACCACCTGATCGCTGCGCGGCGTCTGGTCGGAGGAGCGCCACAAGCAGGCGGAAGCGGAGATCCTCGACACGGTGATGGCGGCGCAGAAGGAGGCCGAAAGCCACGGCACGCTGCATGCCGGCGGCAGCCCTTCGGTGCGCGACATGTTCGAGGGCGTCTATGCGGAGATGCCGCCACATCTGCGCCGGCAACGCCAAGCAGGCGGGAGTCTGAGCCATGCCGCGCAAGACGATGATCGAGGCGATCCGCGACGCCATGGACGTGATGATGGAGCGCGACGACAACGTCGTCGTGTTCGGCGAGGATGTCGGCTATCTTCGGCGGCGTGTTTCGCGCCACGCAGGGCCTGCAGGCGAAATACGGCAAGAACCGCTGCTTCGATACGCCGATCAGCGAGCTCGGCATCGTCGGGCGCGGCGATCGGCATGGCGGCCTATGGGCTGCGGCCCTGCGTCGAGATCCAGTTCGCCGACTACATGTATCCGGCCTACGACCAGATCGTCTCGGAGGCGGCGCGGCTGCGCTACCGCTCGAACGGCGCAGTTCACCTGCCCGCTCGTCGTGCGCATGCCGACCGGCGGCGGCATCTTCGGCGGCCAGACGCACAGCCAAAGTCCCGGAGGCGCTGTTCACCCATGTGTGCGGGCTCAAGACGGTGGTGCCGTCCAATCCCGAGCGACGCCAAGGGCCTGCTGATCGCGGCGATCGAAGACCCGGATCCGGTGATCTTCCTCGAGCCGAAGCGGCTCTACAACGGGCCGTTCGACGGCCATCACGACCGGCCCGTCACGCCCTGGTCGAAGCATGAGCTCGGCGAGGTTCCCGACGGCCACTACGCCGTGCCGCTCGGGCAAGGCCGCCATCCGGCGCGAAGGCGCGGCGCTGACCGTCCTCGCCTACGGCACCATGGTGCACGTCGCCATGGCCGCCGCCGCGGAAACCGGCGT
The DNA here is from genome assembly GCA_963713805.1 of uncultured Alphaproteobacteria bacterium. Lineage (GTDB taxonomy): Bacteria > Pseudomonadota > Alphaproteobacteria > Rhizobiales > Beijerinckiaceae > GAS188. The sequence continues at coordinate 204,738 of CAVQNF010000012.1, read as the reverse complement.
CGATGCCGAGATCATCGACCTTCGCACCCTGCTGCCGCTCGACCTCGAGATCGATCGAGGCCTCGGTGCGCAAGACCGGCCGCTGCGTGATCGTGCACGAGGCGACGCTGACCTCGGGTTTCGGCGCGGAGCTGTCGGCGCTGGTGCAGGAGACCTGCTTCTATCATCTCGAGGCGCCGATCGCGCGCGTGGCGGGCTGGGACACGCCCTATCCGCATGCGCAGGAATGGGACTACTTTCCCGGTCCGGGCCGCGTCGGCCGCGCGCTGCTCGAGACCATGGAGGCGTGACATGGCCGAGCACGTGATCAGGCTGCCCGATGTCGGCGAGGGCGTCGCCGAAGCCGAACTCGTCGAGTGGCACGTCAAGGTCGGCGATCTCGTGCGCGAGGACGCGATCCTTGCGGCGGTGATGACCGACAAGGCGACGGTCGAAATCCCCTCGCCGGTCGATGGCGAGATCATCTGGCTGGGCGCCGAGATCGGCGACGTGGTCGCCGTCGGCTCCGATCTGGTCCGCCTGAAGGTGCCGGGCGAAGACGCGGACGCGGCGAGCGCAGCGCAGCCGCGTGCCCGCATCCGTGGCCGTCCGAAGCGAGCGAAACCGACGCCTGCCGCGCCAGAGCCGCGACGCGGCCGACGAGCCGAGCGAGCGCCGAACGGCTCCCATGTCTGCCCGGACGCCGGCTCGCGCGATGCTGCGCGCAGCGCGCCGAGCCGCGCCAAGCCGCGTTCGGCGCACCGCGCGCCGAGGGCCGAGACCGCTCGCCTCGCCGGCGGTGCGCCTGCGCGCGCGGGAGGCGGGCATCGACCTGCGGCAGGTCCCGGGCACCGGTCCGGCCGGCCGCATCACCCACGAAGACCTCGACGCATTCGTCGCTCGCGGGCCGCGCGACGGCGCGGTCGGCAGGCGCTTCAGCCGAAGACCGCGGTCGAAGACGTCAAGGTGATCGGGCTGCGCCGCAAGATCGCCGAGAAGATGGCGGCTGGCGCATGCGCGCATCCCGCACATCACCTATGTCGAAGAAGTCGATGTCACCGCGCTCGAGGAGCTGCGCGCAGACGCTGAACAAGCGAGAAGCGCGAGGACCAGCCGAGGCTCACGCTGCTGCCGTTCCTGATGCGCGCGATGGTGCGGCGATCGCGAAGCAGCCGCAGGCTGAATGCGCTGTTCGACGACGAGGCGGGCGTCATCCACCAGCATGCCGGCGTCCATATCGGCATCGCGACGCAGACGCCGGCGGGCCTGCATGGTGCCGGTGGTGCGGCATGCGGAGGCGCTCGACCTCTGGGACTGCGCAGCCGAGGTCGCCCGGCTCTGCCGAAGCCGCGCGGACCGGCACCGCGACGCGCGAGGAGCTGTCAGCGGCTCGACCATCACGATCACCTCGCTCGGCGCCATGGGCGGCGTCGTCTCGACGCCGATCATCAATCATCCCGAGGTCGCGATCGTCGGTGTCAACAAGATCGTGATGCGTCCGGTCTGGGACGGCTCCGGCTTCGTCCCGCGCAAGATGATGAACCTCTCGTCGAGCTTCGATCATCGCGTGATCGACGGCTGGGACGCCGCGATCTTCGTGCAGCGCATCAAGGCGCTGCTGGAAACGCCAGCGCTGATCTTCATGGAGAGCTGAGCCATGAAAGACATATCCTGCAGGCTTCTGGTGATCGGCGCAGGACCCGGCGGCTATGTCTGCGCGATCCGGGCGGGACAGCTCGGCATCGACACGGTGGTGGTCGAGGCGAGGAAGCCTGGCGGCACCTGCCTCAACGTCGGCTGCATTCCGTCCAAGGCGCTGATCCACGCCGCCGATGAATTCGCGAGGGTCGCGCGTATCGCAGCGGGCGAAAGCCCGCTCGGCATTTCGCTCGCGGCGCCCACGACTCGACCTTGCGAAGACGATGCCTGGAAGGACGGCATCGTCGGTCGCCTGAGCGGCGGCGTCTCGGCGCTGCTGAAGAAGGCCGGCGTCAAGATCGTCGAGGGCTGGGCGCGAAGTTCCGCGACGGCAAGACGGTCGAGGTCGAAACGGAAATCGGCGTTCAGATCATCCGCGCCGAGCAGGTCGTGATCGCGACCGGGCTCGGCCGCCGTCGAACTTGCCTGCGCTGCCGTTCGGCGGCCCGGTGATCTCGTCGACCGAGGCGCTGTCGCTGACCGAGCGTGCCGCGCAGGCTCGTCGTGGTCGGTGCCGGCTATATCGGGCTGGAACTGGGAACCGCCTTTGCCAAGATGGGCGCCGAGGTGACCGTGTCGAGGCGCTGCCGCGCATCCTGCCGCAATACGACGCCGAGCTGACGCGCCCGGTCGGCGAAGCGCCTGCGCGAGCTTGGCATCACGGTGCTGACCGGCGCCAAGGCGAAGGAGCTCTCGCGCCGAAGGGCGATGCCCTCTCGTCGAGACGGTCCGACGGGCGGAAGCGTGACGCTCGCGGCCGACAAGATCCTGGTCACGGTCGGCCGCAAGCCGGTGACCGAGGGCTGGGGCCTCGAGGCGATCGACCTCGACATGGACGGGCCGTTCATTCGCATCGACGACCAGTGCCGCACCTCGATGCGCGGCGTCTACGCGATCGGCGACGTGACCGGCGAACCGATGCTGGCGCACCGGGCGTCGGCGCAGGGCGAGATGGTGGCCGAGATCATCGCCGGCGAAAAGCGCGCCTGGGACAGGATTTGCATTCCCGCCGATTTGCTTCACCGATCCGGAGATCGTCACCGCCGGCCTGGCGCCCGACGAGGCCAAGGCCGCCGGCATCGAGATCAAGACCGGCGTCTTTCCCGTTCCGGGCGAACGGCCGCGCCATGACCATGGGGAAGGAAGCGGCTTCATCCGCGTGGTCGCGCGAGCCGACAATCATCTTCTCCTCGGCATTCAGGGCGTCGGCGACGGCATTTCGGAATTGTCGGCGGCTTCAGCCTGGCGATCGAGATGGGCGCGCGGCTCGAGGATGTCGCGGCGACCATCCATCCTCACCCGACCCTCAGCGAGGCCTTCCTCGAAGCCTCGCTTCGCGCGCTCGGCCATCCGATCCATATCTAAAGTAGAGCGGAGCTCGATCAGGCAGGCGGATTGCGCGCGCGGCGAAGCGCGTTTTCCACAAGAATGAGGGCGAGCCCGGCGAAGAGAATAGCTCCGTCAAAGGCCGATAATTCCTCGAAGCGCGCGATGAAAAGGCCAGCCACCACGAGCCAGATGAGGATCGCGAGCGCGAGGCTGCCGTCCTCGACGAAGAGAGAAACCAGCTCTCGAAGCGCCGTGCGCATAAAGGTCATTTCGGCTCTCCTCAGGAACCTGACGCCGTGATCGAGGCAGATGCGCGTGGGCGGCGGCAAAGCGGAATGGCGATCCAGGCGATCACGAGGAAGCCCCCGATCAATCCGAGGATCGACCAATCCTCGCCCGGCCATCTCACCCCCAGGCCCTCTCCCACCCAAAACGTTCCGAAGGCGGACAACAACACGCCGACCATGAATTTGAGCGTGTTCTCGGGGATGGTCGCCAGCGGCCGATGGACGAGAAGGCCGAGCCCGATGACGAGAACGAGCGCCGCGAAGGCGCCGAGGCTCGCGGGCACGAGAAGGCCGGCGCCTCCCGCCCCGATGGCGACCACGATGAAGACGACTTCGATCCCTTCGAGCATGGTGATCTTGAAGGAGGCGGTGAACGCCACCTTGTCCCAACCCGCACGAATCTCGCCGAGGCGCCGCAAACCCTCGGTCTCCTTTGCGTAAGTCGCGGTCTCGTCGTGCAGGGCGATGACGCCGGCGGCGCGCAAAATGGCCTTGCGCAGCCATCGCATGCCGAAGAGCAGCAACAGGGCGCCGACGACAAGTTGCACGCTCCCGAGCGGAATCCGCGTCAACGCCGGCCCGAGCACGGCGATGATCACGAGAAGCGCGAGGAGCGCCGCGCCGCTGCCGCCGAGCGCGCCGCGCCAGCCGCGCACCGTTCCCACCGCGAGAACGACCGTCAACGCCTCGACGAACTCGACCAGCGAGGCGAGAAAGGCGGCGAGCATCGAGGGCCCCGCATGGATCCAGTCGAAATTCACCGATGCGCTCCCGATGACACGCTCACGCTTGCGCCTTCCCTCGTCGAAAGCTCGGGCCGTCGAGCCGATCGAGGCCACGGGGCATTCCACCGCGGCGGCGCCCGCCCGCTTTCATCTTTTGTGCGCAGCGGTGATTCATCTCGACACCGTCCAAATTAGCGTTAAAGTCGCTGCATAAAAGAAAGAGAGGGAACGCGATGGTGATCGATTTGCTCCGCGCTCAAACGCAACGCTTGGCCTTATTTCTCGCGATCCTGTTATCGACGGCGCTGGTCACCGACGCGGCGCGAGCGCAGGACGAGGTGAAGCTCGGCGCGCTCATGGACGTTACCGGACCGATCGCAAACTTCATGCCGGCGCTGCTCGCCGCCCAGCAGCTCGCGGTCGACGAGGTCAATGCCAACGGCGGTGTCCTCGGGGGCAAGAAGCTGCGCCTCGTCATCGTCGACACGCAAGGCACCGAACAGGGCGCGGTCGATGCCGCGCGCAAGCTCGTCTCGGTCGAGAATGTGCCGATCATCGTCGGTCCCCTGCTCAGCGGCACCGTGATCCCGGCGGCCGGGAGCGTCACCATCGCGGCGGGCGTGCCGCTCATCGCGCCGACCGCGACCTCGCCGGCGATCACCACGATGCCGAAGAACGACATGCTGTTTCGCATCGTACCTTCCGACACCTACCAAGGCAAGGTGCTCGCCAAGATGGTGCTCGACAAGGGCTTCAAGACCGTGGCGCTGAGCTACGCCAACAACGACTACGGCGTCGGCATCGCCGAGGTGTTCCGCAAGGAATATGCCGCGGGAGGCGGCACCATCGCGGCCGACCAGATCCACGAGACCAAGAAGGCGTCCTACCGCGCCGAGCTCGCGACGCTGGCCGCGAGCAAGGCGCCGGCGCTGGTGATCATCGCCTATGCGGGCGACAGCGGCCTCACCATCGTCAAGCAGGCGCTCGAGAATAATTTCTTCAATACCTTCATCGGCACCGAAAGCATCCGCGACGACACGATGATCAAGCAGATCGGCGCCGAGAACCTCAAGAACTTCTTCGGCACGGCGCCGACCTCGCCGACCAACTCGACCGCGCATAAGAAATTCGACGAGGCCTTCGAGAAGGCAAAGCCCGGCATGACGAACAAGCTCTTCGTCGAGCAGGTCTACGACGCGACCATGATGGCCGCGCTCGCGCTCGAGCAGGCGGGCTCGACCGACCGCGTCAAGGTGCGCGACGCGCTGCGCGCGATCGCCGGCCCGGACGGCACGAAGATCGAGCCCACCGAATGGAAGAAGGCGGTCGATGCCATCAAGTCCGGCCAGAAGATCGCTTTCGTCGGCGCTTCCGGCCCGCATGTGTTCGACAAGAACGGCGACGTGACCGGCTATATCGGGGAATGGGCCGTGGTCGGCGACGCGTTCAAGGAGGTCAAGGTCTATCCGCCCTTGTGACTGCCGCCGCGGCGGTGCAAATCGCGGCTATTGCGCCTCGGGCAGCCGCGGCGTGCGCTCGGGAAGCATTCCCCTCGGAAAGCGCTGCAGGACGATCTGGAGCAGCAGCCCGATGAGGAAGACCCGCAGGTAGCTGCCGCGGATCTGCCACTCCGGAGGCAGGCGTCCGGTCAGGAGCTCGGTCGCCGACCAAAGGGTCCAGATCACGATGGGGCCGAGGATGGCGCCACGATTATTGGCGCTGCCGCCGGCGATCAGCATGACCCAGACGAGGAAGGTGGTGATCAGCGGCAAGGTCGCGTCCGGCCCGATGAACTTGAAGGCGTGCGCGGTGAGCGCCCCGCTCAAGCCCATCACCATCGAGCCGAGCACGAAGGCCTGCAACCGGAAAGCGGCGACGTCCTTGCCGGCCGCGGCCGCCGCGTCCTCATTGTCGCGGATCGCGCGCATGACGCGTCCCCAGGGAGAGCACGCCAGCCGCTCGAGCGCGAGGTAGAGCGCGAGCACGACGGCGGCGACGAGGCCGAGATAGGCGAGATCGCGCCAGACGCCCGGCAATTCCTCGAAGGGGCGCGGGATCGCCACGATGCCGCGAGAGCCGTTGGTCAGCCAGATCTCGTTGTCGATGACGAGGCGCAGGATCTCGGCGATGCCGATGGTCGCCATGGCGAGATAATCGCTTTGCAGGCCAAGGCAGATGCGGCCGACGAACCAGCCGACCGCGGCGGACAGCGCCATCGCGCTCACGATTCCGATGGGAACCGGCAGGCCGAAGCCGACGAAATGACCCGGCATCGGCGGGGCGGTCAGGATGGCGCTCGCATAGGCGCCGACGGCGAAGAAGCCGCTCACCCCCGCATTGAAGAGCCCGCCATAGCCCCATTGCAGATTGAGGCCGAGCGCCATGACGGCGTAGATGCCGCCGATGGTCAGAAGCGATATCGCATATTCGCCATAGCCGAAGAGAGCGCCCATCAGTAGACCCGCCCGCGAAACAGGCCCTGCGGGCGCCAGAGCAGCATCGCCACCATGATCGCGAACGCGACCCCGGTCTTGTAGTCCGGCGGCACCAGCGGCTCTCCGGAGAAGAGCGGGAAGCTCGAAAGCTCCTCGGCGAGCCCGATGACGAGGCCCCCCACGATCGCACCGTAGGGCTTGCCGATGCCGCCCAGGATCGCCGCCGCGAACAGGGGTAGCAGGAGGTTCCATCCCATGTTCGGATTGAGTTGCGTGTCGATCGCGAGGAACATGCCCGCCGCCGCGGCGAGCCCCGCGCCGAATACCCAGGTCCACAGCGAAACCGTGTCGAGATCGATGCCGCAGACCCGCGCCAGGCTCGGCTGATCGCTCACGGCACGCATCGCCTTGCCGAGGCGCGTGCGCGTGAGAAAGACGTGCAGAACGGTGACGAGCGCCACGGCCGCGACGATGATCGCGATATGGCGCGGCGCGATCACGAGCGTGTCGAAGAGCGTCATCGGCCTCCGAATGCCGGTCTCGTAACTGCGGTCGTCGGCGCCCCAGAAGATCTCGACCAGCGACCGCAGCATGAGGGCGACGCCGAAGGAGGCGATCACCACGACGATCGTCGGGCTGTCGCGGAAGGGCCGATAGAAAAGCCGGTCGATGGCGACGGCGAGAGCGGCCGTCGCCAACATGGCGATCGGCAGCGCCGCGAGCGGCGGCAGGCCGAAAAGGCCGACGACCGAGAGGGTGACATAGGCGCCGAAGGTCATGACATCGCCATGAGCAAAATGGCCGAAGCGCAGCACGCCGTAGATCAGCGACAGGCCCACCGCTCCGAGCGCATAGATGCAGCCGAGCACGATGCCTGGGATGAGATAGAGGTTGATGAGGTCCATTCGGTTTCTTGTTGGGAGTGGTGAAGAGTGAAAAGTGAGGAGTGAGGGCGAATAGCGAGTAGCGAGTAGCGAGTAGAAAGGCACCCTTCCCGCCTAGCTACCGCCCAAAAACGCCTCCGCCATTTGCCTGTTCGCGAGAAGATCGGCGCCGGTGCCGGAAAAGCGATTGCGTCCTGCCGCGAGCACATAGCCGCGATCGGCGATCTCGAGCGCACGTCGCGCGTTCTGCTCGACCATGAGCACGCCGATCCCGGCCCGGTTGATGGTTTGCACATGGCCGAACACCTCCGCCATGATCTTGGGCGCAAGGCCCGCGGTCGGCTCGTCCAGCAGGAGCAGCTTCGGCTTCGTCATCAGGGCGCGGGCGAGCGCGACCATCTGGCGCTGCCCGCCCGACATCTCGCCGACGAGCTGGCCGCGGCGCCGTCCGAGCTCGGGAAAAAGCGCGTATTGCGTCTCGAGCAGCGGCGCGAGCCGGCCGCGCACGCTGAACGCCCCCATCTCCAGGTTTTCCGCCACCGTAAGCGTCGGGAAGACGTTGCGCTCCTGCGGCACATAGGCCATGCCGAGGGCGACGAGCCGTTCGGGCGCGGCCCCGGTGATGTCATTCCCGGAAAAGCGTACGCGTCCGGCCTGGGTCGCGACGATGCCGAAAAGGGCCTTGATCAAGGTCGATTTGCCGGCACCGTTCGGGCCGATGATGACGGCGAGTTCGCCGGCCTCGGCCACCATGTCGATGCCGTGCAGGATCACCGTGTCGCCGTAGCCGGCACGCAGGTTCTCGATCTCGATGAGGCTCATCAGGCGGCCATGCCGGGCGTGGGCGCGCCCAAATAGGCTTCGCGGACCCGTTCGTCGGCCTTGATATCGGTCATCTTGCCTTGGGCGAGCACGCGCCCCTCGGCCATCACGATCACGGGATCGCACAGGCGCGTGATGAGATCCATGTCGTGCTCGATGATGCAGAAGCTCGTCCCGCGCTCGCGATGCAGGCGCTCGATGTAATGAGCGAGGTCGCCGAGCAAGGTGCGGTTCACGCCGGCGCCGGGCTCGTCGAGAAGGATGATCTTGGCCTCGACCATCATGGTGCGGCCAAGCTCCAGGAGCTTCTTCTGCCCGCCCGACAAGGTCCCGGCGAGCGCCAAGCGATGCGCCTGAAGGCCGAGGATTTCCAGGGTCGCCTCGGCGCGGAAACGGATCGCCCGGTCCTCGCGACGCACGCGGCCGGGCCGAAACCAGGCGGCGACGACGCCCTCGCCCATCTGCCGGCTGGGCACGACCATGAGATTCTCCAGCACGGTCATGCGCCCCCATTCCTTGGGAATCTGGAAGGTACGCACGAGGCCGAGGCCGAAGAGCTCATGTGGCTTCTTGCCGGTCACGTCCCTGCCGTCGAGAAGAATGCGGCCCTCATCGGGCATCGTCACGCCGGCGATGATGTTGAACAGCGTCGTCTTGCCCGCGCCGTTGGGCCCGATGAGGCCGGTGATCGAGCCGCGCGGCACCTCGAACGCGCAAGCGTCGACCGCCGTCAGCCCGCCATAACGCTTGGTGATCCGGTCGACGGCGACGATGGCACTCATTCTTTGGGGGACCGGTCTCGAAGGGCCGGGAATTTAGCAAGTCCGCCGCGAGCGTCAATGGGCGCGCTCCTTATGGTCTCCTTATGGCTTGCATTCGGAGCGCAAGCTCTTACACTTACATGTAAGAGTAAGGATTATTCAAATGCGCATCACCTCGAAAGGTCAAGTGACCATCCCGGCCGATATTCGTGAGCGAGCAGGTCTGCTGCCGCACACGGAGGTCGAGTTCAAATTCGACGGCAAGACCGTTCGGCTTCTTCGCGCGAAAGCGCGCAATAACGACGGTCGGGGCGCCCGCCTCGTCGCCCGTATGCGAGGACGCGGCGACGTCGCGATGAGCACCGACGCCATCATGGCGCTGACCCGCGACGACTGAATGACGCCCGTCCTGATCGACAGCAATGTCCTCCTCGACATCATGACGGAGGACGCGCGCTGGTTTTCTTGGTCCGCGGATGCGGTCGAGCGAGCCGCGGACATCTCCCGCCTCGTTATCAATCCGGTCATCTATGCGGAAGTTTCCATTCACTATACCCGCGTCGAGGAGCTAGATGCCGCACTGCCGAGAGCCATGCTCGACCGCGAAGCGCTGCCCTACGAAGCCGCGTTCCTCGCGGGCAAGTCGTTTGTAGCTTACCGGCGGCGAGGCGGGGTGAGGCGAGCGCCTCTTCCGGATTTCTTCATCGGTGCCCATGCGGCGGTCGCGGGATATCGGCTCATGACTCGCGATGCGAAACGCTATCGCACCTATTTTCCCACGCTATCCTTGATCGCACCGGACTGAACTCGCCTGCCCTCCGAGGCCTCGACGAGGGAGCACGCGCGAAGATCACCCTGCCGGAAGCTTCGAGCAAGTCTCCGGCCGCGGCTTCGCTCCGCGTTTGTCGAGAGGGACCTTGCAATTGTCGATCCGCTGCTCGTCCTTCCATTTCTCGCCGAGACGTTCTTTCCCGGTCAGCGTGCCGTGCGGGCTCGAAGCTGCTGACTGCGCCACGCCTGGCGCCAATGCGGCGGCGAGAGCGAGCCAGAACGCGACGCTGAACATATCCGCGTGGAAAGCGCGATGCATGGGCGGCACCATGGCTACAGGCCTCACTCCTCAGTGTGGCTCGCGAGATGCCCCGGAACACTCCGTTTCTTGCCGTCGAAGTGATGCTGCGTGGGCGGGTAAATGCGAATGCGCGCCCATGCCGCATTGGAACGGCGTCATTGACCGCGAGGTCCCGCACGTCGATCCAATGAGCGGCCCTTGGCCTTGAACAGTATTTGTTCGAAAAACATCGAGCCCCGTTCGATAAGAACAACGCAATTCGTCCTGACAACCCGAATTGACAGAGTACCTCGATGCAGCCAAAAGGTATTTGGGACTATGAAAATCTCATATTCTGAGGGATCGGTCTTTCGTGTCCCGCTTCCGGGTGGTGGATATGCCCGTGGCGTGATCGCCCGTTGCGCATCCAGAGGCAAGGTACTTTTTGGGTGCTTCTTCGGGCCGCGCCTTTCGTCGCAGGACGCCGTGAAATTGGATGATTTGGACCCCCGCAACGCCATTTTGCGCGTAAAGTTTGGAGATCTCGGCTTAATAGAGGGCGAGTGGACGCTGCACGGTAAGGTGCCGAACTGGGATCGAACCGAATGGTCGATGCCGGACTTCGTCATGCGCGATCCGCTGGGGTTCAAGAAACCTGTGCTCGTGCGCTATTCGGATACCGACCCCTCGCATATCGAGGCTCGATATCCCATTGAAGACGACCGCGGCATGCCGATCGCTTCGATGTCTGGTTCCGGCTCTGTCGAAATTAAATTGGATGACCTGCTGAGAAATTCCGACGGCGATTAAAGCCGCTCCTTGCTGTGTGGGGCAATGTGATCTCTAAACGTGGAGATTCCTACAAAAATAATTAATGATATTCGTGATGATAACTCGAATTTAGAGGAATACATCGATGCAGCCAAAAGGTATTTTGGACTATGAAAATCCTCTACTCTGAAGGATCGGTCTTCCGCCTACCGCTCAGGGATAGCGCATATGCTCGTGGCGTCATCGCTCGCCTCGCTAGTCGAGGCAGGGCTCCCTTTGGTTATTTCTTCGGGCCACGCCTTTCATTGCAGGACCCCGTGAAGGTGGAGGACTTGCGCCCCGAAAATGCGATATCGCGCGTCATGTTCGGAGAGCTCGGTTTGCTCAATGGCGAATGGACGCTTCACGGCAAGGTCCCAAATTGGAATCGCGCGGAGTGGCCCATGCCGGATTTTGTCGTACGAGATCCGCTGGGCTTCAGAAAGCCGGTGCTGGTGCGCTATTCGGACACGGACCCGACGCGAGTGGAAGCGCAATATGAGATCGATGACGATCGCGGCCTGCCAGCCCACTCCAGCTCTGGCTATGGCGCAGTCGAGATCACAATGACCAAGCTATTAGGCCGAGCGGCATCCGGATAAACATGGTCTCTTCGCGATTCAGGCCTGATTTTAAAAGCCACTCGTGCCGTGAGACCACGGAGTTCGACCGCATAGATGTAAGAGGTCAATTCGATCTGGGTATTGAGTTTCTTCGAGCAGGTCATGCTGCCCTTGGCGCGCGCCCAGCTAAGCTTGGTGCAGGCAAAGCTTTGTTGCTGCGCCAAGGCGCCCCCGGCTCCGCTCGCCGCCCCGACGAGCCAAGGACAGACGGCGAGAACTCCCGCCCGTTTGGTCATCCGCATCGTGTTGCGATACCACGAATTGTTCCTGCAGCCTGATGAAAAGCTTTGGCTCGACCGTCGAAGGCCTTGCGATGGAAGGATTGGATGGCGACGAGCCCCGAAGGGCGGCCCGCGACGTTTGCGGTCGCAAGCCGCGCGAACCGATGCCGTCGCATCGCGTCCAGGAGGCCGGAACTTGAATCAACGATTTGTCGCGCCGTGTCGTTCGTTCACCTCGCGACCCTATTCGTTCCGACCGCTCGCGCGGGACGATCTCCCGCTCCTCGCCAATTGGCTCCGCGCTCCCGAAGTGACGCGCTGGTGGGGCGATCCCGACGAGGAATTCGCGCTCATCGAGGAGGATCTCGACGCCGCCGCGATGGCGCAATGGATCGTCTCGTTCGAGGAGGCGCCCTTCGCCTATGCACAGGCCTATGAGGTCCATGCCTGGCCGCAACCGCATTTGGCTCACCTGCCGTCGGGCGCCATGGCGGTCGATGCCTTCATCGGTGAACCGGGAATGATCGATCGGGGCCATGGCGCGCGGTTCTTGCGGCTCCTCGCCGATGAACTGATCGGCGCCGGTGCACCGCTCGTCGTTATCGATCCCGACGCCGGCAATCACCGGGCGCGACGCGCCTATCGCAAGGCTGGATTTCGCGGCGACGCCGTGGTGGACACCGCCGCGGGTCCGGTCGTGCTGATGGTGTTGATCAGAGGTCCGTTTTTCCGATAGAAAGCGTTCGGGATGATAACTAGGATCTGCCGACCGTCAGCTGCGGCTTACATTTTCGCCGCCTTGCCAGGCCGAGGAACGACCGAAGCGAGGCGCCGACCCAGCGAGGCCACATGGATGACCGCGATGTCAGAAACGCTCGCGGTGCCGATGACAGCTTATCCGGCTCAGCGCAGCGCCGCCTCATAAGCCTCCGGCCTGAAGCCGACGAGAAGCCTTCCGCCGAGATCGAGCACCGGCCGCTTGATCATCGAGGGCTGTTCGAGCATCAGCGCGATCGCCTTCGCGGCGCCGAGGCCTTCCCGCTGCGTGTCCGGCAGCTTGCGGAAGGTCGTGCCGGCGCGGTTGAGCAGCGTCTCCCAGCCGACTGAACCGGCCCACAGCTCGAGCCGCGCGCGATCGATCCCTTGGGTCTTGTAGTCGTGAAACGCATAAGGGACGCCGTGGCCGTCCAGCCAGGCACGCGCCTTCTTCATCGTGTCGCAATTCTTGATGCCGTAGATCGTGATGGGCTTGCCGGCAAGCATGGGGCCTCCTATTCCGTTGCGCCCGTTCCTGCCACGCAGGCGCCGGCCTCGCCACCACAATTTTTATCAGGGCCGGCCGCAGAAGCGACGTGGACGGCGTCGCTATCCACACCTGCCGACGCATCCTCGATTGCGCAACGGCCTTCCCCGCGCTAACCATTCCGGCCGTGTGTGATCGACCGATCGGTACCCTGGCCGGAGGCAGTCGTTGCGCGCGCACTTCGGGAAACCCTGCTGACGCTTCCGCCTCCTCGGTTCGAGCCACTTGCATGCGCCGCCAAGGACAATAATGAACGCAAACTCGCGAGAGCTGTTTCGCCATGTCAGCGCGGAGAAGGCTTCGTTCTATCGCGCCATCATGGATGTCTTCGCCGCCGCCAAGCGGCAATACCGCTTGCAGTTGCGGCCCGACGAGGTGCTGAGCGAAGCCGCGTGGCCGGACGCAACCCCTCGCATCGAGGAGATCAACGCCGCGCTCACGCAGCTTGCCGCCTGGGGCAATCTCGAGGCGCAACCCGACACGGCACGGGTGTCGAGCCTCAGCGACTTCTATCGCGCACGCTTCCTCTACCGGCTGTCGGCTGGCGGTGAGGCGGTGGAAACCGCGCTCGCCGTGTTCATGCAGACGCTGCTGCGCCGCGCCGAGCTGCAGACGGTAGCGCTCGAGGACATCACGAGCCGGCTGCAAGCCTTGCGGGCGCTGGCGGATGCAAGTGAAATCGACGTGGCCAAAATCCATGAGACGCTCCGCGATCTGGTGCGCGTGTTCGAGAGCCTGGCCGAGAACGCTCAGGCCTTCATGGCCGGCGTCGCTCGCAGCATCGAGTTGCAGCAGGCCGAGGCGATCGCCGTGGTGACCTACAAGCGTCGCCTGATCGACTATCTCGAGCGTTTCATGGGCGATCTCGTGCGTCGCTCCGACACGATCGCGCGGCACATCCATGGCCTGGCGCCAAATATCGACGATTTGTTGCATCGGGTGGCCGCGCGGGAAGCGCAGGACGCAGCACCAGGCGACATGCAGAGACCAGGTCGACATGCGCACCCGGCGCTGGCAGGCCTGGCGCGAGCGCTGGAAGGGCTTGCGCGGCTGGTTTCTCAGCCAGCGGGCACGAGCCACCGCAGGCGGAGCTGTTGCGAGCGCGCGCGCGTTCGGCCATCCCGCAATTGCTGAACGCAATCGCCATGCTGAACGAGCGGCGCAGCGGCCGCAGCGATCGTTCGGCCGACTTCCGGGTGCTCGCCGGCTGGTTCGGCGCCTGCGCGGATGACAAGGAGGCGCACCGATTGGCCCGCGCCGCCTTCGCGCTCAATCCGGCGCGGCATTTTTCGCTCAACGCCAGCCGTCGGCGAAGACCTGCCGGCGAGCACCCGCTGGGCCGATGCTCCACCGCTCGTGATCCATCCACGCTTGCGCGAATATGGCGAGGCGACGCGGCGCGGCCCGCCGGCCAGGGTCAGGGATCGCAGCGAGAGCGGGCCGCGCTCGCCCTGCGGTTCGGCGAGCAGACGCGGCAGATCGAAGCGGCGCGTGCCCGGCTCGCGACCGGCCGGTCCCTGCGCTTATCGGATTTCGGCGCTCTCGACCTCCATGCCTTCGGTCTCTTTCTGGGACTGCTTGGCGAGAGCTCTTACCGAACAGAATGGACCGGACGCACCCATGCAACGGCACACCGGGGACGGCCTGCTGCATGTGTTCCTCGAGCCGCTCGGTGCCGGAACGCACGCCGAGATCGCCACCGAGCACGGCGTATTCGGCGGACGCGATCACCTCATCACCATTACGCCCGCGGATACGCGATGAAGGCGTCCTCACGACGCCCATGGCATCAGCCAGCAGCAGCAGCGCCATCAGCGCGAGGAGCTGACGAGCGCCATCCGCGCTCTCCTGATGACGCCGCTGATGAGCGCCACGCATGATGAATTCGGTGCGGTGCGCCGCCAGGCCGACGCGCTGCGGGCGTGGTTTGCGCGCGAGGCCGGCTGGGTGCTTCACGTCGAGCGCGACGGCGCCCGACTTTATAAGCGGCCCGCCGATCTTGCCGATGCCACGCGCGGCCTGCCCGGCTACGACCGGCGCCGATATGTGCTCGTGGTGCCTGGCCTGCGCGGTGCTCGAGCGATCAGATCCGCAAATCACGCTGCGCCTGCTGGGCGAGAAGCTGCTGGCGCTCGCCGCGGATCCCGCGCTCGCCTTGCACGGCTTTTCCTTTACCCTCGGCGCTCAGCACGAGCGGCGCGAGCTGGTCGCGGTCTGCCGCACGTTGCTGGAGCTCGGCGTGCTGCAGCGCGTCGTCGGCAACGAGGATGCCTTCGTGCGCGACAGTGGCGACGACGCGGACGCGCTTTATAACGTCCAGCGTCGCGCGCTCGCCGGGATGCTGGCGACCGTGCGGGGCCCTTCGACCTTTGCGCCCGAGGACGCGCCGGTGACGCTCGACGCGCGCCTGCACGCCATCGTCGACGAGCATGTCTCCGACAGCGACGAAGGACGCCGCACGGCGTTGCGCCACCAGATCGCGCGACGCCTGCTCGACGACCCCGTGGTTTATGCCGATGCGCTCGAAAGCGACGCCCGCGCCTATTTCGTCAACCAGCGGGGCGCATTGGCCGCCCGCTTGGGCGAGGCTACCGGGATGACGCCATGAACAGCGGGCCGAAGGATTGGCGCTGATCGACGATGGCGGCGCGCTGACCGATGTCGCCATGCCCGCCGAAGGTACCGAGGCGCATGCGACGCTCCTGGTGGCCGAGCATCTCGCGAGCCGCTATCGATGCCGGCAAACGACGCCCGAGCAAGAAGGGCGGGAGGCAGACCTGGCGCCGCGTGACGACGACATCGCCAGATTCCTGCATGATTCGAGAGAGCATTATGGCCGCTACTGGCGCAGATCGGCTCGCGAGCCCGGCTCCGAGCGCGAGCTCGCCGCCATCGCGCTCAATCGCCTCGAGCAGTTGCAATTGATCGCGCGGGACGGTGACACCATCCGGCCGCTCCCAGCGCTCGCGCGCTTCGCACTCGGCGATGCCGAGATCCGCCGCCCGGCACCCGCGCTCACTCTGTTCGACCCAAGATGAACGAGACGATCGAGAATTCTGGCCGCGACGCCGGCCCGAGCCGTGCTGCCGACGCCGACACTTTCGCGCTGGCAGCCGCTGCGGCTGGGGCTGGTCGAGCTCTTCCATTACGACAGCGAGGAGTTCTGGTTTCGCGACGGCCATCTCCTGCTGCGCGGCAACAACGGCACCGGCAAGTCCAAGGTGCTCTCGCTCACCCTGCCCTTCCTGTTCGATGCTCAGCTCAAGCCCTCGCGCATCGAGCCCGACGGCGATGCCGGCAAGAGGATGGCCTGGAATTTGCTGCTCGGCAGCTATGATCGGCGCATCGGTTACGCCTGGATCGAGCTCGGCCGGCAGGCCGAGGACGGAACGACGCACTACCTCACGCTCGGCGCCGGGCTTTCGGCCGCGGCGGCGCGGCCCAACGTCGAAAGCTGGTTCTTCGTGCTCGAGGGCCGAGACGCAGGCCCGCGCATCGGCCAGGATCTTTGGCTCACCAGCGCGCAGCGCATTGTGCTGACGAAGGAGCGTTTGCGCGACGCGATCGAGGGCCGCGGCCAAGTGTTCGACACCGCCGCCGCCTACCGCCGCGCGGTCGACGAACGCCTGTTTCGCCTGGGCGCGACCAGATACGCCGCGCTGATGGATACGCTGATTCAGCTTCGCCAGCCGCAGCTCTCGAAGAAGCCCGACGAAGCGAGCCTTTCGCACGCGCTGACCGAGGCGCTGCCGCCACTCGCATCCGACCTTTTGGGCGACGTCGCCGAGGCGCTCGGCCAGCTCGAGGAGGATCGCCGACAGCTCGACGAATACGAGGCGCTGGCCAAGGCCGTCGATCATTTCAACCATCGTTATCGTGCCTACACCGGCACTCAGAGCCGGCGCCAGGCGCGCGTGCTGCGTCAGGCGCAGACCGAGTTCGACAATGCCAGCCGCTCGCTTCACGACATGCGAGCCGCGTTGCGCACGGCCGAGGAGCGCGAAGAACTGGCGCGTGCCGCGCATGAGCGGACCGAGCTGGAGCTCCACCGGCAGCGAGCCGGACTCGATACCTTGCGCTCCGATCCGGCGATGCAGGATGCGAATCGCCTTGACACGGCCGACAAGGAAGCGACCGCACGCCAAACCGCCATGGTCGCGGCCCGAGAATCGCTTGACCTTGCCTCTCGGCGGCTCGCGCGGGAAGTCGAGGACACGGGGCAGCGCGCCTTCCGGGTCGCGCAAGCCGAAGATGCGTCTTGGCGGAAGCCCGCCGCGACGCCGCCGACCTTGCCCAGACCGTGGGGATGGCGAGCACTTATGCGATAAACCCGCTCGCCGCGCCCGGGGACGCCGAGCTCGCGGCACTCGAGCCACGCGCCTTCGACGCCGCCCGTCAAGCCCTGCGGGCGCTCGTCACCGCGCGGCGCGAGCACATCGCTTTGCTGCGCCGACGCCACGAGGAGGTGGTGGCGGCCGGGCTGCTGCATGTTCAGGAGCTGCGCGCTTTCGGCGACAGGCAGGAGGAGGCCCGCCTGGCGGCCGAACGGCGCATTGAAGCTGATGCCGCCGTGGAGCGGCATGGCCAGGCGCTGTTGCGAGCCTGGGAGCGCCACTTTGCGCAATTGCGGCAATTGGCGGTTGATGCCGATGCGCCGCTCGCGGCCCTCGTCGATTGGATCGCTCGGCTGGACGGCGACAACCCGGCGCGGATGGCCCTTCTGGCGGCCCAGCAGGAGGCGAGCCAGCGCTTGGCGGAACGCCGGGCCGAGCTCGGGCGCCGGCAGCGCATGCTCGAGGAGGAACGCCAGCAGCTCGATGACGAACGCGGCAAGCTCGAAGCCGGCGAGGATGCCGCGCCGCCCGCACCCTATCAGCGTGACCCCCAGGCTCGGCAAGGCCGTGCCGGCGCGCCGTTATGGCAGTTGGTCGAGTATCGCGAGCACGTGAACGCGGCGGGGCGCGCCGGCCTCGAAGCGGCGCTGGAGGCCGCCGGCCTGCTGGATGCCTGGGTCGCGACCGATGGGCGCCTGCGGACAGGCGAGGGCGGCACGCCGCTGCACGACACTGAGGCACGGCCGCGCCCCTTGCAGGGCGGCTCGCTCGCCGATTGGCTCGAGCCCGCCGGCGAGTGCCGCTTCCGGCGTGCCGCCGGAGGTTGTCGCGCAGGTGCTCGAGGGCATTGCCTGCGGCGACGCCGACAGGGAGGCGCTCGAGGCCTGGATAGCGCCCGACGGCCGCTTCCGCCTCGGCGCGTTGGCAGGCGCGTGGACGAAACCGGCCGCCGCCCATATCGGCTTTGCGGCGCGGGCCGCGGCCCGTGCCCGACGGCTGGCGGAGATCGCCGAGCGCCTGAAGCAGCTCCGCGACGAGAACGCCGAGCTCGAAGCCTTGGTCGCACGGCAGGAGAACGACACGCGGCAGGCCGTCAAGGAGTGGCACGAAGCACCAAGCGGATGACGACCTGCGCGCCGCGCATCTCGCGTCGGGCGCGACCGCCCGCGAGGTCGAGATTGCGCGCGAGCGGCTGACGCAGGCCGATACCCTGCATCGCCGCGCCGAGGCGGCGCTACAGGCGGCACGTCAAGCTCTCGCCGACACCGCCACCGATTTGCGTTTACCCGAGGGCGCGGATGCCCTGGCGCCTCTCGAAGCCGCGCTCGACCGGTTCAGTCACGCCCAGCATCTGCTCGTCCAGGCCGCGCACGACCTGCGCGCGGCACTGCCGGAACTCGCGCGCCAGCGAGCCCGCGAGGCGGAAGCGCGCGACGATCGGCACCAAGCCGAGGCGCGCCTCGCCACTTGCCGCATCGAGGCGGAGGAAGCCCGCGCCCGGCTCGAGGTGCTGCGCGACACCGTCGGTGCCAAGGTCGAGGCGTTGCAGAAGCGGATCGCCGAGGCGCAAGCCGGCCTCCGGACCACCGAACACGTCCTCAAGGAAGCGGAAGAAGCACGGCGCAAGACGGGCGAAGCGCGCGCCGTCGCCGCCACGGAGACAGGCACGGCCGAAGCCGTCTTGCAGGAGCGCGCCGAGGTCCGTGCGCAAGCCGTCGCGAAGCTGCGGGACTTCGCCGCGACCGGACTGCTCTCCGCCGCGCTCCCGCGGATCGAGCTCCCCGCCTTGGGCGCGCCATGGACCATCGATCCGGCGCTGACGCTGGCGCGCCGGGCCGAGCAGGCGCTCGCCAGTGTCAAGGACGATGATGAAGCCTGGGCTCGCGTGCAGCGGCAGATCGCCGAAGGCTTCACCGAGCTGCAGAGCGCGCTCACCGCGCTCGGCCAGCAGGCGCAGGCCGAGCCGAGCGATTTCGGGTTCATCGTGCACATCATCTACCAGAACCGGCCGGAACGGCCCGACCTTCTCGCGCTGCGCCTTGCCGACGAGATCGCGCAGCGACGCGAGCTGCTCACCGCGAGCGAGCGCGAGATCCTCGAGAACCATCTGCAGGCCGAGATTGCCGCCGAGGTGCAGAAGCTGTTGCAGGGGGCCGAGCGGCAGGTCGAGGCCATCAACAAGGAGCTGCATCGGCGCCCCACCTCGACCGGCGTGCGCTTTCGCTTGCAATGGCTGGCGTTGGCCGAAGGCGCCGAAGGTGCGCCGGTCGGGCTCGAGGCAGCGCGCAAGCGTCTGCTCAACACCGACCGTGACTTGTGGTCCCTCGAGGATCGTCGCGTGGTCGGCACCATGCTGCAGCAGCGCATCGCCGCGGAACGCGAGCGCGCCGATGCAAGTCCCGGCCGGGACGGCGGCATCAGCCTGCTCGATCAACTGGCCCGCGCGCTCGACTATCGCCGCTGGCACGAGTTCCGCGTGCAACGCTGGCAAGACGGCCAATGGCGCAAGCTCTCCGGCCCCGCTTCGAGCGGCGAGCGCGCGCTCGGCCTCACGGTTCCCTTGTTCGCGGCCGTGGCGAGCTTCTACAGCCAGAGCGGCTACGCGCACTCCCCGCGGCTGGTGCTGCTCGACGAAGCCTTCGCCGGCATCGACAATTCCGCGCGCGCCCACTGCATGGCGCTCATCCGCGAGTTCGACCTCGATTTCGTCATCACCAGCGAGCGCGAATGGGGGTGCTATGCGGAGCTGCCCGGCGTTTCCATCTGTCAATTGCAGCGGCGTGAAGGCATCGATGCCGTGTTCGTTTCGCGCTGGACCTGGGACGGTCGCGCGCGGACCCCCGAGGACGACCCCGATCGCCGCTTCCCTCGAGCATGATCCCGAAGTCTGGCCCTCGTTGAGAGCATGAGCGCCTCGGCCGAAGATCGCCTGAGGCGCCTGCTCGGCGCCGATGCGCTCATGGCGCTGCGCCAGCGCCTGCGCCGGCGCTACGAGCGTGCCGCCCTCGACGGCGGCATCGACACATTTCGCATCGACAAGCTCACTGCGCAAGAACATGCCGCGCTGGCCGCGCTGCAGGGGCGTCCGCAACGCTTTGCCGGTTCCATGACGGTGGATGTCGGCGCCATCGATGCCGCCTTGCGGCAAGCGGGCATCGCGGGCTCGCTGCGCGAGGCGTTGGAGCGACTGGAGGGCCCGATCACTCATCTCGCTTCGGCACGCTCCCGCTCGCGGACCCAGTGGAAGGAGGTGGTCGATGGCTGCGGCCATCCGGGCCTGGCGGCGTTCCTCCAGCGGCCCGCCGGCGTCGGCTTGCTCAAGCGGCTGTCGAGCCAGGACGCCGCGGCGGCGACGGACCTGCGGCGGCGCGCGCAAGCCGTGCTCGGCCGTCTGCCCGCGAATGGCGTGACCCGGGCGCAGCTCGCGGCGCAGGTGCTCGGAGATGCCCATGGGCTCGACGCCAACAAGCCGGCGGCGACGCTCGTGCTCGCGGTCTGGCGCAACCTCGTCGCGGACGGGCTCCCGGAAGCCAATGGCGAGGGGGCGCATGGCGCGGACGAGGACAAACTCGAGCCGGAGATCCGCGGCGAAAAGGCACGTGACGTCTGGGCGCGGGCCGGCGTGCTCGTCAATGAGCTGGCGCGACCGGCCATGTTCCTGAACCTTCCCGTTCGCTCGCCCGAGCGCTATGCGCCCGCGGGCGAGCCGGCCTATGTGTCGCTACGCCGCCTGCTGCGGGCGCCGCCCGAATGGGCGGTGGACGGGCAAGTGGTGTATGTCTGCGAGAACCCCAATCTCCTCGCCATCGCCGCCGATCAGCTTGGCCCAAACTGTGCCCCGCTGGTCTGCACCGATGGCATGCCGGCCGCCGCGCAGGGGAGGTTGCTCACCCAGTTGGCACGGGCTGGCGCGCATCTGAGTTATCATGGGGATTTCGATTGGCCGGGCCTGAGCATCGGCAATCATGTCATGCAAGCCCATGGGGCGCGGCCTTGGCGATTCGGCGCGAGCGACTATTTGGCTGCCCTATCCGCAACCCGGCCTTTGGGGCATCTCTTGAAGGGTCGGGAAGTGACGGCCTCATGGGACGCGGCGCTGACATCGGCAATGCGAGCGCATCGACTGGGCATCGCGGAGGAAGGCGTCGCCGCCTCGCTGATGCCGGATCTGGCCTCGCGAGTGCCGGGTGGGTAACCACCCTCCCCTGCGCTCGAGAGCGAAGCTTCCCACGATAGAGGTTCTCCTCGGTCGCCGGCGACCGCTCGATGGGACAGACG
Source organism: uncultured Alphaproteobacteria bacterium (assembly GCA_963713805.1). GTDB lineage: Bacteria > Pseudomonadota > Alphaproteobacteria > Rhizobiales > Beijerinckiaceae > GAS188. Next base: position 183,198 of record CAVQNF010000012.1, on the reverse strand, counting down.
CAAAATCCCGCGGCCAACGCATGCAACTGCCCACGAGGCCGTCCGGCTTGCCATCGCAATCTTCGGGTGAGATCGCATGCACCGCCTTGCTGGCCATCGAAAGCCTCGCTCGGAATGTGGAAGCGTGTAGAGATACCGCCGGTCTCTCCAGAAGACGAAAGGAACATCGCCATGAGGCCCCCAGCCGAGACGCCACCGCCGCCGGATGCCGCCGCGCGTCGTGCCGCCACCCCGGTCACGGTCTACACGGGCGATCGCTTCCCGACCTATGACGCCGGGTTCTATCGCAAGCTGCGATCCGGAATGTCTAAAATCTCCGAGGTGATCGTGCCGCCGAGGGATGCCCGATGCTTCCGCGTGCCGGCAGGCCATATCTTCCGCATCGTCAGCGTCGAGGGGCCGCAGGTCGGCGACCTCAACCTCTGGAACGCGCATGATCTCGCGGAGCGATTCTTCAGCGGCAAGACGCGCGCCATCCACGCGACGCATGTGAGCACGGGCGATCGGCTCTGGAGCACGATGCCTTACCTGCGTCCGATGGCGACCATCACTCACGACACGCTCGACTGGTACGGCTGGGATGCGGACGGCGCCGGCGTGCACGACGTGATCGGGACGCGCTGCGACCCCTACACCAACCTGATGCTCAGCGGCACCGAATATCACCACTGCTGTCATTCGAATTTGACGAGAGCGCTGGCGGCCGAGCAGAAGATCGGATTGGTCGAGGCCGAGCGGCACGTTCACGATGTGCTCAACGTGTTCATGTGCACGGGCTACGCTTCCGATACGCACCGGTATTTCATGAAGGCAAGTCCGGTGAGGCCCGGAGACTTCATCGAGTTCTTCGCCGAGATCGATCTCCTCGCCGCGCTTTCCACCTGCCCGGGCGGTGATTGCGGCACGGGTCATTCGAGCGACGCCGCGAGATGCCATCCGTTGAAGGTCGAGATCTTTCGCCCGCGTGGAGACGCCCTCGAGGGCTGGCATTCGCCGCCGGCAAGCGGCTATTCGCGCAGCCACGGTGCCTGATCGCCGGTTTTTCCTTCGGCCGAAATCGAAGCTCCATGATCGGGACTTGGGCCGGACTCTGGGCCGAGCCCTCCTTGATCTCCGCCCTGTCGGGATATACATATTCGTCAGTGTATATCCATGGGGAACCATATGCGGGTCGCCAAATGGGGCAATAGCCTGGCCGTGCGCCTTCCTGCCGCCGCGGTCGCGGCGCTCCGGCTCAAGGAAGGCGATGAGGTCGAGATCCATGTCGCCGACGCAAGGGAACTTGCCATCGCGCGCAAGCCCGGACGCGCGGAATTGTTGAAGCGGCTGCGCGCCTTCCGAGGGCGACTTCCTTCCGATTTCAAGTTCGACCGGGAGGAGGCGAATGCCCGATAGCTTCTTCGACACCAATGTCCTCATCCACGTCGCGTCCGGCGACCCCGTGAAGGCCGACCGGGCAGAGGCAATGCTGCGTGTCGGCGGCGCGATCAGCGTGCAGGTCCTGAACGAGCTCGCCAATGTCGCTCGCCGGAAGATGCGCATGTCATGGCGGGACACCCACGCATTTCTGTCTCTGTTGCGCGGCTTGCTGACCATCCATGCGGTTACGATCGAGACGCACGAGACCGGATTGGCGCTCGCCGAGCGTTATAATCTCGCGACCTTTGACGCCATGATCGCGGCCTCCGCGCTCCATGCCGATTGCACCAGGCTCTGGTCCGAGGACATGCGGCACGGGATGACGCTCGACGGCAGGCTGCGTATCGTCAATCCATTTCGCGTCGCGAATTGACCCACCAGCGGCCGAACAGGCGCTCATCATAAGACGTGCAGCCAAGCCTGTCGCCCACCAAGCCCTGTCGCGCGTCGGGATGGACTCGTTCAGCCGAGATCGAAGACCGTCCCCGATCCGCCGTTCAACAGGCGCTTGAGGTGGAAATTCACGAGGCCATCGTTCGCGCGCATCCCCATCAGCGCCGCGAAGGCCGTCGTCGCTCCCGGATCCCCCTTCTCGATTTTGGCGAAGGCCTCGGCATAGCTCGCGGTCGCGGGATGAGCGTAAACCTCCTCGCTCAGCGGCTCGAAGGCGCGAAGCGCCTTCGTCTTGCCGCGCAAGACGAGATCGCCGACCGGCCTGCCGCGGAAGCCTTCGGCCTGCGCGGCCACATCCGCGCTCACGCAGATGCGCGTGCCGAGCACCTTGTTGGCCGCCTCCAGCCGCGCGGCCGTGTTGATGGTGTCGCCATAGGCGGTGTAGTCGAAGAAGCGCCCGCCCCCGAAATTGCCGACGATCGCCGGGCCGGTATGGACGCCGATGCGGGTCGGTCCGAGCGTCACGCCGCGCTTCGCCCAGCGCGCACGGAAGCGCTCGGAACACTCGTCGAGCGCGAGCGTGCAGGCGACGGCGCGCGTGCTGTGGTCCGGCTGATCTCCCGGCGCTCCGAAAAGCACATGGATCGCATCGCCGACGATCTTGGCGACCGTGCCCTCGTGCTCGAAAACGACGTCCGTCATCTCGCAGAGATATTCGTTCAGCACCTCGCTCAACAAGGCGGGGTCGAGGTTCTCGACGAGATTGGTGAAGCCCGCGATGTCCGTGAAGAGCGCGGCGACTTCGCGGCGCTTGCCGCCGAGATCGAGCGCCGAGGCATCGCTCGCGAGACGCTCCGCGAGGTTCGGCGAGAAATAGCGCGAGAGCATCGCATGGGCTCGCTCGGCCGCCGACTGCCGGCGCCTCGCTTCGCGCAGCACGTCGATGTGGCGGATGGTCTTGGCGATCGTGGTCTCGAGATCGGTGAAGTCGATCGGCTTCGTGAGGAAATCGAAGGCGCCGCGATTCATCGCCGTGCGGATATTGGCCATGTCGCCATAGGCCGAGACGATCACCGTCGAGAGCTTCTCCTCCGCCTCCTGGAGCTTGGCGAGGAGGGACAGCCCGTCCATGCGCGGCATGTTGATGTCCGAGAGCACCATGTCGACGCTGCCGTTCGCCGCGAGCGCCGACAGGGCCTCGACGCCGTCATGGGCGAAGAGGAAGGCGAGCTCGCCCTCCCGGATCTGCTTTCGGAATTTCTGGACGATGAGCGCTTCGAGGTCGGGCTCGTCGTCGACGACGAGGATCCTGGCGCTGAGAGACTTGGCACTCATGTGTCGCGTTCACCCAGGCGCCGGTCGATCTCGAGCCGCAGCGCGCCGAAATCGATCGGCTTCGTCATGAGGCCGACCGCGCCGCCTTCGAGCGCGCGGCGGCGCGTGTCCTCGTCGCCATAGGCGGTGATCATCATGACCGGCACGTTCGGACGCATGGCCTTCACTTTCGGCAGGAATTCGAGGCCGGTCATGCCCGGCATGTTGATGTCCGTGCAGACCATGATCAAGGATGTCTCTTCCACGAGCGAGATGTGCTCCAAGGCCTCCGAGGCGGAGTGGGCGAAGCCCATGGCGAAGCGGCCCGCGCGCAATTCGCGCCGAAATTGTTGCCGGAACAGATCCGTCACGTCCGGCTCGTCGTCGACGACCATGATATGCAAAGTCATGAGCTACACTCGCGCTGATGCGCCGGGGTTTCCCCCCGCGGCAGGACAATGGTGAATTCGGTGAAATCGCCGGGCTTGGTATCGACCTCGATGGTGCCGCCGTGCTGTTTCACGATGATGTCGTAGCTCAGCGAAAGGCCGAGCCCCGTGCCTTCGCCGGCGGGCTTCGTGGTGAAGAAGGGATTGAACATCTTGGCTTTCACCTCGTCGGGAATGCCGGTGCCGTTGTCCCTGATCCTGATCTCGACCTTGTCCCCGATATTGCGCGTCGAGGCCGTGAGCGTAGGCTCGAAGCTGTCTCCGCCGCCATCAGCCTTGCGCTTGATCGCGGCGTAGAAGCCGTTCGAGATGAGGTTCAGGAGAACGCGGGTGAATTCCTGGGGGTAGAGCTCGACTTCGCCGACCGCCGGATCGAGATTCTTCGCGAGCGTGATGTTGAAGCCCGGTTTTTCGGCGCGCGCGCCGTGATAGGCGAGATTGACGCTTTCCTCGACGAGCGCGTTGAGATCGACCGGGCGATGCTCACCCGAGCTCTCGCGCGAATGCAGGAGCATGTTCTTGACGATCGAATCGGCACGCTTGCCGTGCTGCATCACCTTCTCGAGATTGCCCTCGAGCATCTGCATCAGCTCCTCGACCTCGCCCTTCGCCTTTTCGTCGGCCGACCGCGACGAGAGGCCTCAGCTCCTCGATCAGCTCGCGCGACAGCGCCGCGAAGTTGTTGACGAAGTTCAGCGGGTTCTTGATCTCATGCGCGATGCCCGCCGTGAGCTGGCCGAGCGAGGCGAGCTTCTCGGACTGGATCAGGCGATCTTGCGCGGCGCGCAATTCCTCGATCGATTGGGCGAGCTCCTTGGTGCGCGCCTGCGTCTCCTCGAAGAGCCGCACATTCTCGATGGCGATCACGGCCTGGTCGGCGAAGGTCTGCAGAAGCTCGATCTGGCGTTCGTTGAAAGGCCGCACCTCCTGGCGCGTCATGACGAAGACGCCGATCGGCACCCCTTCGCGCAAGAGCGGCACGCCGAGATTCGTCCGATAGTTGCCGAGGCGTTGATATTCGCTCGCGGTGTAGTTCGGGTCGGCGAGCACGTCGGCAATTTGGATGGGTTTGCCTTCGAGCGCGACGCGCCCCGTGGTGCTGTTCGGGCCCGCCGCGAAGGGGTGCGCTTGCGCATATTGGACGAGTTCGTCCGGAAAGCCGAAATTCGAGACCCAGCGATATAGCTCGCCCTCCCGCTGAAAAATGCAGGCCTTCTCAGCCTCGCACAACCTCGCGGCCGACCCTACGAGCGTGTCGAGCACCGTCTGTAGATCAAAGGTCGAGCGGCTGATCCCGACAGCGTGCGCGCTCAGCGTAGCGAACAGAGCCGAGAAGCGCCCGATTCGGCGCGAACCCGCACGAGATCGCCGTCGCGCACGAAAACGACCCCGTAGGCCGCTCCGCCAGGCAGCTCTCGGCTCGATTCGTCAGCGTCGTCGAGCACGGCATGCAGATCGAAGGCCGAGCGGCTGATCACTTTCAGCACATCCGCCGTCGCCGTTTGCTGCTCGAGCGCCTCCGTGAGATCGCGCGTTCTTCGCCTGCACCTCATCGAAGAGCCGCGCATTCTCGATGGCGATCACGGCCTGGTCGGCAAAGGTCGTCGTGAGTTCGACGCGGCGAGCCGAGAAGGCGCCGGGCTCCTTTCGGGTCAGGGTCAAGACGCCGATTGCTTGTCCCTCGCGCATCAGCGGCACGCTGAGACTGGCGCGGTAATCGGCGCGCTTACGCAATTCGTGAAAGGAGAATTCAGGATCCTCAAGGACATCCGGGATGTGGACAACCGTTCCGGTTAGCGCGGCGCGGCTGCTGGGCACGCCTCGTCCCGGCTTCTGAGGATTGGCCGTTCGCCATTCGACCCATTCGGGTGAATTACCAGACGAGGCTCTCAGCACCACAAACTCGCCATCTAGAAGGAGAAGCGAACTGCGATCCGCTCCGGAGAGGGTTCTTGCCGAGGTCACAAGCGTGTCGAGGACAGGCTGGAGATCGAAGGCCGAGCGGCTGATCACTTTGAGCACTTCGGCCGTGGCCGTCTGCTGTTGCAGCGATTCGTTCAAATCCTTGGTGCGCGCCTCGACTTTCGCTTCGAGCGTCTCGTAGCTCTCCTGAACCCGGCCCGCCATCTGGTTGAAGCGGTCGGCGAGCGTCTCGATCTCGTCGCCGGTGCGGATGTCGATGCGCTGCGAAAGATCGCCGCCGCCGAGCCTTTCGGCGCCTTCCTGAAGGCGGCGAATCGGCACGACCATGCGGCGTGCGAGATACCCCCCGATGGTGAGCGCCAGGAGAAGCCCGAGGCCGAGAAGAGCGAGCGTCTGGATCAACGAAGCATAGACGGGCGCCAATGCCTCGGCGAGCGGGAGCTGCACGAAGACGTTCCAGTTCACGCGCGGCACGGCCGCGTGCGCGGCGAGCACCGAGCCCCCTTCGTAAGCGGTTGCGATCTCGGCCTTCTCGCCTGGCGCGGCCCCCATCGTCGACGCCGGTTCCGCGAGCGCCTGCTTCACCTGCGCGAGCTGGGAGAAATCGGTGTCGCGCAGCACGAGGCTCAGGTCCGGATGCGCGATGAGCCGGCCCCTGCCATCGACCACGAAGGCGTAGCCCTTCTCACCGACGTGGATGGCGGTGATCACGTCCCAGATCAGCTTGAGGTTCACCTCGGCGACCGTGACGCCGGGGTCATGCCCAGCATGCGCGATGGCGATCGTCATGTAAGGCTCGGATCCGCGCCGGAAATAGACCGGGCCGAACCAGATCTTCTCCGCCACCGCCTTGGCGAAGCGCGGTTCGCCCGAGAAATCGCGCGCGCTCCCGACCGAATCGGGTTCGAGCCGCGAGACCTTGAGCTGTTCCTTGCCCTTGCCGTCGAGGAAGGAGAGCTCGGTGATCGCCGGCACCTGCCTCAGCAGCCGCGTGAAATCATAGCGTTGCTGCTCGAGCGGCACGCGGCTCCATTCGAGCCGGGTGGTCCAGCCGATCTGATTCTCGATCTCGGCGATGAACTCCGCGACGCGCTGCGCGGCGGCCTGAGCTTTTTCCTGCTGCACCTGCAAGGCGGCGGTCTTCGCCCGGCCGTAGCTCAGCCACATGTTGATGGCGCCGTTGACCAGAAGGACGAGCACCACAAGGCCGACGAGCGCCGCGGCGAGCTTCACGGCGAGCGGCATGCGCCGACGCGCGGAGCGCTCGCGCCGCACGGCCGCGCCGGCGGCGTTGGGGGCGAGCGCCAACTCGCTCATGCGGAAACCTCCCATGGGGAGCGCCGGGCGCCGGGGGCCGGCCGGATCGTCGAAGGGATCGGTGTCATTCGGTCCTTCAGGTGTCGCTTGCCCGAAGGCCCGGGAACCGAAGCTGTGAAGCGTTTCGCACAGCTCATTCATCTCCACGGTCAAATCGACGAGAAGCTCCTCAATGTGAGGCTCGTCAAGATGACTTGGCGAACCTCTAAGCTATCATGAGGCGAGGTCAATTTGCCATCCCATTGACGAGCGCCCCCCGACGGTTAGATGGCACGCACTCTCGTCGCTCCCCTTCTGATCGCTGAAGGGCCTCGACTGCCGGCAAGAGAAGGCGACCGAACGCCACGCGAGCGAATTGAGCAAACGGATACATCAAGGCGCAGGTGAGCGTTCGGAAAACTTTACGTGTATCGGCGCCGCCGATGGCCCCAAAGAGGTTGCCGCGCGAAGGCCCACAGCCCTTTCGACGGTCGAATCTCCTGCGATCCGGGACCAGGGCGCCTGCTAGACCTGCCGCCCCGAGCAACCGAGGAACGGCGCCGATGGCGCTGCCGGTGGAGACGCTTGCTGCGCGGCTTCCCGCCTCCTCCGGGCAAGGGCTACGTCTCCGGCTGAGCTGGAGAAAGACCGCCGACGCCGACAAGACCTCGACGTCCATTGTTTCGACGATCGCGTTTTTTCCGGACTCGGCCAAGGATCGCCGCCAGTGCCTCATCCGCGCCGGGATAGGTGAAGCGAAAGCCGCTCGCGAGCGCGACCCGTGGCGGGCCACCGAGCAGAGGCTCCTCGGCGAAGACGCCGGCGCGCATGGCGAGTGCGGCCGCGTTCATCGCGGCTTTCTCCCACCGCCTACAATCCCCGCAAGGCCTTCCTGGATGAAGATGCTCCTGGATCGCGCGATCCCCTTTATTAGCGTTCGCGAAGTTGCTATGAGATGCACCATCACGAACGCTAAGAGGCGCATCAATGAAAAGAGACGGCGACGGGATGCACGGCGCGCGGGCGAAGCGGCGTTGGCTCGGCGCCGCCTCCCTCGTGGCGCTGCTCGCGGGCGCGAGCCCCGCATGGGCGGATAATTGCTTCACCGCGAGCGGGAACCCGTTCCTCATCGGCTTCGCCAACGGGACGTTCCGCCAGACCCATTGCGGCACGGAAAACGGCTTCACGATCCAGTCGTTTGGCCGCGATGGCAATTCAAATCTCGTTTTCTTCATGATGGGCGCCGACACCGTCAACGGCAACGTGGTCCTCGCGCAAGGCTCGATCCTCGAAAATCAGGGGATCAGCGCCGCGCCGGCGGCGGTCCAAGCGATGATCATGGGATTTAATCTCGCTCACGGATTGCCGGCGGCCTTTCCGGGGAGCTTTCCGGGCGGGCTCGTCATCACCCAATCCAAGATCGCCGGTTTTGTCGAGAATGCCGGCACGATCGATGGCAGGTTCGTGGCGCTGCCCGGCAGCGGATTGCCTTTTGCCGGGGAGCGGGTTCCGGCGACCAATGGGATTATGATCACCAACACGGTTCTCTCCGGCCCTTCGGCCGGCATCACCAACAGCGGCCTCATGGAGCTGAGCTCGAGCCCCCCGGATCTCGTCCAGCACCTCAAGATCGGCCCCTTCGCGGGCACCGGCATCACGCTGAACGGCAGCACGCTCACGGGCGACATCACGAACTCCGGCACGATCATGGTGACCGCCACCGCGGCATCCAATGGGGCGAGCGCGAAAGGTGTCGTGCTCGGCGGCGGACCGAATTTCGGGCGCCCTGTCGGGCCGATGAATTTCACCGGGAATATCGTGAATTCCGGCATGCTCGCGATCTCGGCCGATGGCGCGGGAGTTTCGGCGACGGGCATCGAGGTGGACGCCGCACCCGGCACGACCCATGCAGGCATCGTGAACAGCGGGGTGCTCAGCGTCACCGGTACCAATGGCGCGAGCAGCATCGGCATCAAGGCCTCGACGCCGCTCACCGGAGGAATCGCCAATGGCGGGATGCTCATGGTGAGCGTCACCGGGGCCACGAACGGGAGTAGCGCGAAGGGCATCGTGCTCGGCGGCGCCGCCTCCGCCACGACGGATGTGTCCGGGAATGTCGTCAACTCAGGCACGCTCGCGATCTCGGCCGATGGCGCGGGAAATTCGGCGACCGGCATCGAGTTCGACAGCGGGCCGGCGAGCGCCCATGCCGGCATCGTGAATAGCGGCGTCATCAGCCCCCTCGGCACGAATGGCGCGACCGCCGTCGGCATCAGGGCCTCGACGCCGATCACCGGAGGCATCACCAATACCGGCGTGCTCGTCGCGAGCACGGCGGCGATCGATCTTTCGCAGGAGACAGGCGGCTCGACGATGATCACTCAGGCCGCCGGCTTGACGGCCGGAAACGTGCTTGGCGGCGGCGGTGACATGCTCAACCTCACGGGCGGCACGCTTGCGCTTTCCGCGACGAACCGGGTGAACGGGCTCGCGAGCTTCACGCAAGGGCCCGGCGGCACCTTGGCCCTGCAAGTAACGCCGAGCACGGCGCCTGGGACCTTCCCCACCATCCACGCCGGCACGATCACCTTGGGCGGCGCGTTGCAAGTTTTGCCGCAGGGCGTCCTCGCCAACTACGCCAACGGCGTGACCTTCAAGGACGTCTTCGTTGCCTCGACGCCGATCACCGGAAGCTTCGCCTCGATCACCACTTCGATCCCGCTGCTCACGGCCTCGGTGACGCCGGACACGGCGGATGCCTTCAACATCGTGCTTGGCCTCGATCGGCAAGCGCTCGCCGCAAGCGCGCAGGACCTCACCCAGAACCTGCGCTTCGAGCTCGACGCTTCGCGCATTCTCATCGGCACGGTGCAGGACCGCCTTGTGATCGGCGCCGATTATGACGGCGGCGTCAATCTCGGCGACGGCGGCGCCCTCCCGCCGGGTGGGCCGTTGGAAAAGCCGGAGCGCGGCCGCTTCTGGGCGCGCGGCTATGGCGGGCTCGCCGATGCCTCGGCCTCAGGTGCCACGCCCTCCTATCGCGCGAACACGGTCGGCGTGATCGCCGGCGCCGATTGGAAGCTCGCGCCGAACCTGATCGTCGGCGTCGCCGGAAATTATGCCTCGACCTCGCTCGATTTCGGCGATGCGTCCCACAGCAATGTCGCGACCTATCAAGGCGCGCTCTACGGCGGCTGGAACAGCGGCGCCTGGTATGCGACCGCAATCGCGGGCTTCGGCGTGAACACTTACGGCACGACGCGCCAGCTCGCCGCGCTCGGCCTTGCGGGCGCGGCCACGAGCAGCCCCGATGGCCAAAGCTATTCGAGCTATGCCGAGGCCGGTTACCGCTTTTCGCAAGAAGGCTTCGCGGTCACGCCCTTCGCGGGCCTGGGCTACATCCACGCGCATATCGACGCCTTCACCGAAACCGGCGGCTTCGGAGCGCTCGCGGTCGACGGCGCCTCGAGCGATTCCTTGGCGAGCGACCTCGGCCTGCGCCTTGCCACGAGCCTGACGCTCGCCGGCCTCAACCCGATCCTTCCCGAGGTGAAGCTCGGCTGGCGGCACGAATTCCTCGACGCGGCGCAAACGCTCACCGCGAGCCTCGCCGGACTTCCCGGCAGCAATTTCAGCGCGACCGGCACGAATTTCGGACGCGAGAGCGCCCTCATCGGCGTCGGCGCGACGCAAGCGCTCGGAAGCTCGGCGCGGCTCTTCGTCGCCTATGACGGGCAATTCTCGCGAAAGCTCAACGAGCATGTGTTCACGGCGGGTTTCAAGGGGAGCTTTTGAGAGGGCGCGGGTGCGGGGAAGGGCGCAGCGTGGGCAGGCTCATGGGAACATCGAATTCAGCATGAGGTGCATCCTGCCGAACCGTGAAACAACCCCGCCACCCAGCTGCGGCGCGGCGGTCAAGGCGCTCGATCTCGCTTGATCGTGGCCAGCCGTTGACTCCCCGCCAAGAACCTATCATGAACTCCGCACCGGACGCGCCTGCCGTTCCCCCGCGGGGCGATGCGTTGCCGACCTGAACGAACGCCGCCGCGGGGGCGAATGGGACTGACGCGAAGCTCGATCGAGGCGATGGCGCCGGACCAGGGTGCGCTCAAGGCGGCTTCCGGCTTGCTCGCGCCATCGAATTGGGCGTCACGCGCACGCCATGGCGGGCTGATCTTCGGCGAATGCCAGGGCTCGGGCGCCAATCCTTATCGGGTTGTCGCCGATACCGAGGATCCGGGCTCGAAATGCACATGCCCATCGCGCAAGTTTCCCTGTAAGCACGCGCTCGCCTTGATGTGGATGTTCGTCGAGGACGGCGCCTCCTTCGCGACCGCGGAGCTTCCCGATTGGGTCGGCGAGTGGATGGGGCGTCGCCGCAAGGGCGCGGCTCAGCCTCGCTCCGGCGAGCCCAAAAGCCTCGACGCCAAAAGCCTCGACACTGCCCGCGACGTCCCCGCGCATGCCCCGGCCGATCCCGCCGCCGAGACACGCAGAGCCGCGGCGTCCGCGAGGCGCGCCGAGGACACGCTTCGATCGGTTCGCGCCGCGACGGAAGATCTCGAGGTCTGGGTCGCCGATCAACTGCGCACCGGCCTTGCGGGCTTTCTCGCGAATCTCGGCGAGCGCTGCCGGCGCATCGCGGCGCGCCTCGTCGACGCCAAGGCGGCGGCGCTCGCGAGCCGCGTCGACGAGATGCCGTCCCGTCTCCTGGCGCTGTCGGGCGAGGAGCGGGTCGATGCCGCGATCGCCGAGCTCGGCAGGCTCGTCATGCTGGCGCGGGCCTGGCGCGCCGAGCCGCAAGACGCGGAGCTTCGCCGCGAAGTGGTGAGCTCGGAGACGCGCGACGAGGTGCTCGCCGACGAGCACGCGCTCCGCATCGCCTCGCTCTGGGAGGTGCTGGGCGAGCGCATCGCGACGCGCCGCGACGGGCTCGTGAGCCATTCGACCTTTCTCATGAACCTGAAACCCTCGGCGCAACGCTTCGCGATGCTTCTCGATTTCTTCCCGGCCTCCTCGGGCCGACGCTCCGGCGCCTTCGTCGCCGGCGAGCGCTTCGAAGCCGAGCTCGCCTTCTACGCCGGCCGCGCGCCGCTTCGCGCCGTGATCATGTCGCGCGGCGAAGCGCTCACCGGCGAAGATGCCTGGCCGGAAGCCTCGGCCGATCCTTTCGCCGAATACGTCGAGCATCTCCTCCTCGCCCCGTGGCGGACGGAAGTGCCGCTGCTCCTGCCGCAAGGCCGAATTTCCGCGGACGCCTCGGGAAGCGCGTGGTGGGGCTCGACGCAAGGGTTTTGGGCACCGCTCGGCGATCCCGCGCCGCCCGTCGCGTTCGGCGCCTCGATCGAGAGCGCCGCCGCCATCTGGAACGGCGCGCGCCTGTCGCTTCTCGCGGCGCGCACGAATTGGGGAAGGCTCGGCTTCGATGCCTGAGCTCGCCTTGTCCCTGGCGCAGCTCCGAGGCGCCTGGATGGCGGGGCGTTCCGCGCTCGAACATTGCCCCGCCGAATGGCGCGATGCCATCGCGCTCGGCAGAGCCGGGAGCACGAGCGCTGACTCGGACGCCGAATGCGCGCTCGCGGCGCTCGCGGGCCACGCGACCATGGTGCTTTTTCGTCCCGTGCCCGCGGCGCCGCTCGCGCCTCGCCCTCTCCTGCCCGTCCTCGCGCTCCCCACAATTCCGGAGAGCGTGCGCCCGCGCCTCCGCCGCGTGCTCGCGGCGCTGAAGGGCGCGACTTCCCTCGAGCGCTCGCTTTTCGACTTCGTCACGGCGCGCGGCTTCACCCTGCATCCGGCCGATTGGATGCCTTCCCCGCGCGACGATGAGGCGCCCGACGTCTATGCGCCCTGGCTCGATTGGGTGAGAGGCGAAGCCGAGCCGGCCCCATCCTCGGTGCTCGATCTCGACACCTATGATCGCTGGCCTTTCGCGAGACGGCGCGCCGCGCTTCTCGCCCTGCGCGAGGAGGACCCCGGCGCGGCGCGTGCGCTCATCGCCGCCAAGGCCTCCTCGGAACCGGCCGAGCGACGCCTCGGGCTCGTCGCGATCCTCGAAACGAGGCTCTCCGAGGACGACGGCGAAGTGCTCGAGGCTCTCGCGAAGGACCGCTCGGACCGCGTGCAAACCTTGGCGCGCGCCTATCTGGCGCGGCTTGGACGGGAAACCGGCACCGACGCGCTCGCGACCGAGCTCGCCGCGATGGTGGACATCGGCAAGGTCGGGCTCTTGCGACGCCGCCGAAGGCTGGAAATCAAGACGCTCAAGACCGCGGCCCAGAACACGCGCCGACGGGAGTTGTTCAAGCTCGTGAGCTTCACGAAGCTTGCGCGGGCGCTCGGCTTCTCCGGGGACCAGCTCCTCGAGGCGGCACCGGTCGGGGCTGCCGACGGCATCGACGCCTTGGTGCAGATGGTCGCGACGACCGGCTCCCGCGACGCGGCGCGCAGGCTGCTCGATCTGATCCTCGAGGATGCATCCTTGCCGCTCGCTCACGCGCGGCCCCTCGCGCCGAGGCTCACGGCACAAGAGCGCCGCTCCCTTCTGGCGCCCATCATCAAGCGCGACGCCGACCTGTTCGGGACGAGCCTCGCGCTCATGGGCCCGATGCTGGGCGAAGCGCCGCTTGCCGCGCTCCTCGCCTCGCCGGGCTTTGCCGCGCTCAAGAGCGCGATCGAAGCCGCACGCACGGGCGATGAAGCGCAACGTGCCGCCACGAGCGCGCGCGCCGACAGCGCGCTTCGACGCGTCGCCCTCCTGATCACCGCTTCCGCGGCGACGGAGCTGATCGCGCGCCTTCGGGGCCTTGGCTTCTCCCCGGCCGATCCGAAACTCGACGCGCTGCATCTCAACGCCGCCCTCACCCCACAGACGAGACCTTGGGAGACGAGACCTTGACCGAAGCCGTGAACGAAGCCTCGCACGAAGCGCTGCGCCTTCCCGCCGAGAACACCTATGCGGCCGAGCTCGAGGCGCTCAAGCGCGGCGACGACGGCCCGAAACCTCAGGGCTGGGCGATGTCGCCGCGCGCCGCGATGACCTATCTCATGGGCGGCAAGGCCGGCGACGGCACGCCGATCTCCGCCAAATATGTCGGCGACAAGCGCCTCATCGAAACCGCGATCGCGACGCTCGCCACCGATCGCGCGTTGCTTTTGCTCGGCATGCCGGGCACGGCGAAGTCCTGGGTGTCGGAGCATCTCGCGGCGGCGGTGAGCGGCGATTCGACGCTCGTGATCCAATGCACGGCCGGAACCGACGAGAACCAGATCCGCTATGGCTGGAACTACGCTCAATTGCTGGCGCATGGACCCTCCCGCCAGGCGCTCGTCCCGACGCCGCTCTTGCGCGCCATGGAAACAGGCAAGCTTTGCCGCCTGGAGGAGCTCACGCGCATGGGTTCGGATGTGCAGGACACGCTCATCACCGTGCTCTCGGAGAAGATGATGCCGATCGCGGAGCTCGGCTCTTCGGTCTATGCGGTGCGCGGCTTCAACATCATCGCCACCGCCAACAATCGCGACAAGGGCGTGAACGAGCTTTCCTCGGCGTTGAAGCGCCGTTTCAACGTCGTGGTCCTGCCGCTGCCGGACGACATGGAGCAGGAGATCGCCATCGTCGTGAAGCGGGTTTCGGAGATGTCGCACAGCCTCGAGCTGCCGGCGCCGAAGAACGTGGCGCAGGAAGTCCGGCGCGTCGTCGCCGTCTTCCGCGAGTTGCGCGGCGGCGCGACCCTCGACGGCAAGGTGACGCTCAAATCGCCTTCCAGCACGCTCTCCACGGCCGAAGCCATCGCGGTGGTCATCGGGGGCTTGAGTCATGCCGCCTTCTTCAACGGCGGCGCGCTTTCGGCCGAAGGCGTCGCGCCCAACATGATCGGCGCGATCGTCAAGGACCCGGTGCAGGACAAGGTGGTGCTCGAGGAATATCTCGAGACCGTGCTGAAGAAGCGCTCGGACTACGCCGAATACTATCACCTGCTGAGCGATCTCGTCTGACGCAATGGCGTCCGAGATCCGCATCTTCGGCATTCGCCATCACGGGCCGGGCTCGGCGCGGCGGCTCCTCGAGGCGCTCGACGGCTTGCGTCCCGCGCTGGTGCTCATCGAGGGACCTGCCGACGCCTCCGAGCTGCTGGCGCTTCTCGCCGACGACGCGATGGTGCCGCCGGTCGCGCTCCTCACCTACGCGGCGGACGATCCGGGGCGCGCCATCTTCTGGCCCTTTGCGAGCTATTCGCCCGAATACCAGGCCGCGCGCTGGGCGGTGCGCAACGGTGCCGGGGCGCGCTTCATCGACATCCCGGCGAGCTGGCGTCTCGTGCCGGCGCAACCCGTCGAAGCCGGACAGGCGCCGAAGGAGGACACCCCTTCGGCCTCCGAGCCATCGCCCGCGGCGATCGAGCGCGATCCGATCGGCGTTCTGGCGGCCGCCGGCGGCTATGAAGACGGCGAAAGCTGGTGGCGCGACGTCATCGAGGAAAATCCCGAGCCCTCGCCCGTCTTCGCCGCGATCGCCGAGGCCATGAGCGCGCTTCGCGAGGCCGCTTCGCCGCCCGAAGGACAAGAGGCGTTGCGCGAGGCGCATATGCGGCGCGAAATCGCCAAGGCGGCGAAGGAGACGGAGGGCGCCGTCGCCGTGGTGTGCGGCGCCTGGCACGCGCCCGCGCTCGAGGAGAAGGTCGGAGCGGCCGCCGATCGCGCCCTCCTCAAGGGCGCGGCCAGGCAGAAGATCGTCGCGACCTTCGCGCCTTGGACTTCGCCGCGCCTCGCCTTCGCCAGCGGCTATGGCGCGGGCGTCACGAGGCCGGGCTGGTGCGCGCATCTATGGGAGACGCCGCCCGGCGAGATCGCCACGCGCTGGCTCGCGCGCATCGCCGCCGTTTTGCGCGAGGACGGGCATCTCGTCTCCACCGCTTCGCTGATCGAGGCGGAACGACTGGCCGTCGCGCTCGCCGCCTTGCGCGGAACGCCCGGCGCCCGGCTTCGAGGAGTTGCGCGAGGCGGCGGTCGCCTGCCTCTGCTTCGGCGAAACCCTGTTGTGGCGGACGATCTCGCAGCGCCTGCTCCTCGGGGCCGAGGTCGGCAGCATCCCGGCGAACGTGCCGCTCGCGCCCTTGCTCGAGGATCTGGCGCGCGAGCAAAAGCGCCTGCGGCTCAAGCCCGAGGCGCTCGATCGCGAGCTTGCGCTCGACCTGCGCAGCGAGAGCGGCGCCGAGCGCTCGACGCTTCTGCATCGCCTCGTCCTCCTCGGCGTCCCGTGGGGCAGGCTCGCGGATGCCGGGCGCAGCCGCGGCACTTTTCGCGAACGCTGGGTGCTGCGCTGGGAGCCGGAGTTCGCCGTCACGCTCGTCGAGAACCTCGTCCACGGCCCGACCATCGCGCAGGCGGCGGCGGGCCGCTTGCGCTTCGAGTTCGAGAAGGCGAACGAGCTGAAGGCGCTCGCCGATCTCGTTTTCGCGGCGCTCACCGCCCGGCTTCCGGACGCCGTCGAGCGCGGCATTGCCATGATCGAGAAGCGCGCCGCGCAAACGAGCGACTGCGGCGAGCTGCTCGCGGCGCTCTCCCCGCTCGCCGACACGATCCGCTACGGGCAGGCGCGCCGCGCCGATGCCGATCAGCTCTCGGCCTTGCTGGCGCGCATCCTCGTGCAAGGCGCGCTCGTGCTGCCCTACGCGGCGCGCGGTCTCGACGCCGCGGCCGCCGCGGCGCTGCGCGGCGTGATCCTGAGCGCCGACGCCGCGGTGGTGCTCGCCGAGATCGGCGGCGACGAACGCACCGCCTGGCGCTCGGCGCTCGGCGCGCTCGTCGAGGATGCGCAAGCCGCCCCGCTCGTCGCCGGCACGGCGGCGCGCCTCCTCTACCACGCGGGCGAGCTCACGGCGCAGGATGCGGCGCTGCATCTCGGCCGCGCCCTCTCGCCCGGCCGCGCGGTGGCGGACGCCGCCGGCTTCTTCGAGGGTTTTTTCGAAAGCGCCGGCGAGCGGCTGATCCACGACAAACCCTTGCGCGACGCCGTCGACCTTTGGGTGCAGGGCCTCGAGGGCGAGCATTTCACCGAGCATCTGCCGCTCTTCCGGCGCGCCTTCGCCAATCTCGACCGCATGCAGCGAAGGCGCCTGCTCGATGCCTTGTTCGGCCGCGCCGGCGCGCAACTGCCGGGGCGCGCGGCCGCGCCCGGCGCCGAAGCCGCCTGGCCGCGCCATCTCGCGCGCCTCACCGCGATCCTCACGGGGAAGCCGAGCGCGGAGACGGACCGATGAGCGAAGATCGCGAAAG
Organism: uncultured Alphaproteobacteria bacterium; assembly: GCA_963713805.1. Lineage (GTDB taxonomy): Bacteria > Pseudomonadota > Alphaproteobacteria > Rhizobiales > Beijerinckiaceae > GAS188. The sequence goes on along the minus strand of CAVQNF010000012.1, from coordinate 166,129 downwards.
GCGCTGGCGCCTCGCGCTCGGCAGCGAGGACGAGCTTCTCGAGCCCGCGGACCAGCGCCTCTCGGGCGCGCTCGGCGCGCTTTACGGCGAGGGCGACGGCGATCAGAAGAAGGGCCGGGGCGGTCTCGGCGGCTCGGCGCCGAACGTCGCGCGCTGGATGAGCGACATCCGCGAATACTTCCCTTCGTCCGTGGTGCAGATCGTCCAGAAGGACGCGTTCGAGCGGCTCGGCCTTCGGCGCATGCTGCTCGAGCCGGAGTTCCTGCTCGCGGTCGAGGCCGACATCGATCTCGTCGCCAATCTGATCTCGCTGCGCAACGTGATGCCGGATAAGATCAAGGCGACGGCGCGCCAGGTGATCGGCAAGGTCGTCGCCGCGCTGATGGAGCGGCTCGAGCGCAAGACGGCCGAAGCGCTGCGCGGCGCCGTCGATCGCTCGCGCCGCACGCGGCGGCCGCGCTTTGCCGACATCGACTGGCCGCGCACCATCCGCGCCAATTTGCGCCATTACCAGGCCGAGCACCGCACGATCGTGCCGGAGCGCCTTATCGGCTTCATGCGCCAGCAGCGGCGCATCGTCGATCTCGACGAGATCATTCTGTGCGTCGACCAATCCGGCTCGATGGCGAGCTCGGTCGTCTATGCCTCGATCTTCGCGGCGGTGATGGCGTCGCTCCCGGTCGTCAAGACGAAGCTCGTGTGCTTCGACACCGTCATCCTCGACCTCACGGCGGAGCTCGCCGATCCGGTGGAGGTGCTGTTCGGGGTCCAGCTCGGCGGCGGCACCGACATCAACCAGGCCGTCGCCTATTGCGCCGAGCGGATCGAGCGGCCCGCGAAGGCGCATTTCGTGCTCGTCACCGACCTCTACGAAGGCGGCAAGGCCGAGGAGATGCTCGCACGCCTCAAGAACCTCGTCGGCATGGGCGTCAACGTCATCGTGCTGCTGGCGCTGAGCGACAGGGGCCGGCCCGCCTACAACGCCGATCTCTCGGCCCGCGTCGCGGCGCTCGGCGTGCCGGTGTTCGCCTGCACGCCCGACCAGTTCCCCGACCTCATGGCGGCGGCGCTGCGCCGCCAGGACCTTCACGCCTGGGCCGCGAAGGAGGACATCAAGCTCGTGCGGGCGGAGTGAGGGACGCGGGGTGATAGGGAGCGTGGTCGGCGGTTGCCGACCGACGAGCGGGACCACCGCCGTCGTCCTGACCGTCCTCGGACCTGTTCCGAGGATCAGCCCGGTCATCGATGCCCATTCATTCACGCCGTGACGGTGGCGATGGTCATCCTCGGAACAGGTGCGAGGACGGTCATGAGATGATCGGAGACTCTACACAGAGGACCAACGCAAGCCACCATGCTTCAGCGCCTATGCCTTAGGCCACCGCGCTCTCATTGAACGCCTTGATCCGGGTGAAGAGCCGCGTGATCTTTTCCTCGTCGAAGACCTGGTCCGGCCCCGTCGGCGCGATGTCGGTGAACGGCGGCTCGTAAAGCAGACCCAACTCCATCACGCCGTTGATCGGTCAGATGCTCGATCACCATGTTGATGAATTCGATCTGCGTCGCCGTCGCCGTGCCGGCCAGAGAGGAAGTCGCCGAAGGCCTCGCTGACCGCCGCGCGGTCGAGCCCGACGAGCGAGCGCACGAAGCGGCCGAAGCCCTGGCTCGTCTCGCGCGCGCGCTCGATGTCGCCTGCCTCGCCGACACCGGCGTCGAGCAGCATCTTTTCGAGCTCGGCGAGATCGGTCGGCGTCGAGGGCCTGCCCTGCCGCAGCTTGTGAAGCACGATGTGGTCTTCATGGGCTTTCAGGAAATGCCGCGCCTTCTGCTTGAAGCGCGCGAAGTCGGCCTCGCCGATCTGCGGCAGCTCAAGCTCGACGCCATCGCCGATCTCGTCGGTGAAGTTCGAGTAGACGATCGCCTTTTTCGACTTCTCGATGTGCTGGACGAGATCGCGCAGGCGCAAGCGGACGAGCTCGAGCAACGGAACGGTGACGCCTTCCCACCAGAGGTCGGTCTGAATCTCCTCGATCAGCACCGCCTGATGCGCGATCGCCGGAATGCCGGTCTGCTCCTCGAGCGCCGAGGCGATCTCAAGCAATTGCTTGCGCAGCGTGTCGAAGCGCTTCGAGCCTTTCAGGAGCGCCAGCTCGAGCGAGAACATCAAGAGGTCGAAGCGCTTCGCCTCCTCGGTTCCGAAGCCCTTGGCGGAAGGCAGCGGCGCGATCTCGTCGACCAGCTCCTTGCGCTTCTCGTCGTCGATCGCGATCCAGGCTTGCGGCTCGCGGTATTTCTCGACCGCGCGGCGACGCTGGCGCACGATGAAATTATCGAGGTTCAGCCCGGTGACGATCTCCTGCAAGGTCTTTCGCGCATCGGCGCTGATATCCGCCTCGCTCGGCGGCGCTTCTCGTCGCCGCGCTGCCCCGTAAGGCACCGCCGCCTCGGCGAAGCCCGTCGGCTTTCGCGCTCTTCTCGTCCAGTGCGCGAACAAGATCGAGCCTCGCGGCGAACAGCCGTTCCGACAGCGATTTCGCCGCGCCCGCCTCTTTCATCTCCGGGTTGGCGCCGAAGAATTCGAGGTTCTGGCAATAGTCGAAGACGAGGAAATACTCCTTGTCCTGCGCCGGGTCCGAAGAGATCCGGGCAAAGCCGGGTGCCGCGGCCGATCATCTGCCAGAACTTCGTCTTCGAGCGCACCTGCTTGAAGAAGACGAGGTTGACGACCTCGGGCACGTCGATGCCGGTGTCGAGCATGTCGACCGAGATCGCGATGTGCGGCGCCTTGCTCTTCTTCGAGAAGTCGTCGATCAGGGTCTGCGCGTAGGGACCGCTCTCATAGGTGATCACGCGGGCGAAATGTCCGGCGAGATTGGGGTAGTTGGCGTTGAAGCGCTCTTCGATGAACTCCGCATGCGCCTGGTTCTTGGCGAAGATGATCGTCTTGCCGAGCCGGTCGCCGCCCGCGACCTTGAGGCCGTTCTCCATCAGATGCGCGATGACGTGATCGACCGTGTCCTCGTTGAACAGCCACTTGTTCGACGCCGGCGGCCTCGACGCTGTCGGGGATTTCCTCCTCGCCCCATTCCAGCATGTCCCACTGGTCTTTTTCCTCGTCGCTGAGATCGTCGTAGCGAAGGCCCGCGCGCAGGAACTTGAGCGGCACCGAGATCGCCTTCGGCGGGACGAGATAGCCCGTCGGCGACCGCCTCGTCGAGCGAATAGGCGTCGGTCGGCACGCCGTCCTCGAGGTCGAAGAGCGAATAGGTGTTCTTGTCGATCTCGTCCTTGGGCGTCGCGGTGAGCCCGACGAGAAAGCGAGTCGAAGTACTCGAAGATCGCGCGGTACTTCTGGTAGACCGAGCGATGCGCCTCGTCGATCACGACGAGGTCGAAATGGCCGGGGCCGAACTTCGCCTTGCCTTCCTGCTTGCCGTCGATCAGGCTCATCATCGTCGGATAGGTCGAGACGAAGACGCGGCCCTCGCTCGTGCGCTCGGTGACGAGATTGACGGGCGCGCCGTCCGGCAGATGCGTCTTGAAGGCGCCGACCGCCTGATTCACGAGCGCGACGCGGTCGGCGAGGAACAGCACGCGCTTCACCCAGTTCGGCGCGCATCAGCAGGTCGACGAGCGCGATCACCGTGCGGGTCTTGCCCGCGCCCGTCGCCATCACGAGCAGCGCCTTGCGCTCGTCATCCTCCTCGAAGCTCTTCGCGATCGCGCCGGATGGCGCGCTGCTGATACGGGCGCTCCGACGATCGCGAGGTTGATCCGGCGTCGCGGCGAGCTTCGTGCGGCTCGCTGCGGCGCTGGATCAACAGCGCCAGCTCGTCCCTTGTAGAAGCCGCCGATCTGGCGCGGCGGATAGCGCGAGATCGTCCCAGATCCAGTGCTCGTAGCCGTTGGAGTAGAAGATCACCGGCCGCTGGCCGAAGCGTGCCTCGAGGCAGTCGGCATAGAGCTTCGCCTGCTGCTGGCCCTTGCGCGCATCCGTGCGGCTGCGCTTCGCCTCGACCAGGCCGAGCGGCTTGCCGTCCTCGCCCCAGAGCACGTAATCGACGAAGCCCACGCCCTCGTTGTTGGGCATGCCGTCGACGCGAAACTCGATATCCTCGGGCCTGTCGAGCGCCCAGCCCGCCTCGCGCAGCAACAGGTCGATGAAGCGGTCGCGCGTCTCGGCTTCGTTGTAATCGTGCCGGTCCGGCCGCGCCTCGCTCGCCTTGCGCGCCGCAGCGACCTCGGCGCGCAAGCGCTTGAGCTCCTCGTCGAGCGCCTGCTTGTCGGCGAGAAGCTTCGTGAGCTCGCCGTTCTTGGCGTCGAGCTCGGCCTGCTGCGTCTTCAGATGCACGAAGGCGCGCTTGAGCGTCTCGTCGCGGCGCGACAGCGCCGAAGGGTCGAAGGCGAGCCCGTCCGCCGGCCGGAACTTGCGCGCATAGGTGCGCGCGAGCCAGAAGCAGATATGGAAGAGTTCCTTCACCGCTCCGACCGCATCTTGGGCGCGGATCGTCCTCTCCTCATGCACCGCGCGATTGCGCAGCGAGTTGATGTATTTCGCCTTCGTGAACACCGCCTCGCCCGCCGCGCGCCGGAAGCTCGGCTCGTGCAGCAGAGCGGCAATGTTGTCCTGATACGGGAGCTTGAGGCCCGGATCGGCGCGAAACGCCCATTTCACCGCGACTTCGACCGCCTTGCCGGCGAAGAAGGCCGCGGCTGTCGGCGACACCGCCGCCTGACGCTCCGCCTCTACCGCCGCCTCATGGACAGCAGGGAACTCCGCGGCGAGGAAAGCGAAGTTGGACATGTGGCTGGTTAGAGTTGGCCCGAAAAGGCGCGGTGCTGGAGGCAGGAGAATAAGATATCAAATCTACGGAGTTGCATATCGTGAGATAACTTGAGCCGCTCAATTCTCTCCACCTGTGACCGCAATTGTTCCCGCTTCTCCTTTTGCAAGCGCGGGACGGGAGTCGTTTTAACGTCATAAACACTTATTGTATTCAATCCCGACGTAGTTTTTCCCCGCCTAAGCAAATGCTGACGGCCAGTATTACTATTGAGCCAGTAGCTAAGAGTAAGCGGGTCCAACTCCCGCGAGACTAGTCGAGCACGAATCAAGTGGTTCTGGTGAATGCAAGGATTTAGAGACCCATCCCAAACTGCACACCTTCCTATCTCATTGGCGTTGCCATGCCCCTCAACAAAGAGAATATCTCCCTTTGAAAGCGTAGTTCGCTCGAATTCTGCTCGCGTTACACGCATCGTCTTCATCTCCGAAAGGTCCAGACGATTCCGATGAACATTTGCCACGCGCAAGTAGGAAATTTCAATCGAAAAATTCGCACGCGAAAGACTAAGCTGAATACCCCCTTGCACGTCACACAGCTCTCCAATCAGCGCTGTTGGTGATGTATCCTTAAAGGTCACATTTACTAGTCCATGAATTAGGCTATCGAGTAAGTCTAGGGCGCGTTTGCGCTTGCGGCGCAGCGCATCCGCCTTGTCAAGGATCACCGCTATCCGCTTCTGCTCTTTGAGCGGGGGAAGGGGGATCGCGAGCTCCGCTATATCCGCACGTGAAACCTGCAAAAAAGTGGCACCACGACCTTTGGACGCAAGCTCTCGTCTCGATCGGGTCAACCAGTGCCACAGATGGCGATCGTTGAGATTTTGCCCCACCCGCAGGCTTGCAACGCCCCGACCAAGACAATATTCGCCATCACTTAGGACCTTATTACCAATGGTCGCGCGGATACCAAGGATAATGTCCCCGGCCTTGCACCGCTTGGTTGGCGCAGTCGTGAACTTTATGGGCTCTGGATTTTCGGAGCCAAAATCTCCCGCACCAGCAATAAGGGGTAGGCCGCGACCTTCCTCGTTATAGGAAGCACCATCGGGTGCTTGCCCCATCGTAATGTCGCAAACATCCCCCAACTTCCAGACGGCAACACTCACAACATCGCCTCCAGCTCATCTAACCCCTCCGCCGATCTCCATCTCCAGCGCCTTCAGCTCGGCGATGATCTCCTTCGGCGGACGGTGCTCGACCGCCTCGTGCACCACTTCCTTGTAGCGGTTGATCGAGAGGTCGTAGCCGGCGGCGACGATCTCGGCCTTCGGCACGCAAAAGCTCTGCGCGGTGCGCGGACGCTTGCGCTCGGTGCCGTTGCGCTCGCTCCCAGCGCGCAGCGATGTCGGGCAGGTTGTTCTTCGCGTGCTCGTCCTGGCCAGCGAGACCGACGAACTTCCGCTCGTTACGTCTTCCTGGCTTCGGGCCGAGCTTCTCTTCGGGCAGCAGCGGGTTGCGCTTGTCGTCGAGCGACAAGCCGTCCGCCTGGCAATCGTAGAACCAGACATGATCCGTGCCGCCGGAGTTGGTCTTGGTGAAGAGCAGGATCGCGGTCGAGACGCCCGCATAGGGCCGGAACACGCCGCGACGGCAGCTTCACGATGCCGTCGAGCTTCTGGTCCTCGACCAGCATGCGGCGGATTTCCTTGTGCGCGTTCGACGAGCCGAACAGCACGCCGTCCGGCACGATCACCGCCGCGCGCCCGCCGGGCTTCAGCAGCTTGAGGAACAGCGCCAGGAACAGCAGCTCGGTCTTCTTGGTCTTGACGATGGCGATGAGGTCCTTCGCGGTCGTCTCGTAATCGAGCGAGCCGGCGAAGGGCGGATTGGCGAGCACGAGGGTGTAGCGTCTCGGCCTCGCCCGCATGCTCCTGCGCGAGCGAATCCCGGTAGCGGATGTCGGGATTCTCGACGCCGTGCAGCAGCATGTTCATGCTGCCGATGCGCAGCATCGTGTTGTCGAAGTCGAAGCCGTGGAACATCTCCGTCGTGGAAATGCTCGCGGCTCGCTGTCTCGTGGAAGCAGCTTCGGGTGGTTGTCGCGCAGATACTCGCCGGCCGCGACGAGGAAGCCGCAGGTGCCGCAGGCGGGATCGCAGATCACGTCCGTCGGCCCGGGCGCCGTCATCTCGACCATCAGCGCGATGATGTGGCGCGGCGTGCGGAACTGGCCGTTCTGGCCGGCGGTCGCGATCTTGCAGAGCATGTATTCGTAGAGGTCGCCCTTGGTGTCGCGATCCTCCATCGGGATGTCGGCGAGCAGGTCGACGACCTTGGCGAGCAGCGCGGGCGTCGGGATGGTGAAGCGCGCGTCCTTCATATGCGTCGCATGCGCGGTGCCGGCCTCGGCCATGTTGCGCAGGAAGGGAAAGACATGCTCGGAGACGATCTCGAACATGGTCGGCGGGATCGCGGTTCTTGAGTCGCGACCAGCGCATGTCCTCATAAGCGACGCCGCCGCCCTTGCCGATGCCGTCCTTGCCCTTCGGGAAGATGCGCCGCTCAATCGGCTTGCCGGTCCGGTTCGCCTTGTTTTCCTCGAGCATCTGCGCATCGTCGAGCCCGCGCATGAACAGGAGATAGGTGATCTGCTCGATGACCTCGAGCGGGTTCGCGATGCCGCCCGCCCAGAAGGCGTTCCACACCCCATCGATCTTGGATCGAAGTTCACCCGTCAGCATTTCGGCCCCCGTTTGCGCTCAGTGCCCGGCGATTCCTTAGCTGGAATTCGGCAAGGGGTGAAGGTGGGGGTGCCTTCCGGAGCTAAGCGCGGCGACAACGCCATCTTATTCACGTTGGGCCCGGGCCGCTCGCTATGCGCCATACATCAGCCCGTGATAAACGAGGATGGAGAGGCAAAGCGGCGTTCCCGCCACCCGCGTGGCATCAAACCGTTCTCGTGACGCGCACTTCCCGCCCCGCGAAGCGATATTCCTTCGGCAAGCGCACAGCCTGACTACGCCCGTGCATGAAGAGCTTCGCGGTCACGCTCATGCCGATCTCTCCATGCTATCTATCAAACGATAGATACCGTTTATCACGCCATGAGCACAAGGCCATCGCCGAGGATCGCCGAAGTGTCGAGGGCGATCACTTCGGCAAGCCGTGTGCGTCCCACTCCAACGGATCGAAGGCATCCGGACGATCAGGAACACGGTCCAACTGCGCCAGCAGCGCCGAGAGGCGGCCCGGGTCGGACACCCCTTGCGTTTTGCCGGCGAGACGATCGATGGCCCGTTCGACGATAGCGGTCTTCGTCAGGCCCGTGGCCCGGGCGAGCCGCTCGACCTTCGCCACGACGGCGGGGTTGGAAATTCGCAATGCCATGTTTAATCCAAATGCGGATATATCGACGCTCATTAGATATGCCCGCTTTTGACATTGCTATCCGACGAAAACACCCTTGTCGGGTGGCGATGAAGGCGCTCAGCACGACCACCATGTTCAAATCCCGCCGGCTTTCCGCCCTCTGGCTCATCCTTTCCGGGCTGCTCGCCTTTGGCGGCGCGGTGATCCTGTTCGACCAGCGGCAAGACGATTTTCCGCCGGCTCTCGCCCCTTTCGCGGCCATCGCTTTCGCGCTCGGCCTCGCGGGCGCGGCGGCCTTCGCACCCGGCTATTGGCGCTCGTTTTACTATCGCCAGCTCCAGGGGCTTTTCCCGCGCCAGGCCGATGGAACATATCTCGCCCGCCATGTGCGCCCCGTCCGCGGTGCCGGCGCCAAGGCGATCGATGTCTATGTGATCGACGAAGCCACCCGCGAGCGCGCCTTGAACCTCCTCGTGAATATCTCCACCGCCGACACGGCCTTTCTGATGGCGATGATCATCGGGGCCGTCGTCAGCCTCGTCGTTTGGTCTTCGGGCCTGATCGTGGCGATCGCGGCGGTGCTGGTGTTCGGCGCGCGCTTCGCCTTGGGGCGATGGTCGAGAACGCGCATCGTGGCCCTGATCACGAGCGGCACCTTGATGCCGGACGCGCCATGGCCGGCTGATCCACGGCCGCCCGCCGACGACGGGCGCACGCTTCGCCTCACCATGCTTGTGGCCGGGCTCCTGGCGGTCGCCGGACTCGGACTGACGGCGTTCGTCCTTTTTGATCCGGCGACCGGCGGCATCGACATCGCCACCGCCTCCTCCGGGAACATCGCCTTCGTCATGGCGCTCGCCGGTTTGCTGATCGGGCTGCCCCTCGTCATCATTGTGCTGGGACTGGGAAAGCTGCGCCGCGAGCGCCACGTCGGCCAAAGGTGACGGCGCTATCGGCGGTGGACCGTCACTGCTTTTCACCACGGTCTCGCGACGCTGGGTCAGGCCTTGCGTTCAACCGCCGGCGCGGGTCACGCAATCTGGCCCCGCAAGCTCTCCGCGAGCGCCGAGAGCACGTTGGCGAGCTGTCTCGCAGTTTCCGGTGGCGGTAGCGGCATCTTGAGGTTTTGCGCGCCGGTCGCTGGATCGCGCTCGATCCATGGATGGGCCGGCGCGCCGGCATCGTTGGCGGAAGCGATGGCCGCGATGAAGCTCGCGCCGACTTGCACGAAGGCTTGCCACGGATCGATCTCCCCGTCGCGAGATGCGCGCCCCGGCGCCATTGGTCGGCGCGGCCGCGATTTCGCCAGCGCCCATGCGGAGATCCGTGGCGGCATCGTCCGTCGATCGGGCATCCTCCGCAACGACGATATTCGCGACCTCCTCGGCCGGCGTCACGGCTTCTCCCTCACCCATGCGTCCGGTGACGTTTTCCACGTCCTTCATGAAGCGGTTGAGCCGCGAGCCGCCGAGTGAAATCGCGCTGGTGCCGCCGTCGAGAATTCCCGCCGACAGCGAGCGCTTGAACGCCAGCACGGAAAGCATGCCCTCTTCGATGGTGCCCTTCGCCACGAAATTGATGACGCGTACCGGACGAATCTGGCCCATGCGATGAATGCGCGCGATGCGCTGTTCGAGGACCGCGGGGTTCCACGGCAAGTCCATGTTCACCAGGGTCGAGGCATGCTGGAGATTGAGGCCCGTGCCGCCGGCATCGGTCGACAGGAACACCCGGCAGGACGGGTCGTCCCGGAAGCGCTCGACCAGGGCCGGCCGCTTCTCCGACGGCACACCCCCGTGGAAGCTGACGTAGCCGAGCCCACGCGCTTCGAGGCGGCGAATGATGATGTCGTGGGTGCGCGTCCATTGTGAAAACACCACCGCCTTGGCGTCGGGCTCGTTGAACAGATCGTCGAAGAGCGCCGCCAATTCGTCCGCCTTGACGCCGTGGTCGGTTTCCTGGTCGAGCAGATAGGTGCTGTTGCACGACATGCGCATGTTCTGCAGGGCACAGGTCAGGCGCCGTTGATCCTTGTCCGACAAAAACCCGGTGGTGCGCCAACGCTTGACGACCTTTGCCACGGTGTCCGCGTTTTCCCGGTGATGGTCCATTTGCATCTCGGTCATCGGCACCAGCAAATTCTGGTCCGTCCGCTCGGGCAATTGCCGCAGCACCTCGGATTTGCGCCGGCGGATCATGACGGGCGCCAGCGTCTGGCCGATCTTCTCGAGACCCTTATAGCCGGTGACGCGCCCCGCTTCGTCGGTGACTTGATGCTCGTGCAGCAGCTTCCAGGTCGGCCCCAGCCGATGCTGATCGATGAATTGGACGATGGAAACGAGCTCTTCCAGCTTGTTCTCCAAGGGTGTTCCCGTCAGCACGATCGCGTAGGGGCTGTCGATGCGCTTCAAGGCGCGTGCCGCAACAGTGTTCCAGTTTTTCACCCGTTGGGCTTCATCGACGATCACCAGGTCGGGAGCCCAGGCAGCGATCAAGTCGAGATCGGGCTTGAGCTTCTCGTAATTCGTGATCTTGCAGAAGTCTTCCAAGGCGTAGTCATGCTGCCGCCGCGCCCGCCCTCCGGTGATGATGCGCGCCGCGTGTTCGCCGGCTCGCCCGGTGAAGCGCATGATCTCGCTTTGCCATTGATATTTGAGCGAGGTCGGGCAGACCAACAGCACTTTCGAGACGCCGAAATGCCGTGCCAGTATCTCCGTCGCGGCAATCGCCTGGATGGTCTTGCCCAACCCCATATCGTCGCCGATCAAGGCCCGGCCGGCCTTCATCGCGAAGAGCGCGCCCTCGGCCTGATAGGGGTAGAGCGGCACTTTCAGAGATCCCAGGAGTTCGGGATCGGCGGCGCCGCCTGGGAACACCTCGTCGAGCTTCGAGGCGCGGCGGTCCGCATCTCGCCTTCCCGCGACGAAATCGAGCGCGTCGTCATAGGCACGCAATTCGTGACCGGATTTCGACGCCGCGGCCATGAAATGCTCGAGCTCGCCGAGGCGCCCGTCCGGCAGCATCCCGTCGCGCGCGGCGTCGAACAAAGCGGCGGCGGCCTCGCGCACCGCCGGCGGGCAATCCGTTCCCGCGCGAAAATACACCGCGCGCCTGCCGTCGTTACGCAAGTAAAGCTCGGAGAACGCAGGCTGGTAGCCACGCCTGAAAGCCATCTTGGCTCCGCGCTTCTTCTCGAGCCGGGCCAGGGTGAATTCGATGTGCTTGCAGGTTCCCAATTCGCTGGTCGCGTAATCGGGACAGGAACAGAAGTTGCCGCCGGGCCCTCGGCCTCGAATGGCCACGCGGTAGCTCGACTTCGAGACGGGATTGCTCACCCGAAACTCGGAGAAAAACGGTTCGCTCCCCAGATTTTCGAGCCCGAATTCCTGCTCGCGTCCGAACTGCCGGCGCAAGCCGCGTTGCCACTCCACGGGCGAAAGATGGGAGGGTGCCAGCGTGCGTGAGAGCTTCGCTTCTTTCTTCGCCCTCGTCGAGGAATTCGGGCTTCGGCGCTTTTGTTTCATCGACATAGGTTCCACTCGGCAAAGGTTTCTCGGAAAAGGGCAGCCGCGCATCCAGGCCTTTTTCGCCGCGTCGGCGCCACTTCGCCTCGTCCAAGACCGGTCGCGTCGACGCTGCGTCTCATGGCGCCACCTTCGTCGTGACCCTCATCATGCATCCTCGCCCTTGCAAGGTTCCGGCCCTGAGACCCGCAGGGCGAGGACGGCGCGCGTCCAGGCTCGGTGCGGCGATTCCCGACTCTGCCGATCATCGCGGGATTTGTCTTCCCTCGCGGGGCAGAAAACCTCATCTTTCAACAAGGAACGAGACCGATCGAACCTTCCTGCCGGTGATCTCGCAATCGCGGCGACGGACCGCGGGAACCATGAGCTGACCTGGCTGCCACTTCATCCTCCCACGCGCCGATTGCGCCTCGGGAGGCGCCGAGCCAGGAGAACGGCTCGAACTCGATCGTGATGCGTAGAGATGGCATCGGCCCTGGCATCAATCGCACGGGGGCAGAGCTTTGGCGACGGAGATAGCGTCAATGAGCTTGCCCGCCCCAGCCGGCACGGCGCTTCGCGCCGCGTCGACATCTGATCACATCTGATCCTGAAGGCCTTGCGCTCCATTCCGCGCCATGCGTCCCCAAGGGCGCGTGAACGTCATTTCGCCTTCCGCGGCTCCTCCACCCCATTCGCATGCCCGCGAATGCCCACGCTCGAGAGCGCGCCCAGCAAATCCTCTGCCGTATAAGGCTTCGTGACGAAAGAGATCTTGTGTTCGTCCGCGAGTGTCCGGCGCAGGTCGCCCGTGGCGTGCCCCGTCGCCAGGACGATCGGAAGCAACGGGTGAATCGCGCGTATCTCGCGCAGGAGGACGTCTCCCCTTCGATCCGGCAGGCCGATGTCGATGATGACGGCATCGACGCCGCCCGGCACCAGCCCGATCTTGTTCATGGCCTGCGCCGCGGAGCTCGCCGTCTCGACGGTGAAGCCCGCCTCCTCCAGATATTCGGTCGCGAGCATCATGATGAGAGCCTCGTCCTCGACCAGCAAAATCCGGCCAGGCACGCGCTTCGCGTCGATGATATCCCTGAGCTTCGCGGCGAGCGCGGCCTGGGTGAAGGGCTTCGTGATCAACTCCACGCCGGGGTCGAGCCGCCCCTCATGGACGATCGCGTTTCGCGCATAGCCGGTGGTGAATAGCACCTTCAAGCCGGGCCTACGCTTGCGGGCTTCCTGCGAAAGCTGCCGGCCATTCATGCCGCCTGGAAGACCGATGTCGGTGAAGAGCAGCTGGATGTCGAGGTCGGACTCGAGGAGGCGCAGTGCCACGCGCCCGTTCTCCGCCTCGAGAACCGAGTATCCGAGCTCCCGCAGGGTTTCACAGCTATAGTTGCGAACATCCGCGTCGTCCTCGACCACCAGGATGGTCTCGTTCTTCGCGCCGGGAGCCGGCGACCGTTCCGTTTCGTCCTCGGCGAAATCGGCCGGCGCGTGCACGCGAGGCAGATAGACCTTGATCGTCGTGCCCTCGCCCACCTCGCTGTAGATCTTCACATGCCCGCGCGATTGCTTGACGAAGCCGTAGACCTGGGAGAGCCCCAACCCCGTGCCGTGCCCGACATCCTTCGTGGTGAAGAACGGATCGAAGGCCTTCGCCTTCACCTCGGGCGTCATGCCGCATCCGTTGTCGGTGACCGCGAGCATCACATATTGCCCCGGCAGGACCTCGGCCTGGGTCGACGCGTATTTGTCGTCCAGATGCACATTCGCGGTTTCGAGCGTGAGCTTGCCGCCCTTCGGCATGGCGTCGCGCGCATTGACCGCGAGGTTGAGAATGGTGAGCTCGAGCTGATTGGGATCGGCGAGCGCCCGCCAGACGCCGCCGCCGAGCACCGTCTCCACCGTGACCTGCTCGCCCAAGGTGCGCCGCAGCAAGTCGGACATGCCGGTGACGAGGCGGCCGAGGTCGAGCGGCTTCGGATCGAGCGGCTGCTGACGCGAAAAGGCCAACAGCCTTTGCGTGAGAGACTCGGCGCGGCGCGCGCCACGCATGGCGTTGTCGGCCGATCTTTGAAGCCTCGCGATGTCGACGTCGCCGCTGCCCAGGTTGCGTTGCAACGTCCCCAGGTTGCCGATGATGATGGTCAGAAGATTGTTGAAGTCATGGGCGACGCCGCCTGTGAGCTGGCCGATGCCCTCCATCTTCTGGGCTTGCCGCGTGCGCTCTTCGGCCGCGCGCTTTTGCGTGAGGTCCCGCGTGACCTTGGCAAACCCGAGCAACTGGCCTTCGGCATCCTTGATCGCGTTGATGACGACGCTCGCCCAGAACCGGCTTTCGTCCTTGCGGACGCGCCATCCCTCGGCCTCGTATTTTCCGGTGCGCGTCGCGATCTCCAGAGCTCGTTTCGGGACGCCGGCGGCCCGGTCTTCCGCCGTATAGAACAGGGAAAAGTGCCGGCCGATGATTTCCTCGCGCGGATAGCCCTTGATCCGTTCCGCGCCGGGATTCCAATTGACGATGTGCCCCTGCGGATCGAGCATGTAGATCGCATAATCCGTGACGCTTTCCACCAGCAGCCGGAAACGGCGTTCCGTCTCCTCGAGCCTCGTCAGGCTCGCCGCGAGTTCCTGGGCACGTTCCTCGGCCCGCTGTTCCAGCGTCTGGTTGAGCGTCTGGAGCGCTCTTTCGGCCTCGCTTCTCGCCGCGACCTCCCGCTGGCTCGTTTGATAGAGCCGTGCATTGTCCATCGCGACCGCGGCTTGCGCCGCCAAGGCGACCACGATCCGCTCGGCGCGCTCGGTGAAGACGCCGGGTTGAGGATGGCCGAAGAACAGGCCGCCCAGGACCTCTCCGGTGCGCGAAACCACCGGCACGGCGAGGTAGCTTCGAACCGGAAGATGGCCTAGCGGCATTCCGTCATGGGGAGCATTCTTGCCGTATCGCGGATCGGCCAGAATGTCCGTGGAGCGTACCGGGCCTTGGCCACGAAACGTCGGCTCGAAGATGGCCGTATTCCTCGGCATCGGAAACTTCGCGAACGCCTCCCGCGAAACGCCGGAAAGCGCGCAAAGCATATAGGCCTCTTTCCCTTCGCGGATGACGTTGTAGAAGAAAGCGCCGAATTGCGCATGGCTGAGGGCGACGCCGGCGTCCGTGACGATCTGCACCAGCTGTTCGACATCGTGCTCGGCGGCGATCGCCACCCCCGCGCGATTGAGGACTTCGAGCGTGTGCGCCTCCTCGCGCACCTCCGCGACGCGAGCCTCGAGCGTCTCGTTGAGCGCCAGCAGCCGGGCTTCGAGGGCCTTGCGCTCGGTGATGTCGTAAACGGCTCCGCGCAGCAGCCGAACCTTCGCGTTGTTCCCGCCGACCTGGCCCTTTCCCGCGATCCAGTGGAGAGCACCATCGAGGTGGCGGACGCGGAACTCCACGTAGAAGCTGCCGGAGCTTTTTGCCGCTTCGGCCGCGGCGTGGATCTTTTGCAGGTCGTCGGGGAAGACGATCCGGTCCCATGTCTCCAGCGAACGTTCCGCCGCCTCGGGGTCAAATCCGAAGAGCGCAGCGGCGCGCGGGCTCCAGTCCCATTTGCTCTCTGCGAGGTTGAGCTCGAAGGTCGCGATCCCGCCCGCCGCTTCCCCGAGCCGAAGCCGCTCCTCCGAGGCTCCGGCTCGTTCCACCAATCCGCTCGGGTCACCCTTGCGTACTTGCATCCTCATCGCGCCATTCTACGTCCCCAGCAGGATCGCCTTGGCCTCGCTCATCGCCCGAAGCTTGCCGAGCGCGATGTGCCTTGGAAGGTGATTGAGCCCACATGAGCTCGTGACAAGGGTCTGCTCGGGCAAGAGCCATTTATGCGCCCTGATCCGTTCGGCGACTTGCTCCCCGGTCTCCACATTCGGCGCTTGCACGTCGACGGCACCGACGCCGAGCTGCTTGTCCCCGAGCAGGCCTTCATAGTGATCCGTCATGTCATGCTCGATCAGATAGGCGTCGCAATCGATCCGACAAACAAGATCCGCCTTGTAGCGGCCCACGTCGAAATAGCGGTGCCCGATCTGACCGTCGTAATCGGGCCCCACCGCGTAATTGCCCTGGCAGATGTGGACGAGGACGGTGACATCCTCGGGAAGGTCCTCGATCGCCATGTTGATCACCTCGACCGCGGCCTTCACCTCGTCGTCGCCGGCGGGCGTGAAATACGGCTCGTCGATCTGGATGTGCTTGCAGCCGGCCTCCGCGAGCTTCTCGAAGTTCTGGTGCAGGAGCTTGCCGAAGTCCTCCATCATGCGACGAACGTCGTGGTAATATTCGTCATAGGCCACCGCCGCGAGGAGATGCGGCCCGGTCATGGTGATCTTCACCGGCTTTCGAGCGAAGGCCGAGACCGTCCGGAATTCCTCGACGAGGCCGAGGTCGACCGTGTCCTGGATCGGCCCCCGGCAGACAGCCGCGGGGTGAAAGACATTGGGGTCGTGTCGGGTGATGGGCTTCGGCTTTGTTTCACCCCGGAAGGAGGGAATCATCTGCCAGAAATAGTTGAGCATCGCGTTCGGAGGCGAATGACGATTGTGCGTCCTGCGATGCATCTCCCCGCCGGTGATCACATCGATGCCGGCGACCTCCTGCTCGAGGATTGCGGCTTGGGTCGCCCTCAATTGCGCATCGGCGAAATCCCCATCCGCGAGCTGGCCCGAGCCGACGAGCCTGCTCAACGCCTCGTACCAGCGCGGCACGCTATGCGCTCCGACGACGGTCGTCGTGAATTTTGGGTAACGTGGCATGCTTCCCCTTCACAGGAACCACGGCGCGGCTACGACTAGTATTGGCAAGAGGGAGTTCCAAATTCGGGAAGTCAGACGAAGAAAGGGCGAGGGATCTGCACGATCGACAAGAACATCTCCTCGCCCACGATCTCCGAGGCAGGATAAAACAACGCTGTCACCGGGAATTTGGTTCCGGGCCGTCGTGCGTCGGGGCTAAGCACGCCGAGCGGATCGGCCACGTCAATCGATTGTTTTGAAGGTATTCGCGGTGGAACCCGCGCACTGGCAAGGGAAGGCATCGCCGACCCCGCTTTGCGTGGCAAGGCGGACGTTGACCTTGCCCGTGGCCCCGGAGGCCGGCGCTTGCGCGATCAACCCATCCAAGGCCTCTGCAAGCCGATGCCGATCAACTTTGGGCGACGTCGACGACGGCTTCGGCAAAGGCCTGCGGGGCTTCCTGGGGCAGATTGTGCCCGATGCCGCCCTTGATGATCCGGTGCGCATATTTGCCCGAGAATTTCTTGGCATAGGAACTGGCATCCGGGTGTGGGGCGCCATTGGCATCGCCTTCAAGGGTGATGGTGGGCACGGTGATGACCGGGCCTTCGGCAAGCCGCTTTTCCAGATCGTCATATTTCGGCTCGCCTTCAGCCAGGCCGAGCCGCCAGCGGTAATTATGGATCACGATGGCGACGTGATCCGGATTGTCGAAGGCCGCCGCGCGTGCGATCGAACGTGGCATCGTCGAAGTCCCATTTCGGCGAGGCGATCTGCCAAATGAGCTTCGCGAAATCGTGCCGGTATTTGTCGTAGCCGGCCCGGCCGCGTTCGGTGGCAAAATAATATTGGTACCACCATTGGAGCTCGGCCTTTGGCGGCAACGGCATCTTGCCGGCTTCCTGGCTGCCGATCAGATAACCGCTCACGGAGACGAGGGCCTTGCAGCGCTCCGGCCAGAGCGCCGCGATGATGTCGGCCGTCCGCGCTCCCCAATCAAAACCGGCGAGGATCGCCTTCTCGATCTTGAGAGCATCCATCAAGGCGATGATATCGACAGCGACCACCGATTGCTGGCCGTTGCGGAACGTTTCGCTCGAAAGAAAGCGCGTCGTGCCATAGCCGCGCAGATACGGGACGATCACCCGGTAGCCCGCCGACGCCAGCAAGGGCGCGACATCGACATAGCTGTGAATGTCGTAGGGCCAGCCGTGCAGAAGAATGACCGCGGGACCATCGGCGGGACCGGCTTCGGCGTATCCGACATTCAGGACGCCGGCATCGATCTGCTTGAGCGAGCCGAACGACGTGTTCGTCCCCGGCTTGATCGTGGGCACGCTCGCCGAGCTTTGGCTTGCCGGATTGTGCGGCCGCGGAACCGACCATGCCGAGCTGGGCGGCCGCAATGGTCATGGCCGCGGCGCCAAAAAAGCGACGGCGATGATGGTTGATTTCTTCGCGTATCTTGCGCGTATCCATCGGCGAACCTCCTTGGTTCGATGGTCGGCTGGGAAGGGCAACGCCAGCCGGCGGATATGAAGTGATGATGAGGCGCGAGGAGCGAGCCGACAATACCCGAATGGCGGGCATTTCGCTTTGAGAGGGCGCGGAAACACCAGGACCATTCCGCTCGGCGGTGACGCATCATACGCGGCCGGGCTGAGTCTATCTGGCGGGCCCCCTCTTCCCACTCGGTCGCGCCCGGCGGCTTCGAGAAAGATCGATACTGATCAATTCTCCCGAAGATGACGACGACTTGAGACGCGTGATGCCGTCGCTGGAATTCCAATTCATCTTGGACAGCGTAAATATTGCTCTAGATCGTTCAAACATTTCAGGTGGGCTTGAGAGCTTCAGCCTATCCGCGCCAAGACCTGCTCCAGCGCCGCAAAGAACTGCTGCCACCCGCCCTTGGCGCCCTGGTAGGCCTGCTGCTGATCCGGCCGGAAGCCCGACTGCTCCATGCGCAGGTGGGTCCCCGTGCTCGTAGCGGTGAGAGTCCAAGTGACGACACTCTCGAGACCATAGGCCGCCCATGTGTACGACAGCGTTTTGTTCGGCTCGACGGCCTGGACCTGACAGTCGACGACGCCCCAGTCCGCGCGAAGATTGAATTTGTGGCCCACGACAGGCTTGAAGTCGTTCTTCATGAGCCACTCCTCGATCAGGTGTGGTTGCGTGAGTGCGCGCCAGATCTTTTCCGGCGGAAAAGCTATCTCCCGTTCGACAACGACGGAGAGCGTTTCGGTCGAAGTATTGCTCATTGGTCCATCCTTTTGAGGAGATCTTCGAGGTGGTCGAACCGTTTTTGCCAGAAGCCGGCCATGTTGCGTGTCCAGTCGACCAGCGGGGCCAAGGCGCCGAGCTGCGCGCTATAATGCGTCTGGCGACCTTCGTGGCGGTCGCGCACCAGCCCGGCCCGCTTCAGGACCCCGAGATGCTTTGAGACGGCCGGTTGCGACACCCCGGCCCGAGCCGTCAGGGCCCCGACCGTCTGGTCTCCGTCGCAACACAGCCGCTCGAAGATGGCCCGTCGCGTCGGATCGGCGAGCGTTCTAAAAAGGATATCGTGGGGCTGTGGCATCGCAATTGATAACCCGTTGGCTATTGATCAAACCTATAACCGGCCAGATATATGAGTCAAGGGGGAGAAACGGAGGCCCAGATCGATCCTTGTCACCGGCGCCACCGGATATGTCGGCAGCGCAGTCATGCGCCTTTTGCTGTCGGAAGGCCTGGAGGTCGCCGCAATGAGCCGCGACCGGCGCGCCTGAGCTGCTCGATGTAGATCGCATCCCTGCCGACTCGGGGTGTAAATTGCCACTTGAAATTATACCGACTGGTTGGTATAAACCATCTCATGGATAAACAAGCGACCCCGAGCCGCCCTATGGCACCCGCCCGGCAGAAATTGCTGGACGCCGCCCTCGCACTGATCCGAGAGAAGGGTTACGCATCGACGACGCTCGACGACCTATGCGCTAAAGCGCGCGTCGCCAAAGGCTCGTTCTTTCATCACTTCAAAGACAAGGAAGCGATGGCCATCGCGGCGGCGGACTATTGGTCCGAAAGGACCGGCACCCTGTTCGAGACGGCGCCTTACCACAAGCACAAGGACCCGCTTGACCGGGTTGTCGGCTACATCGATTTCCGCAAGTCGATTCTGAAGGGCGAACTCGCAGAATTTACCTGCCTCGTCGGGACGATGGTGCAGGAGATCCATGCCTCCAATCCGGCAATTCGCGATGCCTGTGATGCGAGCATCAGCGTCCACGCAGCCAAGGTTGAAGCTGATATAGCCGAAGCAATGAGGCTTCATGGGATACGCGCGACGTGGAGCGCTAAGAGCCTCGCGCTTCACACACAAGCTGTTCTGCAAGGCGCCTTCATATTGGCAAAGGCCAACGGTGGCGCAAAGATCGCCGCCGCCAGCGTGGATCACCTGCGCCGATATATTGAGCTCTTATTTCAACCCGCAACTCGTAAAGGAAAGAAGCTCTCATGAGTACAAACAATACATTTCTCGCGGTTTTTCTCGTCAGCAAGACCAACCCGCGCATGAAGGCCTGGAACGCCCTTCCCGAGGCGGAACGGCTTGCAAAGCAACAAGGGGGGATGGCGGCCTGGAAGGCTTGGGCCGAAAAACATCATGGCACGATCGTCGGCATGGGCGGACCGCTGGGGAAGACCAAAAAGGTAACGGCGCTCGGCATCGAAGACACCAGCAATGAGCTGAGCGCCTACACGGTCGTTCGCGCGGATTTGCACGAGGCTGCCGCCAAGCTGTTTGAAAAGCATCCGCACTTCATGATCTTTCCAGGTGATTCCGTCGAGATCATGCCCGTTCTACCGATACCGGGCGCTTAGTCGGCAGGCGTGCGCGGACAACAGCGCGCAAGGCCGGTGACGGTCTCGCGCAAGGCCGACGATCGCTGCCGCGACCTGGAATGTCTATTCAACCCACCCAAGCGTAAGGAGAAACAACGATGCCCGGCACTGTTCGTCTGCATCGCGTCCTGGCAACCAAGCCTGAGAAGGTCTATCGCGCCTTCATCGAGGCGGATGCGATGGCAAAGTGGCTGCCTCCCAATGGCTTTGTGTGCACCGTGCATCAACTGGATGCGAAAGTCGGTGGCACTCACCAAATTTCCTTCCGGAATTTTACCACGGGCCACAGCCACTCGTTTGGTGGCGAGTATATCGAGCTCGTGCCCAATGAACGCTTGCGCTACACAGACAAATTCGACGACCCCAACCTGCCCGGTCAAATTCAGGTGACGGTGACACTCAAGAAAGTATCGGTCGGCACCGAGTTAAACATCGTCCAGGAAGGCTTGCCGGACGTCTTGCCTCTGGAGGCGTGTTATCTCGGTTGGCAACAATCACTGGAAAACCTGGCAAAGCTCGTCGAGCCGGAAATCAATCAATAGCAGCACGGCAATTTTGCGGGCCACGGCCGTTTGCGGTCAACGTAATGACGGCTTTAGAGGGTGCAAAGGTATGAATACCGCAGTCAAATCCGCATCTGAAAATGCGTCCGGGATTACCAGATCCTCCTTAGTAGGCTGGGCCATGAGCGGCCTCGTTATTGCGTTTTGTCTAATGGACGGCACGATGAAGCTGTTCCACCCGCAGGTCGTCGTAGATACGACGAAGGACATCGGTTGGCCCGCCGATCCTGCGACACTCGATATTCTTGGGGTGATCTTGCTTGCCTGCACAGTGCTGTATGCTTTTCCTCGGACGGCTGTGCTGGGAGCTATCCTTCTGACCGGCTATCTCGGCGGGGCCGTCGCATCGCATGCCCGCCTCGGAGACCCGCTGCTCACGCACACTCTCTTCGGCGTCTATGTCGGGTGTCTCGCGTGGTGCGGCCTTTGGTTTCGCGACGCTCGAATTCGAGCGCTAATCCCTTAGTATGTGGCGGTTGGCCACCTCAGGTCCGTCACGTCCGATTCCAAATTCATCACGACCTCCCGGCGCCCCACTCTCACTCGATCGTGCCGGCGGCTTCGTGGTCGCGTCGTAAGTGACGCGATTGATGACGTTCACCTCGTTTAAGATGCGAACCGCGACGCGGCGCAGGACCCCTGTCGAAGGGGAAGAAATCCGCTGCCGTCCGCCGCGTGACGGCTTGCTCATTCGGTTCGAGTTCATCCCTTCGCCGCAGGTTACGGTCCTGACGGGTGAGGGCCGGTCGATACCTGGATATGGAGAAATGGTAAGGCGTCACCGTAATTCCGCGACAGTCTCAGTTGCCGCTGAGCTTCTCGCGCGTCCGGTCATGGATTTCCGTGACCCGGCGTCAGATTTTCATCGCAAATCAGCCATCTCGTACAGCGGCCGGATTTCGATCTCGCTCGGTCCCGGCATGGGATTGGGGCAGCGCTTCACCCAGGCGACCGCCTCGTCCATGTCCTTGACTTCCCAGAGCCAGAAGCCGGCGACCAGCTCGCGGGTCTCGGCGAAAGGCCCGTCGATGACCGTACGGCCGGGACCATCGAACGCAATACGCTTGCCCTGCGAGGAGGGCTTGAGGCCGTCGGCGACGAGCATGATGCCGGCATTGCGAAGCTCCTCATTAAATCTGCCCATCGCCTCCATCGCCTCCATCGCCTCGGGCGTGGGGAGAAAGCCCTTTTCGCTGTCGTCGGTAGCCTTCACTAACACCATCACACGCATCGTCTGTCTCCTTGTTTGAGCCGGCCTCATCGGCCTGGCATCGGAACGACGAACGGGGTTTTCGGAAATCGACATCGTCCTGCAAATTTTTTTCGACGGCTGAGGCGCAGGGCGCGATTGGCCGCTTTCAGGTCAGGGATCTCGATGGCGCGAGGACCGAGATCGGGCGCTGAGTACCCGCCTATTTGCACGCCATTCTCCACTACAGCCCCTCTCACTTTCTGAAACTGCTTTACACCGTCGGAGGATCGAACGCAGGTCGGATTTGTGAATTCGAGAAAGGGACTGACGCCGGTCAGCCGGAGTTAGGAGTAGACGGAACGGGCAAGACACCGGCAGCGAAAATGGCCGCCGAAACGACGCTATTGCCGCCGTTTCCCCCACTCGATCGTCCCCGGCGGTCTCGAGCTCACGTCATAGGTGACGCGGTTGATGGCGTTCACCTCGTTGATAATGCGGGCCGAGACGCGGCGCAGGAACCATGTCGAAGGGGAAGAAATCCGCCGTCATGCCGTCGACCGAGGTCACGGCGCGCAAGGCGAGCACCTGTTCGTAGCTTCGCCCGTCGCCCATCACGCCGACGCTGCGCACCGGAGCCTTTCGCCCCGAGGCCCCTCCTTCTATCCGCCCCAATCCTCGCATCTGAGCCCATCGACGCGGTTGAATTCGCCGAGATTGCCCGTCACCACGACCAGGCCGCGGCTGCGGGCATGACCCGCGATCAAGAGATCGTACCCGCCGATCGCTTGCCCGCGCCGTTCGAGATCGGCTCGGATTTCGGCGGCATGCCCGGCCGCATCCGCATCGAAGGGCAAAACCTCGAGCCGCGCCGCAAAGCGCTCGACCTCTCGTCTATTCTCGTCGGGCCGCGCCGATTTCGCCGCGCCATGGAGCAACTCCGTCAAGACGATCGTCGAGATGCATAAGCCATCAGCTTCGCTGTTGAAGCGGCGGCGCAATGAGGCGGGGCGGTCCCTGAGAACGCGAATGCAGAGATTCGTGTCGAGCAGGTAGCGGAGCATCAAAAGCTCTCACGCTTCTGTGCCACCGGCTGGTCGCGCGGTCCAAGGTCGATGCCCGGAGCCTCGAAGAAGTCGTCCCAGACGGCGCTTGCCGGCACGATCACGCGCCGCTTGCCCTCGCGCAGCACGGTCACTTCCTTGACGCCTGCCGGGAAGGCGACATCCTTCGGTAAACGCACCGCTTGCGAGCGGTTGGACCGGAATACCGTCGTGCGGACCATGGCGATGCTCCTTTGGCCAAAAGCTAGGAACAGGAGTTGGGATATGTCAATGGGATATACAAGGGGGAATGTCGGAGAACAAGACGAGAGGCGTGCGAATTTTGCCGGAGGGTGCGAAATCCCATTGATCGCCGTGGTCTACCGGGTCCCTGCCCTGACTCTCACTTCTTCGCGGCCTTCTTGTTTTCGCCCGGGGCAATAGAGGCGTGAAAAGACAGGGTGATGGGAACTGCACCTTATTATCCGCTTCGACAAGAAAGCATAGGTGCCACAGGTGCCACGTCAATCTGCAGCACGTGGGAGAAACGGATTGTGGATCGTGAGTCCGGCGAAGGCGCGGCCGTGCTGCAGGTCTTCGCTATAGAGAGTGTCGCAGCCGGCTTCGAGCGCCGAAGCAACGATCAGCGCATCACAAAAGGAAAGGCCATCTTCGCGTGCAATTCCAAGAGCCGCCACATGCGATTGCACGGTGAGAGGCAATGCGGGTTCGAGCACGCTTGTGACATCATCCAGGACGTCCTCCACGTCCCGCCAACTGCGGCGCAGCTTTCTGCGCAACACACTGACCAGCTCATTGAGAACCTGCACGCTGATGATGCCGCCCTTGGCGACAATGTCCTTGGCAGTTTCTCCCTTGGCACCGCTTTGCTGCGCATAAACAAGGATGTTGGTGTCGAGAAACGCCCTCACCGTTCATTCGCCTCGTTGCGATCGAACTTATAATCGGCAGGCAGCGTCCATGACCGGGCGCGGATATTCTCGATCGCACGCTTTCGGCGCTCGTCTTTCTCGACGGCAATCCGATCCTTGCGAGCGTCCACCACGATCAATTCGTCACCGGGCTTCAGGCCCATCTCCTCGACCAGCTTCTTGGGAAGCCGCACGGCGAGGCTGTTACCCCATTGGGAGACCCGCATGATATCCTCCACGATATCAAAAAAGGAACGATATCATACGAAGGATATCATGAGCAACGAGTCGACCTCCTCTATGTTTCCTCTGACCCTTTTACGACGGTCGGTTTGCCGGAATTCAGCGTTTGAAACCGCGCGGTACCTCACGTCGATTGAGGCGCGGCCGACGTCCCCGTCCGTGATCGCGAGGGCTTTGCTCTTGATCAGAACTCCTTTGGCGGCAGGATGACTGATCCTGTCTCGAGCAGGGATTTTAGGTTGGACAGGATCTTCGGCCATCCGCCGGAGACGGCGCCGATGAACTTCGAGCCTTCGCGCTCGATACTATGGGTGACGGTGAGCTTGACCGTTTCATTGACGTCGGGCTCGATCTCCATTGTGCAAAGCGACCAGCCTTCCTCCTTCAATTCGGGCCGGAACTCGTTGCGCCAGCGGATGCTGAGACGCTTGCCAGGCTCGAACTCGACGATCTCGCCGGTATCGGCGACGCGGCCGTCGGGCAAGACGAGCTTCCACGAACCGCCGGTCTTCCATTCCGCCTCGGGGCGCGCGCCGAGCCAATACTTCTGCGCGAACTCCGCGCTCGTCAGCGCGGACCACAATTTCTCCGGCGTCGTGCGGATATAGGTGACGTAAACAAAACTGCTTTTGGCCGCATCGGTCATCGCAAATCTCCTTCGAGTTTTTTCTTGAGCGCCGCGAGCGCGCTCAAGCGAGGGCGTTCAAACTTGCTCATCCAGCGTTCGGCGATCTCGTTGATCGGAACGGGATTGAGGAAGTGCAGCTTTTCCCGGCCATGCCGTTTCCATGAAACGAGATTGGCCTCCTCGAGAACCGCGAGATGCTTGGCGACCGCTTGGCGGGTCATCGCCAGCCCTTCGCAAAGATCGCCAAGCGTCTGGCCGTTCTTCTGGTGCAGCCGGTCAAGCAGCTGCCGCCGGCTGGCATCTGCCAAAGCGCGAAACAGCGCGTCCTCGTTCATGTCGACAACATGGAACCGTTTGGTTGCGTGTATTTAGGGAACCAATTGGTTACCTGTCAAGTGGAAAAATTGGCACCCTTCGTCGCGGCATGGGGTTACGTCCGAAGGCGAATAAATCGGCCGTCGTGCCGTTTTGACGATCCGCGATTGGCTCAGCTTCAACGATCGGCATCGACCGGTCGGTTCTTGACGTTCTTGTCCGACTCCCGTGCGAAAACAGCGTCATGAGTCCGGCAGCGAAAAGATCGTCACTAGAGACCGTCACTCTGGGCATCAGTGACCTTTGAGATCGGTCTCCACCTATCCAGGATGCCTCGCGGCAAGGGTCCTCGGGTTCGGAACACGGCAGGGCGGCTCGAGCGTTTCCGGTCTTTGTCGGTCTCTTGTCACTGAGCGGCGAGTGGCACTGCCTATCGCGACCACTAGGAGGCTTCCCGTGATCAATTCGGCGAGAGATGAGATCATGCGCGATGTGAGAGCTGTAAAGCTTCTGTTTATTGCCGGGTTTGGCCCGATCGATCGCAATGTCGCCGAGAGTCGCAAGCTTTACGGCGAAGGTTTCGGCATCCCCTTCAAAGAGGAAGCGGACGGCTACCTTCATACGGAAGCGGTTCAGGGTGCCAGAAGCTTTGCTCTGTGGCCCCTTTCACAGGCGGCTCTATCCTGTTTCGGCAAGAATTCCTGGCCTGACAATATTCCCGCCCCGCAAGCATGGCTCGAGTTCGAGGTGGAAAGCGTCGAAAGCGCCACCTCAGTGCTTAAATCCCGAGGCTATGAAATGCTCATCAAGAACAAGAAAGAGCCCTGGGGACAAATCGTCAGCCGCTTCATTTCGCCGGAAGGTTTGCTGGTTGGCGTGACTTTCACGCCTTCGATGCGAGAAGGAAAATAGCTAATTTCGGATTTCGCATCGTGACAGTGCATTTAATTGTGAGTTGTCAATTGAATGCACTGTCACCGAAACTCACCGACGAAACCCACGGAAAGCCTGATCTTAATTCTTGGCGCCACTCTCAAACGTGTTGTGCGCTCCGTATGGACTTCAGACTACTTGAACAATTCAGCGATGTCCGCCCTGGGCCGGAATAGCCGCATTTGCTGATCGGGGAAAGGCACAAAGCTCTCTCGCTCATAGAAGCGGCGCGCTGCCTCATCCTTCGCGTCGACGATAATGGCGAACGATGCGATCTCGCTACGGACCGCGCGAAACAGAGCGTCGGCAAGCAGGAAACGACCGTAGCCTCGTCCTTGATGGTTTTGGTCGACAGCAAGCCGGCCCAGGAGCGTCGCCGGAACGAGCGGATATCTCGGAAGTTTGCGCGTGATGTCGACCGGAAACTCGGTGAGTTTCACGCCCGTCGCTGAAAGCGTGTAGTAACCGCCGATGGCGCCGTCCGGCAGCACGAGCACGAACGGTGCCGCCATGTTCTTGCGGGCGTCCTGGCCGGCCTGGCTGCGGAAGTAACGATCAAGCGGTTCGACACCACTGACGAATGAGTTGCGATCGTGATGTGGACCGAGCGCTTCAACCCGAAGCGATCCCTCAGGAACATCCGCCACCGGCTATACGCCCGTGGCTTTGCGATATCGGCGCACCGTGTCGCGCAGACGATCGTTCACGGGTTTGGGATTCAGTAGCGCATCGACAAACGCCTGGCTGTCGCGGACCGACAGTTCGAGCTGCTGATGTTCCTCGATCGCCCGCCGCGCGGCGTCCTGAACGCTGGTCAGCACGAAGTCCGTGACCGTCCGTCCCTGGAGGGCGGCAGCATGTTCGATAAGCGTCTTCTGCTCCGCCGTCACCCGCGTCTCGAGGCGCTTTGCGCGTGTGCGACCGAGGGCTGATTTCGAGGCTAAGTTTGCCATGGCGATTCTCCTGCCTTAATGTACGGCCAATACCCGGCCATTTCAAGGCTCGGCGCTGCAGGTCACCCGGTTGATACCCTTCAGCTCGTTGATGATGCGGGTCGAGACGGGGCCGAGGAAGCCCATGTCGAAGGGGAAGAAATCCGCCGTCATGCCGTCGACCGAGGTCACGGCGCGCAACAACCTCTCTTTCACTTATTGCAGTTAGAACGGGTCAAGGCTATATTCAGCCTCGAAAGGAGGCCCGTCATGACCACCCAATTCTACAGTTCGTCGAGCTGTCCGATGAAGACCGCAAGGACGCTGGCCGCCTTGGCAAGATCGGCAAAGGCGACAGGATCGAAGTGCGCGTCAAGCGGCGTACTGGCCCCGATCAGACCTTGTCCTTGCCGCCAGACGCCGCAGCGCTCATCGAGGCGCTGCTCGGTCACCTGCTCGAAGGCGACAGGGTTGCGGTCCTCACCGAAGATCAGGAACTCAGCCCCAACGACGCGGCCAGCATTCTGGGCGTCTCGCGTCCGCTTGTGGTGCATCGCATGGAGATCGGCGAACTTCCATTCCGCTATGTCGGCAAGCATCGCCGCGCCAAGCTCAAAGACGTACTCGGTCTCAAGAGCAAGATCGACGCTCAGCGTGCCGCGATGGAGGCGCTGGCCAACGACGCCGAGGATCTCAAGCAGCGCTACGGTGCTTGATCCGTCCATCGTCATTTTCGACGCCTGCGTCCTCTATCCATTCCATCTGAGGAACATCGTCGTCCAAATCGCCGTAGACCGGCTGGTCGATGCGCGGTGGACAGATGAGATTCACGACGAATGGATTTGCAATCTCGTCGCCGGCGTACCCGGCATTCCCATCGAGCGCCTGCAGACCACCTGCAAACTCATGAATGACGCGCTGCCGGACGCAACGGTCATCGGCTACCAGGCGCATCTTGAGGCTATCACTCTGCCCGATCCGGATGACCGCCATGTCGTCGCCGCCGCGATCACGGCTGGCGCGTCGGTTGTCCTCACTTGGAACCTGCGCGATTTCCCGACAAGAGAATTGAAGAAGCACGGCCTGGTCCGCCAGACCCCGGACGTCTTTCTGACCGATCTATACAAAAAGGCTCCGGACCTGACCGTCGCGTCCTTGGCCAATGCGCGCCGTAATTTGAGCAAAACGCGTGTCTCAGCGTCGGACTTCATCGACATTCTCAGGAACCAAAAACTCAGCCGGCTAGCAACAAGTCTCGTGAAGCATCGGACCGATCTCTAAATACCACGCTACTTCCCCTTCCACTGGCCCTGGCCATCACATGCCGCACTGCTGAAAACCTAACGCGTTCCGGTCGTGTCCCGAGCGTGGTGTATGAGTAATTTCGGTGACGGTGCACTTAATCGTGAGTTGTCAATTCAATGCACCGCCGCATTGTGAGTTACGATCCTCAGTCCCCGCCGCAACGCACAAGCCGCAAGCAGCAGGTCATAGGCTCCGATGGGCGTACCCCGGCTTGTTCAGGCTTGCCCGCAATTGCGCCGCCACGCGTGCGTCTTCGCGCTCGAACGGCAAGACGGAGATCGTATTCAGAAGCGTCCTCATGGCTTCCCGCACGCGCGGCGCCAGCTTGGGATTGCGCGCCAGCCCGTATTCGACCTCCATCTCCGTGATCACCGAAACGGCCAATTGCGGCGGCGCTTCTTGACGGAGCCGCGCCGTCACGGCCTGTTCGCCGCGCACGAAGTCGCTCAACACATTGGTGTCGAGCAGATACTTCACGAAAAGGCATCTTCACGCGGTGGCAGCAGTTCGCCGCGATACGATTCGAACGGCGGCATGTCGGGAACGCCCTGCCACTCCAGGATCAGCGATGGCCAGCCGGGACTGCCGAGTGTCTTCTTGTCCAGCCATTCGCGCAGCGCCTTGCGGATCAACCCGCTGCGCGTCTCGCCGAGCTTCTTGGCCGTTCGGTCCAATTCCTTGGCGGTTTGATCGTCGAGATAGAGGTTGAAGTTCATGAAAATCGCCTGAGAGTCTGATGTAACCTGGTACAGGTTATATCAGAAGCTCGTCTCCGCAAGGGAGAAATTATGAAGATCGGCGCACCCCACCTAACGAGCCTGTCCAAGGCGTGCGCCTCGGGTTTTTTCTTCGCTATTTCCCTCCAAGCCCTCCAGGATATCCCACCCTCCCCTACTCCCACTCGATCGTGCCCGGCGGTTTCGAGGTCGCGCGTAGGTCACGCGGTTGATGCCCTTCACCTCGTTGATGATGCGGGTCGAGACGTGGCATAGGAACCATGTCGAAGGGGAAGAAATCCGCTGTCATGCTACCAAAGGCGTAGACGCTACTTATCCGGCTCGAATTGTCCCTTCGCCGTAGGTGGGCCATCGACGGCCGGATATGGGGAAATGGTAAGGCGTCACCGTAATTCCCCAGGCGAAAGCGTCGTAGCCGCCCTCACCGGGCGGCTTGCCGCGCAGCTCTCGGAAAACTCGCGCACAAGGCGGCGCGATCAGGACCGATGATGGCTATGAGCCGTTCCAGGTGTTCCGGCGGCACGCGCATGCGCGCGGCGGTCAGCGCATTGACTAGCGCATCTGCCTGATCTTGCGCGCCGATCGCGGCGGCAATGGAGTCGTGCATCAGCAGTTCAGCCGTTGAGGCTACGACGAGGCCGGGAAAAGATGCGGCGCAAAGCGTCCTGGCCTTGCGCTCGTCTATAAGCGGGATGCAGGCCTTCCGATGCGCGTAGGCAATCGTCGCCGCCTCGCCGTCGTCCAGCGTTCGCAGGGCCGAGCCGTCGATGAGCAATTCATAAATGGCGCCGTCCGCAGCACCGAGCCGGACCCGCTCTATCACACCGGCGTCGATCAGTTCGACAAGCTGCCGGTGATCGTGATGACCGTTCCGGGCGCCCATTTCCAGTTCGGAGCAAGCATTGTCCGTCACGACAAACGAATTCGGCACGGCCTTGATGATCGCCGCGGCACGATGCGTCGCATTCAAGTTTATGATGACACTAGCATCGGCGACGAGCTTAACACGCGTGTCAGTGAGGAAGCTTGACGAGCTCATTGGCCTCGCTCTCCTCCTTTTCCGCGCCGTCGAGAATCTCTCTGATTTCGTGGCGATTTAGTTGGAGGAGCCGGGCGAGTTGGCCTTCGCTATAGATTTCCTTTTTCCACGCCTCCCGCGCCAGCAGCGCGAGGCGCGGCGGAACAAGGCCCTGCGCGAGAACCGAGCCGGACCGCCGCGCCGGCAATTCGCCCAGGACCTGCCGCACCTGATCGTTGGTGATCCCGCCGTTGGCGAGGAACCAGTCCCACGTACTTCGCGCGCGAGCTTCAGTTCTTCCAGCCGACGCACCATTGCTTCGCGGGATACGCCGAAAGCATGTGCGAGAAGAATGATATGGCGGCGCGTCAGGTGTGATTGGCCCGCCGTGATTTCTGCAAATCGCTGGCGCACGGCGCGGGCGGGCGTCAGAAAGCAGCGCTGGAAAATATTCGCGTAGCGTTCCTCCCGCGACGAAAATCGCTCGTCCTCGGTCAGGACTTCCGGCTGGCGGCGCGTGGAGATAAAATGCGCAAGCTCGTGCACACCCGTCTGCGTGAGACGGTCATGCGGGTGGTTCGCGTTCAGGAGGATGCAGGCGCCGGCGGTTTCGTCATATGCGAACAGCCCCGCGACCTTGCCGTCCAACTGGCGCATATAGACCCGGATGCCGAGCTGCAAATCAAGGATCGACACAATATCGGTCACGGGGCCCGGTCCGAGCCCAAGCCAGTCGCGCAGTTCCTGCGCATCCTGCTCGGCCTGCGCCCGGATTTCACCGGGAAGGATGGGGCGCTCCAGAGGGTAGTTGCGGGTCCGGCTGACACCCAGCGCGTTTTCGAGTTCAACTTCGGCGCGGACGAGATCGTTGAGCAGGCGCATCGCCTGTTCCACCGCGCTATCCCCGCTTTCCGCAAGTTTGCGGAAGCGGGGCACCATATCGAGATGTACGGCTTCCCGCCTGAGGATGGCGTTGGCCGAGGTACGATAGGCGGTCGCGAGCTTTTGCAGTTCGTCCATCTGGATACGGCGCCTACCCTGCTCGATCGCGACAATGGTGGTTCGCGCCGCTCCTATCAGCGCCGCGGCGTCGGCCTGCGTGAGCTTCGCGCCTTCCCGAGCGAGGCGAACGCGTTCCCCGATTTCGGCATCCGTCAGACGGTCTCTGTCTCCGGTCATTGACTTTTCCGCGTCCACTTCCTGACGAAGGAGGACGTCCCTAGGTCATCTACAAAACTATTCCACTCGGCCGCATGCCGTTCGAGCATGCCGACGAGATTCTCTTCGGCTTCCTCAGCCGATATGCCGAGAGCTACCGCTATCACCGCGGCATGGCGCCGAACTGCAGGGCGGGCTTCCGCGTCGGCCATGTCGGCCATGTGATCGAGATGAAGCGCGCCAGCAATTGCGTATTGTCTGAACGCGTCGCTTCGCCGCGTAAAGTCGGGATGGATCGCCTCGTCGAGCGATGCGGTGGTCAGGTCCGTGCAAATATAGATGCTTGGCTCTTCAGTTAGCCCGGCGGCGTGGACGCTCATGCGCCGCAACATGCACGCCGCGCAAATGCCACACTGACGCAGCTTGCCATTCAGCGCGCTCCACCGGCTATTTCGCCAGCAGGATTTGGTGTCGCGCCACGCTTCGCTGTTCGGCAGGGCCGCGAAGGCGCGCAGGGTTTCACCTTTCGTATTCCATAGGCGCGGGAATACGAAGTGCACCGGCTTGCCGAGCAGCGCTTTAAGAAAGCGTTCCATGCGTAACGTAAAGAGCGGATGGTTGCGGTAGTCGGGATAGGCGTGGCTTACCGTGACAAGCGCCGGACCGATCGCGCCCTGGCCGCTTTCAGGAATGAGAATTTCCCCGGCATCGGCCAGATAGGCGGCAAGGCCGCTGATCAGCGCGAACTTGAAACCGCGGCTTCGCGCGCTCGTCTCGCCATTGCCTTTGGCCTTTCCTTCGGGTTTTCTGAACTTGTAAGGGACCCGCGCAAATGGCTCCAGCTTGCCATTGGCGACAGGCTTCGCGGCAGCTTTGGACCCGACGCGAACCCTGACCAGCCTCTCGCCCATGGTGCCGCCGGCTATTCCGGCGACGGCCCGCGAGTCCATGCCGTCGCTATAGGCGATGACGGCATCCGTCGGGCGCGGAAAAGGGAGACATTCTTGCAGCGGGGTAGGAACGGCTTTCGAGCGCTTTACAAATTCGAGCGCCCAGAAATCGCCGGTCAGAAAGCCGGCCGCGTCAAGAAGGGTGTTCAAGACAGAAGGATCGCTCCAGCGGGCCGGATCATGCACGGGAATGCGCAGCGTAATACGCCGTGCCCAGCCGCGCGTCGGACGCTTAACGGCGCGGTCGGCAAATTCGATCGCCGCGGCAACGACCATCGCGTCGTAGATCACTGGCTCCCAGCGGGCGAACGCATAGGATTGCAGCGCGTCGGTGTTGAATTCGAGATCACCGCGCAAATCGAGCGCGATGCGCCCCTTCCGCGGCCTGCGGCCGGATTCGACAACGTCGATCGCCCGCTCCGGTATTTTCGCCCTGTATGCGATGACGGTCATAGCGGCGGCCCCTCGTCAACACCCGTATGACGGGCCAGCGTCACGGAGCGCTGAGACGGCGGCTTTGCGGACGACAGGATCTCGCGCGCTAGAGCGCTGCAATCGAGCTGCTGACGGGCGGCATCGAGGCGGGTCCGCAAATAACCGGCGCTGCGCGAACTGGCCTCGCGCTCATAGTGTTCTTCCATTCCCCGGAGTGCGCTGCGGGTCGTGTCTTCAAGAGCGTCCCGCAAGGCGGCTTCCGCCCCGGCATCGCCGGTCAAACCGTTCCGGGCTGCTTCGATCGCGCAGTCGATGGCAAGATTGGCGGGTGCCGATCCGCGGCAGGCTTCCCGCAGGGCTTCCAATTGTTCGATGCGCAGCTCGGAAAAGAGGGAGCCGCCGCCCATGATGTCCCGGATGTCTTTGATCGGAGCTTCGAGAATGTCGCGCTTCAAGGCGTATGGAAGCGCTTCGCAAACCTGCTCGGGCGCAAAGGCGCTCTTCGCGGCGCGCTGCGCGAGATCCTTCCAATGACGCCGCATCGGCAGGCTTCTATGAGGTCCGTCACTCATGGCGATGCTCCATGTCAGGACATTGAGCAGACAATCATGACAATGTCAAATGATGCCAACCTGCCGCGCGGACATGCTCGTCTCTGCCTGCACGAACAGGTTAATCGCCGTGCCGACCCTGCGACCGAGCCTGTGGTCTCGGTCGCCCCTTCGGCGGGGTACTCTCAACGTCCACGGTGTTTTGGTTCCGGCCGGCGGACATTCGAGAAAGACCGTCAGAAATACCGTTAATCCAGCCGGCTACCGAAGTTAGAAATCGCTCATGACCTTACTGATTCTCTTTGTGGTTTAATGAGATTGAACAGCGAAGATTGACGATGAATAGTCGATCATCCTCTACTCCCACTCGATCGTCCCCGGCGGCTTCGACGTCACGTCATAAGTCACCCGGTTGATGCCCTTCACCTCGTTGATGATGCGGGTCGAGACGCGGGCGAGGAAGCCCATGTCGAAGGGGAAGAAATCCGCCGTCATGCCGTCGACCGAGGTCACGGCGCGCAAGGCGAGCACCTGGTCGTAGCTTCGCCCGTCGCCCATCACGCCGACGCTGCGCACCGGGCAAGAGCACCGCGAAGGCCTGCCAGATGGCGTCGTAGAGGCCGGCGCGGCGGATCTCGTCGAGATAGATCGCGTCGGCCTTGCGGAGCGTGTCGAGCGCTTCCTTCGTCACCGGCCCCGGGCAGCGGATGGCGAGGCCCGGCCCCGGGAAGGGGTGGCGGCCGACGAAGGCTTCGGGGAGGCCGAGCTCGCGCCCGAGCGCGCGCACCTCGTCCTTGAAGAGCTCGCGCAAAGGCTCGACGAGCTTCATGCGCATGCGCTCGGGAAGCCCGCCGACATTGTGATGGCTCTTGATGGTGACCGACGGGCCGCCGAGTCGCCGAGACGCTCTCGATCACGTCGGGATAGAGCGTGCCCTGGGCGAGGAACTCCGGCGCGCCCTTGCCGTCCGCCGCGATGCGCTTCGCCTCCTTCTCGAACACCTCGATGAAGAGGCGCCCGATGGTCTTGCGCTTCTGTTCGGGGTCGGCGACGCCGGCGAGCGCCGCGAGGAACATGTCGGCGGCGTCCACATGCACGAGCGGGATGTTGTAATGGCCGCGAAAGAGCTCGACGACCTCCTTCGCCTCGCCCTCGCGCATCAGCCCGTGATCGACGAAGACGCAGGTGAGCCTGTCGCCCACCGCCTCATGGATGAGCACCGCGGCGACGGCCGAATCGACCCCGCCCGAGAGGCCGCAAAGCACCCTTCCCGTCGCCGGTCTGCGCGCGGATCTTGCCGATCGCCTCCTCGCGATAGGCCGCCATGGTCCAATCGCCCGGCGCAACCTGCGATCTTGTGCACGAAATTCGAGATGAGCTTCGCCCCGTCGGGCGTATGCACCACCTCGGGGTGAAACATCAGGCCGAAATAGCGCCGCTTCTCGTCGGTGAGCACCGCATAAGGCGAGTTCGCGCGAGACGGCGGCTTGCGAGAAGCCGGGCGGCAGCCTCGTGACGCGGTCGCCATGGCTCATCCACACCGTGTGGCGTTCGCCCTTCCGCCACACGCCCTCGAAGAGCGCGCTCGGCGAGACGATATCGACCTCGGCGCGCCCGAACTCGCGATGATGCCCGCTCTCGACCTTGCCGCCGAGCTGGGCCGCCATCGCCATCTGCCCATAGCAGATGCCGAGCACCGGCACGCCCGAGGAGAAGAGGATCGTCCGGCGCGCGCGGCGTCTCCCGCTCGGCGACCGAGGCGGGTCCGCCCGAGAGGATGATGCCCTTCGGCTTCAGGCGCTCGAAAGCCGGCCTCGGCGGCCTGGAAGGGGACGATCTCGCAGAAGACATTCGCCTCGCGCACGCGCCGCGCGATGAGCTGCGTCCATTGCGAGCCGAAATCGACGATGAGGATGGTCGAATGATTCTGGAGCTGCCATTGCGAGCCGTTACGCCATAAGAGCTTGGCGCGCAATTGCAGGGGTCGACGCCACTGTCCCGCACGCCTCGCGGCGGCGCGCTTCGATGCTACCCGGATCCGCCGTCGCAAGTGATGGCACCTTGAAGCGGTGGACGCCAGTCCAGCTCGCGTCCGCTGCCCCTCGATCTCAGATCACGTTGCGCTCGAGAAGCGGGCGGTTCTCCTCGATCGCGCTCGAGGCGCGAAGTCCGAAAGGTCGAGCGTCTTGAAAGCGCCCATGCACGATGAGCTCGGAAAGCCCGCGCCCGACCGCTGGCGATTGCTGCATGCCGTGGCCCGAGAAGCCGAGCGCCACATAGGCGTTCGGCGTCTGGCCGAAAGCGCCCGACGATGGCGTTATGGTCGAGAAGGTTCAAGTCGTAATGGCCCGCATAGGCGCGGCCGGGCTTGATGCGCTCGAAGGCCGGCACGCGGTGCGCGAGCGCCGGCCAGACCGTTTCCTCGAAGAAGGAGAAATCGACCTCGAAATCATCGCAGTCGGGGTCGGTCTCGGGCGGCGGCGAGGCGCCGCAAAGATACATCTGGCCCTCGCGCGTCGGCTTGCCTTCGGGGCGGGTGTAGACGCCGGTCGTGTCGATGAGGAGCGGGCAGGAGGCCACCTCGTCACGGCAGGTGAAGCTGAAGACGAAGCGCTTCTTCTGATGCACCGGAAGCTTGGCGCCGACGAGCGCGGCGACCTCGCGCCCGCCCGAGGCGCCGGCGCAATCGACGAAGGTGCCGCAAGCGATGCGCGAGCCGTCCGCGAGCGTCGACCGCCGTGACGCGATCGCCCTCGCGCTCGACGCCCGTCACCTTGCCTTCGCGATAGACGGCGCCGAGCGCGCGCGCCTTGCGGCGGAAGGCCTGAAGCAGACCCCAGCCGTCGAACCAGCCTTCACCGCTTCGCCCCCAGGTGCCGACGAGCGATTCCCTCGAGATTGAGCCAGGGGAAGCGCTCGGCAAGCGCGGCGCGATCGAGCAGCAGAATATCGGCGCCTTCGCTCGCTTGCAGCGCCTGGTTCTCGGCGAGGATCGCGCGGCCCTCCTCGCTCGCGAGATAAAGGTAGCCGCCCTCGTGGAAGGTGATCTGCGGCCGCTCGCCATCGACCGCGAGAACCTCGCCGGCGCGCTTCAGGAAGGAGATGCCGTAAAGCGAGACGCGGATGTTCACGAGCGAGGAGAATTGCTGGCGGATCGAGGCGAGCGAAAGCGCGGAGGCGCATCGCTGATAGGTCATGTCCTTCTCGACCACGAGCACGGAGCCCTTGAAGGCCGGGTCGGCGAGAAGGTGATAGGCGGTCGAGGAACCCATCACCGCGCCGCCCGCGATCACCACATC
Source organism: uncultured Alphaproteobacteria bacterium (assembly GCA_963713805.1). Taxonomy (GTDB): domain Bacteria; phylum Pseudomonadota; class Alphaproteobacteria; order Rhizobiales; family Beijerinckiaceae; genus GAS188. The sequence continues at coordinate 129,585 of CAVQNF010000012.1, read as the reverse complement.
GAACGCTTCCATCCTGCCTCCGAACGGCCCGTGCGAAGTCATGCCCGGCCTGCTATATGTCTCGCGCGATATCAAAGGCGTGGATCGGCCGGGCCCGACGCCCGGCCATGACGGAAAGGGCACCTCCGTATCCGTCATGACCGTCCTCGGACTCGTTCCGAGGATCAGTCCGGTCACCCACGCCTTCCTTCCCTCTTCCTCGAGTCACGAATGCTCAAGGTCCCGTCGTCAAAGCTACTCCACCAGTTGAACGCTTGCGCATTCTGCCTTTAGTGTCGAGCGAGCGCAAAACGCAAAGGCGCCGAGCGCCGAGCCGATATGCCGTGCCGCAGAGCCATTCATCACGTCGAGGCCATGATGTCGAACCCGCTCGCCAATGAACTTCATGCCATCCTCGCGACCCCGGCCGAAGAGGCGCGCACCATCCTCACGCGGCTCGGCGTTCCGGCTTCCGCCTTCGTCCCGCATGGGCTCGCCTGCCGCTCCCCGATCACGGGCGAGGTGATCGCCCATCTCGCCGAATCGGCGCCCGCCGACGTCGAGGCGGCGATCGCGCGCGCCGCGACCGCCTTCCTCGACCTGGCGCGAGGTGCCGGCGCCCCGCCGCGGCGAGCTGGTGCGCCTCCTCGGCGAGGAGCTGCGCGCCGCCAAGGCCGATCTCGGCCGCCTCGTCACCATCGAGGCCGGCAAGATCGTCTCCGAGGGCCTCGGCGAGGTGCAGGAGATGATCGACATCTGCGACTTCGCCGTCGGCCTGTCGCGCCAGCTCTACGGCCTCACCATCGCGACCGAGCGGCCGGGCCACCGCATGATGGAGACCTGGCATCCGCTCGGCGTGTGCGGCGTGATCACCGCCTTCAACTTCCCGGTCGCGGTCTGGTCGTGGAACGCGGCGCTCGCCTTCGTCTGCGGCGATCCGGTCGTGTGGAAGCCGTCGGAGAAGACGCCGCTCACGGCGCTCGCCGTCAAGGCGCTGGTCGAGCGCGCGGCGCAAGCGCTTCGGCGAGGTGCCGGAGGGCTTGTGCGAGGTGCTCATCGGCGGGCGCGCGGTCGGCGAGGCGCTGGTCGACGACGAGCGCGTGCCGCTCGTCTCGGCGACCGGCTCGACCGCCATGGGCCGCGCGGCGGCGCCGCGCCTCGCGCGGCGCTTCGCGCGCGCGATCCTCGAGCTCGGCGGCAACAACGCCGCGATCGTGACGCCCTCGGCCGATCTCGACCTCGCCTTGCGCGCCATCGCCTTCGCGGCGATCGGCACGGCCGGCCAGCGCTGCACCAGCTGCGGCGCCTGATCGTGCACGAGAGCGTCCACGACAAGCTCGTGGCGCGCCTGAAGCAGGCCTATTCCGGCGTGCGCATCGGCGATCCGCGCGAGCCCGGCGTGCTGGTCGGCCCGCTGATCGACGATCCCGCCTTGAACGGCATGGAGCACGCGCTCGCCGAGGCGCGCTCGGCAGGCGGACGCGTGCATGGCGGCGAGCGCGCGCTCGCCGATCGCTTCCCGGAGGCGGCCTATGTGCATCCGGCGCTCGTCGAGATGCCGTCGCAGACCGGCCCGATGCCGCGCGAGACCTTCGCGCCGATCCTCTACGTCGTGCGCTATCGCGAGCTCGACGAGGCGATCGCCATCCACAACGATGTCGGCGCGGGCCTCTCCTCCTCGATCTTCACCACCGATCTGCGCGAGGCCGAGCGCTTCATGTCGGCCGCGGGCTCCGATTGCGGCATCGCCAACGTCAATATCGGCCCGTCCGGCGCCGAGATCGGCGGCGCCTTCGGCGGCGAGAAGGAGACGGGCGGCGGCCGCGAGGCGGGCTCCGACGCCTGGAAGGCCTATATGCGGCGCGCCACCAACACGGTGAATTTCTCCTCCGCCTTGCCGCTCGCGCAAGGCGTCAGCTTCGACGTGGAGGGCTGAGATGGCGATCCGCGTCATCATCGCCGGCGCGACCGGCTGGACCGGGAAGCGCGCTCGTCAAGGGCGTGCATCGCCGCAAGCGACATGGAGCTCGTCGGCGCGGTCGCGCGCAAGGCGGCGGGCCAGGATGCGGGCGTGGCGGCCGGGCGCAAGCCGATCGGCCTTCCCATCTCCTCCTCGCTCGAGGACGCGCTGATGAAGCCTTGCGACGTCGTCGTCGACTACACCAAGCCGAATGTCGTGAAGCAGCATGCGCTCGCGACCATCGGCAAGGGCGTCGCCTTCGTGGTCGGCACCTCGGGGCTGTCGGCGCAGGACTATGCCGAGATCGATTCGGCCGCGAAGGCCAAGGGGGTCGGCGTGTTCGCGGCCGGCAACTACTCGATCACCGCGACCCTGCTCGCGAAATTCGCGGTCGATGGCGGCGAAATACGTCGCCGACGTCGAGGTCATCGATTATGCGGGCGCCGGCAAGCCCGACGTGCCCTCGGGCACCGCGCGCGAGCTCGCCGAGCGGCTCTCCGCGGCGCGCCGGCCCTCGACCTCGAAGCCGGTCGCCGAGCTCACCGGCCCGAAGGAGACGCGCGGCGCGACCATCGGCGAGGTGCAGGTGCATTCCGTGCGCATGCCGGGCTTCGTGCTCTCCTGCGAGGCCGTGTTCGGCGCGCCCGACGAGCGCCTTGCTCATCCGCCACGACGCCGGCTCCTCGGCCGAGCCTTATGTGGCGGGGACGTTGCTCGCCATCAGGCGCGTGCGCGACAAGGTCGGCCTCAGGCGCGGCCTCGATCAGTTGATGGAATGAAAGGGCGAGTAGCGAGTAGCGAGTAGCGAGTAGCAAGTAGAGCGGTTCTATTCGCTACTCGCTATTCGCTACTCGCTACTCGCCATTCGCTACTCGTCATTCGGAGAACCGAGCGCATGATCCTTCGCCCTTCGACGAGCCATGATGAGCTCGTCGCGAATTTTCGCTGGAACATCCCCGAGCGCTACAACATCGGCACCGATGTCTGCGACCGCTGGGCGCGAGCCGAACCTTCGCGCCTCGCCATCATCGAGGCGCGTGCCGACGGCACGACCAGGGATGTGAGCTTCGGCGACCTCTTCGACGCCTCGAACCGCCTCGCCAACGGGTTGCGCCGGCACGGCGTCATGCCGGGCGATCGGGTCGCGATCCTGCTGCCGCAATCGGCCGAGGTCGCGATCGCGCATATCGCCATCTACAAGCTCGGCGCGATCGCGGTGCCGCTCGCGGGACTTTTCGGCGTCGACGCCATCGCCTACCGGCTCGAGGATTCCGGCGCGACGGGCCTGGTCACCGACGCGGCGGGGCTCGCGAAATTGCGCGCCATCGCGGAGCGGCCGCGGCTCTCGCTCGTGATTTCGCTCGACGGCGACGACGGCGAGGCGAAGGGCTTCACGAAATTCTGCGAGCGGGAATCGACGAGCTTTTCCCCGCGCGACACGAGCCCCGACGATCCGGCGCTGATGATCTATACCTCCGGCACGACCGGCCCGCCGAAAGGAGCGCTGCATGGCCACCGCGTGCTTCTCGGGCACCTGCCTTGCGTCGTCGTCACGCATGAATTCACCCCGCAGGCCGGCGATCGCTTCTGGACGCCGGCCGATTGGGCCTGGGCCGGTGGGCTTCTCAACGTGCTGCTCCCATCGCTTCACCTCGGCCTGCCGGTGGTGGCGCGGAAATTCGCGCATTTCGACCCGGAAGAGGCCTTGCGCCTGATGGCCGATCATCGGGTGCGCAACACCTTCATCCCACCCACCGCGCTTCGCATGCTGCGCAATGTGCAAAATCCGCGCGGCCGCTTCGATCTTGCGCTGCGAACCATCGGCTCGGGCGGCGAAGCGCTCGGCGCCGAGACTCTCGCCTGGGGGCGCGAGGCGCTGGGCCTCACCATCAACGAATTCTACGGGCAGACCGAGTGCAATCTCGTGCTCGCCTCCTGCGGGGCGCTCGGCGTCGTGAAGCCCGGCGCCATCGGCAAGCCCGTGCCGGGCCATGAGGTGGCGATCATCCGTGCGGACGGCGAGCGCTGCTTGCCGGACGAGGCGGGCGAGATCGCCATCCGACGGCCGGACCCGGTGATGTTCCTCGAATACTGGAACCGCGCCCGAAGCGACGCGCGAAAAATTCATCGGCGATTGGATGACAACGGGCGATATGGGGATCATGGATGCGCAAGGCTATGTGCGCTTCGTCGGCCGCACCGACGATCTCATCACTTCGGCCGGCTACCGCATCGGCCCGACCGAGATCGAGGATTGCCTGATCAAGCACCCGGCGGTGGCGCTCGCCGCCGTGGTCGGCAAGCCCGACGCGCTGCGCACCGAGATCGTCAAGGCCTTCATCGTGCTGAAGGAAGGGCAGGCGCCCTCGGACGCGCTCGCTTCCGACATCCAGGCCTTCGTGCGCTCGCGCCTCTCGGCGCATGAATATCCGCGCGAGATCGCGTTTCGCGCCACCTTGCCGCTCACCACGACCGGCAAGGTGATCCGGCGCGAGCTCAGGGCCGAAGCGTAAAGGCTCGCGGTTAGCTGATCCTCTCGCGCGCCATCGCGCGCTCCTTGCCGAGCAGCATCGGCGCGGCGAGCATGACGAGCACGAGCAGGCCCGAGGCGAATTTGAGATCCGAGGGCGCAAGGCCGAGCGCGAGGCACATCGAGATCAGCTGGTAATAGGCGATCGCGCCGACGACAGGCGCGAGAAGCTGGCGCGCGACGGTCCGACGCCCGACCAGCAAGCTCGCCGATGATCACCGAGGCGAGGCCGTTGATGACGACGCCGAAGCCGATGTTGACGTCGGAGAAGCCTTGCGACTGCACCAGCACCGTGCCCGCGAAGGCCGACAATGCGGCGGCGAGCCCGACGCCGGCGATGGTCGTCCACCAGACGCTGATGCCCTGCGCCTGCGCCATGTCGAGATTGGCCCCGACCGCGCGTAGCGCGATGCCCTTTTCCGTCCTCATGAAGGCGAAAGAGCAGGCCGAGCACGACGGCGACGGTCGAGCCGAGAACGCGCGATCTTGCCGGGCAGGCTCTCGTTGAGGCCGGGATGCACGAGGTCGAAGATCGTCTCATAGGTGAAGAGCGCGATGTTGGAACGCCCCATCACCCGCAGATTGACGCTGTAGAGCATGGTGATGACGATGATGCCGGCGAGCAGCGACGAGATGCGGAACCTCAGCGCGATCATCGCGACGGCGCAACCGGAGACGAAGCCTCCGGCGACGCCCGCCGCCATCGCGGCGAGCGGCCCATATCCGGTCGCCAGCAGCGTGCCGCAAATGCAGCCGCCGAGCGGGAAGGTGCCTTCGCAGGAAAGATCGGGGAAGTTGAGCAAGCGGAACGGGATCATCACGGCGAGCGCGACGAAGGCGTAGATCAGGCTCTGCGCCAAGGTGACGGGGATGAGCTCGACGAAGCTGCGGACGATGTCCATGCGTCAACTCGCGAGCAGCACGCGGTCGTCCTTCTCGCGGAAGCGAGCGACGAGATCCTCGACCGTAAGCCCGGCTTTCTCCTCGCGCGACAGCGACAGCCGCACACGTCCCTGATCCATCATCACCAGGCGGTCGCCGAGGTCGATGGCGTGGCGCATGTTGTGCGTCACCATCAAGGTGGTGAGGCGCGCCTCCTCGACCACGCGCACCGTCGCCTGCAAGCACGAGCGCCGCGGTGACGGGATCGAGCGCCGCCATATGCTCGTCGAGCAGCAGAAGCTTCGGCGCGGCGAGCACCGCCATGACGAGCGACACCGCCTGACGCTGGCCGCCCGACAAGGTCTCGATGCGATCGCCGAGGCGATTCTCGAGATCGAGGCCGAGAAGCGAAAGCCGCTCGCGCCATCGCGCGCGGCGCGCCGTCGAAAGGCCGAAGCGAAGTCGGCGCCTGCCCGGCCGCAACTCGGCGAGCAGGAGGTTTTCCTCGACGCTCATGCCCGGCGCCGTGCCGGTCATCGGGTCCTGGAAGACGCGCGCGATATGGCGGGCGCGCTTGTGCAACGGCTCGCGCCCGATGTCCTCGCCATCGAGCATGATCTCGCCCGGCCCGACGAGGAATTGCCCGGCGATGGCGTTGAGCAGCGTCGATTTGCCGGCGCCATTCGAGCCGATCACGACGCAGAAGCTGCCCGGCGAAAGCGTAAGCTCGACACCGTCGAGCGCGACGCGCGCATTGGGCGTGCCGGGGAAGAACACCTTGCGCAAGCCGTTCACCGCGAGCATGGGACGCAAAGCCATCATGCCGAGGCTGCCGCGCCCGGTTGCGACGTATGAGCCCTCACTTGGCCTCCCCTCACTTGCCTCGCCTCACTTGGCCTCCCCTCACTTGCCTCGCCTCACTTCGCCTTGCGAGGATCGCGAACACGCTCATTCGACGGCCTCACTCAACGACGCAATGGCAATCGGCGAGCGCCGCCGGCAGTGTCATGCCGAGCTTCTTGAGCTCCTTGCCGCTCACGACGACCTTGAAATCATCCTTGCCGACGCGCACCGGCGGGATCTCCGCGGGCTTCGCGCCTTTCAGGATCTTCGCCGCGATGTCGCCCGCCGCGCGTCCGACCTCGTCATAATTCACCTCGTAGCCCGCGAGCACGAGACCGTCGCGTGCGGCGACCGCCGAGGAATTGACGACGGGAAGCGAGATCTGGGCCGCGGCGGCCGAGATCGCCGGGATCGCCGGCTGCATCATTCCCCCGGTCGGCACGAACACCGCCTCGGCCCGCCCCTTGAGCGAGGCGACGCGGATCGGGATGTCGGCCGCGTTGTCGCAACCCGCCTCCACGATCTCGATGCCGGCCGGCGCCGCCGCGCTCTTCAAGCCGCTCGAGCACGGAGAGGTTATTGTCCTCGCCGGGGTTGTAGAGCACGCCGAGCTTCTTGATGCCCGGCATGAGCTTCTTCGTGAATTCGATGATCGAACCGGCATTCTGCTGGTCGGAGGACCCCGTCATGTCGTCGGCCCCATGCTCCCAATCCGTGACGAGCTTCGCCTTGATCGGATCGGTGATGGCGGCGAAGACGATCGGAATGCCCGCTCCCTTCAGCGTCTGCTTCGCCGATTGCGCGACCGGCGTCGAGATGGTCATGATCAGCTTCGGGCTCGCGGATTTCAGCTTGTTGAGGATTTGCGGCAGGATCGATGCGTCGAAATTCGCGACCTCCCAGTCGTAGACCACGTCCTTGCCCTCGACGAAGCCTTGCCTGGCGAGCTCGCTGCGGAAATTGACGTTCACCGCGTCGAGTTGCGGGTGACGGCCCCATTGCGCGATGCCGATATGGATCGGATCGGCCTTGGCGCCGAAAGCCAGAAAGCCAAGGCTCAGCGCGGCGAACGCGCCGGCCGAAAGGCCGCGACGGGTGAAAGGCATGGCAACCTCCGGTGATGGGCAAGGGTACGTCTATGGAACCGGGGAAATCTCGTGAGGCAAGCTATCGCATGTCCGCCCGGTTCGTCGTCAAGCATCAGGATCTTGCAAGCATCAGGCATCAGGATCTTGCAACGGCCACGCTGTTCTTCCGCAGCCATTCGGCGAACCGAGTCTCGGAGAGGGTGCCTTCGGCTAAACTCAGCACAGCAGAGTACGCGTGCCTCATTTCCGATCTGCTGATCGATATCGACGTTATGGAGGCGAAGAAGCGTGACGCATGCCGCCCAAGCCGTGCGCTTGTTGCCATCGTTGACTGGGTGGTTTCGCGAGATTCCGTACGCGTAGGCGGCTGCCAAAGCGAAGACATCCGAGGTGGGTTGGTCGTGAGCCAAATGTCTCGGCCGGGCCAGAGCACTCTGCAATAAGGTCTTGTCGCGAATTCCAGGGAGACCGCCATGCTGCGCGAGCGCGTGATCGTGAAGAAAAGCAACGACACGCTCGTCCAAAAAGGTCATTCTTTGGCTAGAGCCCTCAAGACGGCGAATTCGCTATTGAGCACGCCTCTCGCGATCTCGAGCTGCCTGTCCAATTCCGGATCGAGCTTTGTGATCTTGAGTCCGTCCGGTTCCTCAATAAGAGAAACCTTTTGTCCGGGGTCAAACCCGAGGCGTGCGCGAGTATCCTTGGGAATGACGATCGTCACGGAGTTGCCGCTCCTGCGCAAAGTTGCGGTCGCCATCGCGCTCTCCTCAAACGTATTACAATCTGTAAGACAGAGAGATAGGTTTCATTTCATGAAAATGCAAATTCGGCACGAACAGATTGGATATCGCCGTGCCCTCGCGAAGGCAGGCGGATGGCTCAGCCTTCGCCCAGGAGATGGAGCATGAGCTCACGGCGGTGCGGCGCGGCCCGGTGCTCGAAGAGGTAGATGCCTTGCCAGGTGCCGAGCGTGAGGCGACCATCGACGCACGGGCACCGAGAGCTGCGTCGTCGTCAAGGCCGCGCGGATGTGAGAGGGCATGTCGTCCGGCCCTTCGCTCTCATGCGCGTAGAGCCCGCGACCTTCCGGGACAAGCTTGCGGAAAAAGGCTTCGAGATCGGCCCGCACATCCGGATCGGCATTCTCCTGGATCAGGAGCGAGGCGGATGTATGCCGGCAGAAGATCGTGAGAAGCCCGGTCGCGATGCGCTGCTCACCGAGCCAGGAGCCGATCGGCGCGGTGATGTCAACGAGGGCCTGACCGCGTGTCGACACGGCGAAGCGATGCAGGATCTGGCGCATGGCGGCGCCAGCATGCCGCTGCGCCAAGGCCGCGGCAAGCCGCGGGATGCCGTTTCAACCGGTCGCGATCGCGACTTCCGGGGGGTGCGGCCGCGAAGCGAAGGCCGCATTGATCGTCTCATGGAAACGCGCCAGCCACTCATGAGCCGTGCGCGACCGCTCTTCGGCTTCGGCGAGCCGGGTTTCGAGCTCTTCGGCGTGCGCCTCGCTCTCCAGCAACCGCTGCTGCATCGAGGCGATCTGCTGCCTCGCCGCGCGCACGTCGTAGCGGGCGCGTTCGGCGAGTTCTTGTGCCTTCGCCTGAACGACCTGTGCGTGGTCCTCCATGGCGTCCATCGCTTGCGCGGCGCGCTTCACCATGTCGAGCGCCGCGTTGAGGTGCGAAGGGTCGTTCTCGGGCGTGGCGTCTTTCGCGGCCGCCGGCTCCGGCGCGTGGAGCAGACGCATGACATTGTCGAGCTCGTCGGCAAGCTCTCTCGGTTCCCCCTCGACCGGGCGTGCGGGCCGGCCGATCACCGGTCGAATGCGGGGTATTCGGCCCTCCAGCGGCATCAAACCCTCCTCGTGTCAGGGAATCAGGTAAGGGTGGATTTAATTAATTCTTACTATTTACGGTTGATAAATGGTTAACATCCGTCTCACCATGAAACATCTCAAAGATATTCCAGATCGCCATCCTTCGTCTCTTCAAGGGGTCTGTTTCCCTGGCGAATCTCGACAGGTGCCATTTCTCGATCGACGATCTTCGGCAAAGAAATGCGCCGGGGATTTTCGTCTCTATGTTTTGGAGCTTTCCGCCTTTCCGCGGACAAGCATGGAGTCCGCATTGCGCCCGCGCTTGCGTTGGGCGCCTTCCTGGCACATTGACGCATTGCGCGGCCTTGCCGCAGGTTTGTCCTTGAAGAAGGAGCCGACGCTGCCATGCGTTCCTTGCTCTTCGTGCCCGGCGACAGCGAGAGGAAAATCGCCAAGGCCATGCTGACGCGTGCCGACGCCTTGATCCTCGATCTCGAGGATTCGGTCGCGTCCAGCGCCAAGAAGGAGAGCGCGCGGCACGGTGCGCGCCGCCATCGACGCGGCCCGCAGGGGAAAGGCGCGCCCGCTCATTTATGTGCGCGTCAATCCACTCGATTCGGGATTGCTCGAGGCCGATCTCGACGCGGTGGTCCCGGCGAGGCCCGACGGCGTCATGCTGCCGAAGTCGCGCGGTGGCCAGGACATCATGCATCTGTCGACCAAGCTCGCGGTTCGCGAGGCCGAGAGCGACCTGCCGGACGGTGAGATCGCCATCTTGCCGATCGCCACCGAGAGCGCCGCCGCCCTCTTCAACATGGGGAGCTATGCGGGCGCGAGCCGGCGGCTATCGGCCCTGACCTGGGGGGCGGAGGATCTCTCAGCCGACGTCGGCGCTTCGACCAACCGGCTCACCGACGGCGCCTACACGGACCCCTATCGGTTGGCGCGCGCGCTCGCGCTCTTTGCCGCGTCGGCGGCCGAGATCGCGCCGATCGACACGGTGTTCGTCAATTTCCGCGACAAGGCGGGGCTTGCGAGCGAATGCGAGGCGGCGCGACGCGACGGCTTCACCGGCAAGCTCGCGATTCATCCAGACCAGGTCGCCACGATCAACGACGCCTTCACACCCTCGCCTCAGGCGATTGCGCGGGCGCGCGCCATCCTCGATGCGTTCCTCGCCAACCCCGGCGTCGGCGTGCTCGGCGTCGACGGCGAGATGGTCGATCGACCCCATATCAAGCGCGCGGAGCGGCTGCTCGAAGCCGCGAGAGCGGCGGGCGTCGGATAGGGCGAGCGCGTCACCCGCCCGGCCGCACCATGGTGAAGCCCTCGTTGCCGACCGCATAATCGTGATACCCCATCCGCATGATGGGGTGGGCGGCAAGCGTGTCGAAACGCCCGTCCTTGAGGAACTTCTCGTCGAGATAGACGCCGATCACCTGGCCGATCACCAGGTGATTGCTCGGCGGCGAACCGTCGAGCGGCCGCAAAGGCACGATCTGCAAGAGCTTGCATTCGAGGGCCGCCGGAGCATCCGCGACACGCGGCGGCTTGACGAGTTGCGACGGCGCGGGCTTGAGCCCCGCGAAGGCCATCTCGCTCTGGCCTCGCGGCAAGGGCGCGGAGGTGAGGTTCATCTTCTCGCGCAGCTCGTAGGTGACGAAATTGCAGACGAATTCGCCCGTCTCCTCGACGAAGCTCGCCGCATCCTTCATGCCGTCGGACGAGAACACGACGATCGGCGGCCGGTCGCCCACCGCGTTGAAGAAGGAATAGGGCGAGAGGTTGATCTCGCCCTTGCGGCTCATGGCGCTGATCCAGCCGATGGGCCGCGGCGCCACGATCGCCTTGAACGGATTATGCGGGAGACCGTGGTCATTCCTGTCGGTGCGGTAAAACAAGGGTGTGGCCTTTCGATTATGCCTGCGCTTCCCGGGATGGGCCTCTTGGCTACGCGCGATCTTGGTTGTCCGCGATCTTGGCTACCCGCGACAACTTCCTATCCGAAGCGCGAAACGATCTCTTCGAGCGCCGGGCGCGGCCGCTCGGGCGTTGCGGAGGCCGCGGTCCCGATATGCACGAAGCCGGCCATGCGTTCCTGCGGGGTGAGGCCGAAGGCGGCGAGCACGCGCCGGTCATAGGCATACCACTCCGTGAGCCACGAAGCCGAAAACCCCTGAGCATGGGCGGCCGTCACGAGGTTCATGCAGGCGGCACCCGCCGAGAGCACCTGCTCCCAATCCGGGATCTTCGGATGGGAAGAGGCACGGCTCACCACGCCGACGACAAGCGGAGCGCGCGCGAGGCGCTGGCGCTCGGCAGCGACACGGTTCTCGTCGGCGTCCGGGTTGGCCTTCGCGAAAGCCTGCGCGATCACCTCGCCTGCCTTCGACCGTGCTTCGCCCTCGAAGACGATGAAGCGCCAAGGGGCAAGCTTGCCATGGTCGGGCACGCGCGATGCGATCTTCAACAGCGTGTCGAGCTGGGAAGCCGTCGGCCCCGGTTGGCCGAGAAAATTCGGCCCGACGGAACGGCGCAGGGAGAGGAGATCGATCGTCGAGGTCATGATGGGGCTCGGGTTGACGGGTCGCGGCAGCCCGGCGGTGGCGCATACTGCCGGCGCCGCTCATAGCGTGGCGACGGCCTTCACTTCAAGGCTTCGTGACCGGGCATCGCCTGTGCGAGCGCCGGCACGTCCGACGGAGGAATCCCTGCCCCATGTATCTTTTGCCCCTCGAGCGTCGTAGACTGCCGCGAATTTAAAAGAGGCGAGCATGGCTCGCTGCGCCAATCGTTCACCGGGGAGCTAACGATGGGACGCAATTCTCGCTACCTGCAAACCTTGAGCATTCTCGGCCTCGCCTGGGCGATGGCGAGCCCGTCGGTCGGTGAGACCAGATACGGCCCCGGCGCCAGCGACAGCGAGATCAAGATCGGAAACATCATGCCGTACAGCGGGCCGCTGTCGGCCTACAGCACCATCGCCAAGACGGAGGCGGCCTATTTCAACAAGGTGAACGCGGAAGGCGGCGTCAACGGACGCAAGATCGATTTCATCAGCTATGATGACGGCTTCAGCCCGCCGAAGACGGTCGAACAGGCACGCAAGCTCGTCGAAGCCGACGGGGTTCTCCTCATTTTCCAGAGCCTCGGAACGCCGACCAATGCCGCGATCGAGAAATATCTGAACGACAGGAAGGTGCCGCAGTTGTTCGTCGCCACCGGCGCCACGAGATTTGGCGATCCGAAGAATTTTCCGTGGACGATGGGGTGGCAGCCGACTTATCAGACCGAAGGTCGTATCTACGCGCAATTCCTCCTTCAGAATTATCCGAACGCCAAGATCGGCATCCTCTACCAGAACGACGATTCGGGTAAGGACTACGTCAAGGGCCTCAAGGACGGGCTCGGCGCCAAGTCGTCGATGGTCATCGCCGAGGCGGCCTACGAGACCTCCGATCCGACCGTCGATTCCCAGATCGTCAAGCTGAAGGCCTCAGGCGCCGATGTCTTCTTCAACGAGGCGTCGCCGAAATTCGCGGCCCAAGCCATCCGCAAGGCGGCCGAGCTCAATTGGAAGCCGGTCCAGCTCCTGGCGAGCATCTCGAACTCGATCGGCGCCGTGCTCAAACCGGCAGGCCTCGAGAATGCGAAGGGGATCCTGTCGGCGGCCTATCTCAAGGATCCCACCAACCCGATCTGGAAGGACGATCCCGACGTGAAGGGATGGGAGGCCTTCCTGGCCAAATATTATCCCGATGCCGACCGCACCAACACCTTCACGGTCTACGGCTATCTTCTGGCCCAGACGATGGTGCAGGTGCTGGAGCAATGCCACGACGATCTCACGCGTGAGAACGTCATGCGGCAAGCGGCAAATCTCAACGGGGTCAGCCTCGGCATGCTTCTGCCGGGAATCAAGATCAACACGAGCCCGAGCGCATATTACCCGATCCAGCAAATGCAGATGACCAGATTCAACGGTGAATATACCGAGCTTTTGGGCTCGGTCCTGACCGGAGCTGTCGGCGAAAACTGATCTCCTGAGTTCCATCCTGCCTGGATCGAGCCCGCGACGCGCGCCATCGGCCCACGAGATGAAGCTCGGCGACGCGCAAAAACGTTGGCTGAGGATCGTTCCGAGTTACGCCTCGCCGCCGTCCCCTCCCCTCACGCCGCCTCGTCGACGACGCCGTTGCGCAACAGGCCGACGCCTTCGGCCTCGACCTCGATCACGTCCCCGGGCACGAGGTAGCGCGGCGGATCGAGCCTCGCGCCCGCCCCCGTCGGCGTGCCGGTGACGATGATGTCGCCGGGCACGAGGGTGGTGAAGGTCGAGATATAGGCGATGAGGTAGCGGAAGCCGAAGATCAGGCGAGAGGTGCGGTCGTCCTGGCGGAGCTCGCCGTTGACGCGGGTCGAAAGGCGAATATCGGCGATCTGCGCCTCCTCGACGAAGGGCACGAGCCAGGGCCCGAGACTGCCGCTCGCCTCGAAGTTCTTGCCTTGCGTCACGTTGAACTTCGCGTGCCGCACCCAGTCGCGCAGCGTGCCCTCGTTGCAGAGCGTGAGCGCCGCCACATGAGCGAGCGCATCCTTCTCCGGGATATGCCGGCCGGCCTTGCCGATGACGAGCACGAGCTCGCCTTCGTAATCGAGCTGCGAGGAAACGCGCGGACGAACGAGCGGCGCTTCGTGCCCGACGAAGGAACGCTCGGTGCGCAGGAACATGCTCGGATAGGGCGCCGCCGGCTGGCCGTCCTTGTATTCCGCGTTGCGGTCCGGGTAGTTCACGCCGATGCAGATGATCTTCTCGGGTCGAGGAACAGGCGCGGCCCAGGAGACCGCGTCGAGCCCATGGTCCGGCGAAAGGCGAACCCCTTCATCGACGAGGCCTCGCAGCGCGCCTTCCGCGATCGCGTGCTTCAGCGTGGGATAGCGGTCGGCGAAACGCGCCGAGAGATCGACCACACCGTTATCCGTGACGGCGCCGTAGCAGAGCTTGCCGCCGGCTTTGAATGTGGCGAGGCGGCCGTGCTTGGACATGGGGTCACTCCAATGGGGTTCGATGATCAACGACGGTCGCGCCGGTCGCGCCAGATGCGCCAAATGAGGTGCGCCGAATGATCGAGCCGAGCTTAAGCGAAATGGCAACTCACCATTCCGTAAGCGCCGTAGTCGGCCTGGATCGTGTCGCCCTTTCCGGCTTCGAGCGGCCGATGAAGGATCCAGAGAGCACGATCTCGCCGGGCTCGAGCGCGAAATCGAGCGCGCTGAGCTTGCGGACGAGCCAGGCGATGCCGTTCGCCGGATGATTGAGCACACCCGCGGCGAGCCCGGTCTCCTCGATGACGCCGTTGCGGTAGCAAAGCGCGCCGATCCAGCGCATGTCCGCATCGAGGGGACGGAAAGGCCTGCCGCCGATCACGATCCCGGCATTCGCCGCGTTATCCGCGATGGTGTCGACGATCTTGCGCGTGGCCTTGGTTTTCGCATCCACGCGCTCGATGCGCGTGTCGAGGATTTCGAGGGCCGGGAACGACGAAGTCGGTCGCGTTCAGCACGTCGAAGATGGTGCAATGCGGCCCTGAGAGGCGCGACTTCATGACGAAGGCGAGCTCGGCCTCGACACGGGTCGCGATGAAGCGATCGCTCGGGACCTCTCCTGCGTCGGCGAAGAACATGTCGTCGAAGAGGATGCCGGAATCGGGTTCCCCGATCCCGAGCGCGGATTGCATCGCTTTCGACGTGAGGCCGATCTTGTGGCCGCGAACGATCCTGCCCTCCGCGACCTTGTGCTCGACCCAGGCGCGTTGGATGGCGTAGGCCTCCTCGATCGTCATTTCAGGATGGTCGAGCGACAATTGACGGATCTGCGTGCGCGTCTTCTCCGCGCGGTCGAGCCTTGCCGCTGCATCGCGAATTTGCTCCTGCGTCAGCATCCCTTGACCATCCTCCTTGTCCGAATCGGCGCAAAGTTTTCTGCCGCGGGCGAGACCACCTCATAGGCCCGAGCGGGCTCCTCCGGGAGTGGCGCCGCGCACGATATCGATCAGCGCCGACGGCTCCGCCGGAATGGCGTCGCCTCTCCAGGCGACGTGCTGGTCCGGACGAGACAGGACGAGCGCTTCCCTGTAGAGCGCCGCCGCGTCGTCCGACGCGATATCGAGAAGCCTGATGGGTAGGCGCCGAGATCGGGCGGCCCGCAAGAGAGGTTCGACCGCGACCGCCGGATCGCTGCGCAGAAGCGTGTATTCGGGGCCCATGGCATCGTAGAGCGAGGTTCCGTCCCGAAGCCGGATATGGGGCGTGCGACAGCCGGGCACGGTCGAGGGCGTGAAATCCGCCATGGAATAGGGAGGCTGCTTCTCGCCGTCATAGGCGATGATCGGAGATTTGTCGTAGTAGTAGCCGAAGTTGAGCCCCCCGCAGCAATATTGCTGGACGTTCAACTCATAGGCGAGGCGGCCGAGCCTCGCGCGGGCCGCCTCGCCCTCGGGCGTATCGTCCTCGATCTCCTCCGGCACGGCGCCGCGCTGCTTCGCCATCGCATGGGCGTGGTTCATGGCGAAATGGGAGACCTGCTCGGTGATCGGCTGCCGCTCGCTCGCATAAGCGTCGAGAATGCCCGGGCCGCCCCAGCCGTTGAGATCGGCCGCGAGGAGCCAGCCGAGATCGGCAGCGTCCGCGAGGCCGGCGTTCATGCCGTAGCCGGCATAAGGCACCCACAGATGCGCCGAATCTCCGCAGAGGAAAACCCGTCCGTCGCGGAATTTGTCGGCAACCAGCCGTCGCCCGAACCAATCCTCCTTGGTGATGATGTCGTATTCGAAATCCGCGGCCGTGCCGAGAATGGCGCGGATCGCCCAATCGCGATCGACGCTGTCGAAATCGGCTTCGTCCTCGCGCAGGTAGTTGTGAACCAGAAAGGTCTCGCGACCGTCGATGGCATAGACACTGCCGCTGCGGCGCGGGTTGAGCGAGAAGTTCACCCAGGCTCTTGGCCCCTCCTGAAGCGACAAGAGCTTGGGAGCGCGGATGTAGCTCGATTGCACGCGCTGGACCACCGGATCGCCCAGGAGCCGAGCCCCGATCTCGCGACGCGTCTGCGATTTGCCACCGTCGCAACCGACGAGGTAGCGCGCCGCGATGGTGAGCCTCTCGCCCGTGTCGAGCGCTCGCGCGGTCGCCATGACGCTCGCATCGTCTTGCGTGAAGCCGAGGAATTCGACGCGGTTGTGGATGGTGACGCGATCGAGCTTCGAGGCGTGCTCGAAGAGAATGGGTTCGAGGAAGATCTGGTTGATCCTGTGCGGCGGCTCAGGTGTCGGCCACCAGGTATCGGGGCCGCCCTTTGCCGTGTAGCGGTCGCGCCGGCACGGAATCGGAATGCGCGTGAGCTCCCCCCCGAGCATGGTCGTGCGGTAGGAGATGTCGTTTGGATAATCGGCCGGCAGGCCCGCGTCGCGGACGTGTCGGGCTACGCCGAGCCGGCGGAAGAGCTCCATCGAGCGCGCGGCGACATGGTTGCACTTGACGCTCGGCGGCTCGCCGCGCCGGCGCAGCTCGAGGACAGTGACCTCGATGCCGCGCTGCGCGAGATCCATCGCGAGGGTCAAGCCGACCGGGCCTCCCCCGACGATCAGGACGCCGGTTTCGATGAACGGCGTCATGCGAGCGAGCCCCGCGGTTGCGATTGCCGGATGTGGCTTCGAATGGAGGCCGAAACGCGCCAAGCCGCGATCACGGCGTGCCGCTTCGTGTGGACGACGCGGCTGTGGCGCGTCGTCGGCCCGACGATACGCCTATCGAGGCGCAACCGATCGACATCGCGGAGAGCGTTATCATGGGGAGAAGGCCGGAGGCGAGCAATGTCCACAATCGGACATTCGACATGTTCAACAGGTTAAGATTCAGCTTGTGAATATGTCAAGGCGAGGCGGCGCAATCGCGTGGCGGATCGGCTTTAACGACGGCGAGCGTTTCGCGAGACGCCATGTCGATACCGGCGCGCGAGCCCGCGCCGCCGTGGGGCGCGATCGCGAAACGAGGCGTGTATTTTGAAACCCATCGCGCGCCTGACGCGCTCGAGCCTCAAGCGGCGTCATGGAAGATGATGCCGAGCGTGAAGCGTTCGCCCGATCGAAGCCGGCTCACACCATGGCGCATGGTGACACGATAGACGCCGCGGCCCCCTTGCACGGGCCGCTGGTTGACCGCGAAGATCACGCCCTCGCCCTGACGCAAGGACACGACCTCGGCGCGCGACTGCATGCGCGGGCGCTGTTCGGTCAGCACGAACTCGCCGCCCGTGAAGTCCTCGCCCGGCGCGCTCAACAGGAAGGCGACCTGCAGCGGAAAGGCGAGCGCACCGTAGAGGTCCTGGTGCAGGCAATTGTAATCGCCCTCTCCATAGCGCAACAGCAGCGGCGTCGGCCGCCTCTGGCCGGCCGCATGGCAGCGGGCGAGATA
This sequence comes from uncultured Alphaproteobacteria bacterium, assembly GCA_963713805.1. GTDB lineage: Bacteria > Pseudomonadota > Alphaproteobacteria > Rhizobiales > Beijerinckiaceae > GAS188. The sequence continues at coordinate 112,012 of CAVQNF010000012.1, read as the reverse complement.
CGCCGCATGCTCTTGCGGATAATCGCCCGGGCGACCGAACGCCTCCTCCCAGCGATTGGCGACCGCGGCAAGAGGAGGATAAAGCGCGCTTCGCAATGCGCCGACGAGCCCTGGCAGCGGATAGGCGTAGTATTTGTATTCGCCCCGTCCGAAGCCGTGCCGGCTCATCACCACGCGGCTGCGGAAAGCCTCGTCCTTGCCGTAGCCCGAGGCGATCGCGGTGCATTCCTCGGGCGCCAGAAGAACGCCCGTCTTGGCGACGCCGAAGCCGTCGAGCTCGGTCGCGATGTGCTTCCAATCGATGGCCGCGACGCGCGAGGCGATGGGCGATGGATGACGCAGCCCGGAGTCCGGCGTGGATCGTGCCGTCGCCGTTTCGCCGCGAGCGAGGCGCGCTTGACCGGCCGACATCAGCCGCGCTCCCGCTCGAGCAGGCGGCGCTTGCGTTCGACGCCCCAGCGATAGCCGGAGAGCCCACCATCCGCCGCGATCACGCGGTGGCAGGGGATCGCCACCGCGATCTTGTTGGCGGCGCAAGCGCTCGCCACGGCGCGCACCGCGTGCGGACTGCCGACCCGTTGCGCGATCTCGGCATAGCTCGCCGTCTCGCCCGCCGGGATGGCGCGCAGCGCTTCCCACACCCGACGCTGGAAGGTCGTGCCGCGGATGTCGAGCGGCAGATTGAGCGCGTCGCCCCGGCGCGGGTCGTCGACGAGGCGCACCACCTCGGCGACGAGCTCGGCGAACCCGGGCGTCGGCTCGATCAGCTCGGCCTTCGGAAAACGCGTCTTGAGATCGGCCCGCAACGCCGCCGGATCGTCGCCCATCAGGATGGCGCAAACCCCGCGTCTCGTCGCCGCGACCAGCACGCAACCGAGCGAGGACCGCCCGATGGCATGGCAGACCTCTTCTCCTTCGCCTCCCTTCCGATAGGCCGAAGGCGTCATGCCGAGCATGCCCGACACGGCCTCATAGAACCGGCCGGAGGAATTGAACCCCGATGCGTAGATAGCCTCGGTCACACCCGATCCGGCCGCGAGATTGGCCTGCACCCGGCTCTGGCGGCGCGCGGCCGCATAGGCCTTCGGCGTCACGCCGGTGACGCGCTTGAAGACGCGATGGAAATGATGCGGGCTGAGGCCCGCCTTTTCGGCGAGCGCGGCGAGCACCGGCTCCTCCTCCGCCTCCTCGATGTGCCGGCAGGCCTGCGCGATCAGGTTCGCCTCACGCTCGGCGCGGGATGGAAGATCGGGACGGCAGCGTTTGCAGGGGCGAAAGCCCGCCGCTTCCGCCTCGACCGGCGTCGCGTGGAAGCTGACGTTCTCGCGTCGCGCGGGCCGCGCCGCGCAGGTCGAACGGCAGTAGACGCCGGTCGTCGAGACGGCGAACACGAATTCGCCATCGGCGGCAGGATCGCGACGGCGGATCGCCGCCCAACGCGCCTCATCATCGATGAAACGTGAATCGCGAAAGAACGCGGTGCCTGAATTGCGGGTCGATAGGGCGTGCATGGGATGCCTCCGGGTTCCTGACGTTGCAACCATTGCTGCTCGACCCTGATCTAGACGCCGCTCCCGATCGCCGCACTCCGCCTCTTGCGCGGCAATCATTTAATTTCGATCTCATCGGCCCGCATGGCCCTTTTTCATGTGCCCGCCCCAATCCGAATTGCCGGGCAACAAGCGGAGCGCGGCTTTGGCGAACATCACACAGATAGGGATTCGTAAGGCGTGGCGCGAGGCGCACCGCCAGAACCCTAGGTGATCGGATAAATGCGATGTCGTCGAGCACTCACGAAAATTTCGCGTCTCCGCAACCTGCGATCTCACTCCCCACGGGCTTCAGCCGTCTTGTCTGGTCGAATCTCTTCGCGCAATCCGCCGAGCAGATCGGGCTTGCGGCGGCGCCCATCGTGGCTGTCTTCGCTTTCGGCGCGGGCGCGGGCGAAACGGGGCTCTTGCAGACGGCGCAGACTTTGCCATTCCTCATCTTCGCGATCCCGGCAGGCATTCTCGCCGACCGCGCCTCGCGCCGCGGCTTGATGGCAGGGGCCGAGGCGTTGCGCGCGGCATCCCTTGCCGCGATCCTCGTGCTGGTGCCGACGGGATTGCTGACGCTCCCGCTCCTCGCGCTCCTGGGCTTCATGGGCGCGTCGGGCACCGTCGCCTATAGCGTTGCGGCGCCTTCGCTCGTGCCGGCCTTGGTCGGGCATGCGGCGCTCGGCACGGCGAACCGACGTCTCGAGCTCGCCCGCAGCATTGCCTTCGCGGCAGGACCGGCGCTCGCCGGCGCTCTCGTCGGGTGGATCGGGGCGGCACCCGCTTTCGGCGTCGCGGCAGCTTTGTCCGGCTACGCCGTGATCTTGCTGTTCGGCCTCGTCGAGCCGCCACGGCCAACCTTGCCGCCGCGCCATGTCGGCCGCGATCTCGGGGAAGGCGCGCAATTCCTCTTCACGCATCGGCTGCTGCGGCCTGTTCTTTTGACCGCGGTGTTCTTCAACACTTCCTTCCTGATCATGCAGGCCATCTACGTGCCCTACGCGGTCGAGAAGCTCGGCCTGACGCCGACGAGCGTCGGGGCGACGCTCGCCACCTACGGCATCGGCATGGTGTCGGGCGCGCTCGTGGCGGCCCGCCTCGCGAGGCACGTGAACTTCGGGACCATGATCGCCATCGGCCCGATCGCCGGCCTTGCATCGGCGCTCGCCATGATGCTCACGATCTGGGTTCCCTCGGTCTGGCTCGCGGGACTGAGCTTCTTCCTGATCGGTGCCGGGCCCGTTTTGTGGACGATCAGCACCACCACCTTGCGCCAGGCCGTGACTCCCGGCGCTTTGCTCGGCCGCGTTTCCGCCGTGATGCTGATGGCGACCTGGGGCACGAGGCCGCTCGGCGCGGCGATCGGGGCGCTCATCGGGGCCGCTTACGGCGCTGAAACCTGCCTCATGATCGCGGCGTTCGGATTCACCATCCAGGCGGTGATTATCCTCGCTTCCCCGGTGCCCCATCTCAAGCGGCAGCCGGAGATGGCGCGGTGAGCCATCGTTCGGCCTTGCGCCCTCCCGGCCCTTGAAGCGCGCCTGTTCAGGGATCGTTGGTCGAGCTTGGGCCGCAAAACCGCGCCCGTCATCCCATGCGCCGCTGGGGAGGCCGAGAAACCAAGTTCCCGCGCTCAAGGTCGGAACGTGTCGCCCCGCGGGCCGTTGGTACGTTGAGGACGAATACATCTAACGGGAGAAACATCATGCGATGCTCATTCACCGGTCTGACGGCATCGCTTGCCGTCGGTGCGATGCTCGCGATCGCCTCGGCGACGCCGTCGGTCGCGCAATTCAGGGGACATGCCGGAGCAGGAGGCCACGCCGGCGGATTCGCGGGCCGTCATTTCGGCGGCGTCGGACATTTTGGCGGCGTCGGACATTTTGGGGGCTTCGCGGGCCACCGGTTCGCAGGCTCCGGACACCATGGCTTCGGCGGCGCGGCAGCCGGCTTGGCGGCGGGCGCGATCGTGGGTGGCGCACTCGCCAATGGCTACGGCTACGGCTACGGCTACGGCTACGGCTATCCGGCCTATCCTTATGATTACGGCTACAATTATGGTCAAGATTATGCGCTCGTCGATCCGGGTTATGCTCAGACGGAGCCGGCTTACCCGGCCGGAGGGAGCGTCGCCTATTGCGAACAGACCTATAGGTCCTACGACCCGGCGAGCGGGACCTATCTCGGCTATGACGGCTTGCGGCATCCCTGCCCGTAACGATTTCGAGCCCTAAAGGTCGGGGCGATGGAGGCGCGCCTCGACCTTCACGTCCCTCCTAAGCGGCCTCGCCCGGGGCCGAGCTTGACGGCACGATGATTTTGCTTTTGGCCGGCGAGCACCGAGGAACCCCGAAGGCACCAGCGAGACGGCGGCGGGACGAGGCGTTGCTAACGGCTCCTCATGTGCCGATGTCCTGCGCGGCCCGGCGCTTGTGGGCGGCGAGCGCGATCAGCCGGCGATCACGCCAGAGCTGGCGCTCGGCAAGCGCATTTGCCGGCAGCGCGGCGCGGCGAGCGCGCTCGATCTCGTCGAGAACCGGACCTTCCCAATCGATGCGGCGCTGCATCTGGCCAAACAGAATTTTGTAGATGCCCTGGTAGCGCTCCACGTAATCGCGCACGCCGCCCGGCGCGTTGAGATCGATCGTCTCGAACGGCCCCATGAAGGACCAGCGGAGCGCCAAGCCCTCCCTTATGCCGATGTCGATGTCCTCGACCGTGGCGTAGCCGTCGGCGACGAGCCGGAAGGCCTCCTCGAGGAGTGCCCCTTGCATGCGATTCATCACGAAGCCGTCGAGCTCGTGCTTCATCACGATCGGAGCCTGCCCGGCCGCGAGGAGGAACGCGCGGGCCTGTTCCACCACTTTCGGGGAAGTCCACGGAGCGGGCACGATCTCGGCCGCCGGGATGAGATAGGGCGGATTGATCGGGTGAATGACGAGGCAGCGATGGCGGCCGCTCAAGCCCTCCGTGAATTTCGACGGGAGGATCGCCGAGCTCGAGCTCGCGATCACCGCACGCTCGGGCGCGAGACGATCGAGCTCGGCGAAGATCGCTTTCTTCACCTCGACGCGCTCGGGCGCATTTTCCTGAACGTGCTCGGCGCCGGCGAGCGCCGCCGCGAGATCGCGTTCCGCGCGCACGCGACGAAGCAAGGCTTCGGGCGTGACCCCGTCGAGGAGATCGCTCGCCTGGAGATCGGGAAGCATGGCGGCGATGAACTCGATCGCCTCCCCGGCAGCAGTGCTGTCCTTGTCCCAGAGCGCCACGTCGTGGCCGGCACGCGCGAAGGTGATCGCCCAAGCCCTGCCGATGAACCCGGTTCCGATGATGGCGACGGTGGACATGGCTTCCCCTCTCAAAGCGTCTCGACATTGCCGTCGACACCGATCGACTGGCCGGAAATATTGCAACCCGCATCCGAAAGAAGAAAGGCGACCATGGCCGCCACATCATGCGGGCTCACCATGCGCCTGAGCGAGACGCGCTCCAGATATCTCTTCTCCATTTCGGCGGGCGATATGCCGAGTTGAGCAGCGCGATCGCCGATCACGCCTTGCATGCGCGGACCCTCGACAATGCCGGGAAGAACGGCATTGACGCGTATGCCGGCGGGGCCGAGCTCCTTGGCGAGGCTTTGCGTGAAGCCGATCACGCCGAATTTCGCCGAGGAATACGGCGTGCGGAACGCATAGCCGTGTCGACCGGCGGCCGACGACATGTTGACGATCGATCCGCCGGCGGCGGCCTTGAGCATGGGCACGGCGCGCCGCGCGCACAGGAACTGGCCGGTGAGGCCGACATCGATGCAACGGCGCCATTCGGCGGGATCGATGTCCTCGACGCCACCGGTCGGCCCGGCGATGCCCGCATTGTTGACGAGCGCGTCGAGGCCGCCGAATTCTCTCTCGAGCGCCATGAAGAGGCGATCGACATCGGCCTCGTTCGACACATCCGCCTTTGCGTACCCCGCCCTCGGATGCGCCTTCGCGAAAGCGTCGAGGGCCGTCTCCGAGATGTCGCAGACGAAGAGCCTGGCACCGTGACGATGGAGACGCTCGGCGATCGCAAGGCCGATCCCGCCGGCCCCGGCCGTCACGAGCACACGCTTGCCTTCGAGTCCCGCCCCGAGATCCCTCGTTCCCTCACCGCCCGCCATCGCCATCCCTCTCCCCTTCCCAACACATGGACGCGCGAAGCGACCGCCGCGCATGGAACGGCGAGGCCGTGGAGGATCGAACGCCCAAGGTCAAGGGAGCGTCGGCGCGCGAAGGCCTGCCCACTGAAGACCTTCCCGCATTGTGCATCTGCTGTCGAATGACGGCGACCCCGATTGGATGAGAGCGGGCCGGTGGTGCGCGATCGGAAGCAGCGAAGCCCAAACCGAGACGCATGCCCGCCGATCCGATGATAGTCGCTTCTGTTCCGGCCCAACCGGTCCCAGGACAATTGTTTGTCAAGCGCTCCGAAAACCGCCATTCTCGGTGATCGAGCAGTGTCGCGGAGACGATGACGCTCCGCGAGCGCCCGCCACCACCGGTGCTCGAATTTCGACAGCCATCCCCTGCCCGAACCTAGCCGACGAACCTTCGCCATGCGCCGAACGACTTCCCCCTTGGCCGCCGCCTCCGCGCAGTATTTCGAAGGGCTCGAGGCCAGGTTCCGCGCGGATCCGGAATTCGCTCGATCCGGGTTGGCGTGCCGTCTTCCAGATGCTCGACGAGCTTTCGGCTACGCATCGACGGCGAGGTCTGCTCGGAAAGCGGCGACGCCGCGAGAAGAGCGACTCGCGGCGGCCTACCACCGGTACGGCCATCGCTTCGCCGATATCGATCCGTTGCGGCTTGATGGATGCGGCCTCCGAAAGCCAAACGAGCGAGATTCCGATATCGCGCAAACCGCGAGCGCGGCTTTGCTGACGATCGATCATGCTTCCAAGCGGACCGACGCGGGACGCCGAGGCGCTGCACCGGCTTTACGCGGGCACGCTCGCCGATCGAGACGGCGCATATCGATGACGCGCGGCTTCGTTCCTGGCTCATCGAGGCGTTCGAGAAGGCCTCGGAGCCGCCGTCCGACGGCGGCGAGACGAGCAGCGCTCGGCCAACTGATCGCGGCCGAGGAGTTCGACAATTTTCTTGCCGTCAAATGGCCGACGAAGAAGCGCTTTGGCGGCGAAGGCGCGGATGCGCTCGCGCCGCTCTTGCACCGCCTGATCGAGAAGGCCGCGGGCGCCGGCGTCACCGATATCGTGATCGGCCCCATGCATCGGGGGCGGCTCAATCTCATGGCGAATGTCTTCGGCGAGCCTCTCGTCGAGCTCATCGCCAAATTCAAGGGCGCGCATCCCTTTCCCGGGGCGAATGGGCTGGCGGCCGATGTTCCCTATCATCTGGGATTCGAAGGGAAGGTGGCGACCGCCGCCGGTCCGAAATCTCGATCATCGGTCGTCCCCAACCCGTCCCATCTCGAAGCGGTCAACCCGGTCGTGCTCGGGCGCGTCCGCGCCCTCCAGGACGACGCGCGTCGCGAAGCGGACGGAGCCGGCAAGATCCTCGGCATCATCTTGCACACCGACGCGAGCGTGATCGCGCAAGGCAGCATCGCCGAGATGATCCAGCTCTCCGGGCTCGAGGGTTACGCGACGGGCGGCACCATTCATGTGATCGTCAACAACCAGATCGGCTTCACGACCGAGCCGCACGAAGCGAGGACCTCGCTTTATTGCACCGGCGCCTGGAAGGCGATCGACAGCGCCATCCTGCATGTGAACGGCAATGATGCCGACGCGGTGATCCGCGCCGCCGACCTCGCTTTCGATTTTCGGCGATCAGCATCGGCGCGACGCCGTGATCGACCTCATCTGCTACCGGCGAGAATGGGCATAACGAGATCGACGAGCCGCGCTTCACCCAACCGCTGCTCTACCGGAGGATCGACGCGGCACCGTCCGTGCGCGCCCTCTACCAGGAAAGATTGATGGACGCCGGCATCGTCACCGCGAAGGCGAAATGGCCGAGCTTGCCGCGCGCCATCGCGCCAAGCTGCAGGCGGCCTATGTGGCCGCGGCCGATCACCGTCCGAACCGCGGCGGCTTTCCCGGCGGCAAATGGGCGCTCCATGACCCGGCGCGAGGTGGACGCGAGGAACCCAAGGACAGGCGTGTCCGAGGATCGCCTGATCGAGCTTCTCGAAAAGCTCGCGACAATCCCGGCGGGCCTCAGCGTCGATCGCAAGGTGGCGCGCCTCGTGCGCGCTCACGCCGCCTCGAGAGATGCTTTGCGCTGGGCGACGGCCGAGGCGCTCGCCTTCGCGAGTCTCGTCACGCAAGGGGTGCGCCGTCGGTTGAGCGGACAGGACATCGTGCGAGGCGCATTCTCCCATCGGCATCTCGCGCTCATCGACAGCGAAACCGGCAAGCGCGCATGTGACGCTCGCGCATCTCTCCCCCGATCAAGCGCGGCTTCGAGGCGATCAACAGCCCGCTTTCGGAATATGCGGTGCTCGGCTTCGAATATGGCGTGAGCCTCGAGCGTCCCGACGCGCTCACGATCTGGGAGGCCCAATTCGGCGATTTCGTCAATGGCGCGCAGATCATCATCGACCAGTTCGTGGTGAGCGGCGAAGAGAAATGGATGCAGCCTTCAGGGCTCGTCCTGCTCTTGCCGCATGGGCTCGAGGGCCAGGGGCCCGAGCACTCCTCCGCACGGCCCGAACGCATCCTGCAGCTCGCCGCCAAGAACAATATCGAGCTCGCCAACCCGTCGACGCCCGCCAATTATTTTCACCTTCTTCGGCGCCAGGTTCTGCGTCGAGGCCGCAAGCCCCTCTTCGTCACGAGCCCGAAGACCCTCTTGCGTCTGCCCGAGGCCGTCTCGCCGCTCTCCGCCTTGGGCGACGGCGAAAAGTTCAAGCCCGTGCTCGCCTGCGCACATCGCGAAGCGCGTCCGCCGCGTGCTCTTGTGCACGGGCAAGATCGCCTATGAGCTCGAAAGGCACCGCGAGCTTCGGTGAATGCGCACGACACCGCCGTGCTGCGTCTCGAAATGCTCTATCCCCTCCCGGAGAGCGAGCTCGCGACGCTTCTTCGGCCGATGGCGCGACGCCCATTTCGTCTTCGTGCAGGAAGAGCCGGAAAACATGGGGTGGTGGGCTTATCTTGACCGCCGTCTCGAACGGCTTTTGCGCGAGGCCGGCGTGTCGCAATCGAAGCTCGCCTGCATCGCGCGCCCCGCCTCTCCCTCGCCCGCCGGCAGCTTCCATCACGATCACGAGAAGGACCAGGAGAGGCTCGTGAAAGCGGCGTTCACTTGAGGCAGGCCATGCGTTCGAGCTGCCTTCCTCGATCGCAAAATTCGCAACCGAGCCACGAGAGCGTGAGATGTACGACTTGTTGAAGGGCATGCGCGTGATCGAGGGCGCGTCGTTCATCGCGGGCCCGTCCTGCGGACTGCATCTCGCCCAGATGGGAGCCGAGGTGATTCGCTTCGACGACATCCGTGGCGGACCGGATTCGCGGCGATGGCCACTCTCGCCGAAGGGCGCGAGCTTTTATTGGGAAGGGTTGAACAAGGGAAAGAAATCCATCGCGGTCGACCTTTCCCGGCCGGAGGGGCGAGAGCTCGCGATGCGGCTTGCGACCGCTCCGGGCGCGAACGCCGGTTTCTTCGTCACCAATTATCCCGCGGCCGGCTTCCTCTCGCATGAGCGGCTCAGCGCGCATCGCGCAGACCTCATCACCTTGCGCGTGATGGGCTGGCCGGACGAGCGCGCGGCTGTCGACTACACGGTGAACTCGGCGATCGGCATTCCCTTCATGACGGGGCCGGTCGGCGAGGCTGGTCCCGTGAACCACGTCCTTCCGGCCTGGGATTTGATGGCGGGGGCTTATGCGGCCTTCGCCCTCCTCGCGGCGGATCGCGAACGCAACAAGACGGGAAAAGGATGCGAGATCCGCGTCCCGCTCGGCGACCTCGCGATCGCGACGCTCGGCCATCTCGGACAGATCGCCGAGGTCACGGTCTCAGGCGCCGACCGGCCGAAGTTGGGCAATGAGCTCTTCGGCGCCTTCGGACGGGACTTCGTGACGGCTGAGGGAGAAAGGATCATGCTCGTCGCGATCACGCGGCGACAATGGACGGGGCTCGTCGCGGCGCTCGCCCTCGAGGAGGAAATCGCCTCGCTCGAGGCGGAGCTTGGCCTGTCGTTCTCCGATGACGAGGGCGCCCGCTTCCTCCACCGGGACCGTCTCGTTCCGCTCGTTGAAAAAGCGCTCGGCGCCTTGCCGCGAGCGGAAGTCGCGGCGCGCTTCGACAAGCACGGCGTCTGCTGGGACGATTACCGGACGTTGAAGCAAGCGCTGGCGAATGACCCGAGGCTTTCGGTTCGAAATCCGCTTCTCGCGCCCGTGATGCATCCGAGCGGATATGAGTATCTGGCGCCGGGAGCGGCGGCCTCGATTCCGTCCGCGCAAAGGGGGCTCCCCTCGCGCGCTCCGCGGCTTGGCGAGCATACCGATCAGGTCCTGGCGGAGGTCCTTGGCCTCACCGGCCGCGAGATCGGCGAGCTTCACGAGCGTGGGCTCGTCGCCGCGCCGGTCGAGGAAGAAGGATGATTCGGGAAACCTCGCCATGACGTCTTTCCCGCCCTCGACGGCATCGCTGCTGGAACGCTGCGAGGATGCCGTTTCCGCCGCTCGCGGCTTTCTTCTCTCCGCGCGCCGGGCGGTCGAGCGCAAGGTGCTGCGCGACGAACGGCTCGACCCCGGCCGCCTCGACGAACATCAGCGGCTGGTCCATGGCCTGGCCTGGATGGCGACCACGATCGAGGCCTTGGCGCATACGACGGCTTTCGCCCGCCGCCTCGCCGAAGCAGGACGGCTCGGCGAAGGCGAAAGGCTCATTCTCGCGATCGGGCTTGGCGAATATCTGTCGCAGCTCGCGGGCGGTGTTCCCATGAGCCAGAACGAGTTCGCGAGGCCGGCCGAGCTCGGCGTCGGCGAGGCCTGCGCCGAGCTTTGCGCGCGGGCCTCGGTCGCCTGGTTCCTCGCCAACGGGAACACGGCGGAGAACCGGCGCGCGCTCATCGCGCATGTGTCGGACGGCGGCGCGATCGACGAGACGCTGGGCGAAGAGGCACTCGATACGGCACGCGATCAGCTTCGCAGGTTTGCGGCGCAGAAGATCGCGCCTCACGCCCATGCCTGGCATCGTGCCGATGTGCTCATTCCCGACGACGTGGTGGCGCAGATGGCGGAGCTTGGCGTGTTCGGCCTTTGCATCGCGCCCGAATTCGGCGGCCTCGGCCTCGGGAAGCTCGCCATGTGCGTCACCTCCGAGGAGCTGAGCCGCGCCTGGATCGCCGCCGGCTCCCTCGGGACCCGCTCCGAGATCGCCGGCGAGCTCATCGCGAATGCCGGCACCGACGAGCAGATGCGGCGTTGGCTGCCCGCCATCGCGTCCGGGCAAGTGCTGCCCACCGCCGTCTTCACCGAGCCGGATACCGGCTCCGATCTCGGCAGCTTGCGTCTGCGCGCCGAGCGCGCGGCCGACGGCAGCTATCGGCTCAACGGCGCCAAGACCTGGATCACGCACGCGGCGCGCAGCGACTTGATGACGGTGCTCGCGCGCACCGATCCCGCGACCAAGGGATATTCGGGGCTCAGCATGTTCCTTGCCGCAAAGCCGAGGGGCACGGCGCAAGAGCCTTTCCCGGCGGCCGGCATGAGCGGCGGCGAGATCGAGGTCCTCGGCTACCGCGGCATGAAGGAATATGAGATCGCATTCTCGGATTTCGCCGTTCCGGCGGAAGGCCTGCTGGGCGCCAAGGAGGGGCAGGGCTTCAAGCAGCTCATGCGAACCTTCGAGAGCGCGCGCATCCAGACCGCGGCGAGGGCCGTCGGCGTCGCCTGGAAGGCCTATGATCTCGGCTTGCGCTACGCCCGCGAGCGCCGGCAATTCGGCCGTCCGATCCTCGACTTCCCGCGCGTCGGCGACAAGCTCGCGCTGATGCTCACCGAGATCGTGATGGCGCGCGAGCTCGCCTATGCGGCGGCGCGCGAAAAGGACAAGGGGCGCCGTTGCGACATCGAGGCGGGCATGGCGAAGCTGCTCGCCGCGCGGGTCGCCTGGAGCAACGCCGATGCAAGCCTGCAAATCCATGGCGGCAGCGGCTATGCACTCGAATCCGAGATCAGCCGCGTTCTTTGCGACGCACGCATCCTGAACATCTTCGAAGGCGCCGCCGAGATCCAGGCCCATATCGTGGGGCGCGGGCTTCTGTCGGGCCGCAACTGAGAGCCCGCCACGCTCCTCTGCGACGATGAGCGGATCGCCGGCAGAGTTTTCGCCTGTCGCGCTTTGGACCAGTCTTGGCCTAACCCGCGGTCACGGCCTCCACATTGCGGCGATGCACGGCTTCGTACGGCGGGAAATAGGCGGTGGGACCTGCGCCGAAGGCTTCCGCGGCGAATGTCCGAAGATCCTGTCGCACGAGTTCGGGCTCTTGCTTGCAGCGCAGGAGCTTCTCGACGTAGCGACGCGTGTCGTCGATGAAGCGACGATCGTAGCCGCCGGACTTGATCACGCCCGGGCGCTCCATGATTGGGCAGGATGCGGCGAAACTCCCAGCCGGACATGCGCTCGAGATCCACGAGATGCTTCTCGAGGCGATCGGGCTCGGCCACATAGGTGATCGGATCTTCGAGCGTGTCGCCGGCCAAAAGAACCCCCGATTGCGGCAGCAACATCACGGTGCCGTCATGGCTGTGGATGTCGGCATGGCGCAATTCGACGATGGTTTCCCCGACATTCAGCGTGAGCTCGCCATCGAATGTTCGGGTCGGCATGATCAGGGGCTTGATCGCGGGATCACGGCCGCCGTCTTCGAACTCCTGGCGATGCTCGGCAAGCGCCTTCGCGGTGAGGCTGTTGGCGATGATCTCGCAATCCGCGAAGACCTCGTTGCCCGCCACGTGATCGGTGTGCCAATGGCTCAGCACCACGCGAATCGAGGTGGCGCCTGCCGCGCTCAAGGCTTCGCGAATGATCCTCGCATGGGCGAGCGAGATGTGCGTGTCGTACACCAGCGCTTCGGCGCCATCGAGGATCGCGTAGGAAGCGATCCCGAGCACATAGGCGCCGTCGTCGAGCCAATTCCTTTCCTCGGAATAAGCCCGCCTCCCTTCGATCCGGCCATCATAGAAGGCGAACACGTTCGGGTAAGGGCGTAAGACCCGCATCGTCTCGCCGAGACTGGCCAGACCTGGTTTCGCCGGTTCATGTTGCCGCATGATGAGAAACTCCCGTTTCGCCGCGACTTGCTTCTCAGGCCGAGCCCTTGTCAACGGGCACGCGCCGCCCGGCTGCGACGCCTTTAGTGGATCGGCGTCGCGGAGGCCCCGAGCCATGGAGTGGATGCTTCATCCCGCATCGTGCTTCATCTCCTCGATTGACCTCTTGCCGGAAGACGGAAGATCATCCAGGAATGCGGGACCAGCCATGAACTGAGGATCGAACCATGCTCCGCGCTCCCTATTTCGCCCTGGCGGCACTCGTCATCCTCTCGGCGCCGTCTTCCAGCCCGGCCTTCGCCGCTTCGAGAGCCATGCATATTCTCGATACGGACAAGGACGGCACCATCGATATCAACGAGGCCGATGCCGCCGCGAGCGCACTCTTCGATCGACTCGACCGCGACAAGGACGGGACGCTCGATGCAAGGGAACTGCACGGCCGTCTCAGCCTGCAGGAAATAAAGAAGGCCGACCCGGACCATGACGGCACGCTGAGCAAGGACGAATATCTCGCGCTGGTCGCGCAGCTCTTCAAGGCGGCCGACCACGATGGCGACGGCACGCTCGACGAGAACGAGCTGAGGTCTCCGAAGGGCAGGAAGCTGCAAAAACTTTTGCGGCGCTGAGCAATCGTGAAGGGCTGAGCGATGATGAAGAGCTGAGCGTGAAGAGATGAGCGTGAAGAGCTGAGCGTGCAGAGTGAGCTTGCAGACTGGGCGCCCAAGAAAGATTGCGCATCGTCTGCGTGGCCGAGCCCATTTCGGCTCTACCCGCTCCCGGTGCAGGTGATGATGCCCGCTCCTCGTGGGCGCGCTCGATGAGGGCCGAGGCGTGATGGTCGATCCCGTCGACATCCTCTTTCTTTTCGACGTCGACAACACCCTGCTCGACAATGATCGCGTCCAGCATGAGCTTCGCGCGCATCTCGAAAGCTCATATGGCGAGCGGGCCCGTGATCGATATTGGGCCATCTTTCAGGAGCTATGGGGCGAACTCGGCTACGCCGATTATCTCGGCGCGCTCGAGCGATATCGCACGGAAGAGCTGCACGACCCGCGAATCCTGCGGCTTGCCAATTGGCTGGTGGACTACCCCTTCGCCGACCGCCTCTACCCCGAGGCTCTCGAGGCGGTGAAATTTGCGAAGCGGCTCGCCCCCGCCGTCGTCTTCTCGGACGGGGACGCGGTCTTCCAACCGCGCAAGATAGAGCGCTCCGGGCTCTGGCGCGAGTTCGACGGACAGGTTCTCGTCTACATCCACAAAGAGCAAGAGCTCGACGATGTGGAGCATTGGTACCCGGCGAAGCATTACGTGTTGATCGACGACAAGCTTCGCATCCTGGATGCGGTGAAGAGCGGCTGGGGCGAAAGGGTCACCACCGTGTTCGTCAAGCAAGGACATTACGCTCGCGACGCGACCGCGCTCGCGACATATCGCCAAGCCGACATCGTGATCGAAGACATCGGTGAGCTGACGCGGCTCGGCTCATCCGCATTCGAGCGACGCTAATCCCCCGCACACGGACATATTTTCGTGGAGGGATGGGGCGCCGTCCTGGCCCGGACTCGCTCACGAACCCTACCGATCAGGAAGGTGCTCGCCCGATTGCAGGTCGTGCAAGAATTTCGACAAGGCACTTTTCTCTTCCCAATATTGGCTACGCTCCTAAAATGATTTCCGTCGACGCCGCGAGGTGGAACTTGCCGGCACTTGATGGGAGCTGACGGCCAGATGAACGGCCACGAGCGCGCAAGCCGCATTCTCCTCGCACTCTTCACGCTCTGGGCGCTGGCCATGGTGGCGCCCGATCTCCATCGCCTCTTTCGACCGCTCGGCTCCTTCGGATTCTACGCGAATAACGATGGCCTCGTCACCGATGTGCGGGGCCCTTTTCTCGACGAGGAGACCTCCCCCGCTTTCGAGGCAGGCCTGAGGCCCGGCGATCGTCTCGACCTCGCACAGATGCGCTGCATTCCGGTCTCGACGCGCCGATGCGCGAGCGCGCTCGCGGCACTCGGCGGCTTGCGTCTCGTCAGCACCGGACGGCGCGCCGAGTTCGTGCTTGCCGCGACCGCGGAGCGGCCGGCGCGGCAAATCGAGATCGTCGCGACGCAACGACCGCTCAGCTTTTGGGTTCTGGCGGTTCTCCTTCTCGACCAGATCGCGTCGATCCTCGTGATTCTCGCCGCCGCTTGGCTCGTCTGGACGCGCCCCGGACGAATGACCTGGGGTTTTTTCCTTTACGTCATTTGGTTCAACCCCGGCCAGTCCTATGAGTACTACGCGTTGTTGCAGCACTCCCCGGCTGCCCTGCTGACCCAGGACATCCTCGGCGCCCTCGCGCAAGCCGCCGGATATGTCGGTTTCATCGCATTCGCGCTCCGCGTGCCGAGGGATGAGAGCGCGGCGCATTGGCGCGCGATCGAAAGGGCTCTGCCTTTTGTCGGCATCCTCCTCGCGATCCTGCTCATGTCGAGCTTCGGCAATCTCCTCGGCTTTCCGACCGAGAGCGTGACGCGGCTCGGCATCTCGAGCGGGTTTGCGGTCTCCGCTTGCGCGCTCGCGATCCTGCTCGCGCGCCGCAAGGAGCTGCCGCCGCAGGATTACCAGAGATTGCGCTGGGTGATCTGGGGTTGCCTCATCGGCTTGCCCGCGCTCACGATCGCGGAGATCGGCCAGGAAACGACGCTGCTGACGACGCTCTTCGACCGGATCGGGACCGGGGAACCGCCGCCCGAAGAGGTCTGGGGCCTTCTCCATCTCGTCAATGGCGTGCTGTGCCTGTTCGTGAGCGAGGCCGTGCGCCGCTCACGCGTGGTGACCGTCGCCATCCCGCTGCGGCGGGTGACCATCCTCGGCCTGCTGCTCAGCGTGCCCACGCTCTTCCTGCACCAGCAGATCGAGCACTTGCGCGAAAGCATCCGCGAGAGCGTCGACCTGCCGAGCTTCGCCTGGATCGCGCTCGCGGCCGCCTTGCTCTTCGTCATTTCGCGGGTCCACGAATGGGCGGTTCACCTGGCGGACCGGCACTTCAACCGGGCCGTGGCGCAGGCCGGGAAACGTCTCGGCGTCGCCGTCTCGAATGCGCGGAGCGTCGCCGAGGTCGAGGGTCATCTCGTGCATGGCGTGAGCGGCGCGCTCGGCCTTGCCTCCGCGAGCGTCTTTCGCCAGGAGGACGGCAGCTTTCGTCGCGGCGCGGAGTGTCGGGGCTGGGACGCCGCCTCGGCGCAAAGCTTGGACCCGCAGGACGCGATGCTCGCGCCCTTGCGCACCGGCGGCCCCTTCGACATCGAGCCCGAGGCAGCAACCCGAAACAACCTTCCCGAGGGGCTGATGCGGCCCGTCCTCGCGGTGCCGCTCGGCGATCGCTTCCGCTGCTTGGCGCTCGCGCTCTATGGAGCGCACAGTGCTGGCGATGATCTCAACCGTGACGAGCGCGCCATGCTGGCGGGACTTGCCCAGGAGGCAGCGAGCGTGCTGGCGAAGCTCGAGCACGACCGCCTTTGCCGGCGCATCGCCGCGCTCGAAAGCGCGCTCGATTTGGCCGCCTCGCAACTTGCCGCCCAAGGCTCACACTCCGCGTCCGCGCATCTCGATGCCAAGGCGGCAGCTTCGTGATCTCTGCGGCGGCGCCGCCGTTCGATGCGAATTCCCAAAAAAGAGGCGATGCGTCCGGCGATTGCCGCGAACGATCTACTCAACACCGGCGGTGAGGCAGCGGCCTCAACGAGAAGCTCGCCTTCATCAGCCATTTCAACGCCGGCGTCCGGGTACGCGACATCCACGATTCCCATCGCGCTCGCAAAGTCGGCTATTTCACTCCCGCTCGTCATCGCAGCGAACTGGCGAACGCGCGTATTCGGGAAACGAAACCTACGCGGCTTGCTCGCGGCCGCGCCTCGGCATGCTGGCGCACTCGCATCCGGCGCAAAGGCCGATGCGTGATCCTCCCGAGCCCCGGTATCGGTTGTAGGTTGCGCTGTCCGAGCTAGCGGCGATAGCGCAGGGCCATCGACGCGATCCCCGCCGCGACGTTGAGCCCGGTTTGTCCCTCGATGCTGAGCGGCTGCAGCGCGATTTGCTGGTTGGAGCCGCCGATCAGGGCATTGGCGCCGAGACCAGCGCCGACCGCCGCGCTAGCCGTGGCGCCCGCATAGTTTCCGGCGAGCGACCCGGGTGCCAGGCTGGCACTCGGCGCGACCACCCCCCAGACAATCACCGCGGCCTCTGTGTAGCCGATATCGACGCCGAATTTGTCGATGCTGCCTGTGTAGCGCTCACGACGACCGCCCGAGGGCGCAAAGATGCAGCTGAGTGCGCGCGACGACCCGAACACGAAACCCGGGCCCGCCGAGGCGTTGCAAGTCAGCGTTCCGACTTTGACACCGCCTTGCGCATGCGCAGGCGCGAACGCAGCAACGATGCCGATGCTTCCTAAAAGCCCGGCGACCAAGTGCATTCTGGCTGACATCCTAGCTCTCCTTGCTGGGTGGACTTTGGGGTGCCTCTCTCTGATATTCTCTTCGGTAACGAATACGCCCGGCTTGCTTGCCGAGGAGGATCACGCGGAGAACCGCCGCTTTGTTCGCCGCCTAGCGTATCAGGTTAGGGCGGGGTGCCCCATCTCACAAGCCCCCTGCGTTCGCCGGTGAGGCGCGGGCGCGCGAATCCGATTGCAGGAACCAAAGTGGCATGACCTCGATCCGAAGATATGGGACTATCGCCGGATCGGCGGGGTCCGGCATCGAGCACACGGTAAGCTCTTGTTTCGGCGATGGATACTATCGAGGACAGGACAAAAGCCGCCGCGCTGCTGCAATATGCGCCACGCGGTCGATGCTGCCGAAAGGCTCGGCGGCCCGAAGGCGATCGAGGCGAACGACAACGATGTTTCATCGGAGCTAGCTCACGCCGCCTCGCTGGAGAAGTCCATGACGTGGTACTGCATGATCCTTGCGAAGCACCTTCGCATCGGCATTCTGGTGTTCGGATTTGTATCTCCTCTCATCTTGGCCGCTTGCGACGATAAGCCCGCAACCACGGGTCCGCAGGGGCCACCGGGGCCCGCCGGTCCGCAGGGGCCGCCCGGTCCTCGGAGCACCCAAGTCATGCGCGTGATTGCCGCCAAGGCAAAGGCGGACTGCAATCCCGATGAGGTCATGATCAGCGCTTATTGTTCCGTCTCGGGAATGAAGCCGAACGGAACAGGCGGCGCGAGCTGCGTCTACGAGAAAGCCGACATCGTCGTCACGTGTCTGAAGCGTTGACGCCAGGACGGTTCGCGTGGCGGACGGCCATCGACATCGCCGTGGCACGCGGCGAGGCCCCTCCGACGGTTTTGTGAGTTTTCGGCTTTACCACATGGTAGCTGAGCGACGGTGTTGGCTCGGCAAACATGCCAGCGTTGCGACTTGGTGCTTGCGGCCACGAGCACCCCCGATGCTCGCTTTTTGGCTTCCAGCAGTCAGCGCGGCTGTTCGGGCGAATTCGGGCTGCTGCCAAGTTCGGATTTGAAATCGGCCAATACCCTTTCGAGGGCATCCGGCTCGACCTTCACCGTTCCGGAGAACGGCCGATCAATCGCGACGATGATCAGCAGCTCCGAGAATACCAGGATCGATAGCAGCACAGTCATCATGACTTGCGCCCGAAGATTGCGGGTACCGAAGAAAAACGTGAAAACGACCGTGACCACGGCGCCGCCGAAGAGAACCGACCAGACGACCCCAGGGACGGTGCCTTCGGCGGCGACCAGCCTGGAACGGCGCGCCTGCGTCATCACATCGAGCTGGTGCAGGATCTCCGACATGATCGGGCTAGCGCCCTGCCCCGGAGATTGAAAGGTGAGCAGCGCCGCGTAGATCGCGCTGAGCGACTGCCGGGCCTTTTGATGGGCGCCGGCCGCGCCGCGATCCATGGCAGGCCAGTCATCCGTGATCGTCACCGCGAGATAGGTGACGACCTTCTCGCGAAGCGTGGCGCCGGTCTGATCCCCGATGCCGTACGACAATCGATAGATGGTTTCGGCCGCTCCGGCCTCCTGCGCCACGGCGGCTTCCGCATCGCTGTATTTTTGCCAGACCATGAAAATCGCGAATGCGAGCAACACGGCGTAAAGCACGCCCACGGTCGCAAATTTGAAGCCGGCGATCTCGTTATGTGCCGTGAGCTTCTCGAGAGACACGTAGCGGCGAACGATCAAGGGACCGAATGCCGCCAGCAAGGAGGTCAACCCAACAAGGATCGTGCTCGACAACCAAAGCGGTTGCGTCGTGAGGAAATAGATCATGCGGGGATCTTTCCGGGGTCGTTTTACGTCACCGAGCGGCGCGGATGGTAATGAGGAGTTGGTTAATTTCCGGAAAAGGCCCGCGTGACTTCAGTGCGGATTTCTCCGGGGCGTGCCCGCTTTCATCCTTCATGCGAGGTCGCCGGCAATGACCCGCTTGGACGAATGCAAAGCGTTGCCGTGCTGCCCGTCGGCCCCGTCACGCCTATCGGAACGGCGCACGGCACGCCCCTGAGGCGATCAGCATCGCCAGCATTCGAGGGCGTCGGCCGGCGACTTCCCCTTTGCTCAAGCGGGCAGGCCAGCCTTGAGGAGACCCGCTTCGTGGCGCTGCCGGTCTTCGGTGCGCTTGTAGTGCTGGGTCGCAAGGTAGGTCGCAACGGAAAACCGCGGCTCGAGCTTCAGCACCTCGGCCGAATGGGCCGAAGCGGCGACGCTGTTGCCCATATGAGCGAAGGTCGCGGCCAGAAAGGCGTGATGGGTGTGGTCGGGCCGCGTGATGCGCGCGAAGGCTTCCGCGGCCTCCGCGAATTGCTCGGCGCAATAGAGGGCGCGGCCGAGATGGCTCCAGAAGCGCTCGGGGTGGTGCGGATTGAGGCGCATCGCTTTTCTGATCCAGTCGATGCCCTCTTCGGGGCGTCCTAGCCATGTCAGAATCTCGCCCTGCTGCACGACCAGCAGGTCGGAATTGGGATTGAGCGCAAGCGCCCGCTCCTGATGATAGGCGGCCTTGTCGTGATCGTCGCGCGTCAAGTTGAGCGCGGCAAGTATACGGTGCACATCCGCATCGTTCTCGTCGAGGGCGAGTGCGATGTCCAGTTCCTCCGAAACGAGTTGCAAGGTCGCGTCGCGATCCGCGCACCAGCCGTAAATCCAGCTCTGGCCGAGCACGCAGGCCTTCCAGGCATGGGCATGGGCATAATTCGGGTCGAGCGCGATGGCCCGGTCGAGGAGGCGCTGCGCCTCCTCATTGGCCTCTCGTACTGAACGATGGTGCAGCACCTTGGCGGCGAGCGCGCATTCATAAGCCGCCATGTTGTCGGTCCGCTTGCGTTTGGCCCGGTCATGGGTGGCGACCTCGACACGGCCGGGAAGCGTCGCGACGATGATCCGGGTCACCTCATCCTGGATGGCGAAGATGTCCTCGAGCTTGCGGTCGTATCGCTCGGCCCAGATATGCCGGTCGGTTTGCGCGTCGATGAGCTGAACGGTGACGCGGACGCGATCGGCGACCTTGCGCACGCTTCCTTCGAGAACGTAGTCCACATCGAATTCACGCGCGACCTCTTGCACCTTTACCGCCTTCCCCTTGTAGACGAAGGCCGAATTGCGCGAGATGACGAGCAAATCGCGGAAGCGCGACAGCTCGGTGATGATGTCCTCGGTAAGGCCGTCGGCGAAGAATTCCTGCTCCGGATCGCCGCTCATATTGACGAGTGGGAGAACGGCGATCGACGGCTTCCTGGTCGGGGCCATGCCGGGCGCGGGCCCCTTTTCGGGTTTCGCGATCGATTCCGCATCGAGCTTCACTTTGAAGACACGGATGGGACGGGCAATGTTCTTGACGGTCTGATCGCCCAGATCCTCGAACACGACGTCGTCGAGGCGATTTCGGACCTGATCGCGTACCGCGCGCGACACGCAAATGCCACCGGGCTCGGCGAGCATCTCGAGGCGCGCCGCCACATTGACGCCGTCGCCGAAGATGTCCTTGTCCTCGACGATCACGTCACCCAGATTGACCCCGATACGGAACTGGATCCAGCGCGCCGGCGACACATCGGCATTCCGCCGTGCCATTCGCCGTTGAATCTCGGTGGCGCAGACCACCGCATCGACCACGCTCTGGAATTCGACCAGCATCCCGTCGCCCGTTGTCTTGATGATCCGCCCTCGATACTTGGCGATGGAGGGATCGATGAGCTCGAGCCGATGGGTTTTCAGGCGAGCAAGTGTCCCATCCTCGTCTGCCTCCATAAGCCGGCTGTATCCGACCATGTCGGCGGCGAAGACCGCGGCGAGCCTGCGCTCTGGTCCTGGCTTTTCGATGCGCGCGCCTCCCCGCTGGCAGCCATTTCGATGCCAGCATACTCGCCACCGCGAGGGCGGCAAGCAGAACTGGGGCTGAATACTGCCGATGCGCCCCGCTAGTCGAAGGTTCCCGAAGACAGCAAAGCGCAAGTGGAACGAGCGGCTCGCTCCCCGCGTTCAACGGATCGCTCCGGTTTCTCAGGAGAACGAAATGCGCGAGCCGACACTTTCGAACCTGGAAGAGCTGCAAAAGATTGAATCGGAGATGACCGAGAACAAAGCTTCCCTTCATGGGCTCGTCCATGTCATAGCCGGTGACCATCCCGCCCACGGCTTCACAGTGATTGTTCGAGACGACTCTTCAGGCTACATCTTCAAGACCCCAATTCCGCCGGACGCCTTGTAGAAAATCTGCGCCTGTTGGTAACAGGAAGGGAGGACACCATGACCACCCGATTTTGGACCGCCCGATTTTGGAGACTTATCTTCGCGATGACGTTCTTGACTTTGCCCCTTGCGGCGCAGGCTCAGGGACCGCGTTATCCGCGTCACAACCCGACCTATGTTCAGCACCACCGCTACCATCATCACGTGGCGCACTCGCGATATTGGGTAACCAGGCGCTACTCTCGCTACTGGCACAGGGGATACTGGAGAGGACCAAATTACGGTTGGGGTTGGTCCAGACCCGCCATCGTCAGCGGTGCTCGGCTCCTCAATCCCATCGTTGGCGGAAGCTGTTGGTCGGCGGAACCCACCGATTGGGGATGGCGCCAAATCTGGGTCTGCTGAGCGTCAGTTGGGATGGGCACCTGAGTGCCGCAGCCCGCCCCTGCGCGCCGCGGCGTCTGCTTGCTTCCATTCGAGGCTAATAGTCACTGCACAAAACTCTACTGGGAACTTGTTGGTAACGCAGCCGTTTAGGGAGAGGTGGCTGCACTGCGTAGCCGCGAACGCCAGGAGAGTAGCATGAAGATCTTATTCGCGGCTGCGATCGGCAGTGCTGTGCTTCTTTCGGGGCCAGCGTTTTCACAGAATACAGGTGGGGCGGTCGGGGGAGCCGTCGGGGGAGCAGCTGTCGGAACGGTGGTTGGAGGTCCGGTCGGAACCGTCGTCGGAGGCGCCGTGGGCGCCATTGTGGGTTCTTCGCTTCCTCCGCAGCCATCGGTCGTCTACGACCGACCGGTCGTCGTCGGCGAGGAAATGCCAGCCACGATGAGGTATTATCCGGTCCCGAGCTATGAGGCCTACGACTACACGATCGTCAATAATCAGCGGGTCATTGTCGATCGGAATACCCACCGTATCGTGCGGGTGATCGAGTAGACACGCCGCCGCGCCAGCAAGTCCGATCCGCTCTTCGATAAAGACCGCGAGTCTTGTCGGCGTTGGGCGGGTCGGACGGCGGCATGCTCCGGACGGCGGGGCAGATCGCGCACAACAATTGGCCAGAGGCGAAAACGCAATGAACTTGCATTCGAAGATTTCGACGTTCCTTTTCGACAGATTGCCGGAGCCTTACTGCGACGACTGCATCGCCGAGGAGACCGCGAGCGATCCCGCGGAGGTTCGCGACGAGACGGTGAGCATGAGAATGCGGCTAGGCTTCCTCTCCGGTGGCGCTCTGTGCACCCAGTGTGGAGACACCAAGCTCTTCACGACGAAAGCGGCGCCCTTGCCCGCTCAGCCGACGATTTGACCTCGCTGAACAGCCGACCCCGCCGGACTTTTGCACCGAGGCTTCGAACGGAGGCAATCTGGGCATCCGAACCGCATCGGTCGATTTCGCCGACCGGAACCTTTTGAGGGAGCCTGCGCGATGACGGACCCCATCCAGCAACGGCGCCTCGATCATTCGGCAAGGCGTGCTGCTCTCTTATTCGAACGCCAGCGCGATAGCGCTGAGCGCGTTGCGGCAGAGGAGAGCCGCCACAACGCCATGGTCGCCAAGACGGCTCGGCTTCGAGAGCAGCGCTTGGCGCGGGACAGGGCCGTGGCGGAGACCGCGAAGAAGAAACGGAAGTGAGCGACGCTGACGAGGAGATCGAGTTCGGGAGCGAACCGCTGCGGAACGGCCGTTCCCGGGCAAGCTCCATGTATTTTTGGCGCGGCCGATGGTTGCCGCAAGAGATCCGGATATGTGCCTCGGAAACTGGAGGCGATGAGATGGATCAATGGGCGGCTGGCCATGTGGGGTTCCGAGGAAGCCTACAGCTCGGAAACTGACCCGGTCACGCATGCCCGCCCCGAGCGCCCGGAGCGATAGCCGGTTGCTCGACTGTTCCTTTCCGCCGCGGAACTCCCCACCTTCCGGAAGGCGACCCGTCAGATAGGTCCACCGGCAAGACGATATCGCGAGCGCCCGTGGGAACCACCCTGCCGCATCTGTCATTGATCGTCTGGCAGGGACTGGCGCTATGTCCAATGTGATCTATCCGATGTCGCTTGTTTGCCGCTACCGGACCAAGGCGGAGGAAAAGCGCAGGCACGCTGCACTGATGGGAAAGTCTGATTTGAGGTGGCGCATCCTCCAAGTCGCGGAGACTTACGATGCGCTCGCCGATAATATCGAGAGGGTCGCAGGCGGCCGGTGGCTGGCCAATCCGGCCGGCAAAGTGACGCCCTGACTGACACCTCGTTTTGTCGATTGTCGGCGCGCCCGAGCGGCGGCTCCAATGGGCAAGTAAAAACCCGAACTGGATGATTGTTCGGTGGCGTTGTGACTATTCTACAAACAGCGGGGCCCGATCTAGATTTAGCTTCGAGAGCCTCCTCCCATCCTTCTTTGTAATCGAAGGCAGCCTTCTCATCGCTCACGCCCTCTTTCGAGGCCGGCGAGTCTTGCGCTTCGCCTTTTCAGCCCAACGTTCGGCAATCGCTCAGCGTCGGTCTCGATCACATGGCGCCCGTACCCGGGGAGCGCGAGCAGAGGACCCCGATGTGACCTTCGCGACCCCGGATCTGGTCGCTGTAGCCGTAGGCATTGCTCGGCGACCTCCCCTGGCAGAGGCGTTGCCGCGGACGCCGTAGCGCCGCGGAGAAGCGGCCCCCCAGCTTGTGTACCCGTGTTCTCCTGTGCATGACTCTTCGCCAATCAAAATAGGGTGTCGACGTGTCAGTTGAGAAAGTCGAGACGCTCGTCATCGGCGGCGGTCAAGCCGGGTTGGCGATGAGCGAGCAACTGAGCAAGCGCGGCCTGTCCCACGTCGTTGTGGAACGGCATCGGATTGCCGAACGCTGGCGCTCGGAGAGGTGGGACGGTCTGCACGCCAACGGTCCCGCCTGGCATGACAGATTGCCGGGTTTACCCATCGGCGGCGTCGATCCCGACGGCTTCGCGACACGCGACCAGATGGTGGACTATTTTCTCGTCCTATGCCGAACGGATCGCGGCACCCGTCCGCTGCGGCGTCGCGGTGACAGCGTTGCACAAGATAGACGGCGGGACGGGCTTTTGTGCCGAAACGTCGGAGGGCGCGATCGAGGCCACCAACGTGGTTGCGGCCACCGGACCGTTTCAACGCTCGATCATCCCTGCCCGCGTGCCGCCAGAGGCCGGGATCGTGCAGATGCATTCCAACGGATACCGCAATCCCGGTCAGCTGCCGGAGGGCGCCGTGCTCGTGGTCGGGGCCGGTTCTTCGGGTGCTCAGATCGCCGACGAACTTTCGCGAGCGGGCCGGCGCGTCTATCTGTCCGTCGGCCGGCATGAGCGGCCTCCCAGACGATATCGCGGGCGTGACTTCTGCTGGTGGCTGGGTGTGCTGGGCCTGTGGGAGGCCACGGCCCGCGATCCGTCAGTGAAGCACGTCACGATCGCGGTCAGCGGCGCCTATGGCGGCCACACCATCGACTTTCGGCGCCTTGCGGCGCGCGGGGTGATGCTGTTGGGCAGGGCGGACGCCTTCGGAGATGGTGTGATGCGCTTCTCCCCCGACCTGGCGAGCAATCTCGCGCAAGGCGATGCGTCCTACCTGTCCTTGCTCGACTCGGCCGATGCCTATGCGGCTCGGCAAGGTCTCGACCTGCCCGAGGAGTCAGCGGCGCGAACGGTCGAACCGGAGCCGCCATGCGTCACCCACCCCATCCTCGAGCTAGACCTTCACGGTTCAGGAATTGCCGCAATCGTCTGGGCGACGGGGTACGCGCTCGATTTCGGCTGGCTGAAGGTCGACGTTTTCGACGAACGCGGCGCGCCGGTGCATCGGCGCGGCGTCACTGAAGTGCCCGGGCTGTATTTCCTTGGGCTGAGCTGGCTGTCCCGACGGGCGTCGAGCTTCATCTTTGGTGTCGACTACGACGCGGCGCATCTGGCGGACCATATCGCCGCGCGCGCGTAGCGGCCGCCACGGAGTCTCGGAAGCAGATTCTTGCCAAGTCGTATCCAAGTTATTGTAATCATTGAGGCGCCGGGCAGAATAAAACTGTGAACCCTTATGTAATTGAAATTGCATTGTAATCTCCAGAACGGACAATTCGACCTGACTGCAGGATCATTCGCGGCACGCGCGGCCGCGCCCGACAGCATCGAAACGGCTTCCTTCGCGCTTGCGATGATCCGACGGCCGGGCCATCTTGGCGAGGACGGGAGTTCATTGCCGTGCGCTGCGCGAACTGCGATGTCGAGAATCGGGCGGGACGCAAATTCTGCGCGTCCTGTGGCTCGGCTCTGCCTGTCCCCTGCCGCGCGTGCGGCTTCGCCAACGAAGTCACCGAGCAATTCTGCGGCGGCTGCGGTCTTCCGCTTGCCGAAGACCGCGTCGCTGCGCCCGAAACAATATCCGTTGCGGATCCGCAAAGCGATCGTCGCCCTGTAACCGTGCTGTTCTGCGATCTGGTGGGCTATACGCGCCTATCGTCGACTCTGGATCCAGAAGAGGTGCACGCTTTACTGGAGCGCTTCTTCGCGCTGGTCGATTCGATCGTCGAAAGTTTTGGAGGGACGATCGACAAACATATCGGCGACGCGGCGATGGCACTCTTCGGCGCACCCCTCGCCCGTGGCAACGACACTGAGCGCGCCGTGCGCGCCGCACTCGAGATTCAGGCCGGCGTGCCCGGTCTCGCGACCGGCCTATCTTCTCCCCTCGCCGTCCATGTCGGCATAGCGACAGGCGAAGTCATCGCCAGCGCTGTCGGAAGCCGGCACCATCGCGGCTATACGGTCACCGGCGAGGCTGCGAACGTCGCCGCGCGGCTTCTAGACCGAGCCGTCAGCGGAGAAACCCTCGTCTCCGAACCCGTCTATCAGGCAACGCAGCATGTGGCGGCTTATGAGCCGATGGGACCGTTGCGGCTGAAGGGATTGTCTCTTCCCGTCAATGCCTGGCGCTTGACGGGAACCAAAAGTACGGCATTGGGCACACATGCCCTGGTTGGCCGTCGGTCCGAAGTCGGCCAGATTCGGGCGACATTGGATGCGTGCGTCAACGGAGCATCCGGAGCCGCCCTGTTGATCCGCGGTGAAGCCGGGATCGGCAAGACACGGCTTGTCGACGAGCTACAGGCAATCGCCGCGGCATCCGGAATGACGTCTCACGCCGGCTTTGTTCTCGATTTCGGGACCGCGCGCGGCCATGGCGCCGTCCGCACCGTGGTCGCAGGTCTGCTCGGTCTGGGTCGCGATCCGACACCGGAGGCGGTCGAAGACGCCATCGAGGCCGTGCGTCAGAGCACGCAGATGGAACCCGACGATGCACTGTATCTGCGCGACCTGCTCGAGGTGCCGCAGCTCGAAGCCACGCTGACGCTCTATCAGGCGATGGACGCAATGGCGCGGACGCACGGCAAGGAGCGGGTCGTCACCGCTCTCGTCGAGGCATCGGCGAAACGTCTTCCACTTCTCGTAACGATCGAGGATGTCCATTGGGCCGATGAGGAAACGCTTAGCCTGCTCGCGGCGATCACCTGTGCTACCGCAGAAAGTCGGACCGTGCTTGTGATGACCACACGTCCCGAAGGCGATCCTCTGGACGCACGCTGGCGCGCCATGACCGGTCGTGGAACGGTGATAACAATTGACCTTTCGCCGCTCACCCCTGCCGACGCGTTGACCATCGCGCGCCAATTCATCGATGCTGACACTTTTGCGGCCCAATGCGTCGAGCGGGCGGGCGGCAATCCGTTGTTCCTCGAACAATTGCTCCGCGGCGCCGGGGACCTGACCGACGGACGCCTCCCTGCGTCGATACAAAGCGTTGTGCTCGCCCGGACCGATCTTCTATCTGCCCGGGATCGACGCGCTATCCAGACAGCCTCGGTTCTCGGCCAGCTGTTCAGTCTGGCTCATCTCAGGGTACTGCTGAAGGAACCGCAATATTCCTGCGATACTCTGGTGCGAAACGTTCTCGTGCGGCCGGCGCGGAACGGGCTCGTGTTCGCTCATGCGTTGGTGCGCGAAGGCGTCTATGGCTCACTCACCCACGCGAGGCGACGAGAACTCCACCGTGCCGCTGCCGCGATCTTTGTCGATGATCCGGTATTGCGGGCCGAACATCTCGACCGCGCAGGCGATAGCGAAGCGGCCCACGCCTATTTCGTAGCCTCCGAGGCGCAGGCGAGCCTCTTCCGCCAGGATCAGGCCGTCACGCTTGCGGTACGCGGCCTGGCGGTGGCCACCGACAAACGCGATTCGTTCGACCTGGCAATTCTGCTCGGCGACCTGCATCAGGATGCGGGACGAGGTAGCGATGCACTGGAAGCCTATCTCCGGGCGCTGGGGGTCGCCGAAGACGCCGCGGATCGTTGCCGCGCCCTGTTGGGGTGCGCGGCGTCCAACCGGTTGATCGCCAAGATCGACGATGCCTTCCTGGCGCTTGCCGAAGCGGAGCCTCTCGCGAACGCATTGCGCAATGATCCGAGCCTCGCCGAGATTCACTATCTGCGCGGCAATCTCTATTTCGCACGCGGCAATTTGACGGCGTGCCGCAGCGAGCATGAGCAGGCTCTTGCAGCCTCACGCCGCGCCGATTCTCCGGAATGGCAGGCGCGCGCGCTGAGCGGTCTAGCGGACGCGCAGTACATGGATTGTCGCATGGCTACGGCGCTGCGGCATTTCGACGGCTGCGTCGATCTCTGCGATGCGCATGGCCTGACGCGGATCGCCGTATCAAACCGGATTATGATGGGCCATTGCAGGATCTATACATGCGATTTCGACCTCGGGCTGAGCGACGTGCGCCTGGGACTCGAAACAGCCGTAAGGATCGGCAACCGCCATGCGGAGATGTTCGCCAACCACTCGCTGGGTTTCTGCCTGACGGCTGCGGGTCGCTATGCCGAAGCCGCGGATGTCCAGCCGAAGGCGTTAGCGCAGGCCCGTACTCTGAAGGCGCGTCGTTACGAGGCCGTGATCCTTGCGCACTGTGCTGAGGTCGCCCTTATCAATGGCCGAAAGGCCGAAGCTCTGGCGCTCGCGCGCGAGGGTCGGGAAATTTCGAACGAGACTGGCCCCGGGTTCACCGCTCCGATACTTCATGGTCTGCTCGCATTGCTTGAGGATCGGCGCGAGGATCAGGAAATCGCTCTCGCGGCGGGGAAGGCGTTGCTCGCGCAAGGCTCGGTTGGGCACAACCACTTCTGGTTCCGACGCTACGCGATCGAACGGGCATTGCTTTTCGAGGACTGGGAGGAGGCCGACAAACAGGCCGACGCCCTGCTGCTTCGAATGGCTGACGAACCGCTCACCTACTCATCGATGGTGGCAGAGCGTGGTCACATCTTGGCTCGTCGCGGACGAGGCGATGCGACCGAAGGCGACGAGGAAAGGCTGAGAGCGACACTTGCCGCGGCGGTCGCAATCGACATGAGGATCGACGCGCTGGGCGATGCACTGCGCCAGATCTAGATGAGTTGCGGATGGTGTCCAAGCGCCGCGCGCACATGCGTGGTCGCGGCCGTCAATCCACAATCACGAAGCCAGGCGCGCGGCGTTATCGTGACGGCGAGCTCTGCCGGCGCGGCGGCGACTACGTTGTCACTGTCACCCTCCAGAGCGTCCGCTCCGCCATGGAACCTTGACACTATGTAATTGTAACTCTATATTTGTAGCTACAAAGCGGAGCGGCGATGCGCTGGACGTGGCACCCGGACAAGGCGGCCGTAAACCGCGTCAAGCATGGCTTGTCGTTCGAAACCGCGGTGCTGGTGTTTGATGACCCGCTCCACGCATCAAAGCCGGACCCGCACCCGGACGGTGATCGTTGCACACCATTGGACTTGTTGGGCCAGTGCTGCTGCCGGTGATTCATACCTGGCCGCAAGAATCTGAAGAAGGCGAGCCGATCGGCCGCATCATCAGCGCCCGGAAGGCCACCGCACACGAAAGGAAAGCGTATGAAGAAGGGAACTTCTAAGCGGTTGACGCCTGAACAGAGGGCGGAACTGAAGTCGCTGTCGGCGCTCCGCGATGATGCCATCGACACCTCAGACGTGCCGGAGCTTCTCGACTGGTCCGGCGCCAGACGCGGCCTCTTCTATCGACCCGTCAAACAGCAACTGACCCTTCGCCTCGATGCCGATGTCGTAGCCTGGTTCAAAAGCCACACGACGTCCAATGAGGGATATCAGACAGGCATCAATCGGGCGCTGCGCGAGCACGTGAAGGGGCAGGCAAGCCGAACTCGGCGATCCAGGGCTTAGCCTTGCGAAACGCGCCATTTCCGCAGATGCGCGATGCAGAACGATTCGGCGGGGATGGCGGGGTCGCTGGCCGCGAAATCTTGCTGCATCGTACAATGGCGCGCCCGAAAGGATTCGAACCTCTGACCCCCAAATTCGTAGTCTGGTGCTCTATCCAGCTGAGCTACGGGCGCGCATGCGCGAGGTCGCGCGAGGAACGATGCACTTAGCGGACGGGGCGCGGATATTCAACCCCCGGCCCGCACGAGCCTTCCGTCGTTCGAATCGGGAAGACGCTTTCACGGCAATGCCCGGATCGCGGCTGTAGTCCAGCACATGGCGTTCGTCACGCGGCCCGTTCGCGAAGCGGTCCGGCGAATCCAGGCTCGACGAAAGCCAGCGCGGAATCGAGGATGTCACGGCCCGCCGCGGCCTTCCTGCTTTCGCTGGCGAGAAGCCTGCGATAGGCGCGCGCACCGGATATCCCCTGGAAGAGCCCGAGCATATGGCGGGTCAATCGATGCGGAGGGATCGCGTCGCGAGCAAGCCGTTCGAGCTGCGTGCGCATCGCGCGAGCCGCCTCGAAAGCGTTCGCCACGGGCGGCTCCTTGCCGAAGATCTCGCGGTCGACATCGAGCAAGAGCGCCGGATTCTGATAGGCGGCGCGACCGAGCATCACCCCGTCGACATGGGCAAGATGCGCCTTCGCCTCGGCGAGGGTCGAGATGCCGCCGTTCAGCACGACGACAAGCGAGGGGAATCGCGCTTTCAGACGGTGGACACGCGCATGATCGAGCGGGGGAATGTCGCGGTTCTCCTTCGGCGAGAGCCCTTTGAGCCAAGCCTTTCGCGCATGCACGATGAGCGCATCGACGCGCGCCGCGGCCGCAGCTTCGGCAAGGCGATCCAATGCCTCCTCCGTGTCCTGCTCGTCGACGCCCAGCCTGCATTTTACCGTCACCGGCACGGTCACGATCGCCTTCATCGCGGCGACGCATTCTCCGACGAGGCGCGGCTCACGCATGAGGCAGGCGCCAAAACGCCCGTTTTGCACGCGATCTGAAGGGCAGCCCACATTGAGGTTGATCTCGCAAAAGCCCGCCTCCTCACCGAAGCGTGCGGCGAGCGCAAGCTCCCTTGGATCGGCCCCGCCGATCTGCAGCGCCAAGGGTTGCTCGACCGGATCGAAGGCGAGCAGCTTGTGGCGTGGCCCATGGATGAGCGCTGCCGCCGCCACCATCTCGGTGTAAAGGCGGGCCTCGCGCGTCATGCTGCGATGGAAGACACGGCAATAGCTGTCCGTCCAATCCATCATCGGAGCGACGCTGAATCTGAAGGCGTCGACTGTTTCTCATTCAGCCAGCAAAGCTCGGCGCTTGCGCTCCTTCCTCGCGATCATCCGATTTTCTCAAAGCGGCGGTCCGATGCTTGGATCGCCTCGGAGTAGGGCGCCTCGCCGTCCTGGCGACGCCTGCACCGTTTCTCACGAGACGAGGTGCGGCCTGAAAGCATGGATGTCAACCGTCCCTGTCGTCAGCGCGACCTGTCCCCCGAATGGAACGAAGCGGGGCCATGGCTCATGCCGATGGCACGCATGGCGTCGATGTGAGAACGAGTGCGCCGAGCCGTCCGGAGCCTCGGTTGCCGACAACAGCGATTGACGCCCTTTCCCTTGCTGTTTCATATCGGTGCGCACCGGCAACCCGCCGGTGGCAAGCAACGCCCGAAAGCCTCACCCGCATGAGCATTCAAGAGACCGAATGCCGCTTCGTCGACACCGCCCGTCAAGCGTTCGCTCGACCCGATCACGCAGACCGTGATCCGGCATCGGCTGAGCTCGATCTCCGCCGAGATGGGCGAGGCGATGCTGCGCACCTCCTATTCGCAGATCCTGAACTCGAGCCGCGATTTCTCGGTCGCCATTTGCGACGATCGCTGTCGTCTGATCGCCCAGGCCGATCACATCCCGGTCCATGTCGGCGCCCTGCCCTGGGCGCTGAAATCCGCCAAGGAGGCCTTTCCCGAGGCGCAAAAGGGCGACGTGATCCTCCTGAACGACCCCTACCATGGCGGCAGCCACCTGCCCGACGTGACCGCGCTGGTGCCCGTCTTCCATGACGGGCCGGCGGCTCCTTTGGACGATCGTGCGCGCCCATCAAAGCGACATCGGCGGCGCGACCCATGGGGCTTACAACCCGGCCGCCACGGAGATCTGGCAGGAGGGTCTGCGCATTCCGCCGATCCTGCTTTACGAAGGCGGCCGATTGCGCGCCGGACATTCTCGAGATGCTCGCGATCAACGTCCGCCACGCGCGAGATTTTCGCGGCGACCTCGCGGCCATGGTCGGCGCCGCCCATCTCGGCGAACGCGGCCTCGACCGCTTATGCGATCGAGTTCGGCGCGAGCCTCGTTCGAGGAGGCGATCGAAGCCATTCTCGACGCGGCCGGAGGCGCGCTCGCGCGCCATCGTCGAGAGCTGGGCGGATGGCGTCTACACGGGCGAGGCCATGCTCGACGACGACGGCCGCGGTCGGCGAGGACATCCATATCCGCGCGACGGTCACGAAGCGCGGCAGCGAGATCGAGGTCGATCTCTCCGCCTCCGACCCGCAGACGACGAGCTTCGTGAACTCCTCGCACGCCAATATGCAATCGGCCGTCGCCATGGCCTTCGCCTTCCTGCTCGACGCCGATATCCCGAAGAATGCCGGCACCTTTCGCCCGCTGAGCGTGGTCGCCAAGCCCGGCACGATCGTCTGGGCGACGGACAACGCGCCGGTCACGCTGTGCACCAGCCATCCGTCGAACGAGATCATCGAGGCCATCGTCAAGGCGATGGCGCCGGCCTGCCCGGAGCGGGTGATGGGCGGCTGGGGCCGGCGCTTCCGCCTCGCCATCAAGGGGCACGACGCCCGCCGCAACCGGTCCTTCATCTGGCACATGTTCCATGCACGCCCCGGCGGCGGCGCGTCGGCGGGCGGCGATGGCTGGTCCTCGATCGGCGAATGGCACTCGGTGGGCGGCATCAAATTCGGCAGCATCGAGGTCGACGAGGCGCGCTTTCCGCTGCTGTTCCGCAAGCACGAGTTCCGGCCCGGCTCGGGAGGCGCGGGCCGGTTCCGCGGCGGCATGGGCGTCGACCTCGAGCTCGACGGTCGAGGCGCGAAGCGCCTCATCAACACCGCGGGCGATGGCGCAAGACACGGCGCCGCCGGCATGCTCGGCGGCAAGGACGGCACTGCCTCACTCCTATCGCATCCTGCGCGCCGACGGCTCATCGCGCAGTGCTCAAGACCAAGGAGGTCGGGATCGAGATCGGGCCTGGCGACCTGATCGACGTGCGATCGGGCGGCGGAGGTGGCTGGGGCAAGCCGCCGCGGCAGGGCCGCCAACCGGCCGTTTCGAGGGCCCACGATGACGCCGAGCTACAGGATCGGCATCGACGTCGGGGGCACCTTCACTGATATCGTCGCCGTCGACCAGGAGGGCGAGATGACCTTCCTGAAGACGCCGACGACGCCCGACAACCAGGCGTTGGGCGTGCTCGACGGGCTTTCGCCAGCTCGCCGCGCGACTCGAGCTCGCCCAGGACGAGCTGCTGCGGCGAACGACACGCATCGTGCATGGCACCACGGTCGCGACGAACGCTCTCCTCGAGCGCAAGGGCGCGCGCATCGCCCTGCTCACCACCGCGGGCCATCGCGACGTGCTCGAGATGCGCGAGGGGCTGAAGCGGCGATCGCTATGATCTGCGCTCCGCTCCGCCCGCTCCGCTCGTGCCGCGCGAACAGCGCTACGGCATCGTCGAGCGGCTGCGCGCCGACGGCTCGATCGCGACGCCGCTCGAAGAAGCCTCGCTCGCCGAGGCGAAGCGCGGGCTGGAGGAGGCCGGCGTCGAGAGCATCGCGGTCTGCTACCTGCATTCCTATCGCAACGACCGGCACGAGAAGGAGACCCTCGCCTATCTCGCGCAGGGAGCTGCCGACCACCTATGTCTCGCTTTCGAGTGAAGTGCTGCCGCAGATCAAGGAATACGAACGCGTCTCGACGACCGTCGTCAACGCCTATGTCGGGCCGATCGTGCGCGCCTATTTCGCCGATCTCGAAGAGCAAGCTCGCCGAGGCCGGCTATGCGGGCACCCTTTACATCATCCTCTCGCACGGCGGCGTCGCGCCGATCGAGGAAGCAAGCCGCCTTGCCGCCGCGACCGTCCTGTCGGGTCCGGCAGGCGGCGTGGCCGGGTGCCGTCACGCAGCGCTCGAAACCCGCAACTCCAATCTCATCCCCTTCGACATGGGGGGAACGAGCACCGACATCTCGCTCATCGTCGCGGGAGAAGCGGCGCTCACCTCGAACCGCGGGCTCGCCGGCCAGCGCATCGCGTTGCGCAGCCTCGACATCATCAGCATAGGCGCAGGCGGAGGCTCGATCGCGCGCGCCGAGGGCGGAGCGCTCGA
This sequence comes from uncultured Alphaproteobacteria bacterium, assembly GCA_963713805.1. GTDB lineage: Bacteria > Pseudomonadota > Alphaproteobacteria > Rhizobiales > Beijerinckiaceae > GAS188. Next base: position 77,783 of record CAVQNF010000012.1, on the reverse strand, counting down.
CGTGGGCCCGCAAAGCGCGGGCGCCGTACCCGGACCGGTGTGCTATGGCGCGAATGGAACGGAGCCGACCGTGACCGATGCCAATATCGTTCTCGGCAGGCTCGCCGCCGACCGTCCTCTTCCCGGCCGCGGCCGGCTCGATCGCACGGCGGCCGAGCAGGCGCTCGACAAGCTCGCGGCCAAGCTCGGACTCACGCGCGAGCGCACCGCGGAGGGAATCGTCGAGGTGATCAACGTGAAGATGGCCGACGGTATCCGGCTTGCGACCGTATCGCGCGGCGTCGATCCCCGCGATTATGCGCTGCTGAGCTTCGGCGGAGCCGCGGGGCTCCATGCTTGCGACGTCGCGCGCCAGCTCGACATCTCGCGCATCATCGTGCCGAATTTTGCCTCCGTTCTCTCCGCCTGGGGGATGTTGTCGACGCCGCTTCGCTACGAAGTGAGCCGAACCCATATCGGCGATACCCGCTCCTTGAGCGCGGCCGACCTGCGAGCGCTCTACGGAGAGCTCGCCAAGTCGGCGACGCTCAAGGTGACCGGGAGGACGCCGGGAGAAATTCGCATCCAGCGCTCGGCCGAGATGCGCTATGGTGAGCAGATCTATGAAATCGACGTTCCGCTCGATCATATCGACTGGGAGGCACCCGAGCTGATGCGGCAGGTCACGGAAGCCTTCCAGCGCCGGCACGAGGCTCTCTTCACCTACTCGTTGCCGGACCAGGATATCGTGCTGGTCAACGCGCGGGTCGCGGCGACGAGCGACACGGATGCGCTGCCGGATCTTCCCTCGAGCACGGCGAGGGAACCCGCGCCCGAGCCGCGCCGACGCCGCATCCATCTCGAGAGGTGGCGGGACGTGCCGGCCTATCCGATGGACGGCTTGGCGTCGGGGCAAAAGATCGCCGGCCCGGCGCTGGTCGAAGCCGAAACCACGACCGTTCTGCTGAAGGAGGGAGACCAGGCCCTCGTCAATCGCTGGGGATGGCTTGAAATCGCCGTCGCTTCTCGTTGAAAGCATTTGCAGGTGCCTTGGATGTTCAAACGAATTTTTCGTGTCGCCGCGGCGACACTCGTTTTCGTCTTCTGCGTCGCGGCGGCGAGGGCCGAGGTTCGCATCGGCGTCGCCCTGCCGCGCACCGGACCTCTCGCCTCGATCGGCGAGCAGATCGCCAACGGGGTGACGGCCGCGGTCAAGGCGATCAACGAGAACGCGCCCGGAGGGAGAGAAGATCGTGCTCGATATCGAGGACGATGCCTGCGACCCGAAGCAGGCGGTCTCGGTCGCCAATAAATTCGTCACCGAGAAGATCGGGCTCGTGGTGGGGCATGTCTGCTCGGGCGCCTCGATCACCGCTTCCGACATCTATGCCGAGAACGGCGTGCTGATGATGACCGCCGCCTCGAACAGCGCGAAGCTGACCGAGCGCGGCCTGCGCGGCAATCTTCCGGGTGTGCGGGCGCGACGACCAGCAGGGACGCCTCGCGGCTCAAATCATCGCTCAGCGCTTTCCCGGCAAGTCGATCGCCATCATCCATGACAAGAGCCCCTTCGCGAAGGGGCTCGCGGACGCCACCAAGGATAACCTCAACCAGCTCGGCATCCGCGAGGCGATCTACGAGGCGATCAATCCGGGCGAGCGTGACTATTCGGCGCTGATCACCCGCCTGAAGGCGGCCAAGATCGACCTCGTCTATTACGGCGGCTATCAGCAGGAAATGGGGCAGCTCCTCCGCCAGGCGCAGGACGCGGATTTCCACCCTCAGTTCTTCGGTACGTCCGGCATCGCGACGAGCGAGCTCTGGGCGATCGCCGGAGCGGCGGCGGAAGGCGTGCTCTTCACCTTCACGCCTGATCCTCGCAAAAGGCCCGAGGCGTCGTCCGCCGTCTCGGCGTTGCGGGCGCAGAATCGCGAACCCGAGGGGTTCACGCTCTATGCCTATGCGGCCGTGCAGCTCATCGCGGCGGCCATCCACGAGGCTCACTCCACCGATCCGAAGCGCGTGGAGGCCGCGCTCAAGTCATCGCGGTTCAACTCCGTGCTGGGTGAGGTCGCATTCGACGCGAAGGGCGACGTCAACGCCCCGGGCTATGTGCTCTACGCCTGGAGGGGCGGCAAATACGACTACGCGAACTGACCGTGGCGTGAAGCCATTCTCACGCGTGAACTTGCCGGGTGACCGATGTTTCGGGCACGCGGGGCGTTCGCTTTGTGCGCACGCGGCAAGCTGTCGACGAACTCGATCCCGATGGTCTTTGCGTTACGCCAAAGCACGTGGCACTTGCGGGTCCCGATACGACCGCGCGTGATGCGCAGCACGAATTGATCCGGAATGTCGCGGACGGCGACGCCCGTAATCTTGGCGCCGCCGTTTGAAAGATCGTTGATCACGCAGCGGCTGAGCAATTCGCCGTCGCAATCGTAGATCTTCCCCGGCGAATGCCATTCAACTCGAATGTTGTGTCGACGTTCGCGCATCATGGGTCTGTTCCATTATTTCGAACGTCTACCGTTACGATTTCAATCCTGAAAGATTGCCTAAGAACTATTTGAGGATGCGATGCTTCGTACGGATGACGGCCGAGTTGCCGCCGGCCCCGCGTCCGATCTCATGACGCGCGGGGCCTCCCGGCCGGCATCATTTTCCGGCGGCCCGCCGCAATGCCTCGTTGATCCGCTCCTGCCACCCCGGCCCCCCTTCCTGGAAAAATTGGAGAACATCCTGGTCGATGCGCAAGGAGACGAGCTCCTTCACATCTGGCAGCCTCGGCGACGGCGGCACCGCTTCGACGGGCTTCGTCGTCGCCGATTTGAACGCGGCCTCCGCCGTGTCCCGCGCGCTCGCGGTGCGATTGGCTTTGCGAGGTGGCATCATGACGTTCCTGCCGAATGAGCTGTGGTCGGCTGCGAGCCAACACGATCCGGGAAGCATAATTCGGAAGCCAGGCTTTTCAAGCAGAGAGCGGAATCGAAAGGCCGCTCCCCGATTCCAGCGCAAGGTCTTTTTCGGTCGCGGCCGACTGACGAGCGTCGAGACGAACGCAGACGCCGGCGCTTCGTGCCGTGCTCGACGGCCCGTCTCTCGCATCTCTGCGCAGCGCTCCAACGGGCCATCCGGTCAGGAGGGATTGTTTCGAGCGAAAGAAGGAATATCGTCATTCGCGCGGCCCATGCCTTCGAACCGTCGGGGTCAAGCCATGCCGTTCGAGAACAGGAGCGATGCCGGGCGCCGTCTCGCGCGAGCCCTTGCCCGGTATAAAGACGGTTCGGTCGTGGTGCTTGCGCTCCCGAGAGGTGGCGTTCCCGTCGCCGCGGAGGTGGCGACGGCGCTCGACGCGCCGCTCGATCTCGTTCTCGTCCGGAAGATCGGCTATCCGCCGCAACCGGAACTCGCGATGGGCGCCGTGGTGGACGGCTCCGATCCGATCATCGTGCGCAACGAGGATGTCATCGCAATGGCGGGCGTGAGCGAGGCCGAGTTCGACGAGGTCTGTAAACGGGAGCTCGCCGAGATCGAGAGGCGCCGAATTCGCTATCTCGGCTCGCGCGCGCCGACCGAGATCCGGGGACGCACGGCCATCGTCATCGACGACGGGCTGGCGACCGGCGCCACGATGCGCGCCGCGCTACGCGCCTTGCGCAAGCGCGGACCCGGCAAGATCGTGCTCGCGGTTCCCGTCGCGCCCTCCGATACGCTCGAGGAAATTCGTGCCGATGCCGACGAGATCGTTTGCCTGGAGGATTACGAATTCTTCCGCGCGATCGGGGCCTATTATTCCGATTTCCGCCAGGTGACCGACGAAGAGCTCATCTCGACCCTGGCGCGCCGCAACGAGCCGGCGGCGCACCCCGAGGGAGTGGAGAGCAATGACTGAGGCTCGGCCGGTGTAACGTCTTCTTGCCATGCCCTCCGTGCAGGGTGCATGAAGCATCGCGATCGGCTATGAGGGCCGAGTGTCCAAGCTTCCTCACATCCAGCTTCTGCGGGCCTTCGCGGCGCTTTGCGTCGTGGCCTTCCATGCGCAGAACGACGCGTCCGTGGTCGCGGCTCGGCTGGGAAGGGCTTTTACGAGAAGCGAAGCGTTCCCTTGGCTCGCCGGCGTCGACATCTTCTTCGTCATCTCCGGCTTCATCATGGTCTACGCTTCTGCTCGCTTGTTCGGATCGGCGCAGGGCCCCCGGATCTTTCTCGCCCATCGTATCGCCCGCATCGTGCCGCTCTACTGGGCGACGACGATGCTCTACCTTGCCGTCGTGCTCCTCGCGCCACGCGCTCCTCAACAGCGAATATCTCGCGCCGGGCTTCGTGATCTCGTCCTTCCTCTTCATTCCCGCGGCTCGGCCGGACGGGCTCGTGCAGCCCCTCTACTCGCTCGGCTGGACGCTGAATTACGAGATGTTCTTCTATGCCCTGTTCGCGATCGCCATCGCGTTCCCGCGCCGGCTCGGGGTGCCGGCCTTGATCGGCGGCGCTGATCCTCCTCGTGCTGCTCGGCAAGGCCCTTGCGCCCCTGCCGCAACCCCTCGCCTTCTGGAGCGATCCGATCATCCTCGAATTCGCCTTCGGCGTGGCGCTCGGATGGGTGAGCGCGAAAGGCGGCTGGATCAACCGCCCGGCACGGCTAGGCTTGGCGATTGTGGGACTTGCGCTCTTCGCGCTCGACCTGGCGCAGCCGAGGGAGCTTCTCGCTCTCCCGCGCCCCCTCGCCTATGGCCTGCCGGCGGCCTTCCTCGTCGCGGCCGCGGCGCTCGCTTCACCGGAGCGGCGCAGCTCGGAAAACCTGCTTATCCGATGGGGCGTCAATTTGGGAGACGCCTCTTACGCGCTTTATCTCCTGCACCCCTTTATCATTCGCGCCCTGCGCGAGCTCGTCACGCGGACCGGCATCGCGGCGCTGATCGGACCTTGGGGCTTTCGTGATGCTGTCCATTCCTTGCGCGGCGGCAGCCGCGATATGCGTGAACCGGGTTTTCGAGCGCCCGATCACGCGGGCAACGCGGCATTTGCTGGGACCTTCCGCGGCGAGCCCATCCTTCGAGGAGCTGGCTCACGAGCCGAAGATCGCGCGAGGGCCTTCCGCGCGCTCGGGTTGAGGCACCGATCGATCTTCGTCAAGCCTGCGCGAGGGATCACGCCGTGGTTGATCCTTTATAAGGGGAGCGTTATAGCCTAGCTGGCGGCGTAAACCTTGTGCGTCTTAATCGAGCGAAGAGTTGCGGTAGCCATCATGGCGTCACGCCCTGTATTTTCACTCGAATCTACGCACAATGATAAATTGGTGCCTACCTATAAAGATAACATCGCTTTGCACTTGTCGGGCTTGCCAAGGCGTAACGTCTTGATTTCGATTTCGGACATTATTACAATAACCTCTGTTCCTTTATTCTTATTATTTCTGAACAATAGTTGGATATACGCAAAGTACTCAAATATCGATGAATGGATGTACGTCGGATTCGGTTACAACTACCTTGATCCATCGTTTTACACAACAAACTACAAGATCAGCCGCCTTCCCTGGGTCTTGACCGAGGCGCTCGTTCGGAGTTCCTTTCCGCCTCGCCTTTCGAGCTGGATCCTTGCTTTTGGCGTTCTCGCTCTCGGAAACATTGCATTTTATTTTGCGCTAGAAGCTCCGTTCGGACGCTTGCCTGCGCTGTTTGCCGGCATCTTCATCGCCGGCCTGACCTTCATGCACGCCAACGGCGGCGCCGATTATCATAACACCCTCGCCGGCGCGTTTTACTGCCTCGCGATGCTATTTTGCGCCAGATGCGTGCGGCAGCAATTCGCTTCGCGTGATCTCGTTTTCTTGGGCGCCTCGATCGCTCTGAGCGTCCACACCAATCCGGTCTTCATCAATCTCATTCCGGTTCTGATCGCTCAATATGTGCTGTCCTACCGTATAAATCGCTCTACCTTTCCCCTGCTCGTTCCCGCCGCGCTTTCGGCGGCAGTTCGGCGCGGTCGCCGTGACCCTCCTGCTCGGCTTCGTCAATTTCACCTTCGGGCGGCAATTCTTGTTCTTCTCCGAGCAACTCAAGCTGGTGAGCAATTTCATCGCCAATAACTCGCAGCAAAAGCAATGGTGGGACCCTTGGTCGTCCTTTTGGTTCTTGAATTTTCCATATATGGGGCTCTTCTTTGCCGGGACGCTGCTCTCCATCGCAACCCTTGCCATGGCAGCACCACGGCGCTCCCGATCGCCATGCTATGCCTATGCGAGCCTATATTCGGCCGCATATCTCTGCGCGGTTTTGATCTGGGTGATTTGGCAATCGATGGGCCAGACGGCGCTTGAGCCCTCATATTTTGCCTATCCGCTCGGCTTTCCTCTCGCAGGTGCGTTTGCGGCGACATTAGCGACGGTCGTCCCCCCGGAGGTGAGGCCCCTCCCCCTCACGATTGGCGCCTTGTGCTTCTCGGCCGCTACGATCGCCGGCGTTCATGAAACGGACCTCGTCACCAATTTTGTCGGCGCGTTCTCGTGGCCCTTGGGCGCCCGCGTGGCCGTCGCATTCTCCGTTGCGTTCGCGATGCTCATCCTACTGCGCCAATCGTTATGGCTCGCGCCAATTGCAGCCGCGGCGCTCTGCACCGCGAATGCGCTCGCGGTCTATGAGAAGCTTCCCTACATCGCGACCCGTTGCGCCATGAGCCGGGATGCTTATGCGCTGATTCTCGATGCCAGCAGCGCGCTTCGCAAGATGCGACGTCGAGGCACGAAGGTTTTCGTGTTTTCCGACGACGGAGAAGCACTCAAATCCGGCGCAGACTGCAAAGGGTGGCAAGTCCCGCTCGGATGGGTTCAAGGCGCGATTGCCGCGACGGGCTTTGAAGATGTCGCGCCCTATTGGTCCAAAAAGACGCTCAACACGGTGCAGCCGGAACGCTGGAGGCAGATGGTCACAACGAAGGGCCTCATCGGCTTCCTCACTTATGACCCTGCGCGAATTGCAGTCCTGCAAGAGAAGGTGGAGGAGGCAGGCGGACTACCTGGCGAGGTGCGCGTCTTCAGGCTTCACGCCGGGGATATCGAGCTCCCGCTCCACGTTATGCCGCTGAATTGACAAAAGGGGCCGGATGGCGCGGCCGCACGCTCCGACAGGTAGGGTGAGCTTCGGGTCATCGGGTCGCTCGAGGAGGCCACGATCCCATCCTCCGCAAAGCCGCCCGCGAAACGGGCGCCGGACCGGCTTGTCGGCCAACCGCGATTGTCGCACTCGTTGAACTTGGGGCTTTGTAACGCATCTCCGCCGGCCTCTTCTCGCCCCTCGTTACGCCTTCTGGACTTTGTTGATCCAACGCTATAGGCAAGCGCCGCTAGACCTGTCGCGATTCTTAAGGCGTATTGGGCTCTGGCCTGGATTCTCCAAGACCAGGGCGCGTTCATCGAGCGAACCCAATCGAAGTTGACCACCTGCGCTGACATCTAATTTCGCCGCGCATAAAATAGGTAAATTGATGTCCGCTTATAAAGATAGGACCGAATTGTGTCGCATACCTAAAAGACATCGCAACATATCTATTCCTTTATTGGACTCGATAATCATAATTTCTGTTCCTTTCGCACTTGTCTTACTGAATCAAAGCTGGACATACGCGAAATATTTCAATATCGACGAATGGGTTTATGTCGGTTATGGATACAGATATCTCAATCCAACCTTTTACGCAGAGAGCTACAAGATCAGCCGCCTTCCTTGGGTTCTGACGGAGGCGCTGGTCCGGAGCTCCTTTCCTCCGCTGATCTCGAGCTGGATACTCACTTTTGGAGTTCTCGCGCTCAGCAACATCGTGCTCTATTTTGCGCTCAGGCTAACATTTGGACGGCTGCCGGCGCTGCTTGCGGGCATCTTCATCGCCGGCTTTACCTTCATGTACGCGAATGGTGGGGCGGACTACCATAACACCCTCGCTGGCGCATTTTATTGCCTGTCGATGTTCTTTTGCGCCCACTACGCGCGCCAGCAGTTCAGTTCCCGACATCTCGCCGTCTTGGGTGCCGCCGTCGCCCTGACGGTCCACACCAACGTCGTCTTCCTTAATCTTGCTCCGATATTGATCGCCCAATATTTGCTGGCTTATCGCATAAATCAAACCAAATTTCCGCCGCTGATTCCCGTCATCTTTTCCATGATGAGCGGCGCGCTCGGCATCACGATCCTGCTCGGCCTGATCAATCTCGGCGTTGGACGTCAATTCCTGTTCTTCGTCCAGCAATTCAGGGTGGTGGGCTATTTTCTGGCGGATAGTTCACGACAGCAATTATGGTGGCAGCCCTGGTCCTCCGACTGGTTTTTGGATTACCCGTATATGGGGGTCTTCTTTGCCGGAACACTGCTTTCCGGCGCCACGCTGGCCATTGCAGCACCGCGGCGATCCCTATCGCCACGCTATGCCTACGCGAGCCTGTTTTCGGCCACCTATCTTTGCGCTGTTTTGATCTGGGTGTTTTGGCAATCGATGGGCCAGACGGCATTTCAGCCCGCATATTTTGCCTTTCCGCTCGGCTTTCCTCTGGCTGGCGCTCTCGCCGCGACGGTGGCGATCGTGGTGCCGAGAGAGGTGAGGCCGGTAGCGCTCACGATCTTCGCCTCGTGCTTTGCTGTCATGACCATCGTCGCAGTTCGTGAAGCGGGTCTCGTCGACAGGACTGTGGGTGGTTTTTCGTGGCCGCCGGCGGTACGCGTGGCCATCGCGTTCAGCGTCGCGTTCGCGCTCCTGATTCTTGTGCGCTGGACCCTATGGTTCGCGCTGATTGCGGGGCTCGCACTGTGCATCGCAAACGCGCTCGCCGTCTTCGACAAGAGCGCCTATGCGGCGAGCACTTGCACCCTGGACCGGGATGCCTATGAACTGATCCTCGATGCGAGCAGCGCGCTTCGCAAGACCCGCGTCCCGCGAACCAGGATTTTCCTATTTTCCGATTATGGAGAGAAACTCAAACTGGGTGCGGGCTGCGACGGAAGTCAGGCAATGCTTTCGGGGATTCACGATGCAATCGTCGCCAATGGCGAATTCCAATCTGTCGCCTCTGCGTGGTCCAAGAAGACGCTCGAGACGCTAGCGCCGGAACGTTGGAAGGAGGTCGTCGCGACCAAGGGGGTCATCGGTTTCCTCACTTATGACCCGAAACGGGTTTACATCCTGCGAGAAAAGATCGAGGCGGCCGGCGGAACGCCCGGCGATATCGGGTCCTTTAGGTTTCGCGAAGGGGATGTGGAACTCCCACTTTATGTTCTGCGGCTGAATTGATGAGGCGAACTCATACGGAGCGAAGCGGAGCCGGGCCATGATGCGGGCGATCTCCGCCAAGGCCACTGCCGAGGCATCGATGTTCGAAGGCCGCAGCTTTGCGGTCAACAAATGCCGGCCGCAGAATATAGAAGGGCAGGCAGCAGTAGCAGTCGTAATAACCGTGGAAGAACCGGCCTTCCTGATGCCCATGGAGCGGATCGTCGGTGGCATCGAGATCGAGGATGATACGCTGGGATGGCGTCTTGTGCGCCTCCAGGAACAGCGCAACCAGATGCGCCTCGATGGCCTCTCCGTCAAAAGCGATCTTGTGATAGCGCGACAGCTGCTCGCGGCTGAGCTCGAGCGGGTTCAACGTCGACTTGGCAGCCACCGGCGCACAATCCTTGCGACGCGGCTTCCAGCTTACCGGCCAACCGCCATCACCGGGTCATGACGCAGCTCGTCGTGGTCGATCAGATCCTCATAGCCGAGCACGATCTCATAGACACGTTGCCCACGAGCGTCGCAACTTCATGCTCGATCAGCTCCTGGCGACGCGCGTCCCGAAAGCATCCGGCAAAGCGCTTCACCAAAGCGATCACCCGATCGGTGGCCCCCAGCAACAACGCCCCCGCCTCCGAGCTGATCTTTTCCGCCATCGAAAGCGGCCCACCACGAACCATAGAGGCTGTCACCGCGAAGGTTTTGCTGCTCTAATTCTAAAAAGCCTCTAATGGGCTTGATGCCCACTCGAATGCAGATTATAGCCGACGCGTGCGTGGCAACCCTTCGCGGCGCTCCACGTTCCGCAAGAGGCATTGTGGCTGAGCGGAGGCCAATGCCCGGGCGCTCGTCGATCCTTGATCCGCCCTCCGGCAAGGCCGTGCCGTTCGTCGGCCAGGTTGAATTTATGACTTCGTGATAGCCTTCGCGCCAAGCTCATGCCGATCTTCCACGATGTTTTCGACGATGATTCCATCGTGCTGAGCGACGAAACCTCGGCACGCACCGTGCGAGGCTGGGATAGCGTGGCCAATATCCGCCTGATGCTGAGCATCGAAGACGAGTTCGGCTTCAAATTCGAGGCGGGCGAGTACTCCGAATTTCGCAATGTCGGTGACTTGCTCTCCAGAATCGAACGGAAGCTCGCTCTATCCCCATGACTGTCGGCGTTTCGCTCAATTCGTGGTTGCCGCCCGCGCCCATCGATTTTCGTCGGCTCTGCAAGGACGCTGAACTTGCGCCGGGGCCACGGGGAGATCGCTTGCGCAGCCTTGCCTCCCACGATCTTGGCGCAAACCATCTTCATCGACTGGGAATTTCGGTGGCGCAGGCCTTGGCATCCCGGACCGAGAGCCCGCTCGAACCGGTGACCCTCGGCATCGTCAGCAACGCGACCACGGAGCTTGTGAGCACGGCGTTGGCGGGGGCCGCCACGAGATACGGGCTGGCATTGAACGTAGTCGCGGCACCATTCGGAGTGACGCTTCAGGCCGCTTTGTCTCCCCAATCCGAGCTGCTCCAAGCTCGGCCACAGGTCATTCTCCTGGCGCTCGATTATCGGTCCTTTCTTCCCGATCTCGCGCTGAGCACGCAGGCGCAGCTCGATGCCGCAATAGAACATGTTTCGCAACTCGTCTCCGCTTTCAAAGCTTCGAACTCCAATCTGATCGTCCAGACAATCGTGGCACCGCCCGAGCGTCTCTTCGGCAGCTTCGATCGTCGCCAACCAGGCACGACCTCATGGTTCGCCGCGTGCTTCAATCAGCGTCTTGTCGACGACGTGGTGGGTCCGGGAGTGGCCCTGCTCGATGTTGAAGCGCTCGCGGCGAGCCTAGGAACCAGCGAATGGTTCGATATGAGGCAGTGGGTCATCGCCAAACTGCCTTTCGCGCAGCGATTTGTTCCCCAATACGCCGAGAACGTCGCACGCGTACTGGCGGCGGTCAGGGGCAAGAGCCGCAAAGTGCTCGTCCTCGATCTCGATAACACGATATGGGGCGGCGTTGTCGGCGACGACGGCATTGAGGGTCTGAAGCTCGGCCAAGGCGATCCGGCTGGCGAGGCCTTTGTCGAGTTCCAACGAGCAGCACTCGCTTTGAAGAACCGAGGGATCTTGCTCGCCGTATGCTCCAAGAACGCTGAAAGCGTGGCTCTAAAGGCCATTCGCGAACACCCAGACATGATCTTGCGGGAAGCCGATTTCAGCGCTTTCCAAATCAATTGGAGCGACAAGGCAAGCAATCTCGAGGTGCTGGCGAAACGTCTTTCGCTTGGCCTCGACAGCTTCGTCTTCTTCGACGACAACCCCTTCGAACGCGAGCAAGTGCGACGCGCCCTGCCATCCGTCTGCGTGCCGGAGCTACCTTCCGACCCCAACGCCTACGCACGCATCCTGCTCACTTCGGGATTCTTCGAGAGCATCACATTTTCGAGGGAAGACCAGGAGAGGTCGGATCAATATGCGGCCAATGCGCGCCGCGAAACCCTCCTTACGCACTCCCGCGATCTCAATTCATATCTTCGGTCGCTGCAGATGAGAGCGATCTTCACTGCCGCGGGCTCGGTCGGCTGGCAACGCTTTGCCCAACTCATCAACAAATCGAACCAGTTCAATCTCACGACAAGGCGATACACCGAGGCAGACATCCTGGCCCTGGCAGCGGATGCGGAAACGCTGACGCTTCAGGTGCGGCTCCTCGATCGTTTCGGGGACAACGGCATGATCTCTTCGATCATTTGCCGGCGCGACGGCCAGGATTGGCTATTCGACACCTGGGTCATGAGCTGCCGCGTTCTCGGGCGCCGCGTCGAGGAAGCCATCCTCAATGAGGTCGTCGCTCGCGCCAGGGAGGCCGGTGTCGAACGTCTGCGCGGCGTCTATCGCGCGACGGAACGCAACGGCATGGTCAAGGACCATTATTCGGCTCTCGGCTTCTCACTCAATGGGGAAGAGGAAACCGGGAACGCACTGGCTCTTGAACATTGCCGATTATGACCCTCGCGACGTCCCCATCATCGCCGAGCGCATCGGATGAGACGCTTGCCCAATTTGGTCCGCCTCCCTCTTCTGACGGGGCTGAGCTGCGTCTATCTGCTCGTCGCAGGCGAGGCCTTCTGTCGGTTCGTCGACGGATATCGTTTCGACAGCATCGCGCTCGAACCGCGCATCGTCGCGGCGCCCTCGCCTGAAGATACGGCAAGGGAGCGGGCGCTTCTCGAGCAGGTCACATTTGACCCGAGCGCCAAGCCGGACTGGTTCTTCCTGCCACCGGCAGCAATCGACAAGCCGGTCAATCCCGAGCTCGCGCAGAGGACCAAACTAAATCCGGACTTGGTGGCGCAAGAAAACTTCGTCTGGAACGATGCCCTGCTTCGAGACCCGCCTGATGGGATCAAGGAAACGTTGCGACGACAGAATTCCCGCGATCTCTTCGCCTTCCCGTCGTACGACGGCACCGCTCACCCGCCCTTTCGTCTCTATCCGGATGCTCAATTTCCGTCTTGGATCACAAATCACTTCGGCTGGATTTCGGTAGATGTCGACGTCGCGAAGCCGAAAGACACGATCCGGATCGGTATCCTCGGTGACTCGACCTCGCACAACACCTATGGGCTTTATCTCCAGTCATTTCTCGATGCCTGGGCGCGGACAGAGAAACATCCGAACCCGTTTCGAAGTCTTGAACACGGCAAGGCAGGGCCTTGGGCTGACCGACATTCTGGCGATCCTGCGTTTCGAACTCGCGCCGATGTCGCTCGACTATGCCTATCTTAGTCTTGGCCCGGCCGTGTTCTACCAAAGCTCCAATCTCTGGACCGAACACGAAGGGTGCCGAACCCATCAAAGCCGTGGATCGGCCGCAGGCATCCGGCGACTTGGCCGCGGGCGCGCTCGGCACGACGAGCCAGAATTCCGCTTTAGCTCGTCATCTCCTCGCCTATTTGAATAATCGTCTGCCGGGCAGTGTTGAACGCGAACCCGCAAAGCCGGGGGTAAAGCTCAGATTTCCCTTCAGCCGCAGGCGAACCCCGACGCTCAGCGAGGCGCGATCGACTCCCTATTACGGCCGGTATCTCGGCGAGCTCGATCGCTTCAAGCAACTGGCGGTCGAGCTCGATGTCGCGCCGCTCATCTCGACCGAGCGCATCTGCGCCTATCCTGATATGGCGATCAATCGAAGCACGAACCCCTACCTTTTCGATTATCTGAACGGACCCGTGCTGTGGCCGCTCACCTATCGCGACATGGAGCACCTGCTCTGGTTCAATAACCAAGTCATCAAGACCTGGGCCTCCCAGAATGCTGTCGGCGTCGTGGATTTGGAGCGTTGGGTGCCAAAAGTCCCCGAATTATGCGTCGACGCATTTCACAATTCCCCACTCGGTCAGCGACTGCGCGCCTGGATCATTTTCCAAAACTTGTTGCCCACGCTTCGCGCTGATCTGACGGCCGGCCGCGTCTCAAGATCGGGCATCTCATCGACGGACAACCGACATCCCTATCTCGATCGCCCGATTTTCAGGCTCGATCGGGAGGTGGTCATCAAGAGCTTGGAAACCGCACGTGCGAACTGACCACATCGCTCCTTCCGTATGATCTATTCAAATTACGATTTCCTCATTTTGCTGCCGCTGCTGTTGGCGTGGTTTTACGGCATGCGTGGCGAAAGAGGACAGCTCCTGGTCCTGCTTGCGGCAAGCATCATATTTCTCGGTTGGACGACGGGCTGGAATCTCCTTCCCGCCGCGCTCGTGCTCGCCGCCACATTCCTCTTCATGCGGATCGATGCGCGGCTCCGTCTATCCGTGCACTGGCTTGGAGGGCTGGTAGCCCTGTTGGTCGCGCATCTCGCCTATTTCAGGTATCGCCACTTCCTGGGCGAATCCATCGGAGTCGATCTGCCAGCACCAAGGTTGATCGCCTGGCTCGTGCCCCTGGGCATCAGCTTTTATACCTTCGAAGCGATCAGCGCGGCTGTCGACCTTCATCGCCGTCGGCAAACCGTACGACCACTCAGCTGGTCTCTGTTCATCATGTTCCTCCCGCATTTGATCGCAGGACCGATCGTCCGTTACCGGCAGCTCGCTCCACAATTCGAAGGGCGCAAAACAGCGAGCTTGCGCAATCTCGGCATTGGACTCCACTATTTCACGATCGGCTTTTGCAAAAAGCTCGGCGCCGATCCGCTCGGACAACTCATCGACCCGTTCTGGGCGGCTCCATCGCAAGCATCAGGGCTCAGCTTGATCTTGGCGCTCATCGGTTTTTACTGCCAGATCTACTTAGATTTTTCGGGTTACACGGATATGGGTCGGGGTATTGCTCGAATGCTCGGCTTTCGCCTGCCGCTCAACTTCCGAGCACCGCTGTTTTCCGTGACACCGTCCGAATTCTACCAGCGCTGGCATGTTTCCTTGTCGAGCTGGATCAGGACCTTTGTCTATGACACGCTTGCCGTCGCGGTGCTCCGCAGGGTGCGGTCGCGCAAGTTACAGAATTACGCGCTGCTCGCGGTTGTCCTCTTCGTGATGGCGCTGTTCGGGCTCTGGCACGGCAGCGCCTGGCACTACGTTCTGTTCGGAGTGGCCCAGGGCTTTGTGATCATCGCCTGGGCGAGCTTCAATCGCGGAAAGCCACCCCGACCCTTGAGCGGCAGGATCGTGAGCGCAGTGACCCTACAGATCACCTGGCTCGCTTCACTCGTCTTGTTCCGCGCGGAAACCCTTTCTCAAATAGGTTCCTTCTTCGCCGGGCTCACGCGGTTCGACGGCTGGTTCAGCCCCAATCTCTCTTGGTGTCTTGTGGCATTCGCGGTCGCGCTCGCCATCCAAACTGTGGAATATCTTGTTCGCTACCGTCCCGTCGCGCGTGCGCTGATCTTCGTGCGCAGCGAGAAATGGGGCGTTGCGTTTATCGGCCTCATATTTTTCTTAGCGCTTACCCTTAAGATATCGATTGACTATGGCCAAACCATTCCGGGGCAAGTCGGCGTGGGTGGGGCCGGCTTCATCTATTTCAAATTTTAGAGAGGATAGGATCATGCCTCATTTGCCACCTTCGAAATTTTTGCGTTGGGCTCACACACCTCTAGTACCATCAATTCCATGAAAAAGATCATTTGCGTGGGGGATTCAAGGGAATTGCGCGGCATTGTAGTGTGTGACCTTTAATTCGCGAGATAAGGTGAAGGTCATGACGGCATGGCGGCGTGCGATTGAATTGTCCCTTGGAGAAGAGGACTTGGCGCGGCTGATGTCGATTTCGCGCTCGCGCACGGAGCCGGCGAGCCGGGTCGAGCGGGCGCGCCTGCTGTTGGCGTATCGGGAAGACCCGTCGTTCTTTGCGGTTGGCCGAGCCTTGGGAGTGCATCATCAGACGGTGCAGCGCTGCGTTAAGCGCGCCTTGGCCTATGGTATCCGATAGCGACACTCGATGATCGCCAACGTCCGGGCAAGGAACCCACGATCACGGCCGAGGCCAAGGCGTGGTTGGTGTCGCTGGCTTGCCGGAAGGCCAAGGACCTGGGTTATCCGCACGAATTGTGGACGACGCGGCTCCTGACCCATCACGCGCGCGAGCATGCACCGGTGGAGGGGCATGACTGCCTCGGCAAGCTGGTGCAGGGCACGGTGTGCAAGATCCTCGGCGAGCAGGAGGTCAAGCCGCACAAGGTGCGCTACTATGGCTTGCATCCGCAGTCATCAAGCCCTGCCAATGTTTACGTGAGGATGCTGTATGGCTTTCATACATGATGATTGCGTTCTGGAATAGCTACCTGAGAATCGTCTTAACCACGCCCCATGCTGAACGCGCTAAGGTATAGAATTGTCGGTGCGCCAGGAGTGAACGGATTCGGCCCTCGAATCGCTGGCTGATGAAACGGGCTGCACGCGCTGGCATATCTGTTGGTTCGATGAGCGGACCAAACATGGACTTGATTTCGGCAAGCTCGCTCGCCTGTTGTGCAATTTCCCCACAAGCTTCGGCCTCGAGCAGACGATCGTGCAAGCCGCGATAGGTGAGCCTATCGCCGGCCTTCCACGAGTGCGTCGCGCATGGCTTTCGCCATGTCGGCCCAGCGCTGAACGGGGTGCTCTGGCTCAATCTCACCGGGATCCCAAGCGGGCCTCGTCACCGCAAAGCGCACCATCTCCACGGTCGTCCCAAAGAGATGTAGATTTCGGGCCTCGCGAACCCGTTCCCGAATTTCCCGCGACACGGGCAAGTCCCTCGCAACGACCGGCTTGCGGTGCGCCAGGCCATGCAAGATCGGAAGGCCGAAGCCTTCGTAATGCGAGGGAAATAGAATCGAAACTCGCGCGCGCATAAAGATCGGCGACCGTATCGTCGCTCAATTGCCCGCCGTCATAGCTCGAAATTTGATCATCGTCCGGCATCTTGGAGGCCGAGCACGACGAGCTTCGTCTCGGGCGACTCGCGACGAAAGATGTCGCAAGACGCTTTCAGGAACTTGTGGTCCAAAGAGTTGCCAGCCAACAGCACATAACCATCGTCACGTGTCGTGCCAGCATGGTCGTCGGCACCATATTCTTTCAAGTCCGTTGAGCACAAGAGCGGTGATGGCGAGATGATCGCCTTCGCGTGAAAATCGCCTGTCGAACTGAGTGCGAGAAAAATCGCTGATAAATCCCAATGCCGATGTGCTTCTGAGCATGCGTTCCCAGACTCGCGCCAAGTGGGGCGCGATTTGCATGCAGTCGATAGCGATCGTATCCAAAATGAGAACCATTGTGACAGGAGCCTAATTTGCGAGAAGGGCGATGTCCTCATCATCGAAGGGTTGAATAAGTCTAATCGATGCAAAAAAAGGCTGATCGCCTTCAAAGGACGACTTACTCAGATGTGTTAAACCGTTCAGAGCACCATAGTCGTGAAATTCAAACGCCTCGCGATCGCACAACAAGTAAATGTCATACTCGCGCGAATGGTTTAACGAAAACTCCGTTATGACACGCTTGGCGAGCTCGGATGTTCCATTGTGGGTTTTCCCAAGATAATTGCAGGCAAATACGATATTCAAGCGCCCGTCGACCCCGGGATGAAGGCCCGCCAG
This sequence comes from uncultured Alphaproteobacteria bacterium, assembly GCA_963713805.1. Taxonomy (GTDB): domain Bacteria; phylum Pseudomonadota; class Alphaproteobacteria; order Rhizobiales; family Beijerinckiaceae; genus GAS188. Next base: position 60,465 of record CAVQNF010000012.1, on the reverse strand, counting down.
AAGCTGCCGCGCCTTTCCGTCCGGCGACTTTCTGTAGCGTTCAATTTCTTCCGTGAGATAAGGAAAGCGAACGCGCAGGAGCTTTTCGTCGCTCTCGTCCGATAGCCCTTTCACCCCTCTCCCACTCCCCGCTGCTGAGGGACGCCGTGACCGCACGCGCATGGTTGGCGCGAACAACGCGATAGCCGCAGCGATTAGCCCGCAAGGCGAAATCGTTCAGCGCAGACGCAAGACTGCTGAATGTGGGGTCAAGAAGACCGAATTCCTGGAGCATCCGCGACTTAATGAGCACGAGCGGCCCTTCTACGATCGGTACATAGCTCAGCCGCGGCAGCTCTCCGAAGACTGCGCTTAGCTGTGAGCGTCGATGGCCCACTTTCCGCGCAGTGCTTTGGTGCACGTATCGAACTTCACCCGTTGTGGCGGCTTCGACGAAGCCCACCATTGGATCCTGCCTGCCGACCGCGCAGAGCTCCAGGATCGCCTCCCGATCGAGCAGCGCCTAGCGACCCCACGATGATGGCATCGAGCATCGCTTGCGACGCCCGGCTGCAACGCCTTGTTCGTCTCGTCTACCAAGTCGCTGGGATTATCGTTTTCCGCTTCAATCAAACGCAGGCTCAATTCGGCCGTCTACGGCAAGATTGAGCCTCTCGCCTAGCGTTTCGATTGAGAGCGCTCGGATTTCGATCACGACGAGCTCGAAGGAAAATGGCGAAGATTTCGCGATTTCCACCAAGTTGATCGACGAGACCTTCCCTCTGCTCGAGCGCCGAGCCGGGTGGAAGGATGATCATAATAAGCGGCACTATCTATCGCCCCTATCACTCGAGTACGAACATGGCACAATACCGAAATCCGATGCTGTTGCTGTCGAAAGTCGACCGACACCACTATCGGCTCGATCAGCTACGCCCATAGACATCTTCCAGTCGCACGATGTCGTCCTCGCCCGTGTAGGTGCCGACTTGCACCTCGATCAATTCGAGCGGGATGCGGCCCGGATTGGCGAGCCGGTGCACGGCGCCGATGGGGATATAGGCGGATTCGGTTTCGTGCAGGAGGAGCACGTTCTCGTTCACCGTCACTTCGGCGGCGCCGCGCACGACCACCCAGTGCTCTGCGCGATGAAAATGCTTCTGCAGCGAAAGCCGCCGCCCGGGCTTGACCATGATGCGCTTGACCCGAAAGCGCGAGCCGACATCGAGCCGTTGATACCAGCCCCAGGGCCGGTGCACGCGCACATGCTCATCCGCCTCCGGGATGGTTCTTGGCGCGCAATTGCAAAACGAGATCCTTCACCGTTTCGGCCGATTTGCGAGCCGACACCAGAACCGCGTCGGGCGTCGTCACGACGACGACGTCGTCCAAGCCCCACGACGGTCGTCAGCAAATCATCGCTGTGCACCAGGCTGTTTTGCGTGCCGATCACCTCGACATTGCCGCGCGTGACGTTGCCGCTCGTCATCGCCTTCGGCGACATTCCAGACCGCGTCCCAGCTTCCCACGTCCGACCAGGAAAAGGACACCGGCAGAACGCCCGCGAGCTGTGTCTTTCTCGATCACCGCATAATCGATCGAGGTCTTCGGTGCCCGCTCGAACGCCGCCTTGTCCAAACGGATGAAATCGAGATCGATGCTGGCGGCGGCAAGCGCGGAGGTCGCCGCCTCGAGAATGTCGGGCGCGAAGCGGCCGAGCTCGGCATGCATGACTTGCGGGGCGAACAGAAAATAGCCGCCGTTCCAGAGATATCCCTGGCTGATGTATTTCGCGGCGGCGTTGGCATCGGGCTTCTCGATGAAACGCTCGACCTTGAAGCCACCCTCCTTGTCGAGGGCGGCTCCCTTGGCGATGTAGCCATAGCTGGTCGCCGGGAAGCTCGGCGCGATACCGAAGGTCATGATATGGCCGCGAGCCGCCGACCTGCGCCGCGACCCGACAGGCTTGCGTGAAGCTTTCGGGGTCGCCGATGACGTGATCGGCGGCCATGATGAGGACCACCGCATCGGGATGCTCATGGGCCGCGCGTACCGTGGCGACGGCGACGGCCGCCGCGGAATCGCGCCTGATCGGCTCCAGGATGATGTCGGCCGCAACCCCGATCTCCGCCAATTGCTCGGCCACGATGAAGCGGGAATTCCAAATTGGCGATCACGAGCGGCTTGCGGAAGATCGAAGGATCGGCGACGCGCTTCGCCGCGGCCTGGAAGGTCGACCGCTCGCCGAGCAGCGGAATGAACTGCTTCGGCATGCTTTCACGTGAGGCGGGCCAAAGCCTCGTGCCCGAGCCCCCGCACATGATCACCGGCAATATCAAGCCGTGCTCATTGGACATCGTCCTGCTCGCTTCCGTTGTAGAGCGCGATGGCTTCGTCGCGTCGCCATCATGCTCTAATATATTGATTAAGCACAAACTTTTCGGAAAACCGGTCCCGGCTCTTCAAGATCATGCTTTAAGCGCGATTAGGGCCCGATGACAAGCGCTTGATGTCCGCATCGACCATTTCGCGGATCATCTCTTCCAAGCCCGACCTCGGGCGCCCATCCGAGCCGGGCTCGCGCCTTGGCGGCATTGCCCAAGAGCCCGTCGACCTCGGCCGGCCGAAACAGCGCCGGATCGATGATGAGATGCTCCTCCATGGACAAGCCCGCGTATTCGAAGGCCGTGCGGCACATCTCGCGAATGGTGGTCGTGCGTCCTGTCGCCACGACATAGTCGTCAGGCTCATCCTGTTGCAGCATGAGCCACATCGCCCGCACATAGTCGCGAGCATGGCCCCAATCGCGCCTCGCATCGATATTGCCGAGCCTCAGCTCCTTGGCGAGGCCAAGCTTGATGCGTGCGACGCCATCGGTGACCTTGCGGGTGACGAACTCGATGCCCGCGCAAGGGCGATTCGTGATTGAAGAGGATGCCGCTCGAAGCGTGGAGGCCGAAGCTCTCCCGATAATTCACCGTGATCCAATGCGCGAAAAGCTTGGAGACGCCGTAAGGTGAGCGGGGGTGGAAAGGCGTCTTCTCCGTCTGGACCGGCTCTTGCGCCAGGCCGAACATTTCAGACGATGACGCCTGGTAGAACCGCACCTGCGGCGCCTCGAGCCGAATGGCTTCGAGCACATTCGCGGCCCCGAGCCCCGTGACCTGGCCGGTGAGCAGCGGCTGCTGCCAGGACGCCATCACGAAGGATTGCGCGGCGAGGTTGTAGACCTCGTCGGGCTTGGTTTCTCGCAGGCATCGGATGAGGCTCGACAAATCGATGAGATTGCCGTCGATCAGCTTGACCTCATGCGGCGATGCCGAGAAAACGAAGCCGCGCATCATTGGCCTCGGAAGTGCTCGAGCGTCGCACCACGCCAAAGACCTTGTAGCCCTTCTCCAACAGAAACTGCGAGAGATAGGCGCCATCTTGTCCGGTGATGCCGGTGATGAGGGCAGTTTTCATCATTGATCAAAGGACGGAGAACCTCGCGAGGCCAGGCGGTTTGTCGCCGAGGCGCGGTGTCTTAGACGCTGCTCACATCCCTGACAAGCACGTGCGAGACGTGCGAATTTGGGCCGCCGGCAGCGGCGTCGCGTTTCGGGTAGCACCTGATACGCCGCTTGCGTACGCCGAAACCCGGGTATTCCGCGAGTGGCCTGGAGCACGCGAAGAGGCTCGTCAAAAGCCGGGCGCCTTCAGCATCGAGCCGCTCAACGATCAATCGTTGTGTTATTGAGCGGAGCTAATTAGATACGCTAGCGTGACGTTCGCCTCATCTTATCAAAATCGAGAATGACGGCATGAGTTTGCCGAACAAGCTGCGCCAAATTTCGTTGGATTTTGCACGATCTCTCTGGGCGCGCCTCTGGATCCGCATTGAAGCGCGGGTCGCGCCGATCGAGAGTCGGCTCGGTTTGATCGAGGACGCGTTGAATGTCATGCAGCGCGACCCAGCCGCTTTCTTCGGCGCCAAATCCATTGGCGCGTTGTCGATATCCGTCCCGGCCGTATGGCAGGAATATCGGGCCTGGATCGCGCGTTTGGACCGTGTCCCAGCTGGGGAGGATGAAAGGATCAAACGCCATATCGCCGGACTGAAATCGCGACCGAAATTCTCCGTCGTCATCCCTGTGCACCAGATACCTTTCCACGCGCTTCAGGAGATGATCGTTTCGTTGCGCGGGCAGATTTACGAAAATTGGGAGCTTTACATCGCTCGTGCTGCTGCAGGGGAGGATGCGGTCGATCTGCTGCTCAAGAAGTTGACGGTCGAGGATGCGAGGGTCAGGGCCGTAACAAGGTCAGTGGATGATTCCGTGGATGATGCTTTGACGGCCATGGATGTGGCCCTCGCGAGCCTGACGGGCGACTACGTGGCTCTTCTCGACCATAACGACATATTGGCACCTCACGCCCTCGCCATGATGGCGGACGCTATCAACCAACATGCTGAAGCCGACATATTCTATTCCGATGAGGATAAGCTCGATCCTTCCGGGCAACGTTACGATCCTTGGTTCAAGCCCGATTGGAATCCCGAGCTCCTAAAGGGTCAAGACTATGTCCGCCACCTCGGCGTCTTTCGCACGGCGCTGGTCCGCGGGTTGCAGGGCCTCGGACGAGAGGCGGGAGAACAGGAGAATGGCTTGGCCCTGCGGCTGACGGCTGCGACCCAGAAGCCTATTGTGCATGTCCCTCACATCCTTTGTCATCGCCGTCAGATCATCGACACTGAAGCCCTTTCTTCGACGCGCGCCAACTCGAGTGGCGACGCTTTCGGGCTGGCATTCACTCGAGGGAAGGGAACATCGGCGGTCGAGACGAAGAAAAACGGCGGCGCGGGCAGCATCGTTGATTCCGCTCCACAACGCTGGCCACGTGTCAGCGCCATCATCCCCACGCGGGATCGCGCCGATCTCCTGGCGATCTGTTTGCATGGCCTCTTCGAGCTCACCGATTACCCGGACCTGGAAATCTTGATCGCGGACAACGATAGCTCTCAACCGGAGACCTTGGCCTTGTTCGCCGAGATGGAAGAACGCGGTGTTCGGATCGTCGCTTGTCCTGGCGAATTCAACTACTCCAAGATCAACAATGAGGTCGCGCGCCACGCCAGCGGCGAGGTTCTCCTGTTTCTGAACAATGATGTCGAGATGGTCGAACCAGGATGGCTCAAGGCCATGATCGAGCATCTCTCAGTTCCGGAGATCGCCGCCGTCGGCGCCAAGCTCCTCTACCCAGATGGCACTCTGCAGCATGGCGGCGTCGTGCTCGGCGTTCTCGGGGTCGCCGCCCATGTGCATGTCGGTGCCCCGGCCGACAGCCCAGGTTATTTCGGACGTCTTCGCCTGGCTCAGGACGTTTCCTGCGTGACGGGAGCCTGCATGGCGGTGCGCCGAAGCGTGTTCGAGGAACTCGGCGGATTCGAGGAGCGCCTCATGGTCGATTTCAATGATGTCGACCTCTGCATCCGCATACGCAAGACCGGCCATCGGATCATTTGGACACCGCGCGCCCTGCTTGTTCATCATGAATCGAAGAGCAGGGGCTCTGCCACGAAGAAGGACAACCGACGAAGGCTCGATCATGCGGCGGCTGTACATGCGCCGACGTTGGGGGGATCTTCTCGATCGTGATCCGTTCTGGAACCCAAATCTTTCGCTGCGATCGACAGAACCACAAATCGCCTTTCTGCCGCGCATCGCAAGACCCTGGTCGTAGGTCTCTGGCCAACGGCGGGCGATCAAGATACCGCGGGCGTTGCGCCTTGCGGAACAGCTTCCCCTCATTTGAGGTGGGGCCCTTTGGCGCCGATGGATCATAACTCACGGCTTGAGCAATGCGATTTTGGCGTGCCATAAGAAGGGTCACATGACCGAGGCGGCATTGTTGCTCTCTCAATGATTGGACCGGTCGCTCCCCGACGCATTTTGTTGACCGGCGCTGGCGGATTTGTCGGCGGATGGGTGCTTCGTCAGCTTGAGACCCTTCACACGCCGGAACCGGAAATCTTTGCCAGCGGGCTCAAGAGCGAAATTCTCTCTCCGGCCGCAAAGCCCGTGCGCCTCGACATCACCGATCGCGCTCGAGGTCGATGCAGTCATCCGAGCGCTGAGGCCAAGTGCAGTCATTCATCTCGCGGCCGTGTCAAATGTGAACGAGGCGCGCGAAGCCCCGCGGCAAGCCTGGGACGTCAATCTCTACGGCACGATGAATCTGGCGGAGGCCGTTCTGAGGCATTGCCCGCAAGCTCGATTCATCTTCGTCAGCACGTCCGAAGTCTATGGCGGAGCGCCGAATGCTCGCGGTGCCCCCCTCGACGAGACGGCCCCGCTCGATCCCTTGAATCCCTACGCCGCCTCGAAAGCCGCCGCCGACCTCATGGTCGGCCAAATGGCTCGGGAGGGGTTGAATGCGATCCGGGTTCGGCCCTTCAACCACACGGGCCCCGGTCAAACCGAAAGATTTCGTCATTCCGGCCTTCGCGGCGCAGATCGCCCGCATCGAAGTCGGCATCCAGGAACCTGTGATTCGCGTCGGCAATCTCGATGCGCGCCGAGACTTCCTCGACGTGCGCGATGTCGCCGACGCTTATCTACGCCTGGCGCTCTCGCCTCGCTCTGTTCGAGCCTGGTCTTGTCCTCAACCTCGCCTCGGGCACTGCGCGTCGGATCGGCGACGTTCTCGACCAGCTTGTTTCACTGGCGCGGGTGTCGATCCGCATCGAGACCGACCCGTCCCGCCTGCGCGCGAGCGATACGCCTTTCGCCACCGGGAATGCGAGCCGCATTCGAAAGCTCCTCGGTTGGGAAAGCCGCACTCCCTGGTCGACGACCCTCGCCGATGTCCTGGAATTTTGGCGCGCGGGGGAGCGCAAATAAGCGCTCCTCGGTGGCCCAGCGATCGATCGGCAACAGATTGCCAATTCTCCTGCGCCGGTCTAAGGCTTCGCCCGCTTGATAGGCATCTCAGGGATGTTGCCGGCATGTCGAAAACGATCTATGGAAAAAGACGCTCTCATCCTGGTGACGGGAGCGGGCGGGTTCATCGGCGGGCACATGGTGAGAACCCTGCGCAACAGGGGATTCCGGCGTATTCGGGCGGTCGATCGCAAACCCTTCAACGAATGGTACCAGCTTTTCGACGATGTCGACAACCTGCACCTCGATCTCGCCCTTCTCGACGCCTGCCAGAAGGCGGCGAAGGGCACCGACTTACGTCTTCAATCTCGCGGCCGACATGGGCGGGCATGGGATTCATCGAGCTGAACAAGGCGTTGTGCATGCTTTCGGTCCTGACCTCGACGCATATGCTCGTCGCGGCCCGGGATGCAGGCTCGAAGCGGCTTTTCTATTCGTCGTCCGCCTGCGTCTACAACGGCGCCAAGCAGACCGACCCCAAAATAACGGGTCTCGCGGAAGCGGATGCCTATCCGGCGATGCCCGAGGACGGCTACGGATGGGAGAAGCTCTTCTCGGAACGCATGGCGCGGCACTTCATCGAGGATTTCGACCTCGAGACCCGCGTCGCCCGCTACCACAATGTCTATGGGCCTTGGGGGACCTATGACGGCGGACGAGAGAAGGCGCCGGCCGCGATCTGCCGCAAGGTCATCACGGCGAAGCAGTCCGGAAAGCACGAAATCGAGATTTGGGGAGATGGCGAACAGACGCGCAGCTTCATGTATATCGACGATTGCATCCACGGCACCATCGCTCTCATGGAGAGCGATGTCCGTGAGCCGATCAACATCGGCTCGGACGAGCTCGTGAGCATCAACCAGCTCGTGTCGCTTGTCGAGGACATCGCCGGCGTGAAGCTGAAGCGCAAATACAAGCTCGATGCGCCGAAGGGTGTGCGGGGACGCAATAGCGACAACACCAAGATCAAAAAGGAGCTGGGCTGGGCGCCGTCGATCAAATTGCGAGACGGTCTCGAAAAGACCTATGCCTGGATCGACGACCAGATGACATCCGGACTGCCGGAGGCCCGCAAGAAGGTCTTTGCCAACTGACGTCTCTTGGCCGCGTGTTCCATCTCTCCGCATAGATGCGATTGCGACATGGTTTTCCTACCAAAGGATGGTAGGCTAATAGCTCTTTGATCTAGAGGACGCTGCATGGGCGTGATTCGCTTATTTTTGGCCTTGTCGGTCGTGGTTTGGCACCTCTGGGGACATGCGCTGCCATTTACGGCCAATGGATATAATGTAGTAATATTGTTTTTTATTATTTCTGGATTTTACATGTCGATGGTAATAAATGACAAATACTCAAATGCATCCACCTGTAAGTATTTCTACCTGGCCCGCGCGCTCCGCATCTACCCACTCTATCTGCTATATTCTCCTTCTGACCGTTCTGGTTTTTGCGTATGCGACGGGAAACCTGCTTCCCGCTCCGCAACGACCGACGAATGGCTATTCTCGACCCTGACAAACATCACGATATTCGGGATACCCTGGCTCAGCAATTGGGACTGGCTGGCGATTCCTCCCGCCTGGACGCCTCGCGATCGAGCTGCAATTCTACCTTGGCGCTCCGTTCATCGTGACACGCCGACTTATGGGTATGCGTCTGCCATCTTGCTGGGCTTGATCGCTGTGCGGCTATCCTTGCTCGATCAGGACTTCACCTATTGGCGTTACACCTATCCGCCGCGCGGATTGGTGCTTCTTCATGCTTGGCGCCGTCAGTCACCGCCTCGGACTCCTCGTCACGAACGATCAGACGCGCAAGACCCTGGATGGGCGGCCGATGGCCGTGCTTCCGCATTGCCGGCTTCCTTTGCGGGATGCCGATCGTCAAGGACCTCGACCGCCCCGAGCTCTGGCTATTCTACCTGATATTCGCGGCGGCGATACCCTTTCATTTTTTCAATTTCGATGCGTTCGCGGATCGATCGTCTGTTGGGCGACCTGTCCTATCCCGATCTACGTCGCGCATTGGCTCATCATCAGCTGTCGTGGACACTTCAGCGGGACCATTCTATCGAGATTCCTGCCTTACGACTATTATCGTGAAATCGACATCGTGCTCGTGATCGTGGCCGCGACGGTTCTGCATTTCGTGGTCGAGAGGCCGATCGAGAATTTCCGTCAGCGCCTCTCCTCGGCTTCGAAACTTGGCTGCGAGCACCGCCAGCGGCCGGTTATCGAAACTGCACAGAGCCGCCGACCCCGGCGGAGTAGATCGCCGCGACAGACCAAGTCTCAGGCCTCACGCTGAGGCGCGCCGCAAGCTCACCACATCGCGCGATCTCGCAGCCGCGCCATATCCCATGCGCACCAATGACACACTCGCGGGAAGCGCCGTCGCTTCCACAACGCGCCAAGGATCGATGACGACGAGCTTCGCTATCCGGCGGCCGCCGAGCCCAAAGTCCAGGCTCCTTGAATTGCGGCCAGGGGGTGGTGACGACGGCAACTTGGACATCTTCGAGCGCGTCGGAGGCGTCGTTCGCGAAAGATGACCCGGTCGCTCAGCATGGTCTCCGCACCGTGCCATCGCGAGCGGATCGTAGACGGTCACCACATAACCCTCTTCGCTGAGCTTGCCTGCCAGCGCCACCCCTTGGCTCTCCTCGACCACCTGGGTGTCCGGCTTGTAGGAAAGGCCGAGCACGGCGACTTTCGCGCCAGGCGCTGCGTGGGCCTGCACCGCCCCGATCAAACGCTCGATCTGGTGATCGTTGATCAGATCGGTCGCTTCGGCGAGATCGCAACGCACACCAAGCTTGCGGCCCAGCGCCGCGAACGCCTTGTTGTCGCGCGGAAAGCAAGGCCCGCCATAGCCGATCGCGCCTTTGATGTATTTCGAGCCCACGCGCGTGTCGGACCCGACGGCAGTCGAAACCACGTCGACATCCGCGCCCGGAAGGTGGTCGCACATCTCGGCGAGCATGTTGGCATAGGAGATTTTCGTCGTCACATAGGTGTTGACGGAGATCTTGGTGAGCTCCGCATTGACGAAGTTCATGCGGCGAATCACAGGGTCATTGTCGCAAGAGCGCTTGTAGATGCTTTCGAGCAGGGCGCCCGTCGCTTCATCCGATTCGCCGATCAGGATGAAATCGGGTCGCAGCATGTCGCGAACCACGTTGCCGAGCGCGATGAACTCCGGGTTGTAGGCAAGGCCGAGTTCCGGGCCGACCTTGCGGCCGGACGCCTCCTCGAGCTCTCTTTGAATTTCCCCTCCCGTCGAGCCCGGCATCACGGTCGAGGTGACGACGACGACGTGACGTTCAGGCTTGCCGCGCAACGCATGTCCGATCGAGCGGATCGCCGCAAGGACGTATTTGTTCGAAAAAACCCGGTCCTTGTCGCTCGGTGTCGGCACGATGACGAAGGTGATGTCCGAGTTGAGAACAGCTTCATCGTAGGAATGCGTCGCGCGCAGACGCGAGCGGCCCTTGTCGATGAATTCCTGCAATCGAGGCTCCTGGACCGGAGCCACGCCAGTGTTGATGGCCGCTCACAATTTGTCGTTCAGATCAAGGCCGATGACATCGAACCCCTTGGACGCGAGAACGGCGGCCATGGGAGCCCCGAGCTTGCCGAGCCCGATCACGGAGATTCGCGGTTGGGAGATCGTCGTCATATGAGCCTCGTTGCGGCGTTCGCGAAGAACCGGAGATCACCCTTCCGCGGGTCGGGACGATTAAAGGGGATGCTGCGCTCCATGCAACCCGAGCTTCCGCTCGCGGCCCGCCGATTCTCTTTGACGCTTCCGAAGAGCCGCCCTTCTACTCAGCCGTTTCCGGCACCTTCTTTTCGAGTTCGGCGATCCAGGTGTCGGCATGGGAATCGCTCGGCGCGCGCCAGTCCCCGCGCGGCGAAAGCGAGCCTCCGGAGCCGACCTTTGGACCGTTCGGCATCGCGGAACGCTTGAACTGGCTGATCTGGAAAAAACGGAACAGGAACACACGCAGCCATTTTCGAATGGTCGCGAGATCATAGGCCCGCCTGTCCTCGTCCTCGCAGGCCCGCCGGCCAGGCGCCCGCTTGCGCGTCGCGCCAGGCATTCCAGGAAAGGAAGGCGACCTTGCTCGGCCGCAAGCCGTAACGCGTCACGTAGTAGAGGTTGAAATCCTGCAGCGCAGTAGGGGCCGATGAAATCCTCGGTGCGCTGGCCGGGCCTGTCGCCCTCGCTCGGCACGAGCTCGGGCGAGATTTCGGTGGCGAGCACGGCACGCAAGGTCGCGGAGACGTCAGCGCCCGAATTCCTCGCGATCCGCCACCCAGCGGATGAGGTGCTGGATCAAGGTCTTGGGCACCGAGCCGTTGACGTTGTAATGCGACATTTGATCGCCGACGCCATAGGTGCACCAGCCGAGCGCGAGCTCCGACAGATCGCCGGTCCCCATCACGATGGCATTGTGGAAATTGGCGAGGCGAAACAGCAAGGCCGTGCGGGCGCCGGCCTGGACATTCTCGAAGGTCACGTCGTAGACGGGATGCCCTTTTGCATTCGGGTGACCGATCTCGATCAGCGTCTGGCGCGCGATCGGCGTGATATCGATCTCTTGCGCGCTCACCCCGAAAGCTCGCATCAGCGCATGCGCGCTCGTCTTGGTCAGCTTCGAGGTCGCAAGGCCCGGCAAGGTGTAGCAGAGGATGTCCTTGCGCTGCGTAGCCGAGCCGATCGAAGGCTCGTGCCGCCACGATGAGCGCATGCGTCGAATCGAGCCCACCCGAAATGCCGAGCACCACCTTCTTGACTGCCGATCGCACGCGAGCCGCGTCATCAAGCCCTTGCACCTGAATGTTGAAAGCCTCGTAGCAATTCGCGTCGAGGAGCGCCGGGTCCGACGGCAAGGAAGGGATAGCGGTCGACGACGCGTCGCAACGGCACCTTCACGTCGAGAGGCGGATCGAGCGTGAAGGACACGCTGCGGAAGGTGTGTTGGCCCAGATGATGGTCGGCGCAATCCCCGAAGGAGCCGACGCGCATGCGCTCCTGGCGCAATCGTTCGAGGTCGATATCGGCCGTGATCATCTGCGGCTCATCGGCGAAGCGCTCGCCCTCCGCCAGGAGTTCGCCGTTCTCGAACACCGCGACATGGCCGTCCCAGGCGAGGTCGGTCGTCGATTCTCCGGGGCCGGCAGCGGAATAGAGATAGGCCGCGATGCAGCGCATCGATTGGGAGCGGCACAGATCGCGGCGCGCTTGCGCCTTGCCGATCACGATATTGGAAGCGGAGAGATTGGCGAGAATCGTGGCGCCCGCCATGGCCCCATAGGACGAGGGCGGGGCCGGCGTCCAGATGTCCTCGCAAATCTCGACATGAACGACGAAGTCTTGCACGTCCGAAGCTCGGAAGAGCAGGTCCGTGCCGAAGGGAACATCGCGGCCGCCGAAGGCCACGAATCGTCCGACCTGTGACACGCCCGGCGCAAAATGGCGCTTCTCGTAGAATTCGCGATAGTTCGGAAGATAGGCCTTCGGCACGATGCCGAGCAGCACTCCGCGATGCATGACGAAGGCGCAATTGAACAGCCGCCCATCGACCGCGAAGGGAGCGCCGACGATCAGCACCGGGTGCAGCTCACGGCTCGCCTCGAGAATGCGCGAAAGCTGCGCGCGCACCTTCTCGAGAAGCGCATCCTGAAAGAACAAATCGTCATTCGTGTAGGCCGAAATGCCGAGCTCCGGAAAGAGCGCGAGCGCCGCCTGCATCGTCATGCGCCCGGCGCGCGAGACGCAAGCTCTCGTCGGCATTCGCCTCTGGTTCCGCCACCTTGACACGCGGCACGCACACCGCGACGCGCGCGAACCCATGGCCGTAGATATTGTCGAACATGCCGCGCCCCTATTGCGAATCGGTTTGCCTGCGGCGCGCTCGTCACGCTCGGGCGATTTGTCGAATGCTCATGGAAGCCGCGCGCCTCATCACTCAGCGTCCATCCACGGCGGATGGCGAAGCCCGAGCTCACCGCAAATCGCACGCACGCGGGGATGGTAGCCGGCGAGATAGAGAAGACCGACATTGGCCGCGATGGCGATCTCACCTTCGGCCGCCATCGTGCGAATGCGTCCGCTGGGAAAGAGCATCGCCTCGACCCCGACCTCGGTCGAGCGCGCGCTGCCATCCACCAACGCGAAAAAGCCGAACAAGCTGTTGTTCAACCTTCCGACATCGGCATAGGCCTCTTGAAGCAAGACGAGCTCCCGGACCGATAGGCCGGTCTCCTCCTCGACCTCCCGTTTCGCCGCGACGCGCGGGAGCCTCCTCGCCATCGCGCAAGCCTCCCGGGAACTCGATCGTCCAGCGATCGATGACGGGTCGATATTGCCGCACCAGCACGATGTCGCCGCCGACGTGCATGCACATCACGTTGACGTAATCCGATTGCGCGAGCCCGTGATAGATTTCCGTCTTGGAGCTGCCGGGCATGACGGCCTCGACAGTCTCGAGCCGCACCCAGGGAGAGACGGCTGCTGGCGCTGCGAGACAGCACACGGGCCGACCCGTCTTGTTTCTGATTGACACGGCGCCTCGCGAATTTGGTCCGACAGAGCTCAGGTCAGATCGGATTGGAACAGCGACAGCGACGCTTTTAGCGGCCGTCTCGCACTCGGTCGCAACTCGACGCCGGCAAAGAGCCCTTGCGCTGAGCGTCAGATCCATTCCACTTCGCAATTTCAGGCCCCGTCCTTTGTGAACCGGTCACACTCTTGAATCCAAAGGGCAATTGACTGTGAGCCAAAAGTCGAAATTCGAGCCCGAAATCTGGGTCCGCCGACTGGGAGGCGTCACCGTGAAAGAAAGTGACACTTGCGTTTTTGGCCATCGGTCACCCGCGACATGACCACTGTGGAAAGCTCGGTCTTCGAGAAATGGCCTGAAAGCTGCAAACAGCGATAACCATCCGCCAGCCCGTTGCTTGAACAATCGCTCCCATGGAATTCGCAGAGCCGGATAATTCGCCCAACGCCTGGAGCTGCCGATCGGCTCCTCGCGAAATCGGCCTCATCGCTCCCAACGCCGGCCGGAGCGCCTTCGCATAGCCGCGAATCACTGCCAGACGTGCAACTTGCGGCCTCGGCCTCAAGCTTGAACACGGCTTCGTAATTGCCTTCGGGCAATCTCCAATAGGGGCCGTAAAAGACAATGCCGGGCTTCACCGAGCCATGGAATATGTATCCGTTCCTTCGCATGTGCCTCGGGTCCCGTCCACAGAAGCGGCAACCATTCGTTTACCGAGAGAGCGCGCGATTCGCGAGTTCATTGGTTTTCACATCCGAAATGCGCTCACAACTCAGCGCTGAAATTGTCACCTCGACCGGCGAAAGAGTGCGAAACCGCGTCTCGACCGAAAACCCTGGACTTAGCGATTGATCCGCTCGTCACGTCGACATCGAGCTCGATTTCGCCTTTGGCGAGATCGGAAGCATGATAAGCCGATGACCAAGGTATTCGCGTCGTGAGACGATCTCGAGAACGGCGATCGGACGGTCCTCATCGTGACCGGACGAGTTGCCCCCGGACACCCACAATTTGAAGCGATAGGTGCCGGCGTGCAGATGGCGATGCGGCCCCTGAATGACAGGACCCAACATCTCCTTGCGCGATCTTATGAGCGAACCATCACGGATGCCGGCTTGACCGGCTTGCAGTCTCGAAGTCCAATCCACCTCACCCTTCATCGGCGGCAAGACGAATCCATTTCGCATGCGAGCGGAAAATGGCGTGTGAGCCGCGCCGATGTGAGAGGTGACGGCAGACTCGAAGACATTGTTGATGGCATTGACCGCGATAACTGCGACGCAACGGCCTTCCATCGCGCATGGCGTGATGCTCCGCCTCCGACCACCCTAGCAAGGCCCGATTCATCCCATTGGCAGAGACTCTCGGAATGCCCGCGAAGGCATCCTCGCCTCTCGGTTACTGGCGCGAAGTCGAAGACGAAGGCATCGGCCTTGCCAAGCAGCGCATCAAGACTCGCCTCGACCGCTTCAGCGGTACGTCGCGAGACCCGCCTCGCGCACGAGGCTGCCGTCGACCAGAATGTCGCCCGTGAAGCCAAGCTCCTTCCAGAACCCCGCGAAGCGCGCCAACATATCCCGCCGCGCCCCGAACCAGGCGACATTTGTTCGCCTTTCGCAGCATACGAACATGTCGGCGAGATAAGGAAGCACATGGCGTGGGTCGTAGTCGGTCTTGTTGTAGTTCTCGCCCACATAGGCGACGACGGGCGGCGCGGACTGGCTTTCGCCGATCTGCCTCTTGAGCGCTTTCACATAGGCTGAGGCGCTTTGCCCGGTGAGACGGATTTCCTCGATCTCGTCATCCGCGCAACCCCAACTTTTCGCCTGCTCGGGAATGTCGGGCCGCTCGACGCATCGTCGATGAAGCGCCTCCAGTCGTTCTCCGTCCGAGAATGGCTATGCATCAGCGTGACCTGGCGCGCGTGATCGCAATGGTAGCCGTAGATCTCCTTTCCCAGATCACCGACCTTGCCGCGAAGCATCGTCAGACGCTTGGCGATGTTGGAATCGACGTGCCAACCGAGCAGCATCTCTTCGTCAAAGCCATGGATGTCGAAAAGGTCGGAGCGTTGCATCAACTGGAAGTCACCGGGACCGTCGTAGAGAATGACGGGCGAGCCGAGAACGATCTCGTTGATGTGCAGCGCCGAGCCCCATTCGCGCACCGTCTCGATGGCTTCGCGCGCGTTGTTGCGATCGAGGCCTTCCCATAACGTCTCGGGAATCTCGATGCGGGGTGCGTGGTAAAATCCGGCCGGCAAATCGCGAGCGATCTCATTAAGCGACGCCGCGCTCGTTGCGGCACGAAGATCATGTCGGTGTTGGTCGAAAGAATCCATCGGTTGGCAGGATTCGAACGGCGTACGGCGACATTGCGGGAAATCGGCTCGAGAGCGACGAGCCGCGTCTTCGAGCTGAAGCGGCGATGGACATGCGGCCTTACCCTGAAGATGCGCAGTCTCTGTCGCGCCTTTTCGCTCAGCGTATCTTGAATGGCTTCTGGAAAGGTCGGAAAATCATCCGGCGTATTGTAGTCGACGAATAGAATCTCGTCTCCTTCCGTCGTGCAAGAACTTCCGCCATGCAATTGAAGCTGAGCGCGGCTCGTTTATGAAGATTGTAGCCATAATTATCGTTACGGCCGTAAAGCACAATCGAAATCATGGAACGCTAAATTTAAATCTCGATGCTGATGGATTAACCCAAGTATCTTACGTGTTACGTCCATCGCCAAGTCCATCGTGATCTCCGTCGCATAGGATCGCGCAAGGCATCCAGATGGGCTGCTGCATGGAGGTCGTGGAGCGGTCTACCAGACAAAATCGCCGTTAAACCATATAGCCTTCGCTTGGGACTCCGACGAACATCCCAGGCAGGAAAGGCAGATCGAATTGAGCCAATGCCGGCGGCCCCGCGGTTCTTGGCTGACGCCCTATAACCGAAAAGCCGCGGCTTGCAACCCTTGGCATGACCACCCGAGGCAGCATGAGCGGGAGCAAGCCAATGGCCCGCCTAGCTCGGGATATGCCGCAAGATAGAGCGGATGAACTTCCTCGAACGAGCCGACCTTTGCGAACCTCGCCATGGTCGAGCCAGACGACCTTGTTGCACAAGCTCTCCATGATCTCGACGCCATGGGTGGCGAGGACCAGGATTTTCGTTCGCTCCAAAAGGTTCGTAAGGCGCGCCTTGGCCTTTTCGATGAAACGCGCATCGCCGCCCGCGATCATCTCGTCCATGATGATGATGTCGGGTTCGATCGAGGTCGAGATGGCGAAGGCAAGCCGCAGGAACATGCCCGTCGAATAGGTGCGCACCGGAAGCCGCAGGAATTCGCCGAGCTCGGAGAACTCCTGGATGGAAGGCGAAAGGCGTCGCGCCTCCGCAAACGACAGGCCCATGAACACGCAGCGAAAGATGATGTTCTCGAGGCCGGTGGCTTCCGGGTCCATCCCGAGCGTGATGTCGGTGAAGGACGACAGGCGACCGTCAATCGACATCGACCCGAAGGTCGGTTCGTAGACGCCGGCCAGCACGCGCAGCAGCGTCGTCTTGCCCGCCCCATTGTGGCCGATGATGCCGACACGGTCGCCATCCTCGAAAGACCAGGTTCACGCCCTGCAAGGCACGCACGAAGACGGCTTGCTTATGTTGCGCAAGCTTGCCGCCGAGCTTGCCGAACACCTGCAGCTGGAGGGAGCGGGAGTGGGCATTGTGGATGGGAAACTCGACGCCGACGTCGGAAAGCCTGATGTGAGCCAAGTGCGAGCCTCACAACCAATAGACGACGCGGCGACGGAAGCGGCCGAAGAAGGGCAGCGTGACGATCAGGCCGCCAAAAGCGAGAAGGCATGCCACTGCCCAATACCTGGCCGAGCACAGGACGGCCGAGCAGCGGATCGCGGACGATCGAAAGGAGGATCGCGAAGGGATTCCAATTGACCATGGCTTGGCTTTCGGGCGGGAGCAGCTCGGGCTTCCACAGGATCGGCGTCAAGAAAAACACGATTTGAATGATGCTGGCGACGATCTGCACGATGTCTCGGAAGCGAGCGCAAAAGATGGCGACCACGAAAGCGATCCAACCGCAGGTGATGATGAGAAGAAGGGTGCCGAGATGCTCATGAGGGCGTGGGCGGTGAAGTGAACCCCGAGCACCACGCAGATGATCAGAGGGAATATCATGTTCAAAAAGAAGGTAAACACGTTTCGATAGATGACGGCATAAATGATTGCCGACGTAGACGTGTATTGATTGAGAAAATAATTGCTGCTCGATTGCAATGCCGTGGTCGCGTCATTGATAATGCCGGATATGAGCTGCCAAACCATCATGCCGATCGCGACAAACGGCAATATCTCCTGCGGCGGGCTGATGCCAGAGTTGCGACCACACCAGCCCGATCGCCGTGATATAGATGGCGCTCGAGAGCATGA
This sequence comes from uncultured Alphaproteobacteria bacterium, assembly GCA_963713805.1. GTDB lineage: Bacteria > Pseudomonadota > Alphaproteobacteria > Rhizobiales > Beijerinckiaceae > GAS188. The sequence goes on along the minus strand of CAVQNF010000012.1, from coordinate 42,556 downwards.
TCCAGAACTGGCCGAGCTTTGAGCGCGCGAACCGCCGACGCATATCCGCCGTCGCCAGCAGATGGCAAAGCCGCCATTGGCGCGCGCCGTCGATGAGGTCGTGCCAGCCTAAGAGTCCGTAGCCGATCAAGCTACGGTTCTGGCCGGCGTCCCTCAAAGAAGCCCGCCGTCGAGCTCATCGGTCAGCCGGCTCGCGAAGTTTCATGATGTCCGAACCTGCATCTCGACCGGCTGGAAGAGCCTCCCTGGCCATGCCTACTCCCGATGAACGAGCCGCGCCCGCGCCAGCTTCCCCGCCGTGTTGCGCCGTGCTCTGCAGTCCGGTTACGCGGAAGATCGCAACCCGAAAAGTCCTCGCGCGCGACATCACGAGATGATCCATCGCAAAGGCATGTTGCGGATCGTGCAGGATCAACCCAGGCGGGCGGCGGGAGCGCTCGATACACCGACGAAGGGAACGGTGCAAGGGAATGTGCCGACCGCGGCGACGGGGATGATCGAAAACTGCCTTGATTCTTTTTCGGCTCGTCGGACTCAATTCACCTTACGGTCGGAAAGGCGCGGCAAGGTCGTGAGCAGCAGCCGATAGGCGTTCAGCACGGCGCGGAGATCCTTCGTGGAGCCCTGTCGCGATCGAGCCGGCAATCCGGGCGAAGGTTCCAGCAGGAACGTGGCGATGAGGCAGGCCAGGAGAGCCTTTCCCGCGAGAAATTCTTCCTGCGTAGAGCAGCCGGCTGCGCCAGCTATAGAAAAGGCGAACGTCCTTGATGGCGCGGGTCGTGCCCTGGCCTTCATGAGTTGCGGTGGCCTCGGCATAATGCATGATGGACCACCCCTCCCGCTTCATGCGCAGGCAAAGATCGACATCCTCGAAATAGACGAAGAAGCGCTCGTCGAATCCTTTGAGGCGCTCGAACAGGACACGTGGCGTCATGAGGAAGGCGCCCATCACCTGGTCGACGCTACGCGTCGTCTCATGGTCCCATTCCAGCATGAAGTGAGGCGCACATAGGGACGGCGCCACCCGATCGAGGAAAGCCGATTGGCCGATGAGCCGCCATGGCGTTGGAAAGCGCGCACAGCTTCGCTGGGTGACGCCGTCATCACCGGCCAGCTTCACGCCGACGGCGCCGATGCGGGCGGAAGCGCCGTCGAGAAGGAAGGCGAGGCTTTTCGTCAGCGCCCCGGGACGTATGCGCACATCGGGGTTCAGGAACAAGATGGCGTCGGCATTGCCAGAGGAAGCACCCTGATTGCAGGCCGCGGCGAAACCGCGGTTCTCCTCGTTCGAGATGATGCGTAGCGGCAGGGCCTCGTTGAAATCGTGAAGGTCCGCCGATCCGTCGGTCGAGGCATTGTCGACGACGATCAGCTTGTCGAGACAGGCGACATCTCCAGGGGAAGCCGCGATGGCCTCGAGGCAGCGCCGCAAGCACGTCCCTGAGTTCCAATTGACGATCACCACGTCGAGCCGCCCGTTCGACGGGGCTGGAGGGCTCGGCGGCGGTAAAGTCATCACGAGCCCTGATCAGCCTTGCTTCACGTCGAGCCCGCGCCGTTCGAGGGACCTCTGTCGGGAAACGAGCGGCGTCCACCACGCTTCGTTCACGAGGTACCAATCGATCGTCGCTTGCAGGCCAGCTTCGATCGACAGGGACGGTCGCCAGCCGAGCTCGCCTTCGGTGCGGCCCGAGTTCGATCGCATAGCGTTGATCGTGCCCGGGACGATCCGTGACGAAGGTGATGAGCGAGCGGCGCGGCCCGCAGGGAAGGCACCCGAGCCTGGCGTCCAGCGTATCGCAAATGGCCTCGACGATCTCGATGTTGCGCCTCTCGCTGCGGCCGCCGATGCAATAAGTCTCGCCCGGCATTCCCCGCTCGAGAACGGTGCGCAACGCGTGGGCGTGATCGACCACATAGAGCCAATCGCGGATGTTCTCGCCCTTGCCATAGACCGGAAGCGGCTCGCCTTTCCATGCTTTGAGAATCATCAGCGGAATGAGCTTCTCGGGAAATTGCGCCGGCCCGTAGTTGTTCGAGCAGTTCGTGATCAAGACCGGCAAGCCGTAAGTGCGTCCCCAGGCGCGCACCATATGGTCGGATGCGGCCTTGCTTGCCGAATAAGGCGAAGACGGGTCGTAGGGAGTGCGCTCGTGAAAGAAGCCTCCCTCACCGAGCGAGCCGAACACCTCGTCCGTCGAGACATGGAGGAAGCGAAATCCAGCCCGCCGGTTCGAGTCGAGCGACAGATAATGCGAGAGCGCGCCAGTCAGAAGGTTCGCCGTGCCGAGCACATTCGTCTCAACGAAGAGCAGAGGGTTCTCGATCGAACGATCGACGTGGGATTCGGCCGCGAGGTGCATGACGCAATCGGGAGAGTGGCGCTCATAGAGCGCCTTCACGGCGGAGCGGTCCCGGATATCGGCCTTTTCAAAGAGGTAGCGACCGCTTTCCTTGAGCGGATCGAGCAAACGCAGGTCGGCCGCATAGGTCAAGGCATCCACATTGATCACGCGATAGCCGCCCGCTTCGACCAGCGTGCGCACGACATGTCCGCCGATGAAGCCGGCGCCCCCCGTGACCAAGATCGTTTTCATGCGGGACGCGGCCTTTCAAGCGACGGAAGACGAAGCCTGTGAGACGTGAGACTTCGAGATGGCACGAAACGGCTCACGCGAACAGATTCACGGCGTCGGCGAGGCGTGGATTGGCGCGATCCTTTTCCGAAACCACGGCATCGGCCTCCGCGACCGGCCATCGGATGCGAAGGTCGGGATCGTTCCAAAGGATCCCGTGATCATGCTCGCGCGCGTAATAATTCGTGACCTTGTAGATGACCTCGGTATCGGGTTCGAGCGTGACGAAACCATGCGCGAAACCGACCGGGACGAGGATCTGGTTCCAGGCTTCGGCGCTGATTTCCGCCGTGACGTGCTGACCGAATGTGGAAGAGCTTCTCCGAATATCGACCGCGACGTCGAATATCCGCCCGCGCGCCACGCGGACGAGCTTGTCCTGCGCGAAGGGAGAGGATTGATAGTGCAGCCCGCGCACGGTCCCGGCGCGCGCCGACAAGGAGTGGTTCTCTTGAACGAACGGCAGCTCGAAGCCCGCGGCGCCAAGGTCTCGCAAGCTGTAGGTCTCGGAAAAGAAGCCGCGCGCGTCACCCAGCTTGGAGGGCCGGATGATCTTGACGTCGGCAATCCCCAATGTTGTGGTTTCAAGCTTCGCCATGACATCCTAGCGCCGAGATCGGCGGCGGGTTGTTATACAGAGTGGGCGTTCGTGGCAACCCGGGCCGCAAAGAGCAAGCCGATTCGAATGGATGCCGTCTAGTGGTTCGAGTTCTCGCGTTGACGCGTTGGCCCAGATCGGCCGCGAGTTCCCGCCAGCGATTCCTGGCCTTTACGAGCTATCTCGCCCGACAGGGAATCGACGTCACGGCGCGGCCGTTCTTCGACGAGGCCTATATCGCGCGGCTCAATTCCGGACGGAGGCTCAGCGCCAGGGAGCTCGTCGGCTGTTACCGAAGGCGCCTCGGCGAGCTTCAGAAACGGAGCCGCTACGATCTCATCTGGATCGAGAAGGAGGCGCTCCCTCAGGTGCCTTACCGGATCGAGGCGATGCTGCTTCGAGGCAGCAAGGTGCTTTTGGACCTTGATGATGCCTGGCATTTGCGGGCACGAGCGAGCCCGCTCCGACTCATCCTCGCCGATAAGATGCAGCGGCTGGCGCGACGCGCCGATGCCCTCACCGTGGCCAACGTCGCGCTTCGCGACTGGTCCGGCAAGGCCGGCGTCGCCGGCGAGAAGGTGACGCTCGCACCGACCGGCCTCGACGTCAGCCTCTACGAACCGGCCCCTGAACCCGAGGGCCCTTTCACGCTCGGCTGGATCGGCGGGCCTTTCACCACCGAGTATCTTCGGGGCATTCAAGCCCCTTTGCGACGCCTCTCTGGCGAAGGCGTGCGGTTGCTCGTCGTGGGCGAGGATCGCGCGCTCGACGAGCTGGCGGGCGTCACTCTCGAGCAGCACCCGTGGTCGGAGGCGACCGAAGCGATGCTTATCGCCAAGTGCCACGTCGGGCTAAGCCCGTTGCAAAATGACGGGTGGAGCCGGTTCAAGAGCGGCTACAAGCTCATCCAATATATGGCGGCCGGACGGCCGGCCGTCGCCTCCCCCATCGGGGCCAATTGCGACGTGGTGGTCGCGGAAGAGACGGGATTGTTCGCCACCGGCGACGAGGAATGGTACCGGCAAATCGACCGCCTGCGAAAAGACGGAGAGCTCCGACGACGCCTCGGCAGGCAGGCTCGCAGGCGCTGCGAGGAGCTGTTCTCGATCGAAGCGCTCGGCGGCAGATTGTCGGAGCTGATCACGCGCCTCGCCGACCAAGGCGCGTCGGTCGAGCTTGACCCGTCGGGGAAATCAAGTAGCTAGGGCGTTCGTGAGCGAAGCTTGCTCTTCGCCCCACGAAAAATGTCAACCCAAGAGCTGCGATCACGGTCCGTTCCGGCCGATCCAGTTTCGGCAATCCGGCTTCGAGTGATCGAAGCTTGCATCTTCCTTTACGCGGCTCACTCGCGCGAATGGTGGTCGTGCCCGGCGAATTCGCTTCATCGCAACATCCGTCGCGCTTTTTCCACTGCCTGAGAGACGAGTTCATCGAGGTTCATAGATGAAGGGCATCATACTTGCAGGGGGACGGGGTACCCGTCTTCATCCGATGACGCTCGTGACTTCGAAGCAGCTTTTGCCGGTCTACGACAAGCCCATGATCTATTATCCGCTGGCCACGCTCATGCTGGCGGGCATCCGCGATATCCTGGTGATCTCGACGCCGGAGGATCTGCCGAGCTATCGCAAGCTGCTCGGTAGCGGACGCCAATGGGGGATAAGCCTCGCCTATGCGGAGCAACCCAAGCCCGAAGGCCTCGCGCAGGCCTATTTGATCGGAGCGGATTTCGTGAAGGGCGAACGCTCGGCGCTGGTTCTCGGGGATAATATTTTTTACGGCCACGGCCTGACCGAAATCCTCAAGCGCGCCGCGGCGAGACCCAAGGGTGCGACCGTGTTCGGCTATTGGGTCAAGGATCCGCAGCGCTATGGCGTCGTCACCTTCGATGGCGCCGGCAAGGCGGTCAATCTCGAGGAAAAGCCCCGAAATCCGACCTCGCCCTGGGCGGTGACGGGACTCTATTTTTACGACGAGACGGTGGTCGACATCGCAAGGAGCATCAAGCCCTCCGCTCGTGGCGAGCTCGAGATCACCGATGTCAACAGGGCTTATCTCGCGCGCGACGCCCTCCACGTGGAAAAACTCGGGCGTGGATTCGCCTGGCTCGACACCGGAACGCCCGACAGCCTCATCGAGGCCAGCGCATTCGTGCAAACGCTCGAGCACCGGCAAGGCCACAAGATCGCCTGCCCCGAAGAGATCGCCTTTGGAGCCGGGTTCATCGACTCGCGTCAGTTGAGCGAGATTGCGCGGAGCCTCGGCAACTCCAGCTACGGGGAATATCTGCGCTCGCTTTCCAAATCGGAATGATCGGCACTGATCGGCAAAACTGGGTTTCAGGTCTTGCAGCGGATCCGGCGTTATATCAACGAATGGCTAGGCCTCTTCGACGGGGTCCGGACCTCGTTCGCGGCCCTGGTCGCGGAGCCTTCGCGGGCGCTAGGTTTATATCGAGATTTGAGGACGCAGGGCCTGCGCGAAACGGCGGCGCGAATTTCACGCGCCATTTTCCGGGATGAGGCGTCCCGTTACCGCGATTGGGTGAAGCTCTACGATACGATCGATGCGCAGGAGGCCGCGGAGATTCGGCGATTCCTGACGATGCTCGCCATCAAGCCGAAGTTCTCCGTTCTCGTCCCCGTCTATGAGACGGCAGCAACGGAGCTCACTGGGATGATCGCCTCGGTGAAGGCGCAGATCTATGACGATTGGGAACTCTGCATCGCCGACGATGCGTCGAAGCAACCCCATATCCGCCAGATACTCGAGGCAGAGGCTCGCGCCGAGCCGCGGATAAAGCTCGTTTTCCGCGAAGAGAATGGCAATATCTCCGCCGCGAGCAATTCGGCGCTGGCGCTCGCAACCGGTGATTTTATCCTCCTGCTCGATCATGACGACGTTCTGGCGCCTCACGCCATGGCGCTGATGGCCGAGGCGATCAATCGCCATCCCGATGCTGACGTTCTCTATTCGGACGAAGACAAGCTCGACGCTGGCGGGCGACGTTACGGCGCCTATTTCAAGCCCGACTGGACATCTGAGCTCCTTTACGGCCAGAATTTCATCAGCCATCTCGGCGTTTACAGAACCACGCTGGTGAGGGCGCTCAACGGGTTTCGGCTCGGTTTCGAAGGCAGCCAGGACTACGACCTCGCCTTGCGTGCGACGGCGGTCACGAAAGGCCCCGTCGTGCATGTTCCACATGTTCTCTATCATTGGCGTGTCTATCCCGGCGCCGGCACCTTCTCCTCCACCCAAACGGAACGCGCCGTCGATGCCGCGCGACGCGCCATCGAGGAACAGCTCGCGGGTCTCGGCGTCGAGGCGAGCGTCGGGGACGCTGGCTTCAATTGTCATCGCGTATTTCGCGCGAGCCCGGCGACATGGCCTCGCGTGAGCGTCGTCGTGAGCGTGCGAAACCACCCGGAATATCTATCCGCCTGTGTCGACGGTCTCCTCGAGCGCACCGATTATCCCGAGCTCGAGATCATCGTTGTCGATGCCCCGTGCCGGGAACCGCGCGCGCCGCTGCCGTCCGAGACGCTGAACAGGCGCGGCGTTCAGCTTCTTCCAAATTCGGAACCGTTCAATCTTGCCAAGCTCGGCAACGACGCGGCGCGGCGCGCGTCGGGCGAAATCATCGTGTTTCTCGATGGTGACATGGTCGTGGTCGAGCCCGGCTGGCTCAAGGAGATGGTTTCCTTGGCAAGGCAGCCCGATGTCGGCGCAGTGGGTGCGAAGCTTCTGTCACCCGATGGAAGATCGTGGCATGGCGGATTGGTGCTCGGGCTTGATGGGATCGCCGGCCCGATTCGGGCATTTTCGGGACACTCGCCGGGCTATTTCGGCAAGCTGTTGCTGGCGCAAGACGTCTCTTGCGTCAGCGCCGCCTGCATGGTCGTCCCCCGCGCGGCCTTCGAAGCCGTGGGCGGCTTCGACGAGCGCGAACTTGCGCCGAGCTTCAACCATGTCGATTTTTGCATCCGCCTTCGGCGTGCCGGCTATCGGGTCATGTGGACGCCGCACGCACGCCTCCATCACCAAAAAACAAAACGACGCTCTTCAAGGCAGGACAACGAAAAGCCGCTGGAGTTGTCGAAGGAGATCGCCCATATGCGCGAAAGCTGGGGCGAGGTGCTCGCGCGCGATCCCTTCTGGAACCCGAATCTTTCGTTAGAGTCGAAGGATCCGCGGGTAAGCTTGCCGCCGCGAATCATGCGACCCTGGAGGGCGAAGGAGCGCGGCGGCGATGAAATTTCGCGGTCGCGAGAGAATGGCGAGCGATGACGCATGGTGCTTCGAGGACGACGACCTGGCGCAGGTTGCTGGCGCCGATTTTTTTCGTTTTGTCCATCGGCTCGGCGACGATGGCTGCTGAAATGCCTTCAGAGGACGGGTCTGACGTCGTGAAAGAACTGGCGCCGAGCGGCAGGTTGCGCGCCGCCATCAACTTCGGCAATCCGGTGCTGGCGCAAAAGGATAGCGCGACCGGCGAAGCAAGGGGCGTCTCGGTCGACCTCGCGTATGCGCTCGGTCGACGCCTCGGCGTGCCGGTCGAGCTCGTCGCCTTCGATGCCGCGGGCAAGGTGTTCGATGCGATCGCAAGCAAGGCATGGGACGTGGCCTTCCTGGCCATCGAGCCGGTGAGATCCGCCGAGATCGACTTTTCCCCACCTTATGTGATCATCGAGGGCACCTATCTCGTTCCCTCGAGCTCGCCTTTGCGAAACATCGAGGACGTGGATCGGGACGGCATTCACATTGCCGTGGGCAGAGGCAGCGCCTACGACCTTTATCTCACCCGCACGCTGAAACATGCCGAGCTCGTTCGCGCCGCTACATCCGCGGCAGCGATCGATGAATTTCAAGCGCGCGGCCTGGATGTCCTTGCCGGCGTGCGCCAGCCGCTCGCCGCTTTTGCGAAGACGCATCCGAATGTGAGGCTGATGGCCGGGCGCTTCATGGCGATCGAGCAGGCGATGGGGACGCCGAAGGGAAGGCCGGCGGGAGCGCGCTATCTTCATCGCTTCGTCGAGGAAATGAAAGCGACCGGCTTCATCGCCGAGGCGCTCGAGAAGAGCCATCAACCCGATGTGGCGGTCGCCCCACCCGCCGGCGATCCGTGAGCTTCAGCGGCCTCGCGAGCGATTGCGGTCCGCTTCGCTTTTCCGTAATGGGCGAGCCGAGCGACATGCTCCGATGCCGCAGGTGATCCTTCATGAGCAGCCGATATCAAGGCCCGATCATCGACGCGCATCATCACCTCTGGGACATATCGCTCGGCCGCCATCCCTGGCTCACCTCCGATGACAGCGCCATCAAGGCGCTCGGCGACATCTCCTATTTGCGCCAAAACTATCTGGTGGAAGACCTCGTCGAGGATATCGGGCCGCAGAAGGTCGCGGGATCCGTCTATGTCGAGGCGGCATGGGATCGCGCGAGGCCGCCGGTCGAGGAGGTCGCCTGGCTCGAAGGCTTGGCAAGACCTGGCGACCTCGCGGCGCGATGCATTGCCTGGGCGCCGCTCAAATCGGCCGGCGTCGCCGCTTCGCTCGACGCTCTCGCCGGGCACAGTTGCGTCGTCGGCATTCGCGAGGTCGTCCGCTGGCATCCCGACCCTGCGAAGCGCTGGACGCAAGAAGGCATCCTGGACGATCCTTCCTGGCGTCAAGGCTTCGACCAATTGCGCGCGCATGGATTTCTGCTCGAGCTTTTGATGAATCCTTTTCAGGCAGAGGATGTCGCTTGCCTTGCGGGCGAATTCCCCGATCAGATCTTCGTGATCAATCATTGCGGCACACCGATCGACCGCGATGCCGAAGGTCTTCGGCGGTGGGAGCAAGGCCTGGGCCTCATGGGCAGGCGCGAGAACATCGCGATCAAGCTCTCGAATTTCGGCGCCTATGGGCCAGACCGGAGCCTCGAGTCGCTGCGCAAGACGGTCATGACCTGCATCGACGCCTTTGGAACGAGGCGAGCGATGTTCGGGAGCGACTACCCGGTCGGGCGTCGCAATATGTCCTATCAGGAAGCCTGCGAGCGGTTTAAGGACATCATCCAGGGCTTTTCGCGAGAGGAACAGCGCGATCTCTTCCACGACAACGCGGCCCGCTATTACCGCTTCGACACGGCTTGAGACACGCTTCGGGGGGCCAACATCTGAACGGTAAACGCACGGGCAAAGCAAGCTCTCCCAGGAAGGTTCTTTCCATGAAACGCCGCACTTTCCTCGCCTCGGCTCTTGCCGCGAGCGCGCTCGGTGCGCCGAGCCTTGCCGCCGCTCAAGGCAGCCGGGTGCTGAAGTTCATCCCCAGGCCGATTTGGCGGTGCTCGATCCGATCTGGACGACCGCCTATGTGACGCGCAACCACGGGTATCTCATCTTCGACACGCTCTATGGCTGGGATGCGAGCTTCCAGGCGAGACCGCAGATGGTCGAAGGCCACAGCGTGGAAAATGACGGCAGGCTCTGGCGGCTGACGCTGCGTCCGGGCTTGCGCTTCCATGACGGGGAGCCGGTGCTGGCACGCGACTGCGTGGCGAGCCTGATGCGCTGGAGCAAGCGCGACAATTACGGCCGGTTGCTGATGGCGGCGACCGAGGAGCTGTCCGCTCCCGATGATCGCACCATCGTTTTCCGGCTGCGGCAGCCTTTCCCGCAATTGCCGGATGCGCTGGGGAAGGCGACCAACAACATGGCGGCCATCATGCCGGCGAGGCTCGCCGCGACCGATCCGTTCCAGCAAGTGCCGGAACTGGTCGGCTCCGGGCCCTTCCGTTTCAAGGCGGATGAGCGCGTTGCGGGCGCGCAATATGTTTACGAGCGCTTCGCCGATTACGTGCCGCGTCAGGACGGCACGCCGAATTGGACCGCCGGTCCCAAGATCGTCAATTTCGACCGGGTCGAATGGCATGTTCTCCCCGACGCTTCGACAGCCGCTTCCGCTTTGCGCCTGGGTGAGATGGATTGGTGGGAGCTGCCGCCGCCCGACCTCATCGCGATGCTGCGCGCCGATCGCGCGCTTAAGGTCGAGGTGCAGGACCCGACGGGGTATATTGGTATTTTCCGGATGAACCATCTCAACCCGCCCTTCGACAATCCGGCGATCCGGCGCGCCTTGTTGGGCGCCGTCGACCAAACGGAGTTCATGCAGGCGGCTGGCGGCGTCGACCCATCGGGATGGAAGGACGGGGTGGGCTATTTCTGCCCCGGCACACCCATGGCGAGCGATGCCGGCATGGAGGCGCTGGCGGCGCCTCGCGATCTCGCGAAGGCGCGCGACGCGCTCAAGGCCGCCGGGTATGACGGCGAGAAGATCGTTCTCCTCGGCGCCACCGACGTGCCGATCCTCAAGGCGGTCGCGGATGTGACCGCCGATCTCATGCAGCGGCTCGGGTTCAACGTCGATTACGTCGCGACCGATTGGGGCACCGTGGTGCAGCGGCGAACGCGCAAGGACCTTGCCGACAAGGGAGGCTGGCACCTTTACAGCAACTTCACCGGCGGCATGGATCAGACGACGCCGACGACGCACACCAATCTCTGGGCCGGCGCCAATGCCGCGCCCGGCTGGCCGGCGAGCCCGCGCATCGAGGAGCTCAGCGCGCAATGGGTGCGTGCACCCGATCAGGCGGCGCAGGCGCTGATCGCGCAGGACATCCAGCGCCAAGCCTTCGTGGACGTGCCCTACATCCCGCTCGGCCAGATCGCGCAGCCGACGGCCTATCGCGGCGGCCTCGCCGGCATCATGCCCGGTTTCGCGGTTTTCTGGAACGTCAAGCGCGCCTGAGCTCAGCAACGTCGAGGCAAGCGGGGGCCGCAATTCTCATCATGAGCACGCTGCCCTCCCCGATCGCCTCTCGACCGCAGGTTCCGACGCTGGAATTCGCTAGGGTCGTACGGGACTTCAGCGATCCCTCGGGCAAAGGGGTGCTGCGCGTGATCGACGGCGTCGACTTCGTGGTCGAGGAAGGGCGCTTCACGGCCATCATCGGGCCGAGCGGCTGCGGCAAGAGCACGCTTCTGCACATGGCCGCGGGACTGCTTTCACCGACGGCCGGAACCGTGCGCCAGAGCGGGCGCGCCATCGTGGGCATCAACCGAAGCGTCGGGTTCGTCCCGCAGCAGGCGAAGCTCCTGCCCTGGAAGACACTGCGCGAGAATGTCGAGCTGCCGCTCCTGTTGCGGCAGGTCGCACCGAAGGAGCGGGAGCAGCGCTGCCGCGACATCATCGCTTCGGTCGGTCTCACGGGTTTCGAGCGTTATTTCCCGCACCAGCTCTCCGGCGGCATGCAGAAACGCGCATCGATCGCGCGGACGCTGATCTATCGACCCGAACTCATCTTGATGGACGAGCCCTTCGGCGCGCTCGACGCGCAGACCCGCATGTTCATGCAAGATGATCTGCAGCGGCTCTCGAGCACCGAGGGAAGCACGATCCTGTTCGTCACTCACGATCTGACGGAAGCGATCTTGCTCGCCGACAACGTCGTGGTGCTGAGCCGACGGCCTGCGAGGGTCAAAGCCGACCTCGCGATCGATCTGCCGCGTCCGCGCAACGTCTTCGAGCCGTTTCGAACCCAGGGTTTTACGGACACCTATGATCGGCTCTGGGCGGTGTTCAAATCCGAGCTCGGCCCCGGACAACCTTCGCCCGAGGGCTGATGCGATGCAAGACGCGAGTTCATCGGTCGAAGCCTCGCGCCCGCGCAAGACGAGCGGCAAGCCTTTGCTCGATCGCGCATTGCCTCTCCTACCCGGACTTGCGCTTTTGATCTTTTGGCAATGGGCCTCGGACCGCTTGATCCGCTCGATCTACATCAGCCGTCCGACGGACATCGCGCAGCGCCTCTATGAGATGTTCGCTTCGGGCGAGATCCTGCCCCACCTCGCCGTCACCGCGCAGGAGCTCGTGCTCGGCTACGTCATCGGCGTCGCCTGCGGCGTTGTCGCCGGATACGCGCTCGGTCGCGCGCCGCGCCTCGCCCGCATCTTCGAGCCCTATGTGATGGCCTTCTACGGCATTCCGAAGATCGCGCTCGCGCCGCTCTTCATCATCTGGTTCGGCATCGGCCTGTGGTCGAAGGTCGCGCTCGCGGCCGCCATGGTGTTCTTTCTCGTCTTCTACAATGTCTACATGGGCGTTCGCGGGGTCGACGCCGAGCTCGTGAGGCTCACCATGATCATGGGCGCCAACGAACGCCAGCTGACGCGCCATGTCTATCTGCCGGCGGCGGCGCCGTTCGTCATCATGGGCATGCGCATGGCGATCCCCTATTCGGTGATCGGCGTGATCGTCGGGGAGTTCACCTCTTCGGTGCAAGGGCTCGGCCTTTTCATCCACGAGGCGTCCTCGACCTACGATCCCGCCGGCGTCTTCGCCGGCATCGCCCTGTTGCTGGTTTTCGTCGTCACCGCCAATATGCTGGCGTCGCGGCTGGAGCGGCGGCTGTTGCGCTGGCAGCCGGCGGTCACGGAGCGACAACCCGAAGGGTGATGTAAGGTCGAGCGATGCAGGCTGTTCGGCACGGATTGGCCTTCGCCGCCATGCTGGTGGTCGCCGCTTCGGCCGCCTTGCTCCCGGTCGATGCCCAGGAGGCGGTGCCCTTGCGCATCGGGCAGGCGACGACCTCGGTGAGCTTCCTCGCCATTTGGGCCGCGCGTGCCCTCAATTCCTTTCAATCGCAAGGGCTTGCCCTGAAATGGGCGGCGATTCCCGGTGGCGATCCGACGGTGCTTGCCGCCCTTGATGCCGGCGACATCGATCTCGCGGCGGTGGGAACCGACACCGCGCTCGCAGCCATCGCCAAGGGGCAGGATTTTGAGATCGTGTATTCGCTGATGTCCCAAATGTCGCTCGAGCTCGTCGTCTCGAATGCCTTCCTGGCGCGCCGGGGCGTGAGCCCTTCCGATCCTCTGCGCAAACGCATCGAGGCCCTGAAGGGGGCGACGCTCGGAGTGAGCGCGGTGCGCGGCACGCAAGATCGCGTGGCGCGCTGGCTCATCGCGCAAGCCGGGCTCGATCCGGGGAGCGATATCAAGATCGCGCTCATTGGCGCGCCCGCCGCGATCCATGCGGCGCTCGACCATGAGCAGATCGACGGTTTCGTCCTATCGCCGCCCGAAGGCTACCTCACCGAGCAGGAGGGCACGGGAAGGATTCTGTCCGGATCGGCACGGAATTACCCGGCATGAAGAACCTGCCGTTCCTGGCGCTCGTCGCCAGGAAGCCGCTCACGGGGGCGCGTTTCGATCTCGCGGTCAAGGCGGTCCGCGCGTTGCAAGCCGCGAGCGATGCGGTCTTGCGAGACCCCGCGCAAGTCGCAGCCGAGATCGAGCGTCAGTTCTTCCCCAAGGAGGCGCCGCAAGCCTTGCTCACCGCGGTCGAGGCGATGAAAGATGGAATCGCTCACGAAGGTGATCTCGGCACCGAGCAACTCGATGCGCTTTTGCGGTTCACGGAAGAGACCGATCCTGATGTCGCCGCGAAACTCAGGGCAAGGATGGCCGATGGCGATTTCTGGACAAACGCGGTCGTCGCGGCGGCGAAGAAGGCGAGGTGAGCCTCAACTCCACGGCAGGCCGTTATCTCCTTATCGGCGCGTCCACGGCCAAGGAGCATGAAGAGCGGCCCGCGCCGGCCTCTCCGTGCGCCGTAGCGAGAGAGGGTCCCGGAGGTGACGGGAATGTCGGCGCCCCCGTGCGTTGCCATGCAACCAGCATGTAACGTCCATTGAGGTGCACGCTTACCGTGCTTCCTCATTGATCAGATGATCGAAATCGAAAAGCAGTCGCAATAGCGTTTGGGCTTCTGGAATTCGTGGAATGATAGTCGTATTGCCGCATGGCGATCACGCCTACTCGACTTGCCATCGGTAGATCGCGATCGCGGACACGCCGACGAGCTTCCGGGAGAAAGACCTGCTGCAGCCAAATCTCGAAAGATGGCGCTTTCAAATGTGAGCAAGAACCGAGCATCGGCGAATTCTCCTGCCAATAGCCCAGGCGCCTCATCTCAGCTTCGACAGCATCCAACATTTGGAAGAGCCGATCGCGTGACATCAAGGACCTGGCCCGAGCGCTGCGCAGAGCACGACCATAACTACCCTGCCAGATATTTCTTCAGTATCGACGCTCCCACCGTGTATTTCGGATCGACCATATTGCCGAGGCGGATGCGCCCCGCCTGGGTGAGAAACATATAGGCGTCGAGTTCCTCGAAGCCGTAATCTGCGACCATCCAGCGGATGAGCTCGCGATACGCGATACGCGCCGCATCCTCGAGCGGCCGTGCGCTGCCGATCGTCATGATGAATGTCTCGGTCTCGAGGCGAGGCCCTGCAAAGCTCCAGCCCTTGATCAGATCGATGCGCGCGGTGACGGTCGCTGCTTGCTCGACGGCGACGCCGCACAGCTCGCCGTCCCCCTGCGCCGCATGGCAATCGCCGAGGTAGAGGAGCGCCCCTTCGGTATGCACGGGCAAATACAGGATCGCGCCCGGTCCGACGTCGGGCAGGTCCATATTGCCGCCGTGATAATCGGGCTGGAGGGACGAGATGGCCTCGATCTCCGGCGACACGCCGATCGTGCCGATGAAGGGCTCATAGGGCAGCACGATCCTATCGTTCCAATGCACGCCGGCCGCATCGATGCGCATTTTCTTGACGCGTTCGGGCAGGGCAGGATGAAGCATGGCGGTGCTGCTCGTTGCCACGAGGCCGCCGAACTCGGGAACGAGGCAGGTCGTGCCCGCCGGTTGATCGCCGCGCGTCTCCACGGCCTGGATGTGCACGGCAAGGCAATCGCCCTTCTGGGCGCCCTGCACGAAGATCGGGCCGCTCTGTGGGTTGAGATAAGGGAATTTCAGCTTCTGGCTCGGCTTATCCTGCTCCGATTTCAGCGCCCCACCGAAAGCATCCTGCGTTTCAACCGAAACACTGTCGCCCGGCTCGATTTCGAGCACCGGCTTCGCGTAAGGACCATAGACGTAGTGGAACTTCCCCTGCCGCCCCTCGCTCAAAGCATGATGGGCTCCCGATTTGCCGCGCGCGCTGCCGCGCATTTCCATGATCGATCCCGAAATCCACGCTGGCTTACTCATCCTTGAGTCCCTCTTTGTTCGCCAAGGCGCGTGCTCTCCTGGCGCCTGACTATCTAACGATGAAGCGCGCGCCGAAGACCATGGGTTTCTCCGTAGACGCTCTTCACCACCTCACTTCATCCGCGCCTCGGGCGCAAAATCCCGCAGGCGACGTCTTGACGCTAAAGTCTTGGCGCTAAAGTCTTGACGCTAAAGTCTTGGCGCTAAAATTGCACGCCGCGCGTCAGGGCTCCATCGACCACGAGATTGGCGCCGGTGATGAAGCTCGCGACCGGGCTCGCCAGGAAGACCGCCGCATTGGCCATCTCCTGCGGCGTGCCCATGCGGCCTGTCGGATTGAGCGACAGGGCGGTCCGATAGAGTTCCGGGTTACCGTCCTTGATCTGGTTCCAGACGCCGCCCTCGAAATAGGTGTTGCCGGGCGACACCGAATTGGCGCGGATGCCCTTGCCGGCGAGCTGGAACGCCAAGCCTTGCGTGTAGTGGATCAGCGCCGCCTTGAAGGCGCCGTAAGGCCCGGCCGCGAAATCGATTTCCCGACCGCTGACGCTCGAAATCGTGACGATGGATCCTGCCGAGCTCTTCTCGAGCCAGGGCATCGCGGCATTCACCAGGCGCACGCTGTGCATGAGGTCGACCTCGAAGCCGCGGCGCCAGCCTTCCTCGTCGCCGCTGATCGCGAGCGCGCTCACATTCGCGATAATGATGTCGATGCCGCCGAACGCGGCCGCGACCGCCCCGGCCCACGCCTTCACGGCCTTGGCATCGGCGACGTCGACCGACTGGCCGATCGATCTTACGCCTTTCTTTGTGAGCAAGGCCGCTGCCGCCTTCACTTCATCAGCGTTGCGCGCGCAGATTGCGACATCGGCGCCCTCCGCCGCCAAGGTCTCGGCGATCGCGCGTCCGATGCCCTTCGTGCCGCCGGTCACCGCGGCTCTCAAGCCCTTCAATTTAAGATCCATGCTGGCCTCCCGTGCCGATCGCCTCGTCGATCCGATACCATTTGTACCCGAAGAAATCGCCTGTTCGGCGAGCGAGCCGTGCCATTCTCGGTTTCGTGATAGCGCTTCGGAAGGCTCTCGCGGAGAACGATTCGGTCGGAAGCGATCCGCCGGCAAAAACACTCGACGCGCTCCGAGATAATGACGGCCATTGGCTGTCTCTCATTCGCTCCCGATTTTCGGGAGAGTCGGTGGCTCTAATTGATCGTCTGGCTCGCGAGATCCTTCGGCGCCCTCGTCAGCACCTCGGGCTTTTTTCCTACGACCACGGTGTCGTCGTGACGAAATCCTCCAAGCCCCCATTGGTAGATGCCCGGCTCCGCGGAATAAACCTCGCGCTCAAGCAGGGGGCGCGTGTTGAACGGCATATCCTCGGGAAATTCGTGCCCGAGCACCCCCATGCCATGTCCCGTTCGATGCAAGATCAGATCGGCGAATCCCGCCCGTTCGAGAACCTGCTGCGCAGCGGCATCGATCCCGCAAACCGGACGTCCCGTGACGGCCGCTTCGCAGGCCGCCTCATTGGCGGCCTTTGCCGCCTCGAACAAGTCGATCTGGCGCCGGCTGGGCTTGCCGCAAAACCAGGTGCGCTCGTTCTCGACCACAATACCGTTCAGCCGCGGAATCACGATATTGACGAGGCCATGGCCTTTTTCGATGCGCGCGCCGCAGGAACGCCCGTCGCCATGAGGTGCGCAGCTCGCGGGCCCCGACAGGGTCCAGCAGCGCAGGATTTCGAGATTTTCGCCGGGAAAACGACGGGCCGCTTCCTCGGCCATGAGCACGGCCATCGACATGTCCATTTCCTGCACGAGACGGCCGGGCCTGATGTGCTCGCGATAGCGGTCCTGGACCCAATCGGTGAGGGCGGCGATCTCGCGCATCAACGCGATCTCCTCTTCGTTCTTGACGAGGCGCAGCTTGCGGCATTCCCGCGTCGCGGTCTCGATGCTCAGATGCGGAAGAAGGCTTTGAACGCGCGTGAGCGGTCCGCCCGCGGCGTCGACGCCGATGCGTGAACGCCCGAGACCCGCCTGGCTCAACCTGTCCGCGGTGAGCTCCGCCCATTGGGTGGCGAGCGGCACGCGCGCGTGAAGCCTCGGATGTTCGGCGTAGAAATGGGCATCGGTGACCCACAGATGCTGTGCTTCTCGCGCGAAGCGCCAATGATTGGTCGAAAGCTCGTTCAATATGGCGAACGGCTCGCCGTTCCGGGGCACGACACAGAGGATCGGGCGTTCCCAAGTCAGGACGTCGGTGTGAAAATTGGTGACGAACTGGAAAAAATCGGCTTGCGTGAACGCGAGAGCATCATAGCCTTCGAGATCCATCATTTCGCGCATGAGCCCGAAGCGGTGGTTGCGTGTCGCGGATCCGAGAAAGGCCATTCATAGCTCCTGTCGAGAAGGCGACCCCGAACCAGGGTTCGCGGTGGAAAAGACCCAAATCTCGCCCTTTCCTCCCACAGCCATATCACCGGCGAGGCGTCGAAAGGGCTGCTTGAGCTTGCGCGCGAAGGTGAGCCCGATACGCTCGAGCTCGGCACCGAGCAGCGCCGCGGCGACCAATCGGTGCGACCCGCAATCGAGAAATGTCGGCGAGGGCGGGCAGCGGCCGTCGAGCAGCACGATCGTGCCCCGCCGCATGAGCGGCCCGGGTGCTCCCGTCACCGTGCCACGCAGAAGCAGCGTCCCCGCGATCATCCGGCTACCCGCGTCTTTTCCGCTTCGCCCTTCGATCACCACCAGGCCTCGCCGCAGCCTGTCAGCCGCGCGTGCCCCCGCATCGCCACGCACGATCACGACGCCACCCGACATGCCCGCCATTTCGCCGGCGAGCGGACCGCAGAGGCGATCGCCCGCATCGCCATCGATCTCAAGATGTCCGCCCGCGAGCCGCGACCCCGCGTAGGCGCCGGCATCGCCGAGGATATGCAGCCTGCCGCCGCGCATCAGCCGACCTGCTTGCTGGCCGACCGGACCGTCGACGAGAATATCGCCGGTGGTCATCCCAGCGCCTAGAAAATCGAAACGTTCAGAGCCGCCCTCGAAGCGCAGCGACATCGGATCTCCCATGCGAAGGGAAAAGACGTCACCCACCTCGAGGCGTTCGCGCGCGGTATTGACGGGCAGCCGCGCGATCGCCTTTTCGGTTCGGCCTTGCAAGGCCTCGGGGACGAGACAGGAGAGGTCGATCCGCTGATCGGGCACCTGCTTGAGCCTGAAGACGAGGGCGCTCACGACAGCAGCGTCCTCAAATGAAAATGATGACGCCCGAGCTTGCCGCCGTAATTGCCGGCGCCGATGCGGAGCGCTCCCCTTTCAGGGCCAAGGCCGACGATGGCGGCGATGCCGGCGCGCATTGCGTGGCCCACCGCCTCATGGCTGAGGCCGTCGATCACGATCTCCAGGACGCTTGCGATATCCGACCGAGCCGCGAGGCGACCGCCCCCTTGAGGGTCGGACAATACGCCTCGTTGGTGGAAGCCAGCACCGCCTTGTATTTCGAGCCGACCTTCGAGCCCGAGCGTACGATGCCGCCGGGAAAGGGCAAGATGACATCCCGCGTGGCGGCAATGCGCTTCACGGCCGCTTCGGCCGCGTTCAGCACGTTGCGTCGGCTCGCTCCCATGATGATCAGATTGCCTCCGCCGACCGCAGCCTTGCTCAAGCCGGTGGTCGCCTCGCAGACGAACTCGCCGTCCATGACGGGAACGCGCCAATAGTGACGGCCGCCGAATTTCTTGGAGATTTGCCAACCGTCGCCGAAATAGCGCAAGGCCGCGCCCAGCTTGAGCTTCTCCTCGCCTTCGATTCCGCCGTAGCAGGCGCTGCCTGCGCAGGTGAGCACACATTGGCCGACGCGGATCAGCACCTGCTTTTGCAACTCGCTCGTCGAGACCGCGAACAGGAGGACGCGCACGCCGGGCCGTCCATCAGGCGTTTCCGCCGCGCTGAGTTCGCGGTCGATGCCGGCCTCGCAACCGCAGCCGATGACGGAAGTGGCAAAGCCGGTCATGGTCCGCGCGGCCTGGCGCGCCCATTTGAGGCTGTCGGCGGTGATGATCAAGGCGGTGGCCCGCATGTCGAAAGCTTCGGCGAAGCTGTCCTCGATCGCGACCCCGTTGACGCTCAAGCGGCGCAAGGCACGCACTCGAATTGGCCGAGGGAACCGCGCGCCTCTTGCGGAACCACGAACAGGCGCCGTGGCACGCCGTAGAGGCTCTCGTAATAGCGATCGAGCCTGCGATCGATCGCCTGATCGTAAGTCGGCGCGACGTGAAGTGTCTTGCCGGCGATCTCGCACACGACCTCACCGTCGCGCACGACGAGCTCGCCATTCTTGAGGACGATATGGGCGCGGCGGAACATCGCCGCTCGGTCCTCGAGATCGTGATAGACCGCGACGTCGGCGAGGGCGCCGGGCCCGAGATGACCGCGATCCGAAAGCCCGAGCAGTTTCGAGGGTCCCGCGCGGGTCATCGTCGCGATCTCGGAAAGCGTGTACTCGCGCTTGATCGAAGCGAGCGTGGTCATGGCGAGCGCAGCCTCCGGCAAGGTTTCGGCCCAGGCGGCGCGCAACTCGCGATCCATCAAAAGAGCGAAGAGCTCCGGGTAGCTGGTGAACGGGGCTCCGTTCGGATGATCCGTCGTGAAGAAGACGCGCCAGGGATCGCCGATCAGCAGAAAAAGCTCGAGCCCCGCCGCCCATTGCACGGCGTTGGTGAAGCTCGACCTGCGGTAGGCGATCGGCACGATGCCGCCGCCGTTCGAATCTCCGTCGACGATGATGCTCTTGCGCGGATGGGCGAAGGTCGCGGCGGCGAACTGGCGCAACACGTCGGATGAGACCGT
The DNA here is from genome assembly GCA_963713805.1 of uncultured Alphaproteobacteria bacterium. Classification (GTDB taxonomy): domain Bacteria; phylum Pseudomonadota; class Alphaproteobacteria; order Rhizobiales; family Beijerinckiaceae; genus GAS188. Next base: position 22,360 of record CAVQNF010000012.1, on the reverse strand, counting down.
CACCGTCTGTCCGAACATGACTTGCCCGACATCGACGCTGATATGGGATGCGCCGTTGACCGCTTCGGCGAGCCGGGCCGCGGCGGAAGAGAAGCCGCGTTTTCCCTCGGCTCCGTAGCTGTAGAATTGCAGATGCGCGAGATGAATGGGCAAACCATCGAACGCCGCGATCGTTTCGAGCGCGGTCTCGACGTTGCCCGCAAGTCCCAGATTGTTGCAATGGAGGTGGAGCGGGTGAGGGACGCCGAGTTCCCGCACCGCCTGCCTCAGCGCGCTCACGATCTCGCGCGAGGTCATGCCGTAAGCGGGCACGACGTCGTCGAGCCCGAAGCTGCGCATGTTGTGCTTGAAGGCCATGGCGCCACCGGCATTGATGACCTTGACGCCGAGCGCGCGAGAGGAAGCGAGCGTCGAGCCGACGTAATCGCGGATGAGGCCCGGCCCCTCCTTGTCGCGCATCGAGGAGAGCAGGAAATCGTCATTGCCGAGCACGGCGAGAATCGCCTTGTCGATGATCGGCGTGTCGGTGAGCTCGAGATGGGCATGGAGCGCGGTATGCGGCGCGATCGCGGGTTCGACGACCGTGGTGAATCCCATCGCCGCATAGAGCCTCCCGGTTTGCGTCGTCGACCAGCCGAGTTCCGTGAGCGGTGTCCCGGCGGGTCGTCGCAGATGTGCGCGATGCTGCTCGGGCAGCAGCAGGCGCGCCGTGTTCACATTGGCGCCGGCGATATGCGAGTGGATGTCGATCGCGCCCGCCATGACGATCTTGCCGGCAAGCTCGACGGTTTGCGCGGCGCGGCGCCCCGCCGGCGGCGCTATGAGGCGGCCGTTGTCGATCCATAGATCGGCGATCTCGTCGCGGCCGTGAGCCGGATCGATGACGCGTCCGCCGGCGAGCCTGATCACCTCGGCGCCCTCCCCTTTTCGGCGAAGGCGGTGCAAATGTCGGCCACGATCTCGGCGACGGAGGGTGTTTCGCTGGGGGAAGCGGCGGCACGGAATGCCAATCCCCCGGTCGCGCTCGACAGATCGATCGTATCGTGGTCGACCCCCGGCGTGCCGATCTCGATCTCGACCAGGGCACGCGGCCTGTCCGGCGATCCTCCACGCGGCGTCAGCGCGATCACCGGCACATCGCTCGCCCACCGCGGCCAATGCGCGCCATAGGCCGAGATCCACAGCGCGAGATCGGCCTCCCCGCTCCGCGCGAGACGCGCGGCATCGAAGCGCCAGGGGTCGTGCTCGGCCTCGCCGCGCGCGAAGCCCAGATTCGAAGGAAAGCCGGTGAGCCAGGTCAAGGCCATGGCCACGCCCGCGACATCATCCGCGCCGCCGAGCGGAAGACAGGAGAAACGCGTTTGCTGGTTCAGATCGCGCACCAGCCCGGCGAGCATCTCGACCGCGAGCGGCTCGAGATCGTCCGACGCCCAGATCGCGACGCCGAACTTCGCCTGCCGCAGCGTCTCGAGGATCGCGTCGAGGCGAGCGGCGGAAACGGGCGCCCCACCGATGGGCCGGCCGCCGAGGCGCGCGCGCAGCGCGGCAAGGAGCGCCGCGATCCGCGACGGCGGGACGACGACCGGGACGATCCTGGCGCGCGCGGCGCGCGACCTCGGCGTTGGACCGGGACCGACCGCGACGACGCGACGAGGATGGTCGCCGGCAAGCTTCGGCGTCGTCTCGAGAAGCCCGTTCAGGAATTCCGCCCCGGCGTCGAGGACTCCCGGCCCGAGGGCGAACAGGGTATCCGCCCGCGATCGCGCTTCACCCGGCGTCGTGAGAAAGATGCCGCCGTCGGATGCGGCGGCAAGCTCGAAGCCCGTGCCGGTGCCCGAAAGATGGTCGATCGCCGCACCGGCAAGCTTGGCGAGACGAACCAGTGACCGCGCGCCCTCGACATCGCAGCCGAGGCCGGCGAACACGGCCTGCCGGCTTCGCCGCAAACGCACCGCGGCTGTCTCGATCGCCTCGTCGAGCGGGCAGGCAACGCCCTCGATCCAGGCCCTCGAATCCCGGCCTTGCCTGCGCCCAGGCATCACTCATCTTCCCCCGGTTCAGCAATGCGTCGCGATGCGCGAATGCGCGGCCGTCACGCAGCTCATCGATCGTATTTGAGATAGGCGAAACGCTGATCGGCCTGGGGCGTGCCCTCGAGCGCGCCGCCTTCCTTGCCGGGCTGCCATGCCACGACCTCCTCGATTTTTCGGGCGAGCTCGAAGTCCTTGTCGGTGATTCCCTTGGCCGTGTGCGTCTTGAGGCGGACTTCCACCCAGGCATAGGACGCAGTGATGTCGGGATGGTGCCAGGCGGCCTCCGCCAGATGGCCGACGGTGTTGATCACCATCAAAGTGCCTTTCCAGCCATGGGTCTTGAAGGTGCGCCTGATCCAACCGCCTTCGAGCCGCCAATGCGGCAACTCGCGGCGCAGCCTCTGCACCACCTCATCGTCGGCGTGCGCGATTTCCTGCTTCGGGTCTGCCATGTCTCCTCCCGCCGCGGAACTTCACGGACATGCTTTCATATCGGCGGCGGAAGTCTATCTTATTTGCCCGTCAACACAACGTCGGGCGGGCGAGCCTAGGGAGCGATGCATGGTTGAAGGCACGCATGTGGTCATCAGCGCGGCGGCGCGACTGCATCTCGGCTTTCTCGATTTGCATGGCGGGCTCGGCAGGCGGTTCGGGAGCATCGGACTTGCGATCGACGGCCCCGTGACCCGGTTGAGCCTTCGCCGCGCCGCGGCCCCGCGGGTGCAAGGTCCCGACAGCGACCGCGCGAGCGCGCATCTTGCGGCCTTGGGCCGCCGTTTCGGGACGCAACACGCCCATGCGCTCACGATCCATGAGGCGATACCCGCGCATGTGGGTCTCGGCTCCGGCACCACGCTCGCGCTCTCGGTCGCCGAAGCCTTCCGACGCCTCGAGAGCTTGCGCGGCGATCCACGACAGGACATCAGGACGCTTGCGCGGGGCGAGCGATCGGGCGTCGGCATCGCCGTGTTCCGCAAGGGAGGGTTCGTGGTCGACGGTGGACGCGGCTCCGCGACGGTCGAGCCGCCGATCGTCACGCGGTTGCCGTTTCCGAGGAACTGGCGCATCCTTCTGCTTCAAGATGCCTCGCGGCGAGGCGTTCATGGCGATGACGAGCGGGCGGCTTTCTCGGCCCTCGAGCTTTTTGGCGAAGCGGAGGCGGACCGTATCTGCCGCCTGGTTTTGATGCAGCTCCTTCCCGGTTTGGTCGAAAAAAGAATTGTGCCCTTCGGCGAGGCGGTCCGCTCAATTTCAGGAACGTCTCGGCGATTATTTTGCGCCGGTCCAAGGCGGACGGCGCTTCACCAGCCCCGAGGTCGCGGCGGCGCTCGACACGCTGCGACGAGAAGGCGCTCACGGCATCGGCCAAAGTTCCTGGGGTCCGACCGGCTTTGCCTTCGCGGAAAGCCCCGCCGAGGCGCAAAGACTGAGCGACGCCTTGCGGCGTGAAGGCAACACGCAAAACCTCGACCTCTCGATCCGTCGAGGTCTCAACGTCGGCGCTCGGGTCGAAATGCGCGAGCAAGGCGCTTCCGCGATAGCCAAGGGCGAGCTCGCCGACATAAGCTGAGCCGGAATCGGCAGGGGAAACGTCATGGGCGACAAGAACATCCTTCATATGCTGACGCCGCTCAAGCATGTCAGCCCCTTCGACGCGAACATGGCCCTCGATGCCGGTTACGACGCGGTCATGCCCTATGCCGGCGTCGAGCGCGGCGACATCGCCGCCCTGGTGCAGGATGCGATCTTTTCGCGTCCGCCGAAGCTCGGCCCGAGGACCGGCTTCTTCTTCGGCGGAAAGGACGCGCTCCTGGCGCTCGACATGCTGGAGGCCGCCAAGAAGGCCATGGTGCCGCCATTTGCGGCGTCCCTTTTCGCGGATCCGGCGGGCTCCTTCACCACCGCCGCCGCGATGGTGACTTGCGTCGAAACCGTCTTGCGAGCGAAGCTCTCGCGCGGCTTGAGCGGACTTGCGGTCGCGGTGTTCGGCGCAACCGGCGTCGTCGGTTTTTCCTCTGCCGTGATCGCGGCGCGGCAAGGCGCGAAGGTCACCCTCGTCGGCTATGACGGGCCCGAGCGCGTCCGCAAGGCCGCGGACGAGGCCTCGCGCCGCTTCGAGGTCTCGCTCGCCTTCGCCGACGGCGGCAGCCGCGAGAAGATCGGCGGGATTCTCGCATCCTCCCAGGTCGTTTTCTGCGCGGGGCGAGCCGGCGTCCGCATTCTCGATCGGCAGCAGCTCGAGGCCGCCTCCGGCCTGATGGTCGCGGCCGACGTCAATGCGGTGCCGCCTTCAGGAGTGGAAGGGCTGAAGGTGGACGCGAAGGGTGAAACGATCGGCGAGAGCAAGGTTTTGGGTGTCGGCCCGCTGACGATCGGCCAATTGAAGTCGAAGACCGAGTCGGGGCTGTTCCGGCAGATGATCCAGGCGGAAAAGCCGGTCGTCTTCGATTTCCGTCACGCCTTCGACCTCGCCCGTGAGCTTGCGAAATAAGGCGCGCTACGTGCTCATCGCCGCCTTGTCGGGTCGGGCGCTCGCGGTCTCGGCGCGGGTGGCGGGCTATGCACCGCTCGTCGCCGATCTCTTCGGCGATGAGGACATGCGCGCCGCCGCGACCTTGTCGAGGAGGACCCCGGGCGACCTTGCGTCCGGGCTCGATGAGCCGGCGTTGATCCTTTCGCTGACGAGCCTTGCCGCCGGGCGTCGATGCGAGGGCCTCGTTTGTGGCGCGGGCTTCGAGGATCGGCCGCGCAGCTTGGCGCGCCTTTCTCGTCTCTGGCCGCTTCTCGGCAATGGCGCCGATGCGGTATCGCGCGCCAAAGACCCGTTCGGGTTGGCCAGGCTTTGCGCGGCGCTTGGCGTGCCCCATCCCCCGATCAGCGCGAACCGGCCGTCCGATCCGCGGGGCTGGTTGCAAAAACGCATCGGCGGATCGGGCGGCACGCATGTGCAAGCCGCAGGCGAAAGGGCGCGGGCGTCGGCACGCCTCTATTATCAGCGGAAGGTCGCCGGCCGAGCGGTGTCGCTGCTCTTCCTTGCGAATGGTGAGGATGCGCTCCCCCTCGGCTTCAGCGCGCAGTGGAGCCATCCGACGGCCGAAGCGCCCGCCCGCTACGGAGGTGCGGTGCGTCCGGCCGGAATCGGACCCGTGGTAAAGCACAGGCTCGCCTCTGCCGCGCGCGGCCTCGCCCGAAGCCTCGGCTTGCGCGGCCTGAACAGCGCCGATTTCCTGGTCGAGAACGAAAACATATGGCTGATCGAGATCAACCCGCGTCCAGGCGCGACGCTCGATCTCTTCGATCAGGCGGCGCAACCGCTCTTCGCCTTGCATGTCGATGCCTGCCGCGGCGTCCTGCCGGCGCGCCCACCTCGATGGCGCGGCGCCGCCGCGGCCGCGACCGTCTACGCCACGCGCCGCATCGCCGAAATGCCGAAGCTCGACTGGCCCGCGTGGTGCGCCGACCGGCAGAGCGCCGGCTCGCGCGTGGAAGCGGGCGCGCCGATCTGCACCGTCCTGGCGAAGGCAAGCTCTTCTGTCCGCGCCAGGGCTTTGATCGAAACGCGCGTCGCGACCGTTCTCGCCATGGCGCAAAGGGGGCGAAGTTGAGCGAGCGACCTCTCGTCAGCGTGAACCTGCGCGCGAACGAACTGGTCGCGCACCTCATTGGCGATGCCGCCCGCTTCGGCTTGGGCATCGCACGCGGAGCCTCGGGCGAGACCTTGATCGATGCCGGCAGCAAGGCGGCCGGCGGCATCGAGGCCGGCTTGCGCATCGCCGGGATCTGCCTCGGCGGCCTCGCCGAGGTGACGCTCCTGACCTCGCAAGCAACTCCGCGATGGCCCTGGACCATCGCGGTGCGTTCCTCGATGCCGGTTATCGCTTGCCTCGCCAGCCAATATGCGGGCTGGCGACTGACCCACGGCAAGGGCAAGGACGCCTTCTTCGCGCTCGGCTCGGGACCGGCCCGCGCGCTGGCGCGCGGCGAGAAGCTGTTCGAGGAGCTCGGCTACGCCGATCGCGCCGACCGCGCCGTGCTGATCCTCGAAAGCGACCGGGGCCCACCTGATGCCGTGGTCGCCGAGGTCGCGACCGCATGCGGGCTCGAGCCCGACAGGGTGACCTTCATCTTCACGCCTACGCAAAGCCGGGCCGGCGGCGTGCAGGTCGTGGCGCGCGTGCTCGAGGTCGCCCTGCACAAGGCCCATGAGCTCGGCTTTCCGCTCGATCGCATCGTCGAAGGCATGGGCGCTGCTCCCTTGCCTCCGCCCCACCCCGATTTCGTCACGGCCATGGGACGCACCAACGACGCCATCATCTACGCAGGCCAAGTACATCTTTTCGTGCGAGGTCCGGCGAATGAGGCCAAGGAGCTTGCGGAGCGCATGCCGAGCCGTGCCTCGCGCGACTACGGCCAGCCCTTCGCCGAGATCTTCAAGCGCGTGGGTGGCGACTTCTACGCGATCGACCCGATGCTGTTCAGCCCGGCGTCGGTCATCGTCACCGCGCTCGAGACGGGCGACAGCTTTCATGTGGGTGCCGTCGACCCGAACCTCCTCGATGCCTCATTCGCTTGAAACATCCCGCGCCCGGCGCCCGACCCGGTCACCTGGGAGGCCGCGCGGCGATCGCCATCGTCGGGCATCGGCGCGACGGCCATGCGCGCTCGCTGATCAAGAGGCTCGAGGCACTGGGGGCTCGGGCGAGCTTCGTCGAGCTGTCCGCCGTGACATTCTCGACGCTTCATCCGGGCGGCCTCGTGCTGCCGGGCTTCGGCCCGCATCTGCCTGACGGGGTGATCGTGCGCGGCATTGCCGCGGGCAGCTTCGAGGCCGTGACCCGCAGGCTCGGCGTCCTGCACGCCCTTCGCGAGCACGGCGTTCTCGTCTGGAACGACGCGCGTGCCATCGAACGCTGCGTCGACAAATCGATGACGAGCTTCCTGATCGCCAGGGCGGGCGTGCCGACGCCCGACACCTGGACGGTGGAAGGGCGGGCCGAGGCGCTGCGCATCGCGCGGCGAGAGACGATCCGGGGCCCGCTCGTCCTCAAGCCGCTCTTCGGGTCGCAAGGGCGGGGCCTGAAGCTGATCGGCGCGGCGGGCGAGCTCCCGGATGAGGGCGCCGTCGCAGGCGTCTACTACCTTCAGCGCTTCGTCGGGGGCCGCAGGGCCGGAGCACAGCGATTTTCGGGTCCTGGTCTCGCGCGGAAGGATCGTCGCCGCCATGCGGCGCCGGGCGGCGCATTGGATCACCAATGTGAAACAGGGAGGCCGGCCAGAAGCGGCCAAGCTCGATGAAGAGCTCGCCGCGCTCGCCCTCCGCTCGGCCGCGGCCGTCGAAGCGGATTTTGCGGGCGTCGACATTCTCGTCGGAGGCGACGGCAAACCCTATGTGCTCGAGGTGAATTCGATGCCGGCCTGGCGGGGGCTGCAAAGCGTCTCCGGCGTCGATATCGCCCATGCGATCGCCGCCGATTTTCTCGCAGCCCTGCGCGAACGCGCCCTTTCCCGCCGCGCCGGCTGATGCGGCTCGAAGCGGCCATCGGCGCGGCGTTCGAACGGGCCTGTCGCGACGAGCTCGAAGCGCCGAAACCCGGCAATGTGCACGTCTTCGCATCGGGCCATGCGATGACGGTCGAGGATTTCAGGCTGGGCGCGCGCCGCGCCGCACCCTTCATCGCATGTCGCGGCGCGCGCATCGGCGCGCGAATAGGGGGCGCGGTCGAGGCAAGCCTCGAGGCGACGCACCAGAATATCAATCTCGGCATCATCCTCTTGTGCGCCCCGCTCGCGGCAGCCGCGGAAAAGCGCGACCCGAACCTGCGCGCCGCCGTCCGTGACGTGCTGGCGCAGCTCGATCGCGAGGACGCCCGCCTCGCCTTCGAGGCCATCGTGCGCGCCTCACCGGGCGGTCTCGGCGACGCACCAAGGCACGACGTTCGCTCGCCTGCGCAGGTGTCCTTGCTGGAGGCCATGGCCGAAGCCTCGTCGCGCGACCGGATCGCGCGCCAATACGACACCTCGTTTGCGGATATCTTCGAGGTCGGATTGCCATCGTTGCGGCGCTCGCTCGAACAGGGCGGCGGCGGCACCGAGCTCGCGACGCTCTCGGTGTATCTGGCGTTCCTCGCGAGCTTTCCCGACACGCATGTCGTGCGCAAGCAAGGCGCCGCGGTCGCCGCGAGCGTCATGCCGACAGCGAGCGCCTTCCTCGAACGCGTGCAGGCGGGAGCGGGGCTTGCCGAGCTGCGACCCGAGCTCATCGCCTGGGATGCGGCGCTCAAGCGCGCCGGCACCAATCCCGGCACCAGCGCCGACCTCACGGTCGCGACGCTCTTCGCCGCAAAGCTACAATCCATCTTGCGGCGGACAGGGAAGAGTGGTTGACTTGAAAAGCGGAAAAATTTTCCGCTGCTATCTGGCCAACCGATCCGGCGTCCAGCCGGATGCTGTCAACAAGGATAGTTCACGGGCCGGACGCCAGATGAGCGTGCGGTTGCCCCGGTTATGTTCTCCAGGGAGGGACATTCATGGCCAAGATCACCAAGATGTGCGTCGGCAAGTCACTCGTCGGTGAAGGAAACGAAGTTGCTCATATCGACCTCATCATCGGTCCGCGCGGCAGCGCGGCAGAAACCGGCGTTCGCGAACGCTCTGACGAACAACAAGGACGGGTTCACGACCTTGCTCGCGCTCGTCGCTCCGAACCTTGCCTGCAAACCGTCGACCGTGTTGTACAACAAGGTCACGATCAAGGGCGCCAAGCAGGCGGTCCAGATGTTCGGACCTGCCCAGCACGCCGTCGGCAAGGCGGTAGCCGACAGTGTCGCCGAAGGCGTGATCCCCGAAAGCGAAGCGGACGATCTCTTCATCTGCGTCGGCGTTTTCATCCACTGGGAAGCGGCGGACGACAAGAAGATCCAGGAATACAACTACCGCGCCACCAAGGAATCGATCGCTCGCGCCGTAAACGGCGAGCCGAAACCCTCGCAAGTGGTGGCGCAACGCAACTCGGCGAAGCACCCCTTCGCGGCCGCTTCGTAAGCCAATCCGGGTCGCCTATCGGATCAGCCATCCGATAGGCGTACTCGCAGCGTCGCATCGAGCGACGTCGCGCCACGAAACGAAGGGCGCGACGGCCGCCGCCATCAGCCGCCGAATTCGGCGATCTCGCTTGCACCGAGACGCCCGTCGTGCAGCGCCGAGGCCACCAGCGCGCCTTTGATCCCCATCTCGGCGAGACGCAGCAGATCCTGTCGTCCGCGCACGCCTCCCGCCGCATGGAGATGCTGGCGGGGCCCTATGCGGCGAAGCTCGGCGCAGGCGCTCGAAATCGGGCCCGGCCTCGCCGCCGACACGAGCCAAGGTCATCGCGATCACGCGACGTGGCCAATGCGACGGGTCGAGAAGGTCGGCGGGACCTTGAAAGACGCTTTCGCGAAAATCGAGCGACAACACCAGGCGAGGCTCGTCCACGAAGCTTAGCGCCACCGTGCTGGTTGCCTGCAATTCGCTGCCGAGCACGAGCGTACCGCGATTTTCATCGAGCCAGCGGCGAACCGCTTCGCCCGCGGCAATTCCGTTATCGGTCCAGATGTCGAGATGCGGAAAGCGCCGACGCAAGCCCATGACGACGCAAGTGTTGTCACCCGATCCCTCGATCGCATCGAGATCGGCGACGTAGATTGTCGCGAAAGCATGAAGCCTCAACAGCCCTTGCACCACGTCCTCGGGCTGCGCCGTCCGGCTGAGCGGCGTCACGATCGGCCGATAGAGTTCCCGCCGGCCCATGACGGCGCGCACCACGAGGCCGTGGCGAAGGTCGATGACGGGAATGATGTCGAGCTTCATGCGTTGATCTTGTCGGGTGGAGCTTGGCGAGGAGAGCTTGGCGAGGAGAACTTGGCGAGGAGAACTTGGCCTTTATCGAAGCCGACTGATAACAGGCTTGCGCCGCGCGGAGAATGAAAACGAGATGGGCACGATCATCGGCTGGGATATCGGCGGCGCGCATCTCAAGGGAGTGCGCGTCGAGGACGGCGTGATCGCCAAGGCGGTGCTGGTCCCTTGCCCGCTTTGGCAAGGCCTCGACAAGCTCGAAATGGCCTTCTCGAAGGCGCGTCGCGGTCTCGGCCCTGCCACCCGCCATGCCGCGACCATGACCGGGGAGCTTGCCGATATTTTCGCCTCCCGCGCGGAGGGGGTGGAAACGCTGACAAGGGTCGCCATGCGATGCCTCGACGCGGAAATCGGCATCTACGCGGGACCCGCGGGCTTCGTCCCCTTCGAGCGCGTTTCGGACCACATCGCCGACATCGCCTCCGCGAATTGGCACGCCTCGGCGCGTTTCGCGGCGCGCGAGCTGGGCAACGGCCTCTTCGTCGACATGGGCTCGACCACCACCGATCTCGTCGCGCTCGCCGACGGAAAAGTTGACGCTCGCGGATATACCGATGCGCAGCGCCTCGAGGCGGGGGAGCTCGTCTACACCGGCATGGTGCGCAGCTTTCTCATGTCGGTTGCCTCGCGCGTGCCCTTTCAGGGGCGCTCGATGCCGCTGATGAACGAATATTTCGCCAACATGGCCGACGTCTACCGCCTTCTTGGCGATCTCCCCGCCGGCGCCGATCAGCAGGCAACCGCCGACGGCCGGGAGAAGACGGTTGCGGCCTCCCGGGCACGGCTTGCGCGAATGCTCGGCCTCGATGCGGCCGAGGCCTCGAAGGAGGCCTGGATCGAGGTCGCCCGCGCCTTCCGTGAGGCGCAGCTCAGGACGCTTCACGACGCGGCGATGCTCGTCTTGTCTCGCAGACCTCTGCCGCCCGATGCCCCCATCATCGGCGCCGGCATCGGCGTGAAGATCGCCGGTGCGCTCGCGGCCCGACTTCAGCGCCCCTTCGTTCCCTTCTCGCGTTTTCTCGTCGCGGCTTCACCGAGGCTTCGCAAGCTTGCATGCGATTGCGCCCCCGCGGTCGCCGTGGCTTTGCTGGCAGGGACGGAACTTAAGCCTCGCCGACGCGGCGCCGCCCGTGCGAAGGATTGGAGGTGATGGCCCGGAACCCTGCGCCCGAGCGCCCTCGGTCCCCTTCGAGCGCCCACCCCCAAAACTATGCGCTTCCTTTCGCCGAATATCTGGCTTTGATCTCGTCCATGAGCCATGACCAGGCTTGCGCCTCATCGGGACCCGCCGTCTTCTCGATGGCGATCGAAAGATAGGCGATCTCCTGCTCGACCTTCTCGCGAGGCAGCATATGGAGCCGGCTCACCAGAATGCAGGCTTCGATCACCGCGGCCTTCGCCCGGTTGAAGCCGCCGAAGGGCGCGTGCATCTCCTCATGGATCGTGCCGCAGGCAAAACGCGGCCGCGTGGCGTCTTCTGTGATCTCCTCGACCGCGAGCTCGGCATGCGACAAGGCGGCGGCGAGCCTCGGCACCGCAATGCGCGAGGCGCCGACGAGCGGCCAATCGCGCCGTCCCGTGAGGCAACCGGCGAAAAGCCGCACGTCGTCGGTGAAATTCGCGACCGCATAGGGAACGGCGAGAAGATTATCGAGCGTCGTCGAGGGACGAAACGGCGCGATCACCCACTGCCTTCCGGCCGCGATCAACCCGAAAGGTGCGACATGCGCCTTGCCGGCAGCATTCACGGTCGTGACGATCGCCTCACGAATCATCGGCACGACGGGCCCTCCGTTCCGGCGCCGCGTGCTTGGCGCGAAGCGTGGGACCTGCTTCGGCCTGGCGCGTCAGGTCCTCGACCGGCCGGTCCGCCCCGCAACCCCAATCGAGCGGCGCGTCCTGCGCATAGCGCTTGCCGAGCCTGAAGGCGATTTCGGCTTTCATCAGCTCCGTCCCGAGATAGAAGGCATGCGCGCCGTCCGTGGCGACGTCGAGCTTCGCGAAGAGAGAAAGCGCGTCACCCTCCACGTGATGGCCGTCGCGATTATAGACATGGATACCGTCGACCGCGGTCTCGATGCGAAAATTACCATCGCGCACGCTTTGTGCGAGCGCGCCGATCTCCTCGGGCGTGCTGGCGAAAGGCTTGATGTCGTGAAGCTGGACGAGCCCCGCCCCATAGCCCTTCGGCAAGCCACCGTCGACGCGCGCCGCATGCATGAGCCTCGCGGCGGCGGCATGCTCGGCAATGGTGCGGCGCGTGTGGGGGCTGACATGCACCACCAGGACGTTGCCGATCTCGAGCTCCGAGCAGATGCCCATCAACATCGCGGTCATGCCGGGGGTGTCCGCTTCCGTGAGCTCGGTGAGATTGCCCGTTCCCATCATGATCTCGGCCGAGGGCAGAAGCCGCCGCAGCTCCGCATAGCGCAGCAGCGACGCGACGAAGCCGAAATGGATCGGGTCGAGAACCGGATCGAGAATAACGGCGAGCTTGCGTCGCGCGGCGCTACGCGCCGCCCGGGCGAGCCCGTCGAGATCGCCATGACGCGCCGGAATCAGGACGGGCGTCGCCCTTGTGCCCGCGACGAGGTCGAGAGTTTGCTCCGTCAGGCTCAGCACGAAATCCGCCCCGGCCTCGGCGCCCAGGCGCAGCTCTTCGGGGTTTGCGGAATCGACGCTGACGCTGAACCCTAGTCCCTTGAGCGCTCGGACGGTTTGCGCGAGCCGAGGGAAGGCTGTGTCGGGCAGGCAGCCGAGATCGATCACGTCGGCACCGGCCTCACGCATTTGCGCGGCGCGGGTGCATATCTCGGCGACCTCGAGCATCGGCGCCTCGACGATCTCGGCGAAGATCCGAACGGACTTTTCGCCGAGCAGCGGGGTCTTGCCCTTGCGACCGAGCCAATCGGGGATGTCGCGCACTTCGTCGGGGCCGCGCTCGAAGGGGCAGCCGAATTCGCTTGCGAGCCGGCCGAGGTCGGCGCGACAACGGCCGGGCAGCACGACACGGCTCGCCTGCCCGACGAGGCCGCGATCGAGCCGCCGCATGATGATCCCTTCCGTCATGAGCGCCGCGACCTTCACCCCCATGTCGGCGATGGTCCACTCGAAGGGCCTCGGCTCGAGCTCCGAAAGCACCTTTTCCAGGCGCGGCCTGGCCAGGCGGCCGGTCAGGAACAGCACATGCTCAGCCATGATCGCCGAGCTCACGGCGGCGGCGCAAGACAGCCTGCTCCAAGGCCTCGAGCGATTCGACGACGGTCGTTTCCTCGAAGCCCTTCAGCCGCTCCGTGTTTTCGAGGTCGATGCGTCTTGGATACACCTTGACCATCCCGGCGGGGGCTCGCGTCTCGAGCTCGGGGGCCGTGTCGCAAGCAAAGACGATCGTCGGGACGCGGCATTTGCCCGCCTGGGCGAACACATTGGTCGCGAGATTGTCCGAAATCCCATAAACGCATTTCGCCACCGTATTCGAGGTCGCCGGCGCGAGAACCAGCGTGTGATAATCGCCCTCGTAGAAGCGGCCGACCGGGGCCGCGCTCGCCGTCGTGTCCCGGAACAGGCGCGCGGAGGGCGGCAATGCGAAGTCCTGCTTGTACATGCGCACCACCTCGGCCGCCGCCCGACTGACGAAGAGGTCGACCGCCGGCAGCAGTCGGATCAGCGCCAGGCACTCGGTGAAGAAGTGCCCCGATCCCGTGAGCGCCCATCCCCAGCGGGCGGCACCGTCGTGTCCGGCTCTTGCCATTGCGGCTGGTCCTGAAGCGCCCTCAAACGTGATCGTCCCCGGGCAAGACCCGGCCGTCCACGCTCTCGACCGGCCTTGCCGCATGATGGATCGGCTCCGTCCCGGCAACAAGGCCGATGCGGGAACCGATCGGCGTGCCCTCGCACAGCGCCATCGCAAGACCTTCCATGTCGTGTGGCCCGAGCAAAAAACCTTTAACGCCGCTCGCCGCCGCGAGAGATCGCGGAAAAGCTTTGTCGACGACGCCGGTCCGCGCCAGATGCTCGGCCGTGATTGATTGATCCGCGCTCCTCTGAGCCTCGACCGGCACCTGCTTGATCAGAAAAAGCCGCCGCGCGCGAACCTTGTGCGCGAGCCAAACCGCGAGGCTGTCGGAGGTCACGTCCCATGAAGGGTGGATTTCGACACGTTCTCGTGAGGAAGAGGAATCGGCGAGCCGGCGCGCTTTCTGCACCATGCGGCTTGGCGCCCAGACCGGTATCTTTCCGTCCTCGAGTGCGCGCCTTATGCGCGGATAGCTTCCGGCGACCGTGAGGCTTTGTCCGAGTGACGCGACAGCCACCGCATATTGCTCCATGGCGAGAAGCGCCATCGCATCGGCCGCGACATCATCGTAGCCCATGCGCGGCTGCGCCTGCCGCACCGCATCGGCGAAAGGGCCGCCCCCGACGACGAGGACGGTCTTGCCGGCTCCGGCCCCGATCGCGGCGAGCCATGCCGGCAGGGCCTCGGCGAAGGCAAGGCTTCCGCCGAGCTTCACGACGTTAAGGGCGCTCACGCTCAGCCGCTGGACCCGTGCTCGCCGGTAGCCGCCGGCGCGGGATGGCGCAGGATCGCGGCTTCGGCCGTCTTCTCTCGGGTGATCTCGACGCCGACGGCGGCGGGACCGGTATCGAGCTTCTCGACGCCGACGACCACCTTGGACACGCGCGGCTGGCCAAGCACGGCCCCCGCGACGCGTTCCGCCAGGACCTCCACCAGTTCCACATGTCCCTCCGCGACGATCCGCCGAATAGCGTCCGTGATCACGTCATAGGACAGGACATCGCGCAGATCGGCGGGCGCATGCGTGCCGCGTTGCACGAAGGCCTCGACGTTGAAGCGCACGCGCTGTGTCGCGTCATGCTCGACACGGTAGGCGCCGATGCGGACCGGCACGACGAAATCCCGAACGAAGATGCGATCGGCTCGCGAGGAGCCGTCGCGCGGCTCGACCGCATAGCCGCGACCGACGAGAAGCCGATAATCGACGCGATCTTCCTCCCCGTCTTCGGACGCTTCAGCGCGTCGATCCGACGGGATCAGGTCGCGGACGAGCGAAACCGCCTTCGGATCGAAGTTCCGCCCGTCCGGTCGCCCTTGGCGCAAAGAGCGCCGCGAAACCCGAGAATATCGGGCCGCAAGGGCAGGAGGCGCGGCACGTCGGGCGGTTCGAGCGAGCCCGCAAGGCCCGCGAGCAGGCCCTTATCGCGGCACCTCGCGACGAAGCCAGAGAGCCAGGCCGATCGCGACGATCGAGGAGCCGGCCCGCTCTTTTATGCGCGGTGTCGAGCATCGCACCGCAAAAACCCGCCGCCGCGAGCCGCTCGAGAAGGGAAAGATCGACCGTTTCGTCCGCGAACATGACCCCGATCAGCTTGAACCTCGCGCACAAGGGAGAAAGAGCCTCGATGCAGGCCGCGCGTCGCGGGTCGTCGAAGAGCCCGATCTTGACGTAGTCGACCCCCGTCGAGGCGATGCTCTCGACGGCTTTCGGGAGGATCTCCGGGTCCATGGGCAGATCGCCGGTGACGGCGCTCGTCGGCCGCCGCCCGGCGACGAATGCGACGGCTGAACGCAGGATTGCCGGTTCCAGCGCGCCGAGCGCCCCTTTCGCCGGATCCTTGAAGTCGATGAGATCGGCACCGCCCGAGATGGCGATCTGCACCTCGCCTTCACTCATCACGCTCGCCAGGAACAGTGTCATCGCCATCCTTCATCATCCGCGGTCGCGCCTTGCGGCCCGTGGGCCCGGCGCGAACTTAGCCGACTGCGCCCTCCCGCTAAAGGATCACCCGCGAATTCGACCTCGCCCGGGTGATCCCTTCCGCGAGACAGTTCCCGTAAGCTGCGCTTGGCGCTCATCGCGTTTCGACTTTAGCGCGCGAGCCCCTATAATGATACCGAACCTCGAGAGGGCCGATGGAGCAGCCGATGCGTGCAGGGGCGATCGCAATTTTCCTTCGTTGTGCGGCCGTTGTCGCCCTGCTCGGCCTCGCCGCACCTCCGGCCTTCGCCGAAGGAGAGATCGATCCCTGGCCCGATCTCGCGAAAGACATCTTCCATGGCGCGCCTTTGAAGGACGGATCGGCCTTCCTTTCACTCGAGGCGCCGATGCGTGCGGAGGACGCGGCCATCGTCCCGGTCACCATGAATGTCAACCTGCCGGCGGGAGATGTGCGCCGGCTGATCGCCTTGACTCTGGTGATCGATCAGAACCCCTCACCTCTCGTCGGGGTGTTCAAGCCCGGCTCCGCCGTCACCCTCGTGAGCCTCTCCACGAGAGTGCGCGTCGACAGCTACACCAACCTCCACGTCGTCGCGGAGCTGAGCGACGGCGAATTCTACGTGACGCAGCGCTTCATCAAGGCGTCGGGCGGTTGTTCGGCCCCGATGCTCGAGGATGCCCAAGATGCCAAGGCCACCATGGGCCAGATGAGGTTTCGGCAATTTCCGCTGCGGCCCGATCCGGCGGGCGTCGCGGTGCCGCCCGACGAACGCGACATCCAGGTCATGCTGCGTCACCCCAACGATTCGGGCATGCAGATGGATCAGCTCTCGCGTCTCTATATCCCACCGCTCTTCGTGGAAGATCTGAAGGTGTGGCAGGGCGAGGATCTGGTCCTTTCGATCGAGGGCGGCATATCGATTTCGGAAGACCCGAATTTCCGCTTCACCTATCGGGGCGCGGGCACATCCGATTTTCGTGTGGAAGCGCGCGACAGCGACAAGCATCTCTACAAGGGCGAGTTCCCGAACAAGGGACCGCAGATCTCGAAGCGGCCCCGAACGCGGATCAGAAGCACCTGATCTCCAGCCTCCGCCTGGGCGCGCCGTAAATCGTCCACGACCTTTTTCGAGAACTCCGTCCCCCGGAACATATTGCCGAGATTGCCCGGCGTCTGAAGCATGCTCATCACGGTTTCGGCATCGACATAGCGCTCATAGGGAATGAGGGAGGCGATCACGTCGATCGAGCATGAGCAGCGCTCGAGCGTCTGATGGGCCTCCCCATTCGCTTTCATGCAGGCGAACACGTAATCGGCCCGCGTCGATGTCGGATAGTCGTTGATCTCCGCCGCGGCGCTTAACCTTGTGGGAGACAGCACGGTCATCCCGATCACGATGCCCGCGAGGGTCGCGCTCCATCCCTGTCTAATCCTGCCCTGTTTGATCATGTTTCTCATCATGGCTGAATTGCAGATATGCCTTAACGGCGCGGCTACCCTTCCCCGGCGATTTGCGATCCGGCCGCCGGGCGGCCCCTCGGGAGACATTTAAGACCAAGACCGGCATGGTTCAAAGCCTGTCGGGTGGTGCGTCGTCGAGAATGGGATCGCCGCACAACGGATCGTGATCGGACGCAGCAGCAAATCTCGATATTCGCGATTGAAAAGGAATTGCCGCGGCAGTATGTCTATCGGACACGACTTTTTCATCAAGGAGGAAGCAATGGCCTGGTCGACACCCTGCGTGACTGAAGTATGCGTCGGCATGGAAGTGACGAGCTACGAGTCGGCGGAAATCTGAAGAAGCCGGTTTGGTGCCGCTGGACGAGCGGCTTTCGACGAAGCTGAAGATCGTCGTTCTCGGCTCGGCGGCAGGGGGCGGTTACCCTCAATGGAATTGCCGCTGTCCGGTATGTGATCTCGCGTGGCAGGGTGACCGGCGGGTTTCGGCGCGCACCCAATCCAGCCTCGCGGTCACTGCCGATGGAACCCACTGGTTCCTGTTGAATGCGTCACCGGATTTGCGTCAGCAGATCCAGAACGCCCGGGCGCTTTGGCCCGGCAGCGCGGCTCGCGATTCTCCGATTCGTGGAAGTCTTCCTGACAAACGGCGACGTGGATCACGTCGCCGGTTTGTTGTCGCTGAGAGAGCGGCAGGCCTTCACGCTGTTTGCGACGCCGGCGACGCTCAAGCTCATCGAAGCCAATTCGATCTTCCGGGTCCTTGACCCGTCCTATGTCGGCATGCGGCCCTTGCATGACGCGGTCGAGCTCGATGCGGGCTTCGGCCTGAAAGTGACGCCCTTCTTCGTGCCCGGCAAGGTGCCTTTGCATGAGGAAAGCGGGGCGGTGAGCATCGGCGGCGTCGGTGAAACGACGTTGGGGCTCGAAATCCGATCCGCCGGCGCGAGATTGGTCTATATTCCAGGCTGCGCGAAGATCAGCGAGGACATCCTGCGCAGGGCCGCGGGCGCCGATCTCCTTCTCTTCGACGGCACGACATTTACGGATGACGAGATGGTTCGTCTGGGGCTTTCGCAAAAGACCGCCTGGCGCATGGGCCACATGGCGATCAGCGGCGATAAAGGTTCGCTCGCCGGCTTTGCCGAGCTTGAGGTGGGACGCAAGGTCTATACCCATATCAACAACACCAACCCCATCCTGATCGAGGGATCGACCGAGCGATGCTCCGTCGAGGCGGCGGGTTGGGAAGTGGCCTATGACGGCATGGAGATCGCCCTGTGAGCGACGCGATGGCGCCTCATCTCCTGGAAGCCGAGCTGCGCGCGATCGGCGCCACGCGCTACCACAATCTCCATCCTTTCCACCGCAGGCTGCACGGCGGAGAATGTTCGCTCGCCGAAGTGCGCGCCTGGGCGTTGAACCGCTATTATTACCAGTCGCTGATCCCGGCGAAGGACGCGACGATCCTCGCGCGCATGGGCGATCCGGCTCTGCGCCGCGAATGGCGCCGGCGCGTGATCGACCACGACGGAGAGGCCGAAGGCGACGGAGGCATCGCGCGCTGGCTGCATCTCACGGCGGGTCTAGGCCTCGAGCGCGATCTCGTGGTTTCGACCCGCGGCATTCTTCCTGCGACGCGATTCGCGGTCGAGGCCTATGTGCATTTCTGTCGCGAGCGGACCTTGCTCGAAGCGATTGCCTCCTCGCTCACCGAATTGTTCTCGCCGCAGATCATCGGCGAACGCATCGAAGGCATGCTGAAGCACTATGATTTCGTGACCGCCGACACCCTCGCCTATTTCACCAAGCGGCCGCCGCAGGCGCAGCGCGATTCCGATTTCGCCCTCGACTACGTGCGCAGGAACGCGCGAACGAGAGCGGAGCAGCAAAGCGTGATGGACGCGCTCAAGTTCAAATGCGACGTGCTCTGGGTGCAGCTCGACGCGCTCTGGCACGCTTACGTCGAGGGTCAGCTCCCGCCCGGCGCCTGGCGGCCCGCGGAGCCTGCATGACCGGCGCCGGGCCCGCGAAGCTCTCCGGCGCGATACGCCCGCGCCTGCCGCGCGGCGTGCGCCTGAAACATGACGAAGTGCGCAACGAGTGGCTGTTGCTCGCGCCCGAGCGCGTCCTGAAGACCGACGCGATCGCCGTCGAGATCCTCAAGCGTTGCACCGGGGAACGGAGCCTCGATGCCATCGTGGACGATCTCGCGAGCACCTTCACGGCCGACCGATCGCGCATCGACACCGATGTGCGCGCTCTTCTCTCCGAGCTCGCGACGAAGAGGCTCGTCGACCTATGAACGCAACAGCTCCCTCCCGCCCCGTCGGGCTTCTCGCGGAACTGACGCATCGCTGCCCGCTCGGCTGCCCTTATTGCTCCAACCCGCTCGAGCTCGATGCACGCCAAGGCGAGCTCGACACCGAGACCTGGAAACGCGTGTTCTCCGAAGCGGCGGCGATCGGAATCCTGCAACTGCATCTATCCGGAGGTGAGCCCGCGTCGAGACGCGACCTCGTCGAGCTCGTCGCCCATGGTGCGAGCCTTGGCCTCTACAGCAATCTCATCACCTCGGGGGTTGGCGTCACCCAAGCCCTGATGACGAAGCTCGGCGAGGCCGGCCTCGACCATGTGCAATTGTCGATCCAGGACGCGGAACCGGAGTTGGCCGATCACATCGCCGGCTACAAGGGTGCCTTCGCCCGCAAGCTCGAGGTCGCGTCCTTCGTGACTGAGGTCGGGCTGCCCTTGACGGTCAATGCCGTGATCCACCGCGCCAATGTGCGCCGCGCCGGCGCCATGGTCGAGCTCGCCGTCCGTCTCGGCGCTCGCCGTGTCGAGATCGCGCATACGCAATATTACGGCTGGGCGGCGAAAAACCGCGGTCTTCTCATGCCCTCGCGCGAGGAGGCGGAAGCGGCGATCGAAGAGGTGGAACGGCTGAAGGCCAGCCTTGCCGGGACGATCGTCATCGACCACGTCGCTCCCGATTATCACGCGCGCTACCCGAAGCCGTGCATGTCGGGATGGGCGCGGCGCACCATGAATGTGACGCCCTCCGGAAAGGTGCTGCCCTGCCATGCGGCGGAGCTGATCCCCGGGCTCGAATTCTGGAATGTGACGGAGCGCTCGCTCGACGAGATCTGGAATGATTTGCCCGGCTTCAATGCCTTTCGTGGCGACGCCTGGATGCGCGAGCCTTGCCGCTCCTGCGCGCGCAAGACGGTCGATTTCGGCGGCTGCCGCTGCCAGGCGTTCATGCTGACCGGAGAGGCTCGCGAAGCCGACCCGGTCTGCCATCTCTCGCCCCACCATCATGTCGTGGCGAAAATCCTCGCGACGGCCGAGGCCGAGGAGCCGAAGGCCTACGCTTATCGAAGGATGCGTCCTGCGCAGGCAATGCGACGCGAACACCCCTTGGACATCTCCGCCGACTGATCCATAGTTCGCCATCAAAGCTTAGAAAATCGAACCCCGCCGACCCTTTCACCCCGAGGAGCAATTCCACAATGAGACAAACGTTTCTCTGCGCCGTTCTGGGCGCGAGCATCGGCCTTGTGGCCGTGACGGGAGCCCGCGCGCAGGACGCTGCCGCGGGCGAGAAGGTTTTCACCGTCTGCCGGGCCTGCCATCAGATCGGCGAGGGCGCGAAAATCGCAGTCGGCCCGGTCCTCAACGGGGTGATCGGCCGCAAGGCAGGAACCTATCCCGGCTACTCCTATTCGGAGGCGAACAAGAATTCCGGCCTGACCTGGGACGAGGAGACCTTCACCTCCTACATCAAGGATCCGCGCGCCAAGGTGCCCGGCACCAAGATGATCTTCGTCGGCATCAAGGACGATCAGAAGATCAAGGACCTGATCGCTTTCCTCAAGCAGTACGACGCCGAGGGAAAGAAGGTGCAGTGACCGCAAGAGCGGGTCGCGCCCTTCGGCGGACGGCGCGGCGACGCTCGCGCTCGCCTCGCCACGACGCGGCTGGCCGGCCAGGTCCGCTCATCCTCGCCTCTCCTGATCGGCAGGGAACATGAACAAGAAAGAGCCGGCTCCGAGCTCGAACGCGGCCCGGTCGCTCATCGACATCGCGAAGCACGCGCATGATCCGCGAAAGCTGCCCCTGATGTTCACGCTCATGCGCCGGCCCCCTGGACTGACGCCTCGGGGACGATAGGCGGCGGGAGGCTCCGTGTCCGACATCGCTTGCGAGCCCGCCCTCTCGATCGAGCATGTGACGCACGCCTATGGCGATCGTCTGGCGCTCGACGATGTGAGCTTCGCGGTGGCGCGAGGGAGTTGCACCGCGCTGCTCGGCCTCAACGGCGCCGGCAAGACCACGCTTTTCTCGCTGGTGACGCGGCTTTTTGCCGCGCGCCGAGGACGGATCAGCGTTCTCGGCTTCGACATCAACCGCCATCCGGGAGAGGCGCTGCGCCGCCTCGGGGTGGTGTTCCAGGCGCGCACTCTCGATCTCGACCTCACCGTCGCCCAGAACTTGCGCTATCATGCGGCTCTGCACGGCTGTCGGGTCGCAGGAAGCGAAAGCGCGCGCCGCGGAGGTCCTGGCCCGAATGGATTCTTTCGGGACGCGCCGGCGAGAAGGCGCGCAATCTTTCGGGCGGCCAAATGCGCCGCGTCGAGATCGCGCGCGCTCTGCTGCACGGTCCCCAGCTTCTCGTCCTCGACGAGCCGACGGTGGGTCTCGACATCAATTCGCGGGCGAGCATCTTGCGCCATCTTCGCGATCTCGTGGCGCAAACGGGGTTGACCGTGCTTTGGGCGACCCATCTGCTCGACGAGGTCGCGTCGGCCGATGATGTGGTCGTGCTGCACCGTGGCCGCATCCTCGCCACCGGTTCCGCGCAAAGCATCATCGCATCGCAAGAGGCGAAGGACATCGGCGAAGCCTTCGCGGCGCTCATCGCCGAGCCTACGTCCGAAAGCTTGGAGACGCCGCCATGACGGCTAGCTCCCCTTCCGCCGAGCTCGGCCGCCCGGCCGAGCCGCGGCGCGGCTTCTCGCTTCGCCAGTACTCTGATCTGCCTCACGGGTGTCGTTTGGCGCGAGGGCTTGCGCTTCCTTCACCAACGCGAGCGCTTCATCTCGGCGCTCGTGAGGCCGCTCGTGTGGCTGCTCATCTTCGCGGCGGGCTTTCGCAGCGTGCTCGGGGTTTCCATCATCCCGCCCTACGACACCTACGTCCTCTACGAGGAATACATCACGCCCGGCTTG